>NZ_CP135438.1:600000-1200000 GCF_032341995.1 Domibacillus sp. DTU_2020_1001157_1_SI_ALB_TIR_016
TTCTTTTACGACACGAATTAATTCCGACCATTCAATATTAATAATCACACACAGCAGCACCGTTCTTTCCGCATCACTATATGCCTTCCAGGAAGTGATGCCCCGGTTAAAAAGACGGTTTAATGTAGAAGAAATTTCATCTCCCTGGTCCGTCACAATCAACACCGTGCTTTTTTCAGCAATACTCAAAATCGCATCATATGTTTTCGTGCCGACAAAAAAAGAAATAATGGTATACATAGCAGACTGGGCATCGAATAGGAGCGCTGAAATTAGGACGATGCACGCACTGAAAATCAGCCCGAACTTTCCTATCGTTATATTAAAGTACTTGGCCATCACCCGGGATAAAATGTCCAAACCGCCAACAGATCCACCCAGCCTCAAAATAACGGCAGCGCCGATTCCTGAAATAATAGCACCGAAAACCGCATTCAGCATCACATCTTCTGTCCATATCGGCTCAACCGGTATCCAATCAAAGAAAATGGAAGAAACGATCACCGAATAAATAGTATACACAATAAACTTTTTGCCAATATGAAGATACCCAAGTACAAGCAGCGGCACGTTGAATAAAAAATACTGAGTACCGATTGGCCACCCAAATAAATGATAAAAAATCACACAAATACCACCCAGTCCGCCAGCCAGAAGTTCAGCTGGCGTCAGCAGCTGATTGGTGCCGAATGCAAATAAGAAGCAGGCAATTGTCAGGCCTGTCAGTTCCCCTGCTGTTTTAAAGTGTTGGATCGGTTTACTGAAAAAATAAAGATTTCATCATCATGCCCGCCTCCTTTTTACCAAAACGGATCTACACTTCCTTATGGGTTTGAAGGTTCCGAGTAAAATTCCACTAAGTCTCCTCTTGCAAGCGTTTGTGAAACTTCAATCGGTTGACCTGATTCTGCAAATGCCTGCCCTTCTATGGATATACAAGGACTTAAATCAGGAACTCCCAACAATGTACTTTCGGACTGGGAAGCCAGAGATATTTTCATATATTGTTTTTGGCGGATAAGCTGGATATCAAAATATTGATGGAGTACATGATAGAGAGAAACATTATCTTCCATATAATGTTCAATTTGAGGGCAGTATCGATAAGGGATTTGGCTGACTTCAATGGCTAATGGAATATTGTCCACTTTGCGAAGCCGTTTCAAGTAAAAAAGCCGCTCACCTTCTGACACTTTTAATTGCTTTGCCGTCTGTGCGTCTGCTTCTCTTTCCTCCATAATTAATGTTTTGGTGGAGGGAGCCCGTCCTTTATCCTGCATGCCTTTTGTAAAACTGTTAACGGTAACAGTGTTCCACCGGATTCGTTCATTTGTAATAAAAGTTCCAGCCCCCACCCTCCTTTCTACAAAGCCTTCTCTTTCAAGCATCATAACCGCATGCCGGGCTGTCATCCGGCTTACTTGATAGATATCTGCAAGCTCTCTTTCAGAAGGGATTTTATCTCCGTAGCTCAATTTCCCGTTTTTTATATGGTTAATAAAGACTTTTTTTAACTGCTGGTAATAAGGAATGTCTGCTTCCTCGCTTTTCATGATGTCCTCCTTCCACGAAAGCACGGCTTTGCATTCTACTCACAGCATGTGTACTTTTATAAAATGTTTTCTGCTTCTTTTTTAGGAACGCCATATCCGAAAGCGCCATAGAATTCACAAGTGGCGGCTGCAGCTTGTGCGGCTTTTTGTAAAGCGGAGGCCATATCCCGATTCTCGTAATAGTCAACCAATGTCATGGCAATAAAAGAATCGCCTGCTCCGAGTGTATCGACAACAGCTGCTGGAACGATTCCCTGCTTGTACAGCTTTCCATCTGCCAAAGCGATCGCTCCTTTTTCTCCTCTTGTCATAACACAAACAGCTGCGCCTAACTCGTTTGCCCGGTGAAGCAGACGAATGCCTTCTTCTTCTGTCAGCTCACTCCCCGAAAAAAACGCGTAGGTTACATGCGGGCAGAGAAGCTGCAGGTAGTCTTCTTCATATTTAAATGAAAAATCAAACGAAACCGGAATGTGCTGGGATAGTAAAGCAATATCGGTTTCTGTATGACTATACATACTGCTATGCAGAATATCATGCTGCGCAATGTAGGCAAGATCCTGTTCATTAAAATTCAGTCTGACCGATGACTGAACGCCTCCCTTATTCGATCCGACAAATACACGGTCTAGCTCTTCTGTTAACGCAATAACGGATTCGCCATTTGGTCCACATACCTGCCGGACGGTCGAGATATCAATGTTTTCTTCTGTTAAGCTCTCCAGTAAATGTGCCGCGGAGCGGTCATTTCCGACAATCCCCATATAGGAAGCAGCGCTGGCTCCGTATCTCTTGGCCAGCACAGCTACATTCACTGCATTGCCTCCAGGGAAAATTTCCTCGCGGTCTTTGTAATAATCGACAACGTTATCGCCCACTCCAATGATTTTCATGTTCAGCACCTCTTTTTTAATGATTCATTTAAACAGCTATAAAATGTTACACAACATTTCTGGAAATGGTATTTAAAAATCGCTTAATCCGGTCATTGTTGTTATTGATATGGAAGAAATGATGGGCCGGTTCATCCTGTACGATGACGCCCTGGTCAATAAAAATAATCCGGTCGCCTACTTCCCGCGCAAAGCCCATTTCATGTGTCACAACGGCCATGGTCATTCCTTCATTCGCCAGTTCTTTCATTACCAGCAGCACTTCGCCGACCAATTCAGGGTCCAAAGCGGAAGTTGGCTCATCAAAAAGAAGGATTTTCGGTTTCATGGCAAGGGCCCTCGCGATCGCAATACGCTGCTGCTGGCCGCCCGAAAGAGCATGGGGGTATTGATCACGTTTATCCGCAAGCCCTACTTTTTGTAAAAGACGCTCCGCTTCTAAAATAGCCGTTTCTTTCTGGACTTTGCGTACGCGCATAGGCCCTTCAATGATATTTTCTAATACCGTTTTATGAGCAAACAAATGAAATCCTTGAAATACCATACCTACTTCTGCCCGAAATTTGCTCAGCTCTTTTTCTTTTCTTGGTACTTTTTTGTTTCCAACGGTTCGATACAGAATCGATTCCCCTTCAAGCAATACGTCTCCTTCTGTCGGAAATTCCAGCGCATTCATCATACGCAAAAATGTACTTTTTCCGCTTCCGCTCGGCCCAATAATCACGACGACCTCTCCTTTTTGAATAGAGAGATCAATGCCTTTAATCACTTCTTTGCCATGAAAAGATTTATTAATGTTGGTTACTTGTAACATGGTGAGCCGCTCCTCTCTTTTCTAAATAATCCACAAACAAAGACAATGGATAGTGAAGAACCCAGTATACAATAGCGACCATCGTAAAGATTTGAATGTTTTGATACGTAGAAGCAGCCAGCAGATTTCCATTATGCATCAGTTCCGTCACTGTGATAACCGCAGCAAGAGAAGAGTTTTTAATTAACACAATGGCCGAATTTCCAATCGCCGGAATCACATTTCGAATGGCCTGTGGCAGAATGATCCGCCGCATAGCCAGGGAGTAGTCCATCCCAATTGCCTGGGCAGCTTCCATCTGTCCTTTTGGAATTGATTTGATGCCAGCCCGAAATGTTTCAGCTAAATACGCACTTTCATTAATAGAAAGAGCGACAATCGCCGCTTGAAAAGCAGTTAGGGATATGCCGATATCCGGAAAAACAAAGTACACATAAAGCAGTTGGACAAGAAGAGGTGTGCCGCGGACAATACTAATATAGAAATTGCAAATTCGGTTGATGGTTTTGTTATGTGTGATTTTACCTAATGCAACGGCAAGCCCGATGATCAAGGAAAAAATTAAAGAGATGGCTGTTAACTGAATTGTAATCAGGGTGCCCTCAAGCAGTCTGGGGCTAAAAAGAACAATATTTGACCAGATTTCCTGCATATCTATCCGCTCCTTTTATAGATTACAGCAGGCAGAACCCTTCCTGATGACAGAAAGGATTTTCCTGCTCAATACCCGTTTTGCTACACTTACGGCTGCTCCCATTCTACTCCCCATTTTTCATAGATAGAGGTCAGCGTTCCATCTTCTTTCATCTCTGCAATAGATGTATTCAGCTTTTCAACAAGAGCGGTGTTCTCTTTTGACACACCAAGTCCGATTTCACCAGATAAAGAAGGTACATATTCGTCTACAATGCGATAGGTCATGTTTGGATTTTGGCTTTTCATGTACGTAAAAGCCGGTTTATCGGCAAGAGCAGCATCAATACGTTTCGATTCAATATCTTTCAGCAAATCAGCCAATGTTTGGTAGGTTTTAACTTCGAGATTCAATTCAGGGCTTTGTTCTTCCAGCATGTCTTTAAACGATGTGCCCATTTGAACGCCGATCGTTTTATTTTTTAAGTCTTCAAGAGAAGCAGTGGTTTTGTCGCCTTCCTGAACAATCAGCCCTTCTCCAAATCCAAAAACCGGATCAGTGAAGTTAATTTCTTTTTTTCGTTCATCGGTAATATACATGCCATCCACAATCACATCCGCTTTGCCTGATTGTAGAGAAGGAATGAGTGAATTCCATTCGCCTGTTACGATTTCCATGTCCATATCAGCCCGCTTTGTTGCTTCCTTGGCAATGTCAATCATAAATCCTTCTATCTCATTCGTGCTTGGGTTTGTTGCATTAAACGGATATCCACCGGCTGTTGTAATAACTTTCAGCGTATCACCGCTCGCTGACGCTTGCTCTGCTTTTTCTTCCGTATTTCCGCAGGCGGCGAGTATCCCGACCATCAATAGTAAAGAAGCCAAACGTACCTTTTTCATTTTCCATCCTCCTCTACATTTATATCCCCCACTTTGGTATAGACCAAAGTGGGAAAGTGTTTAATACGCTACCGTACGATAATAGCGGCGTGTTTCTAAGGAATGCCCTCTTTGCTTTTCTAAATGAATGCTGACTCGCTGCAAAGCGGTGGCCAATACGAGGGGAGCTAAATATTTTCTAAATTCTTGGCTGATTCCATCCAGCGGGTAATCAGCTGTATCAAAAATGCTCAGCTTCTTTGTATATTTCTCCGCAAACCGCTCCACGCGCTCCATTAATGGGCGTGTTTCATCTTCACATTTCAAGAGAATCATACTTAAGTCTTCTTCTACTAATTCGATTGTGCCATGGAAAAATTCAGCGGCATGAATGGACTTTGTACGAATCCACTGCATTTCCTCCAGCACGCACATCGCATAAGCATATGTACGGCCCCAGGCAGTACCCGATCCAACGAGCATATGATAGTCTTCATTTTTATAACGAGCTGCAAAGTCTGCTGCTTTAGGATCTGTTAATTCTTTTACTTTAATCAGCTGCTCTGGAATGGTTTGAAGCTGATCGATAAATGTCTCATACTGCTCAAATTCCCCATGATTATGAATAAGACGAAAAACAAGCATATACATTTGTAAATTAATTGAATCGGCAGCAAAATCGTTTTCTGCATAGTTGGCAATTGGATAATCCACAAGGCCGGCAAGCGGTGTTCCCATTTCACCGACTAACCCAATAGAGGTTACCCCATGCTGTTTACAATATTCCGCAGCGGCTACGGTTTCTTCTGTTGTACCAGATAAAGAAGATAAAATAACGAGCGACTCTTTTGTAAACTGTTTATGGTTTTGAAGCATGAATTCTGACGCAATTTCAGCATAAGAAGGAATCGTTGAAAGTGAGTTGAGCATGTATTCAAAAGGATACATGATAGCAATGGATCCGCCTGATCCAAGAAGAAAAATGTTTTTAAAACCTTTTTTTGAAATCTCATCAGCAGCCTGCTCAATCTGGCTTCTTAAGGAAAGCGCTCCTTCCGTAACCTTTAAATACCTTTCTTGACTGAAATTCAACATATTATCCACTCCTTTTATTTTTTGGTATATACCAGAAAATCTATTTTGGTATATACCACAATTCCCATTTGAAATTCTTTGCTTCCGTTTTTTAAGGAATACCTTCATTATGCAGAGGTCGATAAGCGTGCACAATGAATTTGTCAGATTTACTGACGTTATTTCTGAAAACTCGAAACTGTTTAAAGGACTTGGTGTTGAACACATTATATTAAAGCGCTTTCTTTTTTGCAATATTTTTTTGTGTAAAGGAAAAAGCAAATAGCACAGATCGTGTATATATGTATATCAATATACATATATACAATGATACATATATATCCATATACAAGAATACTTGTAGATTGGTATATATGTATCATTGTATATCAGTGAATAGAAAACGGGCGGATCCGTTTGGATAAAGGGCTGAATCACTCTTGAGCTGCTATAAAAAAGTGACCTGCTGCTGGTACCTGTATCCTTGGCATGCAAGCATGGCTGCTCTGCTTTTCTGATTATGTAGATTTAATCCGGGAACTTTCTTATACGAACGGAATAGTATCCGTTTCTTTTTAAAAAAGGAATGCTGCTTAACTCCTCTATATCTCCTCTCGTCTCGAACGAGTGAAGGAACAAAAAGCGGGCGATCAGATATTTTCTAAACGAGAGAAAATCAAAAACTATTTGTCACGATTAGCACACCATAGTGTCCATACATCAATATACTGTTTAAACTTTATTAGAAAACGGAATTATTCTCTTGCTATTGAATATAAAAAAAGAAGCAGAACGATTTCTTACATGCGCATACTATCCCATTTTACAGTGCGGCCTTAAGTAAGGATCTTCTTCACTCTTTGTGGATAAAGAACCTGGTAAACACGACGCCCTGCCCCTACAGCCTGGTTTTGGCTTTATACTTCAGTACAACAAACAAGGGTCGTGCGCTATCTTGTTGAGTAATACTTCCCCCTGTGCTTATAGTCAAAGGGAGCGTTTTAAGAACCATCATTTCTTTATTAAGCAGGTTAAGTCCAACTTGTTTCATAAAATAGCTGATCCTACGCATCCTTCTGCTTTTGTCAGTAAATTTTAAACATAAATGCAGAATTTTTAGTTGAAAAATAACAGTAAAATATTGTATTCTAAATAAAGTAACTATTTAAAAAACTGTATTTTTCTCATCAAAAAAACATGATGGTATCCTATCTTATTTGCACCCTTAATAAACCTGCTTCATAGTAGGCCATAATAAAATGACGCTTTTTTATTACATTATTTATGAAACACGGCTATATCCTCGTTTTCTTCAAAGAAAACAAGCGCGCACTACTCTACTACAGACACAAAACCGTTCTATACTTCTTGTAAAAGCCAGCATTCTATTGAAAAGCAGCCACTTTTACTCTCGTTTCACGATTAAAATTAAGCAGCTGTAAATAACCATATGCTTTTCTCGTAAACATGCAGCCACGAACCACTTCATATGCAAACATATTTTCTCTGTTAAGAAACCATTATAAAAGCAAATAGTTAATTTCTACATTCTGCTGTTAATAAGGAATTTCGTCTGGATGAAATTGAATACGCTGATCTTCTTTTTGCATTAACTGATTAATTTGTTCCTGCCAGCTTTGTCTGCTGACTTCTTTAGGAGGAATTGTGCTTTCTTCCTCTTCTTCCAGCCAGTTAAAAATCGTTGGATGACTGGTGAACGTTTCTTCGCGTTTTTTGTATGTAAACATGCGTACAAGAGTGCCATAGAAATAACCATTAAAATCTTTTCTAATTTTTCTTTGCTTATGAGCGAATACAGATTGTTTAAATGCTTCAATTACCATTTCTTCATAAGACTCAAGCACTTGAGAAAGATTAAACTTTTTATAAGCAAGTATAGCTTTGCCCCACAAATGGTAGATGTCCGCTGCTTCATCAAAAAATGGTTTTACAGCTTTGATAAATGTTTGTGGAACGTTTTTCGGTGTAAAGGTGTAACCGAGACGATTTTCCTTACGTAAGATCTTTAAAAGATTTTTATTAAAAGATAAATACTTGGTAGAAACTTTTTTTGGCTGTTCAGCCTTACTCTCACAAGGGATTTCAGCTTTTTCAGCTTGGAAATCAGCTTGGAAATCTGGCAGTTGAAGAACTTGTTTCCAGTGATCGAAATAAGGGTGAGCTGTGAATAAATGAATGGGTGCACTAAGACCGTTTTGTGTGCTGGAGCGCCGATAGATCGTTTGAATCACCCCATGATCCCGAAGTTTTTTCGAAATATTGCGGACTGTTTTATCCGTAACGCCATACCGGGCGGCCAGGTAGTCATCGCTGGCAAAAAAGAAGCCTTTCTCTGCTGCAAACCAGCACATCATATCGATCGCTTTTCTGGTCCCTTCTTTTAAGCGGTAATACCGATCACCGTAGATGGCTTCAACCATTTTTAAAAGTGTTAACTTCATATCCTGCTGTTCCTGATGTGTTTTAGCGAACGGAACATAATCGTTCATCTCTTTAAATTCACTCACTGAAATTACTACACTTGCAGTCATGCTATTTGCCTCCGTTTCCAGAAAACAAAAAGGCGCATTTACCGTTTATCGGTAAACACGCCGTCGATCTGCAACAGAAAGATACCTCTTGAAAATACCGTCTATTTATCGTAAAATAAACATATAAATAGAGGTATTCAAGAAGGTAAAAGCAGGTGTTTACCGTGGGTGGTTCACGGTGAATGGTTGTAAAGATGTTGGTAGCATCTTTGCAACACGCTTTTGCCTTTTTATTTTTTAGTTTTCATTTTTGTAGATTCTCTGCTGCCCATTTTGTTGTTTGGTTGTGGACAACTGTTGATATTTCAAATTGTAAACAATAAAAACCCGCACTGCAATAGGGTTTGGGGCGGTTTTGCAATATGGTAAATATGTATATGCAAATACATGTATACGAGTAACTATGTATATAAAATAGAATGATTGAAAAATGTATACATGTATACATTAAGACGCTTCAACCCTTGGTACAATAGGGTTTTTCACTGTGGATAACTTTGCTCACCTTTTAACATTGTAGATAAGTCTACAAAAGTATAAGTAGATAAATCTACTTATCCACACATCTATAAATCTACCGTTTTATTTTTATTCACTTGTGGATAAAAAAAGAGCCCTTTTTGGGCGATTTTGATGAAAAAAATAAAAGATACCCCCAATTATCTGGGGGTATCTTTTATTTTTTTCGGCTGGCATAGATGTCGAGTATTAAAGAATACTGTTTCTTTTGTTCTTTAGTAAGGTAGTTTGACTGGTATTCTTCTACTAAGATCTCCAATAGACTGTCGACGCTTTCTGCAATCCCTAATGTAACCAGGCCATTCAGCTTTTCTTTTGTTGTCGTACTAACCCGAACGGTTGTCGTTCCCGGCTGCTGCACTCTTTTTGTTTGCGTTTCTTTCTTTTCCGGCGGTGTTGTGTCTGTAGCGATGCTAGGTTTATTAAAACTATCATTATCAAGAGAAAAAGTCGTGTTAGGCGTAATTTGCTTGCCTCTGTTTAAGAGCTTATTGGGTTTCTTCTTTAATAAATCAGACATTATTAGTCACTCCTACTTCTTGTTCCCAGCGCTTAAGAAATTCTTCTGTTACTTCGCGATAGCTTTTCATGACTTTTTTGTCGTGCATGTCTTCATCTGAAATCCCGGTAATATCGTAGCGTTTCAAGCGTTCCATATTTTTTACGAGCGTTTCAAAAATATTGTGCTCACCAAAAATCTCTTTTGCGTTTTCGAGTGTAGCAATATCCACAGGCGCACCATTTTTCAATAAAACAGGCAGGATACCCAGGATATCCATATGGGCATCATAGTCATCAATCAATGATTGAAGATATTTTGTAAACATTTCAGCACCCTGTAAGCTGCGCTCCTGGGTTTGAAGAACGACTACTACGAAATCAGAAGCATAAAGAGCCGAATCCGTAATATCCGAGATCGTTGGCGGTACATCAATAAAGATAAAATCAAAATCTTTCTTTAATGGTTCTAATAATGTAGAAAAGTATTGTACACGGTCTAAATTATTAGGGAATTTCTTTTCCAGAAACTTTGGATAAAGAGCAAAGTCACTGAAGCTTGGAAGCAAATATAGATTTTCCTTTACTTCTGTCACGATACTAGATAAATCTTCTGCTTGAATAGCTGTCATAAGAGTCCGGTCAAAAGAAACAATTTCATCCGATATAAGCGCTTTTGTACGCAAATAAAGGCTCGTTGCATTCGCTTGGGGATCCTGGTCGCTGAGTAAAACTTTATATCCCATGTTTGATAGTGTGTAAGCAATCATCGTGCTGTTCGTTGTTTTGCCCGTCCCACCTTTAAAATTTCCAAAAGTAACGACAGTACATGGTCTCGACATTGTAGGCACTCTCCCTTTTTATCTACAATATACATGTAGACATTTGTTATAGTTAAAATCATCATATCACTTTTTTATTGCTAAGTCTTGTTATAATTGAGTTTTTTATAGTAAGCGGGCTGCAAGAAAGCCGAATATACATATCTACAAATATATTCATATACAAAAATACACATATACCCGTATATCCATCTACTTGTATACGTACTTTTGAATGGAGGAATGAGTAAGGTCCTCTTCTATACCGTAATCATAAACGACTGCTAGTCTGACTTTTATGTTCCTATGTCATTAAGATCTAAGTAAAGTTAGCATAGCTCGTGTACAAGTAATGGAGAGGTATCGTTTACCCTCTTTTTAAATACGTGTTAAAAGAGGGTAAGTCGAATGATTGAATCTGTTTTTGTAAGAAAGCTGGCTGCCAAACGATTGTTAAAAACAACTGCCTGAGCAGGAAAGGCGTAACCAATTACTTACTGCGTTAAATACTTTATACAAGAGTTTTAATCTGGAACTGTTAAGAGGAGAAGCGGGAATAAAACTCTTTGCCAAACTTCATAGTAAGCTTTGAAATATTGCGTATACAAGTATACGAGTATTCTTGTATACGCATATACATATTTATTTGTAGATGGATTAAGTGACTCTTATTAAATAAAACTGAATTAATTCTTTTCTTTAAGCATGGCCTTGTACAATCACTTTTGTGGGAGATCGGAAAAGAAATCCCTTAATCCCTTGGGCAAGTAAATAGGTATACACATAGATGGATATACAAATATATATGTATATGCACATACGAATATACATTGAATTCTACTTTTTGTTCTTCCTGCGTCCTTCTTTAATGGATAAAAGCGAATCACTAAGGAAGTAATAAGCAAGATCAAGTAGAACAGTTTAAACATTCATATCGCACGTCGGGCATTCTTATATAAGAACCAAACTGAAAAATGTAGTAGAAAACCAGTAAACTCCACTTGCCAGATATCTTTATTTCTTTGAGCAGGAAAAAGTCTTTATGAATGTTAGGCATCTAATAAAGAGAGGCAGACAAAAAAATAAAAATAATAGCCTGACCATGGAAGCTTTACGAATATACAAGTATATATGTATGTTCATATACATATATATACGTATACTAGTCTATTTGTATATGAATATACACGCTTAAAAGGAAGTACATACGGGCAGGGTCTTTGCTTACAACCAACAGCCTTATCAGCAAATAAGTAGAAAAGATTACGTAGTTAGCTTCTTTGATATTGCGGTAGCATGTTTCAACATTCAGCTTAACTCACGTTCATGTGGGTCTTTCTATATGTTCCTGGGCTTGTTAGCAGGCTGCTTGCTCCCCTTCCCTTTCATAAAAAGCTAACGGGCTAAAGAAGACGATCAAACGCCTTATGGGACCATTTGTTGCTTTACCAAACGGGGTCCTGTTTAAAGGCTAAGAAATATACTTTTGTTCATTGGGAAAAAGAAACATGAGGAGAGTAAGGAGTAAAACTGAAAAACCGTATAGAGAGGTGAACTGCTGGCAGGGAGCTTAAATTCGCTTAAGAGGAAAATCAATTTCTGCTTGTGAAACGAACCATTCTTTATGCAGGTAATAAAGAAGGTTCATCTTAATCATAGGCTAAGTAAATTACAAATATACAAGTATATATGTATTCGTGTATATGAGTATATATGTAAATAAGTATATACGTATACATATCTATAAGTATACATTATAGCCGTGCCTGCTCTGTTTATCTCTTGAAGGAAAACATTTTATACATGTCACAGTTCTAAAACATTTTAAATTCTTCCCTGGAAGGCCTCTCCGTTCATGACTATGTTTAGTGGAGTGATAAAATTTTTAAAGCAAGGGGATTGTTCCCTCTCTCTCACCACTCAATATACCTAACAGTTATCATAATGAGAAGAGCTTACAGTCTTTTATATCACTCAAGCAAAGATTAAATCAATTGGGCAGCCTTCAATAGAATATAAAAAAAGCCCCCCTTTTACTTACAGAGCAAGTGAAACGGGCTCTTTTCATCTCCCCTATAGTTTGTTTTCGAAACAATCTTTTACCGTGTTTCTTCTATTATATGGTGAACGTAATGAACGTAGAGCGAATAGGAAGCAGTGAGAAAAAGTAAAAAGGTTTGTTATTCGCTAAAATCCAAGTTGCTTGGGGAGCTTTTCAATGACCAGCATATTGGTTACAGGTACTTTTTTGTCTACTTCCTCTAAACAAAACCCATCTGCCCATACTCTTCCTTTCAAATGAGTAAAACACCAAAGAAAACGAGGCGCTTTGTTTAGGAATATCCAATACGATAGAATAATGATTCCAGTCAGTTGTCCCTTCAATTGAGCAATCGCTCACATTATCAAATTGTAGTGTGTCACCGTCTACATTGTCTACCGCAGCCAAGCTGCACACTTTGTAGCATTTTCCTTTTTTAAATAGCGGGACAATTTTAATGCTTCCCTACAAATTGCCCGGCTTGTACAAAAAATTAGCGCCGCATTCCCCTTCAAAATCTCCGATTTAGTGGGGGTTAGGCGCTAAGGTCTTAATTCTTCCTACTCTTCTATATATTTTTTCATTAGACCCATTGCCGCTTCTTATTTATAATCACTCATATTGATTCTCTTTTCGTTTTACAATTGATTTCCATTTTGATACGATCAACGTATCATAAGGACTAAAAAATGGAAAGGAGGGTTTGGTCATGAAAGTTGCGAAGTCACTGCTGCACAAAATTACAAACCGGACCGAAATCTTCAATGATAAGCTGGATATTTATAATGATGCCCTGTCTTTCATCATTCAAGTGATCGACAAAGAGTTTGATAATACCGACGACCTGACAACCAAATCGATTGTACCGGCAGTAGAAAAACTGATTCACGCAACCAAATCAAACCCTCAACCTAAATACAAAGAGTTTAAGGATCGCTTTTACAAATTTCCGTCCTACTTCCGCCGAAGTGCTATTGCTTCTGCTTTTGGCAAAGTAAAGAGCTTTCGCTCTAACTATCAAAACTGGGAAAAAGAGCAGAAGTATGCTCTTTACGCAGGGAAGAAATTCAGGAAACAGCCTCCCCGCCTGCAGACGGAACATAAGGAATTTCCTGTTTTTTTATAAAGGGAATATGTTCAACAAAACATCCGCTACCACTGCGCAAATTAAGGTATTCCATCAGAATGACTGGGTATGGGTAGATATCGAGTTTAAAGGGCAGGACCTCTACAAACGCGGTGTCTGGGAATGGAAAGAGAACAATCCTAAGCTGATTAAGCGGGGAAAGAAATTCTTCCTTTCCATCAGCTATGAAAACAAAGTCACTTTAGCAAAAACGCCTATTCAAGAACAAAAAGTGTGCGCGGTAGATCTCGGAGTCACGAACTCTGCGGTTTGTTCAATTATCGATGTAAGAGGTACTGTCTTAGGCCGGATATTTATCAACCAGCCTAAAGAAAAAGACCGTCTGCAGACGTTAACGAACAAGCTGCGGAAAGCCCAGCGGGCAAGCGGCCGCATTCAGGCACCGATTTTTTGGCGGCAGATCAATGGGTACCAGCAGCATATTGTCCGCCACACAAGCCAGGAAATTATAAAATTTGCAGCAAAGCATGGCTGTGACGTCATCGTATTCGAATATCTGGGCAAAATGAAAATCCCAAAAGGATTTTATGGAGCCAGGAAACTTCGTTTCAAGCTTCACGGATGGCGGAAAATAGGCATCCAGAACAAAGTGGAAGAAATGGCGCACTCCCTGGGCATGCGGATTTCCCGGATCAATCCGCGAAACACCAGCGCCCTGGCATTTGATGGCTCTGGAAAAGTGGAACGGAACCGGAAAAAAGACCTTGCCACGTTTTCAACGGGCAAAGTCTATCACGCGGATTTATCTGCTTCTTATAATATCGGGGCCCGTTATTTCATTCGGGCTTTTCAAAAAACCATTTCGGAAACGAAATGGTTGTCACTTCAGGCAAAAGTTCCTGAGCTGGCAATAAGGACATCCCAGACCTTGTCTTCGTTCATTAGTCTCCATCATGCACTCGGGCTTCCGAAGGAAGCTTAACCCGCTGATGTTGTACTGTATTCAAAATAAGGGATGCTCCATCAAAATCTTTGATTTAGGTGGAGAGGTTCACAACCTTGCATCCTTGGCCCAAACTGCTGTACATTTGTTTCACTTTTTGCGGCGAGCAGCCCGGCTTTAGTTCCTATTTGAAAAACATTCGTATCTATAGAGATGTCATATAGTTCGGGGGTTGAACCACTTAAATACCAGCCTTTAATGGATTCAGTCATACTCATAGCTTGTTCCTCCCCTTCGATCCATATGTTTTTCATCGTTTGGCGATACTTTCCTGAAGGCAAGTTGTATACTTCTTTAAACGTCGCGTGAATGCTTCCTGTGATTGAAAGTGAAATAAAAAGCGATTGTGATAAGGAGTTTCTCAGAATGCAATAATAGCGTTGCAGCCATAGCGAGCCGGCGAATACGAATATATTCACCAATTGACTTACCTGTTTCTTGTTTAAAGACACGCAGCCAATGATGTTTAGAGTATCCCGTTACAGCTGGAAAAGAATTCAATTGCAGATCCTCTGTTAAGTTTCTTTCGATGAAAGCAATCACTTTTTGTGTAACCTCGCTATCATACATTACGCTCACCTCAAAATCACCATATCGAATATGGAAGGAATTGTTTGATTCATATTGCTAAGAGCAGCTCATCCGAAATCATGGTTTGTTTTCTATTATCATTGTTTTAAATATTAATATTAATATTAGTACTAACATAGATATTGAAAAGAAGGGGCTGACAAACTTATCATTAAGCTTATTTTCAGCACAAAACAAATATACATAAATACATATATACACATATACTAATATACAAGTATCATTGTATATTAGTATATGTGTATATGAATGAAAAATATTTCGTAGTAAATCAATGTTGCTATCAGTACGAGTACGGTTACTGCACGTCATTCCCCTTTGTTCTTCCGCTCTCTTATAAAATATTTACACGATCAAGACCGGTAAAGCGAGTATCCATATCATCATTTATTTTCTGTTTGTTTTAATCACAATCATTCGATTAAGTTGACATGTAAAATAAGGTGCCAAAAGATATTAGCTTAAACGGGGTGGTTATATTCCATACAATGAAAATATTATGGTGAATGTCCAGGCTTATACTGATGAGTTCTTTCTATATAATAGGCGTCACAAAACAAATACGAAATTCACCTCCCATAAAAGCACTAACAGTATATATAATGGCTCAACTGAAATAAAAGTAAAAGCATAATTGGTATTGTTTCTCATATAAATATTTCTACTAATTAAATACGTAATTTGACTTCCACAGAGACAACTTTTTAATATCAACGATTGTATTAATATCAATACTAATATTAGTACTAACATGAATATGATCAGTCATACTACATTCTACATTCATTGCCATATCTGTATCAAAAAAGATACGTACTTTATTTTTAAATAATGTATTAAAAATAAATACTTCTTTAATAAAACCGCCTATTCAATGTAAGGATTAAATGAAGTAAAAGGTTTGAAATGAAAATGAAAACGGCCATCAATAAGGAATTTAAGCTTTGTACGGCATCTAGATTAGCTTTCATATGGATCACGACTCTCTTTTAAACATCAAGCAGCTATTGACGTTGAAATGTTTATTGCTATGAATAATGAGCAGGCCTCGCTAATAGAATATATATTAGTGGGTTTCTATATAAAAAGAATCAGCTTAAATAGAGAGAAAGGGTGGTTAGAAAATGAGAGTAATTGCTGTCAACAATAATAAAGGCGGGTCTTTAAAGACGACGACAGCAACAAACCTGGCTGGCGTTTTGGCAGCCGAGGGAAAACGAGTGTTAATCATTGATGCAGACAATCAAAGCAATGTGGCTTTGTCGTTTGGGAAAAATCCAGATGAGTTTGAAGTTAGCTTGTATGATGTACTGATCAATCAGCTGGATCCAAAAAAAGCGGTTCAAAACGTCTATGAAAACTTAGATATTCTCCCAGCGAATGATGATTTAATTGGATTTGATTTTGAGGTGATTGGTAAAAGCAAAAAATATCGCGCACCTTTCTCGATTATGCAGAAAACATGCAGCTCTTTGCGGGATGACTATGAATATATTTTAATTGATACGCCGCCGTCTCTTTCTTTAATGGTCGGAAATGTATTTGCTTTCGCAGATTCCGTTTTAATTCCATTTTCTCCGGAGAGTTATTCCATGCGTTCATTAGTAAAAGTATTGGGAACCATTGATGATTTTAAAGAACAGTTTAACCCTGAGCTGCGGGTGCTTGGAGTTGTTGGAACAATGGTTAATTTCCAGACGATTTTACATCAGGAAGTGATGCAGGAAACACGAAGATATTGCGCCGAAAGCCAGATTCATTTATTTGATTCCTATATTCCAAGAAGCATTCGATTTGCCAGCAGTGTAGCATACGAAAAAGTGCCGGCTACACTTGCAAAAAAGTCCACTGATATTGCAAAAAGCTACTTTGAATTATGGAAGGAGATTAAAGAAAATGAGCAAGCAAGGTAAAGGACTAGCAGGGTTCGGAGCCGTCGCTGCAACAGCCGGTGCAAGGGTACAGCCAGAGAGAGAAAAACAGCTTGAAGCTAAGGTGGAAAAGATCCACAGCATGGAGAATACAGAGCAGATAAGAGAAGAAAAACAGCAAGATGCATTGAGTAATAGTGTAGGGGACATTCTCCATTCTGTTACTAAAAAGCCCAAGCCTGTTCTTAAGCGGCAGATCAGTGCTTATATTGATGAAGATGTGGCAAAGAAATTGGACAAGTTTGGGAAGGAACACGGGAAGGGAGCCAAGTCTGAGTTAATCAATAATTTTTTAAAAAGCGTACTAAAGTAGAAGTATACATGTATATTTATATACATGTATATGAATATATTAGTATATGTGTATATAGAAACCAGGAACTTATATATGAAAATGAAAAGCTGCTTTTAGAGAAGACAGCGTCTGCTGCCTGTTCTTAAGAGCAGCTTTTTTGCAGTTAGCTCTATAAGAATAAAAGAAAATAATAAATATTTTTGTACATCTTCGTTAAAGTATTGTTGTTTGGGAGCAGTTTAGATAGTATAGTGTAGGGGGCATTTGTACAGAACATTATTAACGGAGTGAGCTTCTTGATTTTTAATTCGTTTGAATTTATTTTTATGTTTCTTCCGGTTGTGTTTATTGTTTATTTTGCTTTAAACAAAATTAATTTCACGTTATCAAAAACCTGGTTGTTTTTAGCTTCTTTATTTTTCTACGGCTGGTGGAATCCGATTTATCTGCCGCTGCTTTTGCTTTCTTTAACAGTTAACTATATTATCGGTACCAACCTTGGAAAAATGCATAATCAAAAGAGCAAAAAGATTCTGCTCACAGTTGGGATTTTGTTTAATATTAGTTTGCTGGGCTACTTTAAATATCATGATTTCTTTGTGGAAAATGTAAATGCCGTTTTTGGCACTGATTTTGTGATTTTAAATTTGGTTCTTCCGCTGGCGATCAGCTTTTACACGTTTCAAAAGATTCCTTATCTTGTTGATTCCTACCGTGGAGAAACAAAAGGCTACAATCCATTAAACTATGGCTTGTTTCTTACCTTTTTCCCACAGCTGATTGCCGGACCGATTGTTCAGCATAATGATGTAATGGTTCAATTTGAAGATAAAGAAAATCGGAAAATAAACTATAACAATATTGCAACCGGTCTTTTTATCTTTGGAATCGGGCTGTTTAAAAAAGTAGGAATTGCAGATACGTTTGCTGTATGGGCGAATGCCGGATACAGCACACCGGAAAACCTAACATTTGTGGATTCGTGGGTGACATCCCTATCCTATACATTCCAGCTTTACTTTGATTTCAGCGGATACTCTGATATGGCCATTGGGGCAGCTTTGTTGTTTAATATTGTGCTGCCGGTCAACTTTAATTCCCCATACAAAGCGCTAAGTATTCAGGATTTCTGGAGAAGATGGCATATGACACTTTCCAGATTTTTAACGAATTATATCTATATCCCGCTTGGAGGAAATCGCAAAGGAGCCGTCAGAACCTATCTAAACATTTTAGCTGTCTTTTTTATCAGCGGAATTTGGCATGGAGCCGGGTGGACATTTATTATTTGGGGTATCATGCACGGTGTAGCAAGTGTGATCAACCGATTGTGGAATCGGGCAGGCTTTAAGCTTCCTAAACTGCTGGCATGGTTTATTACTTTCCAATTTGTCAATGTGGCATGGGTGTTCTTCCGTGCTCCATCGGTGGAAGTCGCTCTTCAGGTTTTAAAAAGTATGATCGGTTTAAACGGATTCAGCCTGCCAGATGATTTACAGAACAAAGTGTTTAACACCTTGAACCTTCCATATTATGATTTTACGATTATGGATAGCTTCGCAAAAGGAGCACTTCTGCTTGTCATTGCATTTGGGATTGCTGTTTTTGCTAAAAACTCTATTCAGCTGAAAGATGCATTTAAGCCAAATTGGCCGACAGCTGTTTATCTGGCTGTCCTGGTTATTTATTCGGTTCTTCAATTACAAAATGTATCAGAATTTCTGTACTTTAACTTTTAAAAGGAAAAGCTGCCGCTATGGCAGCTTTTTTTGATAGAAAAAATCATGGCTGTGCCCGCCCGCTATTTGTTTAACGAACAGTGATTGACCCATATGTGATGAATTGTCATAATAAATGAAACGAAGTCATGAACAGGGAGTATGAATGTGAAGATACAGGCGATTTCAAAAGAGCAGGCATGGGAAATCAGGCACGTTGTGATGTGGCCTGAACGGGAACTCGAATATATTCAATTAAAAGACGATGATAAAGGTCTTCACTACGGTCTATACAGCGGTAATAAACTCGTTTCTGTTGTATCGTCATTTGAAAGAGATACTGAAATGCAGTTTCGTAAATTTGCGACCCTCCAGGAAGAGCAGGGAAAAGGGTATGGCAGCGAACTGCTTCATTTTCTTTTAAATGAAGCACAAAAGCGGGGCGTAAAAAGAATATGGTGCAACGCAAGAAAAGAAAAAACGCCGTTTTACCAGAAGTTCGGCCTGGTTGAGACAGGGCAATGTTTTCAACGAGATCAGAAGAAATACATGGTGATGGAAAAGGTCTTTTACTAACAAATAGGAAACGAGTGAGAAAATGAACGATTTTTCAATTCAAAAGCCAATCCCGTATTATGAACAGTTTTATCATTCAATTAAAAAAATGATTTTTGAGGGAACATTCAAGCCGGGTGAGCGAATTGTCGAAAATCAGCTGGCCAAAGAATTTGGAGTGAGCAAAAGCCCAATTCGGGAAGCCATCCGAATGCTGGAAAATGAAGGGTTAGTCGTAACAGATGAAAAATCAAGAGTAAAAGTTTATGAACCGACGATTCAGGACGTAGAAGAAATTTATTTTTGCCGAATGGCTCTGGAATCATTTGCGGTTGAACGAATGACAAGTATGGCAACAAAGGAAGAAATTCAATCTATCCGCCAAGTGCTTCAAGAGACCGCCGAAGCCATTGAAAATGAAAGATCAGCGGAAGTGGTCGTCACATTAAATGAGCGGTTCCATCATTTGATTATTGCATACACACAAAATAAGCGCCTGCAGAAACAGCTGGATGGTTTAAAATCTCTTACGCACTTTTTTCGGATTTTAAATCTTGAAGGAGAAAACAGGGCTGAGGTCATTTTGGAACAGCACCGTAAAATCTTTGGCTACATACAGAACAGAGAAGGAAAAAAAGCAGCAGACGAAATGATCAGCCATCTCAAGCTGGATCTGGATCATTTAAAAGAAGTGCTGCCAGAATGAACAGAAAACCAAAAATAAATCTAGTTTGGTAAGCTGCCGGCCATGAAAGTCGCAGCTTTTTGTTTTATTAAAAATAAAACGCTTGCATTGTTATAGGTTATTTTATATGATCATTTTATAAACGGTCGACCGCCGACCAAATACATACTTAATAAAATGGTGAAAAGGAGCGTAAACATGAAAAAGCTGAAAATAGCCAGTATCCCAGGAGACGGGATTGGGAAAGAAGTAGTGCCGGCAGCAACCGGTGTGTTGAAAACGATCGCAGAAATTCATGGCGGATTATCTTTTGAATTTGAAGAGTTTCCTTGGAGCTGTGAATACTATCTGGAGCACGGACACATGATGCCGGAAGATGGAATGGACAAACTAAAAGATTTTGATTCGATTTTTTTAGGAGCGGTGGGAAATTTACAGCTTGTTCCGGATCATATATCACTATGGGGGCTGCTGATTAAAATACGTCGTGAATTTGAGCAGCAGATCAACATACGCCCTGCAAAAGTCATGAAAGGTGTTCGGTCGCCGCTTGTAAACCCAAAAGATTTTGATCTGATTGTAGTCAGAGAAAACAGTGAAGGCGAATACAGCTCGGTTGGCGGAAATATGTACAGAGGTGAAGATGAAATTGCGATTCAAAATGCGGTCTTCTCCCGAAAAGCAACTGAAAAAGCGATGCGCTACGCATTTGAATTAGCTGCAAAGCGGAAAAAGCATGTGACCAGTGCAACAAAATCAAATGGCATTACATTCTCTATGCCATTTTGGGACAGCGTTTTTAAAGAGGTAGCCAAAGACTATCCGGATATTCAGCATGATTCCCAGCATATTGATGCTTTGTCTGCTTTTTTTGTTACACGTCCTGAGCGTTTCGATGTGATTGTAGCGAGCAATTTATTCGGTGATATTTTAACAGACTTGGGTGCAGCCATTATGGGCAGTATTGGCATTGCGCCGGCAGCTAATATTAATGTAAACGGGAAATATCCGTCTATGTTTGAACCTGTTCACGGGTCGGCACCTGATATCGTTGGAAAGGGAACGGCCAACCCGATTGGCCAAATTTGGACAGCTAAACTGATGCTGGATCACTTTGGAGAAGAAGAGCTTGGAGCTGTGTTACTGGATGTAGTAGAAAGCGTGACAAATGACGGCATCTTAACGCCAGATATCGGCGGAAGCAGTACCACAAATGAAGTGACAGCCGAAGTGATAAAGCGATTGAAAGAAGTTGACCGAAAAGGAAAATAGGATGCTTTATTAAAGAGAAGAACTAAACGCCTTTTCCTCATACACAATAGGTTACGGAAAAAGCACTGAAAGGCACCCCAATGGTTGAACAAAAAATCAACGATCGGGGTGTTTCTTTGTGTGAAAATATTGTAAGTAAGTAAAAGCAAGCAGGGGGGGCCTTCTCCTTTATTCACAACGAGCTGGATGGCCTTCTTCAACTTAAACGAGCCATCCGTTCTGCCATAGAAACAGCCAGCTATATATAATAGAAGAAACTCGTCTACCTGAAGTGTGACACCCATTTTTTCCCATTTTCTCCGCCTGCTTTAATATCTCATGTAATAATCTTGAAATATCATTTTTTACAGATATGCTTATAGTCGAAGCAAGGAAAAGTGAGAAACTATCCATTTCATTCGAACGTTTTAAAATGCTAATGACAGCGGAAAAATACAGAGTGAGACATACATTTTATTCTTTAGGGAACGAAGGTACAAAGGAGCTTGTGTCTATAGCGGCAGAGTTTACAATTATGCAATAAAATACAGCATAACGTAGAATCGGTAAACTTTCAGCTTTTTCAACATCTCAAAGATAGAGAGAAATGATCTTTTAGGATCACAGATCTTTTAAAAGAGTATGATACAATTTAAATTGGGTGTTTTCACAAATAAGGGATTTATTTACATATTGATTAAAAAACCTTGCCAAGAGATGAGTGAGCAAGAATTACTTGCCGAAATAGCTGTCATACATAAACGGACAAAGTTTAAGCCAGGGCAGTCCATCCAGGATGAAAAATGGCATGATTCTTCTTAACCCCGACAATAAACAAAACCATGACTGGTATGAGAATGATAAGGAATATGATTTTGGCGTAGGTTGCCGTAATTGTACTGTAGGGTAAGGAAAAAAAGGGGAGCCCAAAGTGTAAAATAAATTACTGTTTATAGAAGTTACATGAATACCACTTTTTCTGTAGGATACATAAAGCGGATTTTTAAGGAGGAAAAAATGACAGGAGAACATTATGTTCAGAGTTCCTGAGCTGGCAATAAGGACATCCCAGACCTTGTCTTCGTTCATTAGTCTCCATCATGCACTCGGGCTTCCGAAGGAAGCTTAACCCGCTGATGTTGTACCGTATTCAAGATAAGGGATGCTCCATCAAAATCTTTGATTTAGGTGGAGAGGTTCACATAGAACCATTAGGAATACCAGATTTTATCGTCAATCGCCTGCTGGTATTCTATAATAATAGAAAAGGAGGCGGTTCAGGTGTTAATCGATTTTCAATTAAGGGACAAAGACGATGTACAAAAATTGAATAAAATTGCGCAAAGCCATTCATTCGATATATGGGTGCAGAGCGACAATCAGCTGTTTGATGCAAAAACCCTTCTAGCTTTCTATACACTTCCGTTTAATAAGCCGCTTCACATTGTAGTAGAAGACGATGTAGACACATCGCTGCTCCGCAAAGAACTATCGTCTTTATAAAGTGATTCACGCAAAAAACGTTTCAGCCTGCAGGCAAGGACTGCAGGCTTTTTTGTATTTTACACAACATAAAACCCTTTTACTGCTTCCTCTCCATATTCCTACAATAATAAATTAAATTGTGTTGCTTTTCGGTGGCAGGCATAAATCTAGCGGCAGAAACAACAGCAAAAGAGAACTAGATGGTTGAAAGAACAAGTAGTGCGGAAAAGCTATGTCAGCAAAAAGTATACGTAAAAGCACCGCCTTTTCATTGAAAAAGCGGTGCTTTTTGTTAGTTCATAATTCGTTTTGCTCCAATGTACCGTTTAGACCAATAAGAATTGTTCATCGATGAAATGCTTACTCCGTTTGAAGAAGAAGCATGGATAAATTGATTTCCGCCAAGATAAATACCGGCATGAGAAGCGCCTTTTTTATACGTTTCAAAAAACACAAGATCGCCTTTTTTCAGTGAAGATACTTTTGTGCCGGTTTTATAGATTTCCGCAACCGTTCTTGGGATGCTGACACCTGCGCCCTTTTTGAATGCATATTGTAAAAATCCGCTGCAGTCAAAGCCGCTTGGAGTGGTTCCGCCCCATTTATATGGCGTACCCGTATGCTTTTTCGCTTCGCTAATCACGCTTGAAACACTGCCATAAGAAGCAGATTTCACTTTTGATGATGTTGTTTTGCTTACACCTAATGCTTTGTATGTATTAGCCCCAACAATTCCGTCAGCCCGCAAGCCGTTCTTTCTTTGGAAATTCATAACGGCTCTTTTGGTGCTTTTTCCAAAATAAGAATTTCGGTGGCTTGAATTAAAGAAACCTTTCTTCTGGAGTAAACCTTGTAATTGGATTACGTCTTGATGTTTCATATTTGCTTTTAATGTCCGGTCGCCTAACGCTGCTTCACTGTTAAGTGGCCCGCTAAGCAAAATGCCAGTGACTGTCAATGCCGCTATCAATTTTTTCAAGTTTATTTTCCTCCTGGAATCCGTTTCTCATTTTTTATAGTTTAATATTTTGTTACCTTTATTATATTTTGGAAGTATAACAACTTAGTTGCAGAAATATTTCATTTTTACAACAAAAATAGGGGATTATCGATGTTTTTGGTAAATTTTATGAGTAAAGGAAAGTTTTTTAATGAAAATATCTGATAACTGCAATACTAATGAAAAGAGAAAAATCAAAATATAAATAGGATATATATGGAATCAATGACCTCAATGACCTCGTAAAATTTTCTTCTCATTTTATGTTTGAATGAAGGTGGGATGAAGATCTTTGAAGAGAAGAAGAATAAGCAAAATAGATAAACCTTCGTTATTAACGAAAAAGTTTGTGGAATTTATGAACATAATCTAGTTTTTTGTCTTTTTTTCTTATAGAATAGATAAAAAGAACCATTATAAAAGGGGGATGTAGGGTGCGAAAAGAAAGCGTTTTCTTAAAGTTGATGCTTTTGATTACGGTTATGATTTTTGCCACTGCTTTTGTTGTCAGCAGTATAAGCTACTATTTAACCAAAAAAGAATTGACCGAAGCAGGGAAAGAAGATATGAAGCATCTTGTAGAAACTTCGCTTGTGACTCTTACGTTGTTAAACGAGCAGGTTGAGGCGGGAGCCTTAAGCCTTGAAGAGGCAAAAGAGAGAGCAAGGGTTCTCCTGATAGGGCCAAAAAAAGGAGATATATATGATCACACACAGTCCAGCTTCCTTTATAAGCAGGACGGCTATCTTGTTGCGTATGGGCAGGACTTTTCTTCCGAACTTCATCCAAAAAACCCGGTTGGAGATATACCGAGTGATACGACTAACCGGGAAAATATGGTTCAAGCTTCAAAACAGACGGAGGCAAAAAAACGATATGTATATTTTCCCGATACGTTAGACGATGGAACAGCCGTAACGAAAACAGCCTATATGTCTTACTTTGAACCATGGCAATGGTCGGTTGGGATGATTGTGCTGGATGACCAATTTTATCAGGAGCTGGTCAAGCTAAAATGGTATATGATCGCAGCAGGAATCGGCATGACAGCCGCCAGCGTTCTCGTATTTTACACGGCATCCCGCAAAAAAATAAAGCTTTTGGAGCAAATTGCGGCTGCTTTTTCGGCTATTTCCAGTAAGAAGCTAAATGATCAGAAGCTGCCCGAGTCAAAAGATGAAATCGGCCGGCTGGGCACATCCTTTAATGAAATGAATAAGCAGCTGAGCCATTTGGTTGGCCGGCTACAGGAAACAAGCAGCCAAGTTGTTGATGCTTCAGCTTCGGTATCTGCTATATCGGAAGAAACCGCAGCGGGCAGCGAAGAAGTGGAAAGAGCGATTACAAGTATTGCTTCGGGTACTGTAGAGCAGGCAGCTGACCTCGATACGACAAATTCCAGCTTAAATCAGCTTAACCATTCGATTCGATCAATAAATAACCAGAACGAGCAGATTAAAGAAATGACAGAACACTCGCAAAAAGCCGTATCACAGGGTCAGGGAATGGTTCGCCAGCTCAAACAATCGAACGAAGAGTCCTTGTCCTCTTCAAATGAAGTAAGTAAAAACATTTCCAGTTTATATCTGAAAATTACGGAAATCTCGCGTATTACAGATACGATTGAAAGCATAGCGGCTGAAACAAATCTGCTGGCGCTCAATGCAAGCATTGAAGCAGCAAGGGCAGGCGAACATGGAAAAGGTTTTGCGGTCGTAGCGAGCGAAGTAAGAAAGCTGGCCGAACAGTCTAATCAATCCACCAAGCAGATTCAAGGAATGATTATGGGTATTGAAGCAGAAACAGAAAAAACGGTGCTGGCCGTATCCCAAACCATTGACCGTTCACAGCAGCTCGACGCAGCCGTAAAAGGAACGGAAGAAGGCTTTGCCCGCATTTCAGAAGTGATCTCTCAGACAGCCGAGGGGGTTCAATTGTTAAACAGCGAATTGCAAAAAGTGATGATGCAAAGCAAAGAAATTTCTGAAGCTGTCCAAAAAGCGTCTTACGTTTCAGAGCAGACAGCAGCATCAGTAGAGGAAATTACTGCATCTATTGATGAACAAGGTCAAGCTATCGCTCAGCTGGCCCTTTCAGCTGAAGCGATGACAAACCTAAGCCGGGAGCTTAATTCGTTAACAGAACAATACTCTATTGGCTAATGTGAGTATACGGATATACACACATACATATATACACATATACAAATATACAAAAATACTCGTATACACTTTATTGAAAGTTTGATGTTTACTGGTTTTGGTTCACGTGTACGTCTGCTGGATTATCGGTTAGAATAAAGGAAAGAAGCTACAGGAGACGATAGTGTGGGAAAAAAGGAATCAGGACTTGCTTATGTGCAGGCATATGAATATGTTCGGGATAAAATTTTAAGCGGAGAGCTCGAGCGGGGAACAAAGCTAGTAGAAGAAAGACTTGCAGAAGAAATGGGCATCAGCCGGACACCTGTCAGAGAATCTATACGAAAACTGGAGCAGGAAGGGCTGATTAAGCAAAAACGGGTGGTTAATCCAAGCGATATGGACCTTCGCCACATTTTTCAAGTGCGTATGTTGCTTGAAGGGTACGCGGCACGCCACTGTGCCAGTTATATGACGGAAGAAGCACTGGAGAAGCTGAAGCAATGTGTGGATATCGGCCGGACGGGTACAGTAGAAGAGGTTATGTCCGCCAATAAGGAGTTTCATGAGCTTATTGTAAAGGCTACACACAATCCAGTCATGATAGATATTTTGGACCGCATGCAGTCTATTATTTATTTGTTTCGAAAAACGGTTGTATACCACAAACGGCCATTTTTAATTGATGAGCATGAAGAAATCTACAACGCGATTGTGCAGCATGATGGTGACCAGGCAGAAGAATTGATGAAAAAACATCTACAGCTGGATTTAGAATTTTGTTTGAATAGAATGTAAAAAGCAGCTAAGCAGATTAGCTGCTTTTTATTTTTACATATTTGATTACAGGTTAGAAGAAATCAACCAAAGGGGAGCTTAGTATTTTAAGGAACGATCAAAATGAATGTATACATTTTTAATATTTTTGTATACAAAATGAAAATAAATGTGTACAATAAAGTCGTAAAGTAATGAAAGCGTTCTACAAAACAATAAAGTCATCAAGAAAAAGGAGAGACTTCATATGACTAAAACAATTGGATTTATCGGCTTAGGCATTATGGGAAAACCAATGTCACTAAATCTATTAAAAGCAGGCTTTAACGTAAGCGTTTACGATTTAAATACAAAAGCAGTGGAAGCACTTGTAGAAGCAGGCGGAAAAGCGGCAGCACCTGCTGAAATGGGAGAAACTTGTGACGTCATTATTACGATGCTTCCTGCTTCCCAGCATGTTAAACAAGTAGTGCTTGGTGAAGGCGGTATTTTGGAAACGGCTACAGAAGGAACCGTTATTATTGATATGAGCTCGATTTCGCCGGTAGCTTCAGTAGAAATTGCTGAAGAGGCAGCCAAAAAAGGAGTAGACATGATCGACGCACCGGTCAGCGGCGGTGAGCCAAAAGCCATTGATGGCACACTGGCTATTATGGCAGGCGGAAAAGAAAGCGCATTCGAATCCGTAAAAGATGTACTGCAGGCGGTTGGATCAGATGTAACATTGGTCGGCAAAAATGGCAGCGGTGTCACAGCTAAACTAGCCAATCAAATTATTGTCAATTTAAACATTGCAGCTATGTCGGAAGCACTTGTATTAGCTGCAAAAGCAGGAATTGATGTAGAAAAAATGTATCAGGCAATCCGGGGCGGTCTTGCGGGAAGCGCGGTGCTTGACGCCAAAGTGCCATTGATTTTAGACCGGAACTTTGTAGCAGGCGGCCGGATTGATATCAACTTAAAAGATCTCACAAATGTAATGGAGACAGCGCATGAAATTGGTGTTCCGCTCCCATTATCAAGCCAGCTGTTGGAGATTTTCCATGCCCTAAAAGTCGATGGAAAAGCAGGCGACGACCATGGCGGCATTGTTCAGTACTATGAAAAATTAGCAAATGTTGAAGTAAGAAAGGCGTAATGTATCATGACTCATTCAAACATTTTAAATGCACAAGATACATTCGCCCATCTGCCAAACGTTCCAGATCAAAGCACTGTAAATGATCTGCTTGCAAAGGAGCTTAAAGAATTCGGCCGGAAAATTATTGTGCTTGACGATGATCCTACCGGAGTTCAAACGGTCCACGGCATTTCCGTTTACACAGACTGGTCGCCTGAAAGTATAGAAGCGGGCTTTGCAGAAGAAAATGCAATGTTTTTTATCTTAACGAATTCAAGAGGATTTACAGCTGCCCAAACGGAGCAGGCTCATACAGAAATCGCCACAACCGTTCAAAAGACAGCCGAAAAATTTGGGAAAGAGTTTATTATCATCAGCCGGGGGGATTCTACACTGCGCGGGCATTATCCGCTTGAGACCGAGGTGTTAAAAAACACTATTGAGTCACAGTCAGACGCAGCGTTTGATGGAGAAGTAATTATGCCTTTTTTCAAAGAAGGCGGCCGTTTTACCATCGAAAACATTCACTATGTACAGGATGAACATCAGCTGGTACCAGCAGGGGAAACGGAGTTTGCGAAAGACCGGACATTTGGCTACCGCTCCTCCCATGTTGGGGAATGGGCAGAAGAAAAATCAGCTGGCGTTTTTAAAGCATCAAATGCTGTGTACCTGTCCTTGGAAGATATTCGTGCTCTCCATATTGACCGTCTTGTACAGCAATTGATGACAGTTGAAAACTTTAACAAAGTTATCGTAAATGCGGTGGACTATGTAGATGCAAAAGTAGTGGTAATCGCGCTTGTTCGTGCTATGAAGGCCGGGAAGCATTTTATGTTCCGAAGTGCTGCGGCGCTGACGAAAATAATCGGCGGTGTGAGTGACAGAGGGCTTTTAACGAAAGAAGAACTGATAAAAGAAGAATCCAATTATGGCGGGCTGATCATGATTGGCTCTCATGTAAAGAAAACAACTGAACAATTTGAAGCGCTTAAAACATGTGATTTTATCGAGTTCATTGAATTTAACGTTCATCTTGTTTTGCAGCCAGAGGAATTCCAAGCGGAAATTCAGCGGGTGATCGAAACGAGCGAACGTCTCATTCGAGCAGGACAGACGGTTGCAGTTTACACAAAACGGGAACGGCTGGATCTTGGCGAAAACAAGCAGGAAGAAGAATTAAAGCTGTCCGTCCAAATTTCTGATGCTGTAACGAGTATCGTGAAGCGGCTCAGTGTCCGTCCGCGTTTCCTTATTGCCAAAGGAGGCATTACGTCCAGCGATATTGGAACCAATGGGCTTGGTGTAAAGCGGGCTGTTGTAGCGGGACAGATCAAGCCGGGTATCCCGGTTTGGTGGACAGGTGATGAAAGCAAGTTTCCGGGAATGGCATATGTCATTTTCCCTGGGAATGTAGGAACAAAAACCACGCTAAAAGAAGTAGCAGAACTGCTGCACCAATAAGAGGGTGCGGCACCTGCCGCTTACACTTATTGTAAGCGAATACAGCCAGGCTGGTAAGTGAATGTATTTACTTGCCGAAACATCAAGAGAAGGGTGAAGGAGGAAAAAACATGGATTCGATTTTTGGCTTAAGCCATAATGTCAGTTTGCTCTTATTCGCGATTATTTCAATTGTAGGGTTGATTGTTCTGATCGCAAAATTTAATGTGAATCCGTTTGTGGCACTTATTATGGCTGCTTTATTTATGGGCTTAATTTCAGGTATGAAACTGCCGGATATTTTAACAGCCTTTCAAGAAGGAGTTGCCGGTGTTTTAGGCTTTATTGCGATTGTTCTTGGGCTCGGTACGATGCTTGGAAAGATGATGGCGGAATCGGGCGGGGCCGAGCGTGTTGCCCGGACGCTTGTGAATGTATTCGGAGAAAAAAATGTACACTGGGCTATGATGGTTGTAGCGCTTATCTGCGGCATTCCGGTCTTTTTCCAGGTTGGTGTTGTTCTATTAATTCCACTTGTTTTTGTGATTGCGAAACATACGGGCACACCGCTTTTGAAAATTGGTTTATCACTTGTTGCCGGGCTTGCAGTCGTGCATAGTCTTGTTCCGCCGCATCCGGCAGCGATGCTTGCGGTCGGTATTTTTGAAGCAAACCTAGGGAAAACCATTTTCCTTTCTCTGCTTGTTGCTCTGCCGGCTGCAGCAGTTGCAGGTCCAATTTACGGATCTTATATTGCGAAAAAAATTAAAGTAGAGCCAACAGGAGAGCTTGTCGAGCAGCTGACAGAATCTAAGCATAAGGATCTGCCAGGCTTCGGCATTACAATTTTCACGATCTTGCTGCCGGTTATTTTAATGCTGGTTGCAACGATTGTCGATTTACGCTATCCGCCTGAAAGTTCATTCCGTCAGGTCGTTGACTTTATTGGAAGCCCTGTTGTCGCTTTGTTGCTATCGCTTTTATTCGCTTTTTATTCATTCGGGTTTGCCCGCGGCTTTAATGGTAAAGACATTTTAACTTTTACAAATGACTGCCTCGGCCCGGTTGCATCGATCATTCTGTTGATCGGAGCAGGCGGCGGCTTCAACAAAGTATTAACGGCGAGCGGTGTCGGTGATGCGATTGCGGAGCTGGCTACTGCGGCCCACCTTTCACCGATTGTGCTGGCATTTATGATTGCCGGCCTGATCCGCGCAGCCGTCGGTTCTGCCACGGTTGCCATGACGACGGCTGCTGGAATTGTTGCACCGATTGCAGCTATGACGCCGGGAGTCAGCCCGGAACTGCTTGTTCTCGCTACAGGAGCAGGTTCCATTATGCTGTCGCATGTAAATGATTCTGGTTTCTGGCTGATTAAAGAGTTTTTCAATATGTCAGTGACCCAGACACTTAAAACATGGACGGTTATGGAAACGATTTTGGCTTTTGTCGCTTTTGGAATGGTATTAATCGTCGATTTATTTATTTAATGTTCCGTTAATAAAGGATGGAGAAGACCGTAGAAAGAGGCGGAAGAGCTGCTTGCATAGCTTTTCCGCCTCTTTTCTTTTATAACGTGTAACTCTTGCCTGCTGTGTCCTTTCAATGAGACAATACAAAAAAAGATAGTGATTTAAGGACGTGTAATCAGTGAAGCCGAAAATAAAAGATGTAGCAAAGTTAGCCGGTGTATCGCCTACAACGGTATCGCGGGTTCTCAATAATCGAGGTTATTTAAGCCAGGAGGTACGCAAGAAGGTAGCGGAGGCAATGAAAGAATTAAATTACGTTCCGAATGATTTAGCCCGCTCTCTTTTTACACAGCGTACCAACCTGATTGGTTTTATTTTTCCAACAACCTCAAACCCATTCTATGGAGAGCTTATTTTTCATATGGAAAACGCTTGCTTTGAACGAGGATATAAAGTGCTTCTTTGCAACAGCTCAAACCAGCCGGAAAAGGAAGAGCAGTATGTAGAAATGCTGCTTCGCAATCAAGTGGACGGTATTATTAGCGGGGCCCATAACCTGGGGATTAAAGCGTATCAGCATTCTCTTCCTATTATTGCGATTGACCGTTATTTATCTGAAACGATTCCGGTTGTATCAAGCGACAACTATCAAGGCGGCCGTTTGGCAAGTGAGCTCCTCGTTCAAAAAAAATGTAAGCGGATTATTCATATTAATGGTTCAAGGGAAATGGCGAGTCCTGCGAATAAACGCAGAGATGCATATGAAGATGTGATGAAAGAAAACGGGATGGAATATAAAACATATGAAATACCAGTAATGGGTCCTGCGGAAAAAATCATAAACAGCCTCTTTGATGAAGAGCCGGATGTAGACGGCATTTTTGCAAGTGATGATTATCTTGCTTCACGGGTTATAGCGGAAGCCAGGCGAAGAAATAAAAGCGTACCGGAGCAGTTAAAAGTTGTCGGATATGACGGCACAAGCTTTGTTAGAGATATCTTTCCGGAATTAACGACAATCCAACAGCCGATTGTGTCGATAGCAGACAAAGCAGTTGCTCTCTTAATAGAAGAGATTGAAGGAACGCTTAAAAAAGAGACCGAAAAAGAATACGTCTTTCCGGTTCAGCTTATTGAAGGGGCCAGCACTTAGAAGCAAAAAAACGTTTCGTAGTTTCAAAGACAGCGGAGCATACGTTGAAAATACGGTTTATACAAAAAAAGAACTGCCTCAAACGAGAGACAGTTCTTTTATGTTTTCAAAAGCTGTTAGAAGCATACATAGTCGGTTTTTCATCAGTCAGATAAGCAGACCAGAAAGCCAAAAAAATTTTCTGTCATCCGGTTGACATATGAAACCGGATGACATACAATTCAATTTATAGAAAGCGCTTTAATAACTGACAGAAAGGAAATAAGCCCATGACACAAATACCCATAAAAGATGTTTATTATACGGAACCCTATCGTCCACAATTTCATTATTCGCCGGAGTCAAACTGGCTGAATGATCCGAATGGAATGGTTTATTACAACGGAGAGTATCACTTATTTTATCAATATCACCCGCATGGAACGACATGGGGGCCAATGCACTGGGGGCATGCGGTTTCAAGTGATCTTGTATCCTGGGAGCATCTGCCTGTAGCGCTGGAGCCGGATTCGATCGGAGCCATTTTCTCTGGCAGCGCAGTTGTTGATTGGCAGGATACAACTGGCTTTTTCGATGGTGAAAGCGGGCTGGTGGCCATTTTCACACATGCAGGCACATACCCGGATTCGGATCGTCCAAGGCAAGTACAGAGCATTGCTTACAGCAAAGACAACGGAAGAACGTGGCAGCTGTATGAAGGAAATCCTGTTTTAAGTGATGAATCAAAACCGGATTTCCGGGACCCAAAAGTGTTCTGGCATACTGAAACGAATCGCTGGGTGATGGTACTGGCAACGGGACAAACCATCAGCATCTATACATCACCCAATTTAAAAGAATGGACATTTGCGAGTGAGTTTGGTGAAAATCAGGGGTTTCATGAAGGCGTATGGGAATGCCCGGATTTATTCGAGCTTCCGGTTGACGGAGATCCATCAGCAAGCAAATGGGTGCTGCTTGTCAGCGTAGGCGATCATCCTCATTTGGCGGAAGGATCGAGAACACAATACTTTATTGGTGAATTTAATGGAACCGCATTCAGTAATGAACATTCAGAAGGGACAACCCTTTGGCTTGATTATGGCAGAGATAACTATGCGGGTGTCAGCTGGTCGGATATTCCGCATTCAGACAGCAGAAGAGTGTATATCGGCTGGATGAGCAATTGGAAATACGCGAACCTGACACCGTCTACAAAGTGGCGGGGAGCTATGACACTCCCGCGGACATTGTCGCTTGCATCAAGCGAGCAGGGAATACGGCTCGTTCAATCGCCGGTGGAGGAATTAAAAGCGCTCCGGTCACAGAGTATTTTATTAAAAGAAAATGAAGATGTCGATCAAACAGAAGCGGTGTATATGCCAGAGACAAATACCTATGAGCTGGAAGCAGAGTTTCAAATAGGTGATACCTCCGTATTTGGCTTTTCATTATGCACTTCCTCTACGGAAAAAACGATTGTTGGATATGATGTGAAAAGTGAACAGTTATTTATGGATCGGACGGCTTCCGGACAGGTTGATTTTCATGAAGGCTTCGCCGCCAAACATCAAGCTGTACTTTCACCTAAAGAAGGAAAAATAAAGCTACGGATTTTTGTTGACTGGTCATCGGTGGAAGTATTTGCGAACGACGGCGAAATAGCTATGACTGATTTGATTTTTCCAGACAGCGACAGTCGTACTGTCGAGTTATTCATAGAGGACGGAAAAGTGACACTTGTCTCGCTCATCGTTCATCCGTTACAAACAATCTGGAAATAAAAATGAGCAAATGATTTTTTAACCTAATTGTGAAACCGGTTGACATACCAAGCAATGACGGAAGGAACGAGTTGAACAAATAGAGGAGGGAGAAAGGTGGAAAATACGTCTGTGCTGGAGAAGACGGCTAAAAAAGAGCGTCATAAAGTGATGCAATATATTATGCAAAACTATCTGCTTTACTTGTTTTTGCTGCCGGCCGTGCTATTAACGATCATTTTTAAATATGTACCGATGTATGGAGCCATTATCGCTTTTAAGGATTTCAGCCCGGTAAAAGGAATCTGGGGGAGTGAATGGGTCGGGCTCGAACACTTTCAAAGCTTTCTCACATCACCAAACTTTTATGACATTTTTATGAATACATTAAAGCTTAGCTTTTATGGCCTTGTATTGGGATTTCCAGTACCTATTTTATTGGCACTTATGCTGAATCAAATCAGGCGCCAGCGAGTAAAGAAAAACCTTCAGCTTATTTTATACGCACCTAACTTTATTTCAGTTGTTGTCATTACCGGGATGCTTTTTATCTTTTTATCGCCAAACGGCATGGTGAATACACTTATCACACTGATTATGGATAAGCCGGTTTCCTTTATGACAGAGCCTGAGTATTTCCGTTCTGTTTATATTTTGTCCGGCATCTGGCAGGCGGCCGGCTGGTCATCGATTATTTACGTAGCAGCACTCGCCAATGTAGATCCGCAGCTTCATGATGCGGCGACCATTGACGGAGCATCGCTTCTGCAGCGAATCTGGCATATTGATCTTCCAGCCCTGAAACCCGTTATGGCCGTTTTATTTATATTAGCTGCCGGGGGCATCATGGGGATTGGATTTGAAAAAGCGTATCTAATGCAGACAGATATGAATATTCCAACATCTGAAATTTTGCCGACGTACGTGTACAAAGTAGGCCTGCAGGCTGGTGACTATGCATATTCAACCGCTATTGGCCTGTTTAACTCGGTGATTAACTTAATTTTGCTTGTATTTGTGAACTTTGTCGTGAAACGGCTTAATGAAGGCGAAGGTCTCTACTAAAGGAGGAGTCAGTGTGAATTTCCAATACACCAAGTCCGACCGGGCGCTGCTGCTGGCCAATAAAGTGATGCTTGTATTATTTACGCTTATTATTTTAATTCCACTTGCTTATATTTTGCTGGCGTCGTTTTTAGACCCAAACGTGCTGCTTCAAAAAGGGCTGGCATTGAGTACCTCTGATTGGACACTGGAAGGGTATAGACGAATTTTCCAAAATGACGCCATTGTGCGGGGATTTTTTAACGCATTTCTTTACTCCGGCTTATTTGCACTTGTGACCGTTTTGACATCGGTTTTGGCCGCATATCCACTGGCGATTGATGGCTTTAAAGGAAAGCAGATCTTCATGGTGTTCTTTATTATTACCATGTTTTTTAATGGCGGGCTGATTCCAACCTACCTCGTTATTAAAGATCTTGGCATGCTGAACACCATTTGGGCGATTGTTCTTCCGGGCGCCGTCAGTGTATTTAATATTATTTTGGCCAGAACATATTTTAAAGCGATTCCAAAAGAGCTGTTCGAAGCAGCCCGGATCGATGGTGCTTCGGACCTGCACATTTTCTTTAAAATCGTTGTGCCGTTGTCTAAGCCTATTATTCTCGTTCTTGCCCTATACGCTTTTGTCGCACAGTGGAATTCTTACTTCGATGCGATGATTTATTTAGAAGATCCGTCGATGCATCCGCTGCAGCTCGTTCTTCGTTCCATCCTGATCCAAAACGAAGTACAGCCGGGCATGATCAGTGACCAACTGGCCATGGCTGAACTGAAAAAAGTATCAGAGATGATTAAGTATTCATCGATTATTATTTCAAGCCTGCCGCTGCTTATTATGTACCCGTTCTTCCAAAAGTATTTTGAAAAAGGAGCCATGGTTGGTTCTATTAAATAAAAAAGTGAGGGATTGGAATGAAAAAAGTATACAAGGTAATGTCAGCGCTATCGATCTCCGCAGTACTACTCTCAGCCTGCGGAAATGGGGGAAGTTCAAGCAGCTCAACTGAGGCTTTGAACCTTGAAAATATTGAATTTCCGTTAAAAGAAAAAGCAACCTTAAAATTTATGACGCAAAGCTCTCCTCTGGCGCCGGAGGATCCAAACGAAAAATTGATTTATCAGCGCCTTGAAGAAAAAACAGGCGTGCACATTGATTGGAAAAACTATACGTCTGATTCCTTTATCGAAAAGCGGAACCTGGCAATGGCGAGCGGTGACCTGCCGGATGCTATTATGGATGCATCCTACAGCGATTATGAGTTGCTGCAGCTGGCAGATGATGAGGCGATCATCCCAGTTGAGGATTTGATTGAAGAGCATATGCCAAACCTCAAAAAAGTACTTGAGCAGGCACCGGAATACCGGGCTATGATTACGGCACCAGACGGCCATATTTATTCGTTCCCATGGATTGAAGAGCTTGGCTCCGGCAAGGAAAGTATTCACTCTGTTGATACTTTTCCATGGATTAATCAGGAATGGCTGAATAATCTGGGGCTGGACATGCCAAAAACAACAGAAGAACTAAAAAAAGTATTAATCGCATTTAAAACACAGGATCCAAACGGAAATGGCAAGGCAGATGAAATTCCAATGTCTTTTATTATTAATAAAGGAGGAGAAGATTTAGCTTTTTTATTCGGGGCATTCGGACTCGGGGACAACTGGGATCATACCGTTGTAACCAATGACGGAAAAGTGACTTTTACAGCGAATCAGGACGGTTACAAAGAAGCCATGAAGTACTTTAATGAGCTGTACAAAGAAGGATTAATTGATGAGGAAGCATTTGAACAGGACTTTAACACGTATTTATCTAAAGGAAAAGATGAGCGGTATGGTCTTTATTTCACTTGGGATAAAGCGAATATTACCGGCATGAATGAAAAATACGAGCTAATGAATCCGCTCGCAGGACCAAGCGGTGAAATCAACGTGGCCCGTACGAATGGAATGGGATTTGACCGCGGCCGGATGGTCATTACAAGCGCAAACCAAAATGTAGAGCTGACAGCGAAGTGGATTGACCAATTGTACGATCCGATTCAGTCTGTTCAAAACAACTGGGGCACATACGGGGATAACAAACAGCAAAATATTTTTGAATATGATGAAGAAAAAAATATGCTCAAGCATCTTCCGCTTGAAGGCGCAGCACCGGCAGAGTTAAGACAAAAAACAAATATCGGCGGCCCACTGGCAATTCTCGATGAATATTACGGCAAGTTCACAACACAACCAGATGATGCAGCGTGGCGACTTGGGCTGATGAAAAATGTTATGGTGCCGCATATGAAAGCAGACAACATTTACCCGAAAGTGTTCTTCTCATTAGAAGAATTAGAAAAGCTGTCAAAAATTGAAGCAGACTTGTTTGCTTACGTGCACAGGAAGCGCGCGGAATGGATTAAAACAGGAAAAGTAGAAGAAGAATGGCAGGACTATTTAGCGGAGCTTGACCGCCTTGGCTTAAAAACATGGCTTAGCATCAAGCAGGATGGCTATGACCGAAATGCAGCAAGTGCAGAGTAAAGCAAAAATGCAAAAAAGGAACGGGTCTAAAAAGCTCGTTTCCTTTTTTGTTTAAAGAAAAGGGGGATCATCGTGAAGCCGAAAATAAAAGATGTTGCCGAGCGGGCCGGCGTCTCCCCTGCAACGGTATCCAGGGTACTAAACAACCGGGGGTACTTGAGTGAACAAACTCGTTTAAAAGTGGGAGAGGCCGTGATGGAATTAAACTATATACCGAATGACCTTGCCCGATCGCTTTATACAAAAAAAACCAATCTGATTGGATTTGTTTTTCCTTCAACGGCGAATGCATTTTATGGGGAACTGATCGCGCTCATGGAAAATATTTGTTTTGAGTTAGGGTATAAGGTTCTTTTATGCAACAGTTCTAACCATCCGAAAAAAGAAGAATTATATGTCGACATGCTGCTTCGGAATCAAGTGGATGGCATTATTAGCGGGGCACACAATCGAGGGATTAAAGATTATCAGCGATCCAACTTGCCGGTTGTAGGCATTGACCGCTACTTATCCAAAAGCATTCCAGTCGTTTCCAGTGATAATTATCAAGGCGGCCGGCTGGCAACAGAATTGCTTGTTCAAAAAAGCTGTACATCTATTATTCATATAAATGGCCCCAGGGAATTAGAAACACCGGCTAACAAACGCAGGGATGCCTATGAAGATGTGTTAAAAAAAGCGGGCATGCCTCACTTGACGTATGAAATACTGGCAAGGTCCAGCGAAGAGCAAGTTCAATTGCTGATCAAGCGCCTCTTCGATGAAAATCCTGAGGTTGATGGGATTTTCGCAAGTGATGACCACCTTGCTGCCCGTGTATTAACAGAAGCAAAACGAAGAAAGATTTCCGTGCCGGAACGATTAAAAATCATCGGATATGATGGTACAGAAAGCATGCGGACCATCCTGCCCGAACTTACAACTATTCAGCAGCCGCTCCATGCAATGGCCCAAAAAGCGGTTCATACACTCATCCAGGAAATCGAAGGACAGTATAACCTGGCCGGTACAAAAGAATTTGTTTTTCCGGTGAAGCTGATTGAAGGAAAAACAACATAAAAAGAGAGGTGCAAAATGGGAAAAGTATTTTGTATAGGAGAAGCATTAATTGACTTTATTCCGGTTCAAAAAAACATATCTTTAAAAGATGCAGCTTGTTTTGAGAGAGTAGCCGGCGGCGCTCCGATGAATGTAGCGATTGCCGTCGCAAAATACGGCGGGGAAGCAGCCATCATCACAAAAATCGCAAATGACCATTTTGGAGATCATCTTATGGATATCCTCGAAGAATATCATGTCGACACGTCACACATCGTGCGCAGTGACGAAGGAGAAACAGGGCTGGCATTCGTTTCAGTGGATAAAACAGGTGAAAGAAGTTTTACTTTTTGTAGGGAAAACGCGGCAGATTTGCTGCTTGAGAAAGAAGAGATAGAGGAAAGCTGGTTTCAGTCAGGAGATGTACTTCACTTTTGCTCGGTGAATTTAACTCATGATGAGATTCGGTCAGCACACAAAAAAGCGATCAACGGCTGCCGTAAAAAGGGGGGGATCATCAGTTTTGATCCGAATGTACGCCTGCCTCTTTGGCCGGATGAAACAAGCTGCCGCGAAGCGATCAGAGCATTTATACCGATGGCGGACTTGCTGAAAATTTCAGATGAAGAACTTTTTTTTATTACGGGTATTGAGGAAGAAGAAAGAGCCATTGCTTCTTTGTTCACCGGAAATGTAAAAGCGGTCATTTTCACAAAAGGTAAAAGTGGCGCCTCTCTTTTTTTGAAAAGCGGCCAGCAATTTCATGATCCAGGTTTTAAAGTGACAGTTATGGATACAACGGGCGCTGGCGATGCATTTGTTGGAGGCTTTTTATCAAAACTTTTGGAGCTGAACGTCCATAGTAAGGGGCTCGCTGAAACCATCAACATTCATCACGAATCTCTTCTTTCTTTTGCGAATGCAAGCGGTGCACTGACTGCTGCTGTCAAAGGGGCGATTTGCGCAGCACTTGAAAAAAAGTATGTATTGAACTGGGCTGCTGCACAGCGTAATAAAAATATTTTTATGGAGTGACCGTGAATATATTTACGCTATTGCTTTGATTGCATCAGAGGATGGCAATAGATCTCTTGAGGACATGATATAAAAGAAAAAAGGGAATGCCAGAGATGAATAGAATAACAAAAAAGACTGCTCACACATCTACATAAATACATGTGTGAGCAGTCTTTTTCTTAAGGGACAGGTTTTTCATGATCTGTCTCGGTTATGTTTTTCAAGCTGCTTTCCACCGGCTCCTCTACCATTTTTGCTTCTGAATTATAAGCAGCCCGGCAAATCAGATGTCCAGCTACCGGTGCAGTTAAATATAAAAACACAATGCCCAGAACAAGACGAATACTAATGTAATGCTCTGTCGACCAGAAATAAATAAATACGCCGGTCAGCGCCAGCAAAACAGCGAGTGTAGAGCTTTTGGTTCCGGCATGTGAGCGTGTGTATACATCAGGAAGAGTTAAAACGCCATAAGCGCTGATCAGGGCGATAATGCCGCCAAGCAGAACCATCAACGCTGCAGCCAGCTCAACGATTTGGTTTTCTGTCAATGATGATCCCTCTTTCCATGTATTTTGAAAAAGCGACTGTGCTGATAAAGGCAAGGATCGCAATAATTAAAATCACTTCTAAATAGGCTTTCGTTTGAAGCAGGGCACTAAGAATAGCTACCATTGACATCAAATTAACGCCGATCACATCAAATGCGACGACTCGATCCGGCAGTGTAGGCCCTTTAAGGATACGAAGAAGACAAAGGCCGATCGCCAGGCTGAAAAGCACAACCGCGGCAGTGAAAATAGAATAGATCATGGCCGGGTCACCTCCAAAATAATTTTTTCGTACGTTTGAATGGATTGTAAAACCATCGGCTTCGTTTTCTTCATGTCCATTGCATGGATAAAAAACTCATTTCCCTCAGGCGAAATGCGCAGAACGGTGGAGCCGGGCGTCAGCATAAGCAGAAGCGCAAGAGCGGTTATTTCCCATTCACTTTTAAGCTTTGTTTGATACGAGAACGTACCGGGCTCAAAAATTACACCCGGAATTAAAATTTGCTTCATAATGATAAGGCTGGATGTCCAGAGCTCATAATTGAAAATAAGAAACAGTTTCAGCATGGAGTAGACACGTTTCAAGTAAAAAGGAGTACCGAAAAATCGGTGCATCAAAAAAATAATCACAATGCCAAGCAGAAAACCGCCGGCAAACGTATCGAGCTCAAAGCTGTCTTCATCTTTTAACATCACCCATAAAACGGCGATTAATATATTTAATAGAAATTGAACCGGCACGAGACTGCACCTCCTTGACAAGCGCCAGTATTAATCATTTTGCATGGCTCCTTCAATATACAAGTCTGGATTCACCAATACATCAGCGGCTTCTGAAATATAAGGAGAGAGAACATCCATTCCAAGCCCAAGCACGGTCGTGAGAATCCCTAAAGCCAAAAGGGATGCAAGCATTCCTTTCGATAAAGGCACTTGATTTTTCGACGTAATGGTCGACTCTCCCCAAAACATAATGAGAAACACCCGTAAAAGGGAGTACAGGACAAACAGGCTCGATAGAAACGCAACAGCCGTTAATCCGTAATGCCCTGCACCAACGGCTCCTTCTCCAATGAACAGCTTGCCTGCAAATCCACTGAACGGAGGAATGCCGCCGAGCGAGAGAATCATAATAAAGAAAAGCCAGCCAAACAGCGGATAGTTGGTGATCAAGCCGCTTTCCTCATCAAACCGGGCTTTACCGGTTAAATGAATAATCGTCCCAACAAGCAGAAACAGCAGGCCTTTTATAACAATGTCATGAATCAAGTAATAAATAGAGCCTTGAATCCCTGCTTCATTGTAAGAAGCAAGACCGACCAGGATAAAGCCGATTGCAATGACAACATTATAAGAAGCAATTTTCCTTACATCCCGATGGGCAAGTGCTCCGATACTGCCGCCAATCATAGTCGCAGCCGCCATATATCCGATGACCGTATGCGTAAAAGAAGGCTCATGGTAAAACAGCAGGGTAAAGGTCCGGAACAGCGCATAAACGCCTACTTTCGTTAAAAGAGCGGCAAACAGGGCGGAGATGGCTGCCGGCAGCGCGCTGTAGGAGCCCGGAAGCCAGAAATAAAGAACGAGTCCGGCTTTTAAGGAGAAGACTACTAAAAACAGCATACTGATCGTGGTTAAAAGAGGCGGCTGTCCAGCCTCTGCGATCCGCAGAGATAAATGAGCCATATTTAAAGTTCCCAGTGTTCCATAAAGATACGCGATCCCGAGAAGAAACAGCCAGGATGACAAAATGTTAATCAGCATATATTTAATGCCTTCGGTTAGCTGCTTTTTTTCTCCGCCGAGTGTCATCAGGGCGTAAGAAGCGAGCAGCATGACTTCAAAGCAGACAAACAAATTAAACAAGTCTCCCGTTAAAAACGAGCCGTTTACGCCAGCGGCGAGCAACAGGGAAAAAGGATATAGAAAGAAAGATTCGCGTTTTTCATCTTTCGCAAAAGCGGCATACACTAAACAAAGAACGGTGACAAGAGAAGAAACCGTTACAAGCAGCATCGCAAATACATCCGCTACAAAAGTAATCCCAAACGGAGGCAGCCATTCACCAAAGTCGAGCCGGAGGATACCGCGGCGCATCACCTGCTGCAGAATCCATATACTGATCAAAAACACGGCCGTCATGGCTCCGACGCTGCCCCAGCGCTGAATGGCACGGTTTGATCGAAAGAAAAGAAGCAGCATGGCCGCTAAAATTGGCACAATCATCGGGAAAACCAATATGTTATTCATCGTGAGGTCCTTTCAGATCGTACAGATTATCGACACCTGTCGTTTGATACGTACGATATACAAGAACGAGAAAAAAAGCAGTCACAGCAAAACTGATGACAATGGCTGTTAAGATCAATGCCTGAGGCAGGGCATCTGTGTAGGTATCAGCCTGGCCGCCTAAAATAGGAACGCTGCCTTTTTTCAGTCCGCCCATTGTCATGAGCAGCAGATGAATAGCGTGTGATAAAATGGCAGTGCCAAGCACAATTCGAATCATATTTTTAGAAAGCAGCAGATAGGTGGCTGTTGAAACAAGAACGCCAACTAAAAGAATAATCATGATTTCCATCTTACACATCCTCACTAATACTGATAATAATCGTGACCACTACGCCGATCACACCGAGCGCCACTCCGGACTCAAACAGCATGACGGTCGCAAGCTCTGTTTTACCGAAAATAGGGAGGTTAAAATAAGCAAATGTCTGGCTTAAAAAAGAGCTGCCAAACAGCAAAGAACCTGTGCCGGTAAGCGTGGCAATGATCACACCGAGCGCAGCGACTTTTTTGTAATCAAAAGGAAGGCCTTTATTAATGGTTTCTACATCAAACGCTAAATATAAAAGAACGAAAGCGGATGAAAGAGTCAGCCCGCCGATAAAACCGCCTCCCGGATGATGATGTCCGGCTAAAAACAGGTATACACCGAAAGTCAGAATAATAAAGACGGCAACTTTTGAGACCGTTTGTAAAATCAAATCATTTTCTCTCATGATCATCCGCTCCTTTCGGTATTTTCAGTTTCACCAGCGTATAGACGCCCACTCCGGCAATGAATAACACAACAACTTCAAGCATCGTATCAAACGCCCGAAAATCTCCTAAAATAGCATTCACAATATTACGTCCGCCTGCAAGATCATAAGAATCTTCAAAATAAGAAGAAATGGAATCGAATAATTTATTTCCTTGTACCGAAAGAGCAAGCAGCACCGTCAACATACCCATACCGATAGAGATGAGTATTTTAGGGATACGTACTTTAAAGGAACGATCTTCTTTTGGCCATTCCGGCAGATGATAAAAGCAAAGCAGAAACAAAACGGTTGTAACGGTTTCTACTACGAGCTGTGTTAAAGCAAGATCTGGTGCCCGAAAAAGCACAAAGAAGATCGCAATCGAGTAGCCAAGGATTCCATTGAGCAGTGCGGCCGTCATCCGTGACTTGGTAAACAGAATGCTGACGCCTGCTGCTGCCATAATGAGCACGAGCAGCATTTCATATGGAGCAGCGGGGACATCGTGAGAAAAACGAAGGGAAAGCCCGCCTGAAAAAAGAAGAGTGCCGCCCGTCAAGAAAATCAAAAAGCCATAAATATAATACAAGTAATGGCGCAAAAATCCGGTCATATAGAGATTGGTTACTTTTTTTGAGCCTATTTCACTTCCAGTCAGCAGCCACTGATAACCGCGGTCAAGACTCCGGCTTGCCGGAAACAGCTCATACACATCCTGCCAGGCGCGGTACATTCTCGCCAGCAGTGCACCGATTACAACAACACCTGCTGTCATAAACAGTTCCGGGTTAAAGCCGTGCCAGGCTGAAATATGTGGAATTAAACCTTCCATGTCTTGATAAGATGGAAGAATACTGTGCATAGCCGGAGCCAGCAGGTAGTGACTCAGCCCATTTGGAACAAAAAATAACGTTATAATGATCGCACAAAGCACAATCGGAGAAATCAACATACCCAGAGGTGCTTCATGAGGGGTTTTTTCCAGCCGCTCGCGGCGGTACGGACCAAGAAACGTCCGAAATACGATAAACATAGAATAAACGAACGTAAACACACTGCCGGCCCATGCGATAATGGGGAAAAGCGGTCCCCATGTATCCATGGAAAAGATGTTCATGCTGCCTGCCTGTAGAGAAGCGGTGAAAAACATTTCTTTGCTTAAAAAGCCATTAAACGGGGGAAGTCCCGCCATAGAAAAACTGCTGATGACGGCTAAAGTAAACGTAACCGGCATAAAAGGCAGCAGTCCGCCGAGCTTCCGGATATCCCGGGTGCCGACTTCATGGTCAACAATGCCCACCACCATAAATAGGGCGCCTTTAAACGTAGAATGATTCACAAGATGGAAAAGAGCAGCAAAAATTGCTTTCGTATAAATGATAGACTCTGTGGAAGCGCCGCCCTGCAGCGCAGCAGAACCCATTCCAAACAAAAACATAATCAAGCCGAGCTGGCTGATCGTTGAATACGCAAGCAGGGCTTTTAAATCTTTTTGACGAACAGCGGAAAAAGAACCCCAAAACATTGTAAACATCCCGATTCCGCTGACCAGCCAGAACCAAACGGCTTCCCCGCCAAAAATGGGTGTAAAACGTGCGACCAGGAACAGGCCGGCTTTCACCATTGTGGCAGAATGAAGATAAGCACTGACAGGCGTCGGCGCTTCCATTGCATCAGGGAGCCAGATATGAAAAGGGAATTGGGCGGACTTGGTGAATGCGCCAATTAAAATCAGAATGAGCGCTGGCACAAACAATGCGTGTTCCCGGATAGAATCATCCATGGCAATGATTTCTTGTATGCTGTTTGTCCCTGTTATCACATGCAGCATAATGAAGCCGACCAGCATAAAAAGCCCGCCGCCTACCGTAATTAAAAAAGATTTTTGCGCCCCGTAGCGCGATTTTTTCCGCCGGAACCAAAAAGCGATGAGCAGGAAAGATGAAATACTGGTCAGTTCCCAGAATACGTACAGCATGATCATATTATCTGAGAGAACGACCCCGAGCATCGCGCCCATAAACAAAAGCAGATAGGCGTAAAAGTGAGAGAGAGACTCCCGCTCTTTTGATAAATAAAAAATGGAATAAAGAACGACCAAGCTGCCAATGCCGGTAATGACCAGCGTGAAAATCAAGCTGAGTCCGTCTAGATGCACGGAAAAAGCAAGATCCAATGCCTGTGACCAGCTCATCGATCCAGAGACGGATCCTCCAGCCGCCACTTTTGGAATGGCTGTACAAAAACAAACAAATAATAAAACGGGAACAAAAAGAGCGGCCCAGCCAAGATGAAGTTTCGGAAACCATTTTCCGATAAAGGGGATCAGCAGCGCTGACAAGATCGGAACGAGAACAAACAGATGAATCAGTGTCAAATAAATCCCTCCTGACTTAGTAAATTAACGCAATCAGTTTTAAAAAAAGGCAAAAGCCTTTTAAAAGGAAAAGTGCCCAGATTCCTGGATTAGGGGTTGAAAATTTCAGGATAGACCTTTATCCTAACTAAAGATAAGTGAGAAAATGGTTCTTTCCTTTTTTCAGCCTGGTTTTAAAGTTCCCAGGCGAATAGAGCGGGAAATCATACTAGAGGTGAAACGGTTATGAAAAAAGCAAGAGCCCGTATGGATGAAAGTATATTAGTGTGTGCCTATTATGGCCCAAACGGTGAGCGGCTTATTAAGCGTGGATGTAAAATTGCCGATATGCTGGACTGCCCGCTTTATATTTTAACGGTTGATCCGTCTCCGAAAGACGAAGTAGGCGCAGACAAAGCGGCGTACATCCAAGAATGGAAAGTTCTTGCCGAAGAACTAGGGGCGGAAGAGTTTATTATTCGCTACAATGAAAAGAGGCCGGCCGCGAAAGTGATCGCAGAAGTGGCCCGTGAGCTGAATATTACCCAGATTATTTTGGGACAGTCTCCGCAGAGCCGCTGGCAAGAAATTAAAAAGGGTTCTTTTGTAAATACACTGTTGCGTGAAATTTCATTTGTTGATTTTCATATTGTGTCCATCGACAGGTCTGTCGAAGACAACGAAAACCTTTTTGAAAATGGTACAAGAGCGTATCTCGTAAAAGAAGAAGACGGACATCGAATCACCTTTACGCACTCAGACCATGTGATTCATGAAGGAATTTTTTATAAAGAAACCGGTACGGATTTTAACAACGGGGTATTCACATACATTAAAGAAAACAAAACGTGCCAGCTTCATGTGACAGATGAACGGATTACGGAACCAACATCGATTCACTCTTCGATCAAAGAAGAAAAATTTGAAAACTAAATCGCAGGGAAGGCCTTCAGAAGAGAGCGTACTCTCCTTCTGGGGGCTTTTTTGTGCGTTCTTTACAGGTTCACATCGATCTTCTGGTCTCTTTCATCCATTCCAATATAGCGGAATGTCTCAGACGGAGAGGCGTGGTGAAATCTTTCTTGAATAAGAGAGATGGCTACTCCTTTTAAGTAAGCATGATAGCCAAACGTTTTTCGCAAAGTATGAGTGCCAATTTGATCGGCAATCCCGACTTTTCGGGCAGCTTCATTTATGACGCGGTATGCCTGCTGCCGTGTGATCGGAGCATCACTTTTAGGAGATTTGAACAGATAGCTGTCAAGCGGCGGTTCTGTTTGCTCCAAATGAAAAGACAGAGCCGCTTTTACCTGGTCATTAATGTAAATTTTTTGACCCTCAATTAATAAGAAAGAACGGATCTCCCCTGAACTTTTTACCAGTTGTTCCACTTTTAAGGAAAGAATCGTGCTGATTTTCAATCCAGTATTAATGCCCAGAACAAACAATACAAAATCGCGGCTGGATTTCTTCTTTAACATTCCTTTTATTAACTGGATGTCCTGAACATTTTTGATAGGGTTAACAAATTCCACTTTTTTCACCTCATATGTTACTTAATACTACCCTAACACGGATTTATGACACATATCAAATGATATGGATAGAAGATGGTGAGAAAAAGAATCAACCAGTGAATAAAAAAGTCGTTTAAAATTGTTAAAGAAAACGTTTCCTTCAAGTTATGTTTTATGACATAAATCGAGTTTGTTTTAAAAAAACAGCTTGATTGTTTAAAAAGATGTGGTATATTACATATCATATAGTAATAGAAAAATTCCCTTAGGAAGAAAAGACTAAGAGAGAGGCTTAGTAAGAGTTTCTGTCTTACCACGTCTTTCTTTTGAGTTTTTCTATAATTATGAATAAACATTATCTTTTGAAAAGGCGGGATTGCGATGAAGAAAGTAAAGCTGCTTAGTTTATTTGTAGTTTTAGCTCTTTTGCTGGCTGCTTGCGGCGGCGGGGACAGCGGAGAAAAGGCAGATGGTGAAAAAACCGTTTATAAAGTTGGGATTGATACAACATATCCACCATTTGAGTACGAAGAAAATGGCGAGTATACAGGAATTGATATTGATATTATGAATGCGATCGCAAAAAGCCAGGGATTTGAGATTGAATTTTCACCAATGGATTTTGGCGGGATTATTCCGGCTATGCAGGCGGGACAATTAGATGTAGCCATTGCGGGTATGAGTATTACAGACGAGCGTAAAAAAGTAGTGGATTTCTCTGAGCCTTATTTTGATGCAGGCCTTTCACTCGTTGTGCCAAAAGACAACAAGGATATTCAGTCTCCAGATGATATTAAAGGCAAAAAAGTAGCCGTGAAAAAAGGAACAACAGGCGCAACCTATGCAACAGAAAATGCGGACAAGCTTGGTATTGAAGTAGTTCAGTTTAACGATAGTCCAGCTATGTTCCAGGAAGTAGCGAATGGAAATGCAGATTTATTAATTGAAGATTATCCAGTTATTTCTTACGCCATTGCCCAAAAAGATCTTGGCTTGAAAGTAGTCGGCGACCGCTTGAATGGTGACCAGTACGGTATTGCTGTTTTAAAAGGTGAAAACCAAGACTTGCTTGAAAAAATCAACAAAGGTCTGGCTGAAATGAAAGAAGACGGATCTTACGACGAAATCATTAATAAGTATTTGGGTGAATAATACATTTTATGACATTTGGAGCGCGCACCTTTCTTGCGCGCTCCTCTTTTGAAAGGAGCCATGTCAGGTGGACACTGTCTCAACTGTACTTCCTTATTTGCTGGAAGGCTTAAAAACAACTCTTTATATTTTCATAATTGCGATCATTTTAGGCTTTGCCATCGGTCTTGTTGTTGCGTTACTTCGCTTATCGCCTGTTAAAATGCTGAATTGGATTGCCAAAGCATTTGTAGACATTATTCGGGGAACACCGTTTATCGTACAACTATTCTTTATTTATTTTGGATTAAACTCGCTGCAAATTTTTTCGATGGATAACACAACCGCAGGTATTGTTACAGTCGCTATTAATGCAGGGGCATATTTTGCTGAAATTATTCGTGCCGGTATTCAGTCAGTGGACAAAGGACAGACAGAAGCGGCCCGGTCGCTCGGAATGACCAGCACACAAAACATGGTATCTATTGTGTTGCCGCAGGCATTTAGACGCATGCTGCCAACCATCACGAACCAGTCTATTATCAGCTTGAAAGATACGTCTCTTTTATCCATTATCGGTATTGCGGATATTACCCAAAGAGGACAGATTCAGGCTTCTGCTACATTTGAAGCTTTTACGGTCTGGATTGTGGTCGGGATCATTTATTTCATTATTATCTACCTGCTTTCTGTACTGGGTAATTTCCTGGAAAGGAGATTTCAATTGAAATGAGTATTATTACAGTTAAAAATTTAAAAAAATCATATGGTTCTAATGAAGTGTTAAAAGACATTAATGCAGAAATTCAAGAGCGTGAAGTGGTTTGTGTGATCGGCCCTTCCGGCTCGGGGAAAAGTACGTTCTTACGCTGTTTAAACCGTTTGGAAGACATAACAGGCGGCCAGGTTATTATTGACGGCCAGGATATTACCGATCCAAAAGTGAATATCAACAAAGTGCGTCAGGAAGTCGGAATGGTTTTTCAGCAGTTTAACTTATTCCCACACAAAACAGTGCTTGAAAACGTGATGATTGCGCCGATTAAAGTGCATTCTCTGCCGAAAGAAAGTGTAAAGGAAAAAGCGCTGGACCTGCTTGGAAAAGTCGGGCTGCGTGAAAAAGCACATCAGTACCCTGGAGAACTTTCAGGAGGCCAAAAGCAGCGGGTTGCGATCGCACGTGCTCTTGCTATGAATCCGAAAATCATGCTGTTTGATGAACCAACATCCGCTTTGGATCCTGAAATGGTAGGAGACGTACTGGAAGTTATGAAGCAGCTGGCCAAAGAAGGAATGACAATGGTGGTTGTTACACACGAAATGGGCTTTGCCCGTGAAGTCGGTGACCGGGTTATTTTTATGGACGGCGGTTATATCGTAGAAGAAAATAAACCTGTTCAATTGTTTGGTAATCCGCAGCACGAACGGACGAAAGCATTTTTAAGTAAGGTATTATAGAACCTTATCGGAAATGAAACGGTAAAACGACGATTTTTTATGGGCCTCTGCATATTTTTACCATAGTAAATGCATAAAGGATGTCCCAGCCTGCCACGAGCCGCCGGGGCATCTTTTGCATTTACTAAACTGCATCGTTCTCCCGCGCTTCGAACAACTTCATCTTACTCTTTACAACATAGCTAAAACAGCCGGCAGTCAGGCTCTCAGAAAAGAAATCTTCATATGGGCATTAAAAAACGGAGGTGCTTTTTTTTGAATATAGATAAAACAGAAGTGAAAAAAGTGAAACGTACGTTTATGAGGGATGAGGCTTACAATACATTGCTGGAATGGATTGTGCTTGGAAAATTGGAACCGGATACAAAACTGAAAGACCAAGAGTTGTCGGAAGTGCTCGGGATCAGCCGTACACCCATTCGGGAAGCGCTGCTTAAGCTTGAGGATGAAGGGCTGGTTGTCACGAAAGCGAATCGCTGGACCCAGGTAGCGCCCATTAATCCTATTGAAGCAGAAAACATTTACTCGATTGGCTGGACGCTTGAATGCCTGGCATTAGAGCAGAGCGTGCCTCTTATTACTTCAAAAGATATTGCAGAGCTAGAAGCATTGAATGAACGTTTTTATCGAATTCTTGGCAGCGGTGACAAGCTGGCCGCTATTGAAGCTGATAATGAATTTCACAATAAGATTATTCAGCTGCCGGGTAATGCGGAGCTTGTAAAAATGCTTGAAGGCGTAAAAGTCAAAATTAAACGAATGGAACTTTATTATTTTCAGTTAAACAGCCGTAAGCCCACTTCGTATGAAGAACATAAACAAATTATTGAGGCATTAAAAAGAAAAAATGCAGTACAGGCCAAAGAAGCCCTAAAAGCTAACTGGAAAAACAGCCTTGACCGTATCCGGATGAATATGAACTAAGAAGCTTTCTCAAAGTGCTGTTCTGCAGAAAAAGGGCACAGCCAGATTTAAAAAACAGAAAAAGAGTGTTTCCATAACGTGAAACACTCTTTTTCTGTTTTTTTTTTTGCTCAGAGAGTAATTGACTCCAAGCTGTTTTTTGAAAATTCGTTATATTTTCTTACATAAATACATTTATTCTTTTTTGTATGTAGTTTAATAACGTTAAAGATTCATCATATAAAGCCCGTTGCTTTCGCTGTGGAAACCAGCATTTGTGTCATACATAAGCAAAGAAGTTTTTCTGTTTGTTTATTCAGCATATGTATATGTGCATAGAGGAGGTTTTTTATGAAAGGTCAAATGATGCAGTCTTACCGTCCGACTACACTGGCTTCTAACGGAATGGTGACGGCTCCCCATTACCTTGCTGCGGGGGCGGGCCTGGATGTGTTAAAAAAGGGAGGAAACGCGATTGAAGCAGCGATTGCGGTCGCTTCCACTTTAGCCGTTGTGTACCCGCATATGAACAGCATTGGCGGAGATAACTTCTGGCTTATATCAAACCAGCAAACAAAAGAGATGAAAGCCCTAAACAGCAGCGGACGTGCCGGGCAAAAAGCAACCATTGACTTTTATCGACAGAAGGGTTTCACTTCTATTCCTGCCCGGGGATACCTGGCTGCTGTGACAGTTCCAGGAGCAGTGGCCGGCTGGGAGGAAGCGTATGAATATTCGAAAGAAAGCATGGGAGGCAAGTTACCGTGGGCAGAGCTTTTGGCACCTGCCATTTCCTATGCGAAGCATGGCTACCCTGTTACGCCGAGCCAGGAGCATTGGACAAATGTAAACTTAAATGTAGACGACCACGAATTTAGATATCTTCAGCGATTTAAAGGGTTCCGTGATACATTCTTGAAAAAAGACGGCACAGCTTACCGAGCGGGGGAAATCATGAAGCAGCCGGATTTGGCTCGAACGCTGGAAGCGATTGCGGAAGAAGGCGTTCAGGTTTTATATCGCGGAAAGATAGGTGAGAGAATCGTAGAAGAAATTAGGGAAAACGGCGGCGTTTTAACAAAAGAAGATTTTGCACGTCATCGTTCCGATTGGGTGAACCCTATCTCTGTTCCTTACCGCGGATACACAGCTTATAATCTGCCGCCTAATACACAAGGTTTTGCTTCACTTTCTATTTTAAATATTGTAAATCAGTTTGATTTGCGTTTTATTGAGGAAGGGTCTTCGGAATATTACCACTTATTAATTGAAGCCACGAAGCTTGCTTTTGCTGATAGGGATGAATGGCTGACAGATCCTGAATTCCTTCACATCCCGCTGCGAAAGTTATTGTCGGTCGAACGAGGCCGGCAGCTGGCGGCTCAAATTGATTTTTCGCATGCGAATAATCTGAATAAACAACTGGAGCCGAAAGGAGATACGGTCTGGCTGGGGGTTGTAGATAAAGATGGAAATGCTGTTTCTTTCATTCAAAGTATTTATCATGATTTTGGATCAGGAATCGTTCCGGAGGGAACTGGGATTACGCTGCAAAACAGGGGCAGTTTTTTCTCGCTTGATCCAGAGCATATAAACAGACTAGAGCCAAATAAGCGTACGTTTCATACATTAAATCCTGCAATGCTGCTAAAAGACGATCGCCCTTACCTTGTTTATGGCACAATGGGTGGTGAAGGGCAGCCGCAGACGCAGGCTGCTCTCGTCACCAGAATGATTGACTATGGATACAGCGTTCAAGCGGCTATTGAAGCACCGCGCTGGCTGTATGGGCGCACATGGGGTGCTGGTTCGAACAGCTTGAAAGCAGAAGCGCGCATTCCGGAATTTGTTCTCCAGCAGCTTAGTGAGAAAGGGCACTCTGTTGAATTGGAGGAGGACTTTAGTGATACGATGGGCCATGCTGGAGCCATTTTAATCGATCCTCAAACCAACGTTAAGCATGGGGGAGCGGACCCCCGTGGCGACGGGGCAGCTTTAGGCTTTTAACATACAAAAACAAAAAACAGCTGTTATTCTACTCAAGAATAACAGCTGTTTTTGCAAGTAATAAAAGTGGATGTCATAGTCGTCTTGAACCGCTAATTAAACGTTTTTGTTGTCTTTAGCAGAAGGCCAGCTTTCAATTCCATCCAAATTTTGAATGCTTTCTTTGTAAAACTGCGGGTTTTTTCCAACTCTTTTTTGAGCCATATAATCGCTCAATGCGGCGAAAGCAATTTTGGATAAAAGCAGGATGGCAATCAAGTTGACAATAACCATGAAGCCCATGAATAAGTCGGCAAGATCCCATACAAGCTGTACTTTGGCAACAGCGCCAAATAAAATCATAGCCAGTACGCCTACACGATAAATCATCAGCCACATTTTGTTTGTATTTAAAAATTCAATATTGGTTTCTCCGTAGTAGTAATTGCCGATCAGTGTACTGAAAGCAAACAGGAAAATCATGAAAGCGAGGAAGCCTGGCGCCCATGGACCAATGTGTGTAGCCAGTGATGCCTGTGTCAGCTCGATACCGCTAAGATCAGTTTGTTTATATACAGGAGAAAGCAGGACGATAAAAGCAGAGCTTGTACAAATGATACCTGTATCTAAAAGAACGCCCAGTGCTTGCACAAGCCCTTGTTTTACTGGGTGGCTGGTTACCGCTGCTGCGGCCGCGTTTGGCGCACTTCCCATCCCAGCTTCGTTCGAGAACAAGCCGCGCTTGATCCCGTTCATAATCATCGCCCCGAACGCACCGCCTGCAGCCTGTTCCAAACCAAGGGCGCTTTTCACGATCAGTGCAAGAACACCAGGTACTTGGTCGATGTTCGCAATGGTAATAAATAAGGCCATACCGATATAGAATACGGCGAGTACAACGACGATGTATTCAGATGCTTTGGCAATTCGCTTAATGCCGCCGAAAATAATAGCTGCAAAAATAACGGTCATAATAATGCCAAGCGTTAAGCGGTCGATTCCAAAAGAACTTTGAAATGCAACCGTGATGGTATTAGACTGCACCGCATTAAAAACAAGGCCGAATGACAGGGTAATCAGGATGGCAAACAGAGCCCCCATCCAGCGCTTTTTCAAGCCTCTTTCCATATAATAAGCCGGCCCGCCGCGGAAACCCTCTTTATCTCTTACCTTGTAAATCTGCGCGAGTGTACTTTCCACGAAAGCAGAAGTGGCACCGATTAAGGCGATAATCCACATCCAAAAAATAGCCCCCGGCCCGCCGAGTGCGATGGCAATGGCAATACCGGTAATATTACCAGTCCCAACGCGTGCTGCCATACTGATACAGAAAGCCTGGAAGGGCGACAGTCCAGAAGACTTCTTTGTTTTTCCTTCCTTTAAAACAGAAAACATTTCCTTTAACATTCGGAATTGCAAGAAGCGTGAACGGACCGTAAAGTAAAGGCCTGTTCCAACAAGCAAAATAATGAGCACGTAAGACCATAAGAGCTCATTTATTTCCCCAACCAGGGTTGAAACGAATTGCTCCATTATATTTTCCTCCTATTCTGTATAAGGCTGTTTATTCTTCACATAAGGGTTCTGCATTCAATGGATTCCAGCAGCTTTAACCTCTTATGCAGCCATAAAAAAGAGACTCTTTGACACTAAAATGAAAAGAGGTATTTTCATACATTACTTTCCTAGCCTCACTAATAAGCCTATACAAAATGCAACTGCAAACTCGGCAATTCTATCACTTTGTATAATATATTACATATTATTAGACAAAAAGTTGAATTGTCAATGGAGGATGAATTGTTTATTTATTCGTTATTTTCGAATAAGAAAAACAATTGGGAGCAGTCCGGATAAGTAAAACGAAAAAGTGCTATGTGGAAAAGGGGAAAGAAATGCACGAAATAACAGAAAAACATCTGGTAACATACTGCCTGTTCATTTGCCTGATAAGTATGAACGAAACCGCCTTTTGCTATTAAGAATGCTTAATTTGGATTTGCTTTTTGGCTTTCTCAAAAATAAAAGACTCGTTAGGAAAGCGAAAGAATGAGTGTCAGCCGTTTGCCGAGCTGCTCAAGAAAGACACGTATAAAAAATCTTTTTTAGGCAAATCTGAAGATAAAAAGAGCAGAAAGGTCGGCAGCGCTATGTCCCCATTTTTTAAAGGCAAAAAACAAGCAGCACCAAACGAGCCAGTTGACCCGATGCCTGGGTCCATAACGAGCAACTTACAGGACAATCTCTCTTTAGTGAAACAAAAATTCGGGAACAGTCCTGATATTATCATTCGTGAATTAAAAATCGGTTCTTCAAAAGCAAAGGCGGCTGTAATTTACGTACAGGGAATGGTGGATAACCAATTATTAAACGACTTTTTGATCGAATCGTTGATGCAGTATCAATCTTCTTCACAGAATGAAACAAAGCCGGAAATGCTGGATAACATATACGACCTGGTCATTCCTATGGGTGGTGTAAAAAAACAAACAGAATGGAGTAAGCTGCTCGAATCTTTATTGGTGGGGGCAACACTCATTTTTATTGATGGAACGGACAAAGCATTTACTGTAGCCAGTACACAAGGGGGCGAATCCCGTTCGATTTCAGAGCCGACTACCCAGAACGTAATCCGGGGGTCGAGAGAAAGCTTTACTGAAAACATTTCTACAAACATCTCGATGCTCCGCAGAATCATTAGAACGCCGGATTTATGGGTAGAGTCGATGAAAATAGGCACCCAAACGAATACAAATGTTTCGATTATGTATCTTAACAACGTCGTCGATCATGGTGTTGTGAAAGAAGTAAAGAAAAGGTTAAAGAGAATCAAAATCGACAGCATTTTGGAATCCGGCTATATTGAACAATTGATTGAGGACCAGCCGGCCAGTCCATTTCCGCAAATTTACCATACGGAAAGGCCGGACGTGATCGCAGGAAACCTGCTGGAAGGGCGTGTGGCGATCTTCGTTAATGGCACGCCGTTTGTGCTATTGGTGCCTGTTGTTTTTATACAATTTTTTCAAACGCCGGATGACTATTATTTCCGTTTTGATATTGCTTCAGCGACCCGCTTTTTACGGGTTTTAATTTTCTTTATTTCCCTTATTGGACCAGCCGTGTATATCGCCGCTACCACCTATCATCAAGAAATGATTCCGACACAGCTAGTCCTGATCATAGCTGCCCAGCGGGAGACAGTTCCTTTTCCAGCTATTGTTGAAGCGTTAATTATGGAGCTGGCCTTTGAGGTTTTGCGGGAAGCTGGTTTGCGGCTGCCTAAAGCGATTGGGTCCACCGTATCCATTGTCGGAGGTCTTGTTATTGGGCAGGCTGCTGTACAGGCGGGTATTGTGTCACCGCCAATGGTTATTGTCGTAGCAATTACAGCGATCGCAAGCTTTGCCACTCCTTCATTTGCCGTGGCTATCTCTGTGCGTCTGCTTCGTTTTGCGTTTATGGGGCTTGCCGCTCTAATAGGCTTCTATGGCATTATCATTGGTTTAATTATGCTGACGGTTCATTTATGCGGCCTGCGCTCATTTGGTGTTCCATACATGGCACCCCTCGGCCCATATAGACCTGTTGAATCTGGAGATACGCTTATTCGGGCTCCATGGTGGGCATCGAAAAAACGCCCGGGCCTCTTCAGCCCTGATAACGTAAAACGAGAAGCGGGCAACCAAATGCCGGCTCCTCCTCAGCCGAGAACGATTAAAAACGAAAGCGCAGAAAAGGGGAATCAGAATGAATCGTAAACGCACTTTTCTGTTTGGACTGCTGGCTAGTTTATCTGTTTTTACATCCGGCTGCTGGAGTGAGAGGCAGCTAACGGATATAGCCCTGGTCGCTGCTGTAGGAATTGACCGGACTGAAGACGGGCAATATGAGGCTTCCTACCAGTTTTTTAACCCGGGGAATGTTGCCGGCGGACTGCAGGGGGGAGGCGGAGGGCAAAGCCCGCCTGTCGCCGTTTATACAGCTACCGGGGATACAATTATGGAAGTTCATGGGAATATGTCAAGGAAAGTTTCACGGGAACCGTATTACTCCCACACCAACCTCGTAGTGGTCAGTGAAGAAATAGCTAAAACAGAAGGCATTGCACCTGTGTTAGAGGCATTTGACCGGGGTTCACAATTCCGGGTCACAACATCAGTAGTCATTGCCCGCCATGTAAAGGCAAAGGAACTTATCACGACCTTGACTGCTTTGGATAAAGTTCCCTCTCAAAAAATTATGCAGACATTGGAATCAACAGAAAAAGCACTGGGTGAGAATATAAACATTGACTTAGAGGAAATCATTACCGCGCTTGTATCGCCGGGCCGAGAGCCCATGGTCAGCGGCTTTACTATAAAAGGTGATCCAAAAGCAGGAACTAAACAGGAGAGCCTTCAATCAACCGAGATGCCAGCGGCTGTTGAGGCAGATGGCAACGCCATCTTTAAAAACGGAAAGTTAGTGGGGTGGATTCAAGGAACAGATGCAAGAGGTGCCCTTTGGGTTTTAGACCGGATTCAAAGCACGACTATCACAACACCGTGGGCAGGTCAAAAAGATGCGATTTCTTATCGCGTGGTCCGTCAAAAAACAAATGTGTCGGCAGATATGAAAGAAGGGAAGCCGCATATATCGGTTCATGTTCATATGGAAGGCGATATTGGAGAAGTAATCGAACCGGTTAACTTAACCGATCCAAAAACACTGGAAAAAATAGAGGATAACATAAGCAAACAGGTGAAGTCAGAAATTGAAACGTCGATCCGTCATACCAAAAAGAAGAAAGCCGATATATTCGCATTCGGAGATGTGTTTCACCGTGCTGAACCAAAAGAATGGAAAAAGATTGAAAAGAAGTGGGAGGATGAGATCTTCCCCAATCTGGCTGTAGATGTATCAGTGGAATCCTATGTCCGCCGAACAGGTCTAAGAAATAATTCCTACCTATCAGAAATGAAAAGTGTAAAGGAATAAAAAGGAAGTGAAGGGCAATGGAGAAAGCAAAAATCAGTCCTCGCCAGCTGTTTGTGCTCATTATATTATTTCAGCTAGGAAGTTCGATTATCATTCCGGTTGGATTAACAGCCAAACAGGATGCCTGGCTGGCCATTCTGGGCGCCATGGTGGGAGGATTACTTTTATTTTTACTCTACTATAAGGTGGGCTCTTACTATCCGGGACTTGTGCCGACAGAATATATGCCGAAACTTTGGGGTCCTTTCTTCGGAAAGTTTTTTGCCTTTTTTTATGTGATGTATCTGTTCTACCTTGCTGCACGGGTACTGCGGGACTTTGGTTCAATGCTTGTTGTTTTTGCGTATCCCGAAACTCCTTTATTTATCATTAATTTGCTGTGGATGGTTTTGGTTGTATACACGGTTAGGAAAGGCATCGAGACGATGGCAAGAACAGGTGAAATTCTTTTCATCGTTGTGGTTATCCTTGCGGTTGCTGCTTTTATCCTCCTTATATTGAATGGATCTATTGATACGAGGAATTTGCAGCCCCTTTTTGAGGAGGGAACCGTCACGGTGCTGAAAGCAATAGGGGAATCTGTGTTTTTTCCTTTTGGCGAGATCGTTGTCTTCACCATGATTTACCCATACTTAAATCAATTAAACAAAGCAAAGCGTGTAGGGATTTATGCTTTACTGGTTAGCGGGCTCGTTCTATCAGTGACGATGGCAGTCAATTTAAGCGTCCTCGGTTTCAGCCTGCTTTCACGTTCGAATTTTCCGCTGCTCTCCACTATACAAACAATCGAGATTGCAGAATTCATTGAGCGCTTGGATGTATTTTTTATGATTGGTGTTATCATTGGCGGGTTCTTTAAAATTTCCATTTTCTTTTATGTGGCGGTACTAGCGGCGGCAAGTTTATTCAACGTAAAAGAATCATCTCAGCTTGTGTTTCCCTTAGGGTTTATTACGCTGTTTCTATCGGTAGGAATAGCGAGCAATTTCTCTGAACATATTCGGGAAGGTTTGGATATTGTACCGCTTTATCTGCATTTGCCGTTTCAAGTGATTTTTCCGCTTCTTTTGCTGGTGAGTGCCGTCTTAAGAAATAGGAAAAAACAAAAAAAGCAGCTGGCAACGAAATAACAATCGAGAGGCTGGGTGAATAATGATGAAGAACGATGCTTTGAAAATAATTGGTATTCCGATATTAATGGCAGTGACGTTATTTGGCTTAATGCTGCTGCTGGATATCATTCAAGGGTATAACGTGAAACTTTCTATAAACCACATACTTAATCCGTTTTCGATTATGAGACCTGCTGAAGGATTTATTTTCGTTCTGCTTTCTGTTTTGTTGATTGGCTACTATTGGAAGGTGCTTTCGCAAGCGAAAAAAGCAGAAAAAAATACGGATGAAAAGTAAGACTTTCTTTTAAAAAGGGGTATAGACATGTGGTGCCGGTTTGTTTTGTGTATGTTGGAACAAATAGGGAGAAATAAACAACGGCCTGGTGGAGATACTATTTGAGGGAATGAATCCACTAACAGAAACAGAGGAGGAATTAGTATGGAAGAGATTCAAGTAGGCGATATTTTTACGCTGGCAGATGAAAATGACCAAGAAGAAGAAATTGAAGTGCTTGGTACATTGAAGATTGACGGAACTCAATATGCAGCTGTTAGTTTGGTGGAAGAGCTTAACGAAGCTTCAGAAGAAGACATCAATGTGTTCTTTTTAAAAGGCGAAAATGTAGAGCAGTTAACGGTCATTGAAGATGATGAAGAATTTGAAAAAGTAGCTGCGGCGTTTCAAGAGGCTGAGCAAGGCTGATCAACCCAATGGCTTTCTATGATTATACATTGGTTTTGTAAGAACTACATAACAAGCACTATTCTTTTCTAGAAAAGAATAGTGCTTGTTTTTTGTTCATTACAGCAAGGTCATTATTCGCAGAAACATGTAGAGCGGCTAAGCAGCTTCATGCCAGGGCAGGAAGATTAACTAATACTATAGAAGAAACAGGAAAAAAACAGGTGCTTTTTAAAGAAATCGTTATTGTTTCATCTGCATGAAAATCGCTATTTGAAATGGAATAGCGTTGCATATCTAAAAAATAAAAGAAAAACAAAAAAGTATTGTAATGATATTAAGTGCATGTTATATTATTATTCGTCGCTGAAACGACGGTGGATTATTAACATTTGCTTCATACATTGTAGATCATAAAAACCCATTAGCTTTTGAAATTATGAAAGCAAAAAAGTTCTAAGCTCAACGTATAAATTTTTTAAAAAAATCGTTGACAAATAATTAGATTTAATGATATGATATTTTAGCTGTCGCAGAGACGGCGTAAACGAATTGAACATTGAAAACTGAACAAAATCAATAAAAACGTCAACGTTTTAATTTTTATCTTCCATTAAAAACACCCCGTGTTTTAATGGAAACAAATGAGCAAGTCAAACACTTTTTGGAGAGTTTGATCCTGGCTCAGGACGAACGCTGGCGGCGTGCCTAATACATGCAAGTCGAGCGGACAGATGGGAGCTTGCTCCCGGAAGTCAGCGGCGGACGGGTGAGTAACACGTGGGTAACCTGCCTGTAAGACTGGGATAACTCCGGGAAACCGGGGCTAATACCGGATAATATCAAGAGCTGCATGGCTCTTGATTGAAAGGCGGCTTCGGCTGTCACTTATAGATGGACCCGCGGCGCATTAGCTAGTTGGTGAGGTAACGGCTCACCAAGGCGACGATGCGTAGCCGACCTGAGAGGGTGATCGGCCACACTGGGACTGAGACACGGCCCAGACTCCTACGGGAGGCAGCAGTAGGGAATCTTCCGCAATGGACGAAAGTCTGACGGAGCAACGCCGCGTGAGTGAAGAAGGTTTTCGGATCGTAAAACTCTGTTGTCAGGGAAGAACAAGTACGGGAGTAACTGCCCGTACCTTGACGGTACCTGGCCAGAAAGCCACGGCTAACTACGTGCCAGCAGCCGCGGTAATACGTAGGTGGCAAGCGTTGTCCGGAATTATTGGGCGTAAAGCGCGCGCAGGCGGCCTTTTAAGTCTGATGTGAAAGCCCACGGCTCAACCGTGGAGGGTCATTGGAAACTGGAAGGCTTGAGTGCAGAAGAGAAGAGCGGAATTCCACGTGTAGCGGTGAAATGCGTAGAGATGTGGAGGAACACCAGTGGCGAAGGCGGCTCTTTGGTCTGTAACTGACGCTGAGGCGCGAAAGCGTGGGGAGCGAACAGGATTAGATACCCTGGTAGTCCACGCCGTAAACGATGAGTGCTAAGTGTTGGGGGGTTTCCGCCCCTCAGTGCTGCAGCTAACGCATTAAGCACTCCGCCTGGGGAGTACGGCCGCAAGGCTGAAACTCAAAGGAATTGACGGGGGCCCGCACAAGCGGTGGAGCATGTGGTTTAATTCGAAGCAACGCGAAGAACCTTACCAGGTCTTGACATCCCGCTGACCTCCCTGGAGACAGGGCTTTCCCTTCGGGGACAGCGGTGACAGGTGGTGCATGGTTGTCGTCAGCTCGTGTCGTGAGATGTTGGGTTAAGTCCCGCAACGAGCGCAACCCTTGATCTTAGTTGCCAGCATTTAGTTGGGCACTCTAAGGTGACTGCCGGTGACAAACCGGAGGAAGGTGGGGATGACGTCAAATCATCATGCCCCTTATGACCTGGGCTACACACGTGCTACAATGGATGGTACAAAGGGCTGCAAGACCGCGAGGTTTAGCCAATCCCATAAAACCATTCTCAGTTCGGATTGCAGGCTGCAACTCGCCTGCATGAAGCTGGAATCGCTAGTAATCGCGGATCAGCATGCCGCGGTGAATACGTTCCCGGGCCTTGTACACACCGCCCGTCACACCACGAGAGTTTGCAACACCCGAAGTCGGTGGGGTAACCCTTACGGGAGCCAGCCGCCGAAGGTGGGGCAGATGATTGGGGTGAAGTCGTAACAAGGTAGCCGTATCGGAAGGTGCGGCTGGATCACCTCCTTTCTAAGGATATTTACGGAAACAGGAACTTTGGTTCCTGGCACGTTGACGTTTGATTTTGTTCAGTTTTGAAGGTTCAATTTGAAACTTCATTACTAGATTTGGGGCCTTAGCTCAGCTGGGAGAGCGCCTGCTTTGCACGCAGGAGGTCAGCGGTTCGATCCCGCTAGGCTCCACCATATTATGTTCTTTGAAAACTGGATAGAAGCAACACATTGTATGACCAAAGCAAAAAACCGAGTAAGATACATCGCCATTTTAGGTTAAGTTAGAAAGGGCGCACGGTGGATGCCTTGGCACTAGGAGCCGAAGAAGGACGGGACTAACACCGATATGCTCCGGGGAGCTGTAAGTAAGCTTTGATCCGGAGATTTCCGAATGGGGAAACCTGCCATCCGTAATGGGATGACACCCCTGCCTGAATACATAGGGCAGGAGGAGGCATACCCGGGGAACTGAAACATCTAAGTACCCGGAGGAAGAGAAAGCAAATGCGATTCCCTGAGTAGCGGCGAGCGAAACGGGACATAGCCCAAACCAAGAAGCTTGCTTCTTGGGGTTGTAGGACACTCTATACGGAGTTACAAAGGAAGAGGATAGGTGAAGCGATCTGGAAAGATCCGCAGTACAAGGTAACAGCCCTGTAGCCGAAATCTTCTTCTCTCTTGAGTGTATCCTGAGTACGGCGGAACACGAGGAATTCCGTCGGAATCCGGGAGGACCATCTCCCAAGGCTAAATACTCCCTAGTGACCGATAGTGAACCAGTACCGTGAGGGAAAGGTGAAAAGCACCCCGGAAGGGGAGTGAAAGAGATCCTGAAACCGTGTGCCTACAAGTAGTTAGAGCCCTTTAACGGGTGATAGCGTGCCTTTTGTAGAATGAACCGGCGAGTTACGATTTCATGCAAGGTTAAGCTGATAAGGCGGAGCCGCAGCGAAAGCGAGTCTGAACAGGGCGCATGAGTATGAGGTCGTAGACCCGAAACCAGGTGATCTACCCATGTCCAGGATGAAGGTGAGGTAACACTCACTGGAGGTCCGAACCCACGCACGTTGAAAAGTGCGGGGATGAGGTGTGGGTAGCGGTGAAATTCCAATCGAACCTGGAGATAGCTGGTTCTCTCCGAAATAGCTTTAGGGCTAGCCTCAAACGAAGAGTACTGGAGGTAGAGCACTGTTTGGACTAGGGGCCCATCCCGGGTTACCGAATTCAGACAAACTCCGAATGCCAGATACTTATGTTTGGGAGTCAGACTGCGAGTGATAAGATCCGTAGTCAAGAGGGAAACAGCCCAGACCACCAGCTAAGGTCCCCAAGTATACGTTAAGTGGAAAAGGATGTGGAGTTGCCCAGACAACCAGGATGTTGGCTTAGAAGCAGCCACCATTTAAAGAGTGCGTAATAGCTCACTGGTCGAGTGACTCTGCGCCGAAAATGTACCGGGGCTAAACGTATCACCGAAGCTGTGGATTGACACCTTACGGTGTCAGTGGTAGGAGAGCGTTCCAGGGGCTGTGAAGCCAGACCGGAAGGACTGGTGGAGCGTCTGGAAGTGAGAATGCCGGTATGAGTAGCGAAAGAAGGGTGAGAATCCCTTCCACCGAATGCCTAAGGTTTCCTGAGGAAGGCTCGTCCTCTCAGGGTTAGTCGGGACCTAAGCCGAGGCCGAAAGGCGTAGGCGATGGATAACAGGTTGATATTCCTGTACCACCAAGCATCGTTTGAGTGATGGGGGGACGCAGGAGGATAGGAGATCACGCAGCTGGATACGCGTGTTTAAGCAGTCAGGCTGGAAATGAGGCAAATCCCGTTTCCATTAAGGCTGAGCTGTGATGACGAGGGAATTTTAGTACCGAAGTCTTCGATTCCACACTGCCAAGAAAAGCCTCTAGCGAGATGTAAGGTGCCCGTACCGCAAACCGACACAGGTAGGCGAGGAGAGAATCCTAAGGTGAGCGAGTGAACTCTCGTTAAGGAACTCGGCAAAATGACCCCGTAACTTCGGGAGAAGGGGTGCTCTGGTAGGGTGCAAGCCCGAGAGAGCCGCAGTGAATAGGCCCAGGCGACTGTTTAGCAAAAACACAGGTCTCTGCAAAGCCGCAAGGCGACGTATAGGGGCTGACGCCTGCCCGGTGCTGGAAGGTTAAGAGGAGGGCTTAGCGCAAGCGAAGGTCTGAATTGAAGCCCCAGTAAACGGCGGCCGTAACTATAACGGTCCTAAGGTAGCGAAATTCCTTGTCGGGTAAGTTCCGACCCGCACGAAAGGCGCAACGATCTGGGCACTGTCTCAACGAGAGACTCGGTGAAATTATAGTACCTGTGAAGATGCAGGTTACCCGCGACAGGACGGAAAGACCCCGTGGAGCTTTACTGCAGCCTGATATTGAATTTTGGCACAGTCTGCACAGGATAGGCAGGAGCCTTGGAAGCCGGAGCGCCAGCTTCGGTGGAGGCGCTGGTGGGATACTGCCCTGACTGTGTTGAAATTCTAACCCGCACCCGTGATCCGGGTGGGAGACAGTGTCAGGCGGGCAGTTTGACTGGGGCGGTCGCCTCCTAAAATGTAACGGAGGCGCCCAAAGGTTCCCTCAGAATGGTTGGAAATCATTCGCAGAGTGTAAAGGCACAAGGGAGCTTGACTGCGAGACCTACAAGTCGAGCAGGGACGAAAGTCGGGCTTAGTGATCCGGTGGTTCCGCATGGAAGGGCCATCGCTCAACGGATAAAAGCTACCCCGGGGATAACAGGCTTATCTCCCCCAAGAGTCCACATCGACGGGGAGGTTTGGCACCTCGATGTCGGCTCATCGCATCCTGGGGCTGTAGTCGGTCCCAAGGGTTGGGCTGTTCGCCCATTAAAGCGGTACGCGAGCTGGGTTCAGAACGTCGTGAGACAGTTCGGTCCCTATCCGTCGCGGGCGCAGGAAATTTGAGAGGAGCTGTCCTTAGTACGAGAGGACCGGGATGGACACACCGCTGGTGTACCAGTTGTCTCGCCAGAGGCATCGCTGGGTAGCTATGTGTGGACGGGATAAGTGCTGAAAGCATCTAAGCATGAAGCCCCCCTCAAGATGAGATTTCCCATTACGCAAGTAAGTAAGATCCCTTGAAGATGACGAGGTAGATAGGTTCGAGGTGGAAGTGCGGCGACGCATGGAGCTGACGAATACTAATCGATCGAGGACTTAATCAACTGAAATGCCGAGGGTGCGTGTCCATCAGCGACGCGAGCTGATCGCATCCGAGGCTGGACAACACTTGGCGTGTAACCGAAAGGTTTTTGCCCATACAATTATGCTTCTATCCAGTTTTGAAAGAACACTTCTTTCAAACTTTATAGTCAGGTGGCAATAGCGAAGAGGTCACACCCGTTCCCATCCCGAACACGGCCGTTAAGCTCTTCAGCGCCGATGGTAGTTGGGGGTTTCCCCCTGTGAGAGCAGGACGCCGCCTGGCACGCTAAGACAATTTGAGAAATCAGGTTGTCTTTTTTGTTTGTTAAAACCATTTATTATTTTTAGTTATTATTTCTCAACTTTAAACTGATCAGGTAAGCAGGAATAAGACAGGAACATATCCTGCCGCCATTTGAGGAAACCATTACTATTGTGTTTAAAGAAAAATAAATGTATCATACATATATAAGCTGCATTGTACGTTATGAATTTAAGTTTTAACCTTTAAGCTGTAATAGGGAGTTTTAAAATGAATCCGGAATGACAAGCCTTTTTTCCTAGAGGACAAGCAGGAGAGGATTTTGCGAACACCCACTTTGAGGAGTGGTGGTTTAAAACTTTCTTTTTTCGAGCGGCAAAGGCGGCTTTTATAATTGAACTGTCAGCCAGTTTCTAACAAGGAGCTGGCTTTTTACTGTTTTTAGGGTTTTATATGCCATAGCACTTAAATAGGACTTGGAATATCTCGCGTTACTCACTTCATTCTTTGAACAGGAAGATGTATAGATGCAGAGATTTCTTAGCATTAAAAATCAGTTTATTCCCGCTGTCTCAGGGTTTAGCATTTTCAACAGCCTGCAACAGGCTTTCTGCTATTCTAAAAAGGATTGCACCACCAGTATATGCTGAAAATCTCAAAGGTAAAGACAATTACTGTAGTGTTCTGTTTTAAAATGAATTAAATGTGATTTTAAAGGATTTAAACCCATCATCTGCTTGTTTACTTATGGGGCAGGCCGAACTATAATAGAGTATCTCTCCTGCCCTCATTTAAAAAGGGAGGTCTTTTAGTTGGCAAAAAAAGCATTAATTATGAAGCACAAGAATGTGCAGAAATTTAAAGTGCGTGAGTATACCCGCTGTGAACGCTGTGGACGTCCTCATGCCGTTCTTCGTAAATTTAAGCTGTGCCGTATTTGCTTCAGAGAACTTGCTTATAAAGGGCAAGTGCCTGGCGTGAAAAAAGCAAGCTGGTAAATATATGTGTCATCTTTTTAGTCAGGCTAAGGCCTGGCTTTTTTGTGTATATAAAAAAGCCAGCACATCAAGTAACTGAAATAAACAAACGGCTTTCAACAACTTTAAAGGGGACAGCAAGGACAAATTTATTGTTTTGACCGTTGGCTTTGAATCCATCCATTCACCAAAAAATTTAACGAGGGATACCATACGCCGTCTATATATTTTTCGAGGGCGAAGTGTTTGCTATGGGTAAGCCGATTCCCGCTTTCATTTACAATCGTGATAACCGTTTTGTTAGCAGGGGATTCAGCTTGTTTTTGATCAACGATTAGAGCCACACCGTTCGTTGCCGAAACAAGATGCTGAAATTCCGTAGTGGCAGCTGTTTTGGAGTCTGTTATCTGGCATGCGGCCAGATAGCACAAATGCACGGATAAGTAGATCAGAACAAAATAACGTTTATGTACGATAAATTCTCCTTTCTTTAGGCGTACAAGCCCTTTCTTCTGAATATGATGCAAAGACAATATTTTTCAGGGGGCTGCGCGATGAACTCAATTTTTACATACATGTTTTTAGGCCTGTCTTTGGCGGCACCAGTCGGACCAGTAAATGCGGCACAATTAGACACGGGTATTAAAAATGGATTTTTTCATGCATGGATTTTTGGAATCGGCGCATTGACTGCTGATACGATTTATATGGTGATGGTGTATGTAGGAGTAGCTCATGTAATCGAGCTGCCGTTTATTAAAACGCTTCTCTGGCTGTTTGGCTGCTTTGTTTTAACATATACCGGTATTGAAAACCTGTTGACGCTTCATAAAATTGAGCTGGACATGCGGTTTGGCAGAAATATCCCTTTGAGGAGGTCACTGTTTTCCGGCTTTTTTATGTCTCTTTTGAACCCGCTTACGATTTTATTCTGGCTTGGTATTTATGGATCCATTCTTGCTGAAGCAGCAGAATCTTCTACACAAAATCAAATTCTGCTGTACAGTATGGCCGTCATATCCGGCATTTTAACCTGGGACCTGACGATGGCTTTTCTTTCAAGCGGTGCCCGGCGATTTTTATCTACCGGGGTTTTAAAAGGGATTTCTGTTGTTTCTTCTCTCTCCATGATTGGCTTTGGTATTTACTTTGGCCTGGAAGCCTACAAAGTCTTGTTTTAGCTTGTTTGCCCACTGTGCTGGTGGGCTTCTTCTTTTTTCCATTTTTTTCGAAGGATGAGTACCACCACCGCAATTACGGTAATGAAAGCTAAGCTGATAAAAAATCCCGGCCGGCTTGTCTGGTGAAAAAGAGTACCGCTGACGGCAGCAAAAACAAGAATCATGCCGATCACTCTTTTTACTTTATCTCCAGCAGTCGGCTCGATCAGCCGGTGGTACAGCGTTAAAAGAAAAAACCAATTGTAAAGCAGCATCAATCCGGCTGCGGTCGTTACATATTCATACACATTTTTGGGCAATAACAAAGAAGAAACAATAGATAAAATCAAGCCGACCGATGTCAATGCCACAGCCGGCAGCGGAACTTTTCGTTTCTTTTTTGTTTGTTTGCTGAAAATAGCCGGCGCATCTCCTTCTTCAGACAGGGTAAGGAGAATGGTCGTAACGGAAAACAAAGAAGCCGACATGGTTGAAAATCCGGCAATAATAATGGCTGCGTTAAATACATGAGGAAAAAAGTCGAGATGATAGCTCAGCAAAGCCATCGCAAACGGGCTTTTATCCGGCTGAAATGCAGTCCATGGAATGAGCAGCAGAGCGAGCGAAAGAGCTGTTACATAAATGATCCCTAAAATGCCGAGCATAACTTTTCCTGATTTCGGTGCATCTTCTTTGTTGCGCAGATTAATGGCCATGACACCCATTACTTCGATGCCTCCATGCGCGTAAAAAGCAAATAAAAGAGAGCTCCAGAACCCAATCCCGCCATTTGGAAAAAAGCCGTTTACAGAGCGCGGCACTCCTGCTTTTGGATCACCGTTAATCACCCCGGTCAAAGCCAGGACAGCGATTACGATAAACATAAAAATAGCAGCTACTTTCATCACCGCAAAAACGGTTTCGAGTTTGCCGAACGCTTTTGTTCCAATAAAAAGCACCAAAAGCCCGCAGACAGCAAAAACAGAAGCAAACATCCATAACGGGATTTGCGGAAACCAAAATTTTGATAAAAGAGAAATGGCCGTTAACTGGCTGCCGATAATCAGCATTTCAGAGCACCAGTACACCCAGCCGCTGCTAAATCCGGCCCATCGTCCGTAAGCTTTTTTGGCATATGACCGAAACGATCCTTTTTGCGGATCTTTAGCGGACATTTTCGCCAGCGCCTCAAAGACAATATACGTTCCGCATGAAGCCAGGATAAAAGCAAAAACAACGGAAGGACCCGTCATTTGAATGGCGATACTGGACCCGAGGAAAAAACCGGTGCCAATAATACAGCCCACTCCAATAAGAGAGAGCTGCCACCAGGCCAGCTTTTCATTATCTTTACTGCCGCCGCACGTTTTTTGTTCCATTTACACATAACCTCCCCATAGAAATAAATTCTCACGAAAAGGGCCATTTATGTAAAAAAGGGAGTGGGAAAACTGGATCGGCTTCCCTCTGGCAAAAGGGCGGTTCTTTATGTACACTGCATGAAACCCATGCAAAAAGAAAATCCTATATGAAAAGCTGAAATCAGGGCAAAACAAAAAGAAAAACCGAATCGGCTTTTCTTTTCAATAGAGCTTGTCCTTTTTTATCTGGATCGCAGGCTGTACAAAATAAGCACAATTCCGCACACAAGCCCAATGCTTTTCGTTAACGGCATTTTTCCCGCCATTCCATACAGGCCAATGGCTGTTGTAACGATCAATACAACCGGTCCTACCAGGGCAAGCATGCTATTGATGTAGAAGGCTTTTTCTAAGCTGTTGAATTTCAGCATTAAAAGCGCAGCGGTCACTTCAATACTTCCAGATATAAGTCGCAAGGTAATCATAAGCAGCAGGGCTTTTTCAATCACTACAATCACTTTGTTTTCACCACCTCTTCTACCTGCATCTTTTTCATGTCTGTTCTTTCTATAGATGAATCAAGCCGGCCAAATCGATTATCCCGTTTCTTTATATGTATGCAGATAAAAAGAGGACTAGCTCTGAATTGTTAAAGAGAACAAAATAAAAACAATAAATCAATTCCAAGCAAGGATCCCTGGAGGATTATACGGATTGGACAAGGTGGATTATAATAATATATATATAATGCTTAGAAGATAAAAGTACGAATGGAAGTTTGGATAAATACAGTGTGTGTACAGATCTGTTACAGGGGGATGCTGTGAACTGCTTTAGATATGCGGAATGGAGATTTTTATAGAAAAGTACAAACAAATAAAAAAGAAATAAGGATCGTTGCTTAGCTCTTTTTCTTTAAGGAGGGTGACAATAAGCCGATAATTAAAATGTCTAAATCATTTGCTATAGTACTAAGACTTTTGAATCTGTTATACTTCAAATAAGCGGTTTTTGTCGAATAATTAAAGAGCTGTAAACTCAATTCTTTGTAGGGGAAAATTGTATTTTTATTACAAAATTTTCCATATATTAAATAAAAATGATAAGTTGTATTTATCTGTATCGATATTTAGATATTTGAGGAAAAAAGTGAATCTATTATGAAACTTCAATCAGAAACATCTATGGAAAATGTTTATTTTACAGTAATAATTTGCATATGATGAACGCGTTCATAAATAAAAGGTATAAAGAAAATTTGACATGATTTGTTTCAATGGTCCTTTAGTTTAGGATAGGTTTTCTCTCTCTTTAAAAAAGAACTGAATGGACAGCCGAAGATCACAAAAAGAAGGGCGTTATCTTAAAGCCATATCAGATAACGTATTTGGATCGAAAGGTTTTCTTGAAGGAGTCACTATTTCCTTAAAGAATACGGGTAAAGCTCAGCGTTGCAAACTCTTTAAATTGGATCATGTCTCATATCGTTCATACACAAACTGAGGAAAATAGCTGCCGTTTCGATTTTAAATCATTACTTGTTAATTGGAATTTATGGATGTTTTTATAAAATATTTAAGTGAAAAGAGGCATAACAATGAAAAAAAAGGTAGCCGTGGTTATAGGCGGTTTAAAAGGCATAGGTAAGGCAATTAGCCTTGACCTTATAGATAAAGGGTTTATCACCTATGCTACAACACGTGAAAAAAGTGCAGCGGTCAACATAGAAAACTTGGTGCCTGTGCAAGTGAATGTTCTCAATGAAAAAGAAATACAAGATTTATTTACACTCATTAGTGAGCAGCATGGCACTTTAGATGTATTAGTGAATAATGCCGGAATTGGTGAGTTTAAAGCGTTTGAAGAATTTAATTCCAAAGAATGGGAAGATGTCTTTCGAACCAATGTTTTTGGTATGTTTCATTGCACTCAAAATGCATTCCCGCTATTGAAAAAAAGAGGTGGACGTATTATTAATATTAGCTCTTTCATGACTAAAAGAAGTCTCCCTACGCAATCCGTGTATACAGCCTCAAAGCAAGCAGTAAGTGGTTTGGGGAATGTTTTAGCAGAAGAATGGTACAAACATCATATTTTTACGACTAATATTCAGCTAGGTGCAACCTATACGGATATTTGGAAAGATATTGAAGGGTTCTCTTCTGAAGATATGCTGCAGGCTCATGATGTGGCACGCGTTATATCATTTGTTGCTATGACCCCTCTTCACGTTAGAATGGATGAAATAACATTAACCCCACCAAAGGGTGTGCTGTAGTCCACAAGTGGTTTTAAAAACTTCTTAGTTTTATACGGATAAAATTGGAGGTGATTTTTTGTCCTTAAAAAAGAAACTTTCCCTTATATTTTCTAGCATTGTAACGTTTATATTAATCTTTAATAATATCTTATTCTACTACTATACAAGGGACCTATTAATAAAAGATCAAGAAAAGCAGATGGAAGTCTTGGTTGAGGAAATTAGTATAGCGATTAAACATTCAGAATATGGAGTAGAGACTTTAGAGGATCAAATAGGGGAAAAGCTTCGCATTGCAGCCATTGCAGCAAAGGATGCACTAGACCCCGATATTAATAAAGTGACGAATGAACAACTTGTAGAGCTTAGCAAAAAATTAGATGTATCTCATATTACTTTATTGATAAAAAAAGGTGACGATATCAGTGGAGTAAAATCTTCGGATCCGCATGAAAGGAATTTAAGCACGAAGAACTGGGGTTATTGGTATACCGCATTTCAACAATTATTTGATAATCACAACGTTACAATTTCAGAAGGACAAAAGCTACCTAACTACTGGTCAGGTCCTGTAAACGTTTCGGCATCTAACCCGGATCATGTTGATAAATGGGGATATTATTATGATGGGACGACTAATTATATTATTAACCCTTATGTAAGAGATAATCAAATTATTGATGCGAATAATCAAATGGGTCCTGATGCAATTGTTGATAAAACCTTAAGCAATAATAACAATTTGTTAGGTATAACTGGATTTAATCCGGACACGTTTGGTCTGCCTCCTGTTTATACGGATTGGGATGGAAAAAAAGTTGTTGAACTAAAAAACAGGGATATTCAATTCGGAGAGTATCGATACCAAGAGAAAAAAGCCGATGCTTCGGCTGTTAGTGAAGCTATAAGAACGGGTAAACTAGTTAGTTTTCAGAGTACGGTTGATCATAAAAAAGTGTTGAAAAGTTTTGTGCCTGTTGATTCTAACAATCCATATGTCATTGGAATCGTGACAGATTATAAGGTGATTGAAGATGTATTAAACAGGCAGTTGCTGAATAATTTGGTTATTTCTATTATTGTTTTAGTGTTTGTCCTGATTGTGAGTTATCTTTTAGCAGGGTACATTGTTAGACCCATCAATCAAATCCTGTTAAAAGTGGATGAAATTGCAAAAGGAAATTTTGGAGAGCAGGTATTTATTAAGCGTCGTGATGAATTAGGCTCACTTTCGAACCAAGTCAACATTATGTCATCTAATCTGTTAAATTATACGGATGAGCTTAAGAAAAAAAACGAAGAAATACAGTACTATGCTTATTATGACTTTTTGACAGGGCTTCCTAATACGCGGCTATTTCATGAAAAAGCATCAGAACTAGCTGGCTTATATAATAAAAATCCTATTACATTATTATTTCTTGATCTGGATAGATTCAAATTTATCAATGATACGCTCGGTCATTCCGCCGGTGATTATGTGATAAAGGCTGTTACAAAACGCATATCATCTCTTCTCAAAGAAGGTGAAATTATGTCGCGTATAGGGGGAGATGAATTTCTTTTGCTTCTGCCTAATACGAATCGTGAAACAGCAAACAAACTTGTACAAGCTATCCAGAAAAAATTAGAGAAACCTTTTATTTACGAAGGCAATGAACTATTTATTACGTCAAGTATAGGAATAAGCATGTATCCGCTAGATAGCAATAATATAGAGAATCTCATTAAACATGCTGATATGGCTATGTACCGTGCCAAAGAAAATGGAAGAAATAATTATCAGTTCTATACACATGATATGAATGATCTTATTCAAAAGAGAGCATTTTTGGAAAAAGGCATGCGCCAGGCATTAGAGCGAGATGAATTTACTTTGTTCTACCAGCCTAAGGTTGACTTGAAAACAGGGGTCATAACGGGAAATGAAGCTCTGATTCGATGGCCTCATCCGCAAATAGGAATGATTTCTCCTTTAGAATTTATTCCGTTAGCTGAAGAAACGGGTTTAATCGCGCCGATTGGGGAATGGGTGCTGCGTACTGCTTGTAAACAAACTCGAGAATGGCAGAAATCTGGACTGCATGAAATAGGTATATCCGTGAATCTTTCTCCTCAGCAGTTTCAACAAGCTAACTTAGTTGATCTTGTGAAAGAAGTATTGGATGAAACGGACCTGGATCCAAAGTATTTGGAGATTGAAATTACGGAAGGCATTGCCATGTACAACGAACAATATGTAATTGATAAGCTCCATGCTTTGAAAAATTTAGGTGTGAAAATTGCGATAGATGATTTTGGGACAGGGTACTCTTCGTTAAGCTACCTGAATAAGTTTCCGTTCCATACCTTAAAGATCGACAAATCTTTTGCGAACGATATAGAAGATGCTTCTGTGGATACTAAACTTATTACAACCATTATAGCTATGGGTCATAATTTACATGTTAAGGTTATTGCAGAAGGGATAGAGACAGATGAACAGCTTAAATTCCTCCAGCAACAAGAATGCCATGAGGTACAGGGATACTTATTTAGTAAGCCTTTGTCAGTTGAGGAGTTTAACAAGAGATTTAAAGAAATTCAAGAAGTGGCATTTATGAAAATCAATAACACACATAAGTGATTTTTAAAAGATAGGATAAGAAAATAATTTCCCTATCCAATAAAAGGAAAGGTAATAAAATTAGTGAGATTCAGTGCTTAAATGAATAGATCGAACGAAGGAGGGGGAAACTTTGATTTTGCTAACAAGAAAAGTAGAATTTTCAGCAGCTCATAGTTATCATGTTCCCGCTTGGGATGAGAAGAAAAATAAAGAAGTTTTTGGACTGTGCAATAACCCCAATGGCCATGGCCATGATTACACGTTAGAAGTTACTGTAAAAGGAAACCTTAATCCTAAATCAGGAATTGTTGTGAACATTACAGATATTGACCGTATCGTTAAAGGGGTAGTTTTAGAAGAATTAGATGGGAAATTCCTCAATCGGGAGCATTCTTTTTTTAAAGAGCAAATTCCTACAACAGAAAATATTGTGTCTTATCTGTGGAATGAACTACGTGGAAAGTTTGATGAGTGTGAACTCCAAAGTATAAAACTACATGAAAATCCATTTTTGTTTTCTCAAAAGGAGGAAAAGTCAATGATTCAATTAACGAGAAAATTTCACTTTTCGGCTGCGCATAGATTACACAGTGATCAGCTATCCGATGAGGAAAATAAAATGATTTTTGGGAAATGTAATAACCCTCATGGACATGGCCATAACTATATTCTTGAAGTAACGGTGGAGGGAGAAGCTGATCCTGTAACAGGGATGATCATCAATTTAGCAGAGCTCGATGAAATTGTTGATCAGAAAATTCTTCAGAAATTTGATCACAAGCATCTCAATTTGGATACAGAAGAATTCAGAGGGTTAAATCCAACTGCCGAGGTTATGACGGTTGTTTTTTGGGAACTGCTTCAGCCGTCTCTGCCAAGTTTGTCCAAAATAGGACTTTGGGAGACTGCAAAAAATTATTTTGAATACCATGGTCCGGAAAAAAAAGTAAAAAACAATATTTACTAAAGATGAACAAGAAAAAACATGGATCCAGAAAAGGATCCATGTTTTTGTTTATCCAAGCGTCAGTGATTTCTGCTGTTCGGCTGTTTTGCTTTTTGAGCTGCCGCCCATTGCTTTAAATTGATTCATAATTTTCGTCCGTGATTTTTCGTTTCGAAGAAGATAAGCTGCTCCAAGCGCCAGTGTTGTCATCATTGCTTTGTTTGTTGCCATGGTATGCACTCTCCTTTGTAATAAGTTTACTCTCGTACTATTCCCCGTCTCCCGAAGAATAAACAAAAAAGCAAGAATGGAAGAATTTACGCGTTCGCATGCAAAGAAGAATTTGTTTTTTAAAAGAAGGCTCGGTATACTTTTCCATGATCATACAAATAAATGAAGAATCTGTAAGCAGTTTATAATTAAAGGAAGTGTATAGATTGTCTAGTCAACTAGCAAATAAAAAGAGCCATCTGCGTGCCGATTGTGAACATTGTTTTGGCCTTTGCTGTGTGGCGCTGCCTTATGCAAAATCAGCTGATTTTGCAATGAACAAAGAGGGCGGCACCCCATGCCAAAATTTAATGGCAGATTTTTATTGTGGGATTCATCAAAACCTTAGACAAAAAGGATTCCGCGGCTGCGCTGTATATGAGTGCTTTGGGGCAGGACAGAAAGTATCGCAGGTTACATACAAAGGGGCAAGCTGGCGGGAGCATCCTGCTTCTGCAAAAGAAATGTTCGATGTGTTCCCTATTATGCAGCAGCTCCATGAAATGCTTTGTTATGTAGAAGAAGCGCTTGAATGGAAAGAAACAGCGCCGATTCACCAGGAACTGCAGGAAGCAGCCCGCGATGTAGAGGCTCTTACACAGCTAAGCCCCCAGGCGATTTTAAAGCTTGACGTACCAGTTCACAGAGCTAGGGTGAATGAGCTTCTTTTGCGTTCAAGTGCATACGTGCGGTCACAGGTCCGGTCTAAAAAGAAATCGAAAGCAGCGGGCAGAAAAGATTTCTTTGGTGCCAAATTAAAAGAAGCTGATTTAAAAGGCGCTGATTTAAGAGGAGCGCTTTTTATTGCAGCTGATTTGAGGGGAGCAGACATGAGACTGACCGACTTGATCGGTGCTGACTTCAGAGATGCTGATTTAAGAGGAGCGAATCTTACGGGAAGCATTTTTTTAACGCAGGCACAGGTGAATGCGGCTAAAGGCGACCGGTATACGAAACTGCCTGCTTCTGTACGCAAGCCGGACCACTGGCTTTAAATAGTACAGAAAAGACGCTAATACAAAAAGCGAGCCCCTTCAAACAGAAGGGGCTCATTTGATTACAAGGTTTGATGGCGGATTGAACAGAAAGGAAAAAGGATATATTGATGTTAAGCAAGAGAGACAAAGTTGTTTCTCCATCAAAATTGGAGGAATGGAACGTACAAACGAATTGTCAAAAACTATGTAAGAACGCGATTACTGCTCAAATAAAAACAAATGATAAAGGAGAAGGAAACCTCATGATAGTAGTAGAGGGAACAGTTGGGGCAGGTAAATCAACACTATCTCACTTGATCAGCGATCATTTTCACATTTCTGTTTTTGAAGAGTTGGGAAATCCAGATACAGAGAAATTGCTCGATCGTTTTTATGGAGAACGCTCCCGCTGGTCTTTCACAACGCAGATTCATTTTGCGACGGAGCGCTGGCAGATGATCAAACACATTTCTGAACAAAGATGTGGTGTTCTGGATCGTTCTATTTTCGGGGATCAGATATTCGCTAAGCTTTTAAGTGAAGACGGCAGCATGACACCGGAGGAGTATCGGATATATGAAAAACTCCTTGCCGCTATTGTTGAAACGACAAGAGCGCCTGACCTGCTGATCTATCTCCAGTGTGACACAGAAAGGGCAAAAGAACGGATTGACCATCGTGGACGAGGGCTGGAAAGCAAAGTCGAGATGCAGTACTGGGAGCGGCTGAATGAAAAATATGAAGCCTGGTATCAAGGATATCAATACTCGCCTAAGATCCTGCTTTGTGTAAATCATTTGGATTTTGCAAACAACGAGGAGGATAAGGAAAGTGTACTAGGCCTGATTGGGAAAGCTTTAAAAGATATTCAATATTTCAGCATGAAAATAGCGGAAGCTTAAATCGGACCACTGTCAACACCCATAGCGAAGCACTGTATACCGCATAGGTAAACAACTGTTAGTTCGGTTCCATCGCTCTTATTACAGCACTCACAAAGGAAATACTGACTTTTAATGGAGCATGCCGCGATGGCGGCGTTTAGAGTTTGGATAATCTCGAATGGGATAGGCAACACTTAAAACGTATTCTTTTTTTTACTTCCCCGAAAGTCACTTGCAGACGGGAAGGGTAAAATAAAGCCTTTTTGACGCGAGGGAAGAAGGAGTGAGATATGATGAAAGTCAAAGTAACATACTATCGTCTGGGCCCGAACGGCATGCCAACCAGTCCGGAGCAGCATGAAGTAGTGGAGATTAATCCAGGTCCAAGCGATGATACAGGTGAACTGGTGAATGAAGCGTTAAGTAAGAAAACCTTTATAACCGAAGACAAATTTAAAGTAATAGACACAAATGAAGTTTAAGCATCCGGCAGGGTGCTTTTTTCTTTGCCCGAATCATTGTATGATGAAAGAAAAAGGAGTGAAGAAATGGAACTTGGTTTTTCAATATTAAATAATAGTGCCAACGGAATGGCATTAAAAATAGTCATCTTATTCTCAATGATTATTATTTCCATGATCGTGGTCGGGCTCATTTTAAAAGTACTTCGAGTACCGGGCAAAATCATCAATTTTGTCATTACAGCTGTTGGTTTAGGCATCGGGCTGTATTGGCTCAACGTTTTACAATAGTCACTCATTTGAGTGGCTTTTTTTATATGCAGACCCATGATTAAAGTATGAACGTGAAGCTGCATTCCATTAGAAGACAAATGCTTTTTTAGTTTATAGAAACCATAAAAACGTTTGCTGCTAGCGGTATTTTAGAGCAAGAGGAGGGCACTAACATGGCGGCCCATTGACTAAAAAAGGAGCTGTAGAGTTTTCTTTAAAAAGGAACAAAAAAAAAGCACAAAAAGTGCTTTAAGAAGACAGTTTGTTCTTCCAATCAAACGTTTGTTTCACCTTCTGTGAAGGTTTCGATTCTGATTCTGAAAATAAGTTTAGTTTTTTTATGATAGAGCCTAATAAAAAAAACAGGCTGATTTCTAAAATGACTAATACAATAAATATAAAAAGTTCTATAGATAACATAGTGAATGAACCCCCAGGATAGTAAGCCTAATCAAATAGATCGAATGTTAAGTACCCCATTTTAAACAAGGCAAAACATCTTACAAGTGAAATGCGAGATCGTGACGTGTTTCTTGGGAGAAATGACAAAATAAAAAGCGCTGAAAGCGCTTTAGTAGACTCGTTTACCTTTTCTACTTATATGCTGTGGATTCTTTTGCAAAGAATAATAGTCGGATTTCGAAAGCAACGCAGGCTTTTTTGATATAAACACTAATGAAAAAACAAAACTAACTGTTAAAAGTACGGATAAAATCCATCCAAAAAGCTCAATTGGCAGCATGCTAAAACAACCTCCTCTTATGTAAGTGCTTTCATTGGTGAATTAATTATATACCCAACTTAAAGAATATTAAACCATTATTTGTGATTTTTTAGAAAAAATGTTTAACAAAAGGAACAACTGCCCCAATAATAGCTCGAAAGTGAGGTCGGCAGCAAACCAGCTATTGGTTATATACGCATCGTTATCCAATGCAGCCGGAGGAACGGTATCTCCAATGAAAAATGTGCTCAAAAAAACAGCCAGAGAAAGCTCTGGCTGTGCAGGATTAACGGAGATATAAGCTCAAGAAGAGTAGGACTGCTTTATGCAAACAGTATGGACTGTTTTAAAACGTTTTATACAAACAACTTGAACTACCGCCCACTTACCTGACGGTTGAAGTGGGGGATTCCTGGGCAAGAGGATCTTCGACCCCCAGTAATCAGGCTAACCCCGTATTCCAACGGTTTTATGACCAAGCTTAACTAGACTGAAGTGAAAGAAGCCGAAGGGCTTCTTTTTTAATATTCAGGCTCGCATTCAGGTCCCGATCGTGACGCAGGACGGACACTCCCACACCCGGACAACGAGATTTTTTACATCCTTATGCTGGTAGCCACACCCGGAACAGAGCTGGCTTGATGGGAAGAACGGATCGACTTTTATAATCGTCCGTCCGTACCACTTCGCTTTGTAGGCGAGCATTTCGTTGAACCTCGACCATGACGCATCGTGGATCCCTTTGCTTCGCTTTTTATTTTGGACGAGATTCTTCACTGACAAATTTTCCACCGCGATCACTTGGTTTTCATGAACGAGCCTGGTCGTCAGCTTGTGAAGAAAATCTTCTCTTGTGTGTTTGATTTTTTCGTGCAGTTTAGCAATCTGGGCTTTATTTTTTTTCCACGATTTCGAACCTTCTTTTTTACGTGCAAACGCACGCTGAAGAAACGCTAACCGTTTTTCGTATTTTTGGTAGTATTTCGGATTGGCGATGAATTGGCCGTTTGAGAGTACAGCAAATTCTTTCAGCCCGACATCGATGCCAACGGCATCGTCAGTGCTTGGCTTATAGGGGGAATAGGGCATTTCACAGATAACCGAAATTGAATACCGGCCGGTGCTGCTTCGGCGCACGGTGACACGCTTAATGTCACCTTCAATGTTTCGGGACTTGGAAAAACGAATCCAGCCGATTTTCGGCAGCTGAATGCGATTGTCCACGATTTTAATATTGTTATTTGTCATTTTGGTTGTGTAGCTTTGGACCGGGTTTTTCTTGCTTTTAAATGTCGGATGGCCCTTAAAGTCATACGCCGTTGGCGTATAGCCTTCTGCCCATTTTTTAGCAGCTCGTTTTTTTTAATTCTTTTTTCGGCTGTTCCTTATATTTTTTGAATCCTTCGTACTGATATTCGATGCTTGCCTGAAGAGCAATACTGTCAGAACCAGACAACCATTTGAACGTTTCTTTTAGCCTAGGGAGGAGCTTTTTAGCGGCTGTTTCTGTATACCGTTTTTTTGTTTTTTCGAAACTCTTGATGTTTTCATTTAATATATAATTGTAGACAAACCGGCAGCAGCCGATCGTTTGGTTAATCAGTTGTTTTTGCTCGTCACTTGGATGGATTTTAAACCGAAAGGCTTTAAAATGAAGGTTCTTTTTTTCATCTTTTTTGGTTTTTATCATTTTCCTCATCCCCTGAACGTTTGTTCTATACCTAATTATACCATTTTAGTAATAGAGCGTTCAAGAAAAAAGAATGACTGAAAGAGCAACGATTCATCCCCCACTTAGCAAGCTTGAAGTGGGGGTGTTCTCGTCGAAGATGATAAAGAAGCCGTACAAGACGAACCCCGGATACGTAAAAAAAGTCCCGGTTTATTGCACCGAGACTTCTTTTCACATGGTAAAAGGGTGGGCTTTAAAGTTAAGCCGTTTATCTTTGGCTTTTTTCATGCCTTAGTTCTTTTCATCGGAATCTGTTTCGACTTCGCCATCCTCGTCATTGTTGATATCTTTATTTTGATCGTTTTCTTCATCTACATTACTGTGGTTCTCTTGAGGATAATCTTCCTGTTCGTCGTTCGTACTGGTTTCTTCTCCGCTGCGATTTCCACATCCGGCTAGTCCACTAATCAGCATAACAGCCATTCCGCTAAGAAGTAAGTATTTTTTCAACATAGCTCCCATTGTAAATTCTCCTTTGGTTAAGTACTCATTATATAGGAAGCATACCCAGTATGATCATGAAAAAAACAGAAGTCCCCACTAAAGTCGTGGCTAGCGCCCCATATTTAAACCATGCTTTTAAATGTTTTAGGCTCAGAATTCGTGATGTTGCCGAAGAGGTTAAAAAAGATCTAAGTCATGAAAGGCTTTGTACCTTTAAAGTAAACGAAATTCATTGTAGTCATGAGCGCTATGGCTGGTGGGGAAATTAGGCCCTTCTCCTGTGTCCAATCGAAGGTCGCGTTTACTTTCATCCACGAACCTAGGCTTTCTAAAAGAACTGTTTTGATCCCGGAGACGCTTCTTTGAATGCAGCTCAAACGATCATAAGAAATCGGCTGGATCTCACATCCTGTCCGGGACGGATATAAAAAAGAGCAAAAAAATAACGCCCGCTGATAAAATATCGGAGCGAACGTTAAGTGATCTATATCTAGGTACATTATATCACGTTATAAATGGAGATGCACTCGATATTTGTCGATAAGTGTCGAAATATTTCTTCTTGCTTTATTTCACGCCTATCGATGGACAGCCTCCACCAGGGAGCAGATCAAAGCGTGATATATGCGCAAGGCGGCGCTGTTTCGTTCAAAGCCCACTGACTAAAAAAGCGGGGCTTTTATGATTCTTTTATTCGATTGTTATGTATCCAACAATCCATTTGATCCAGGTCAAAAATAATCATGTTGCTAAACAATTTTTTGTGTGGCAGCTGTCACTCTTTGAAAAAAGACATTCAAAACTTGCTAATATGGGTATTGCAAATGATATTTAAGTTCATTTCCTGTTTTTGTTTTCCTGCGGTTTATCTCGTCCGAACAATATCATCTTGCAGGAAATGGTCTCCTGTTAGCGAATGTATGTTAAGGAAAGGAGATGGTTCGATGGAGAAAGATTTAGTAAAAGATTTAGTGGCAAAGGGGTTTGAAGTCGTAGACTTTGTAGATATACGCGACCCAAAACATGTATTTGAGGAAATTTATTTAAAAGAAGAAGATACAGAAAATATTTTAGAAATGTTAGGGATTAACCCGGATACAGCCGCTTTGTCTGGAGAACAGGAGAAACTATTTGTGACTGGAGAATCTGCGGCGTTAGATCCGTATTACAGGCAGGGTGAAGAGCCTCCTAATAAGAAAGATGTTATTGTACCTTTAAAATACGAAGTAAAAGAAGCAGCCGTTTAACAGGCTGCTTTTTTCTTTGTTCTCATTTGAAAAGAACGATTTGTAACTTGGGGGAGGGCGAAGTTATATAATAGTAATAGAAAAAGAGTCCATGTGAGAGAGCACTTTTTGGAGCGGCTGACCTAAATGTAAATGGCCCTCGCATATTTCTTTAAAGTATGGGGGGAGAATAAAGGAAACGACAAAGCAGAAAAAAGATAACTATTTATAAAGTGTTGAGTCATAATGCTTTAGCTGTATAAGCAAGTTATTTTACATTCCAGTTTTCCTGTGGTTTATAATAAACAGCAGTGAAATGCAAATGAGAAAGAAGGAAGAAACTCATGGAACAAACAGTATTGGATCAAAAGGTACTTTCTGTATTAAAAGATAAAATTCAGCTCATTCCAACAACGGAAGGAGCAATTTATTTAGTCGGACCCATTAAACTGCCTGTTAATTTATACGGGGAAACCGTCGTGTTTCAATGGTACTGCTGGCTGAATTATGAGGAAGTAACAGAAGATTATGGGAAGATTATTGAAAAGCTGTCTTCTGTGAATTTAGCGGAGCTGCAGCAATCCAGCGTCCTCGTGTACGGCGACTTTTCGGACAATGAAGAAGCGATTATTCGCATGCATTCGATCTGCCACACAGGAGACATCTTTGGCAGTAAACGCTGTGACTGCGGCTATCAATTAAAACAATCCATGGATATGATTGCCAAACATGGTACAGGGGCTTTATTTTATCTAGCTAATCATGAAGGACGAGGCATCGGCTTATTCAGTAAAGCGATGGCTTATATTCTTCAGGAAAATGGCTATGATACAGTGGATGCCAATGAAAGCCTCGGTTTTGTCGATGATGCCAGAAATTACGATGATGCGATTATGGTGCTTAAAACACTGCGCTCTAAACCGGTTACCTTGATGACCAACAATCCGAAAAAGCTGGAAGCTCTTAAAAATGCCGGCTTAAAGGTATCAAGCCGTAAACCGCTTTGGGGCGATATTTCAGAGTTTAACGAGAACTACCTGCAAACAAAAATCAAACGTTCAGGACACCTGCAGGAAGACGGGACCTGCCCGAACGATTAAAAGGAAGCGGCTGTTTGAATAGCCGCTTCTTTTTTTTATGCTTCCAATGAATCCACCCCTCATTTATACGACAAATTATCCCTTATTCGTACTTCTATTTATTCAGTTTGCCTTTAGTTTTATTCAAAGCATCTAAAAAAGTGTAAGAAAATGTACAGATCTCCCAATGACTTTTAATTCAGAGTTTTATAAACTTTACTTATGTTATGTTTAGTGACATTAAATGAGAAGTTATCTTCCGTATACTATTGATTTCTTTTATCCTCTCAACAATAAAAAGAGAAGGAAAATCAGAAATAAGCAACAGTTTTACTATGTTGAAATAGAAGCAATTTATACCCTTATTTGACTGAATATTCTTTTATCTAGACAGTTAAATGAAGGGATGATGCAGATAAAGAAATGGAGTTGAAGGCACCATGTCAACAAATACAGTCAGGCAGACAACAGAAGAGATATCAATTCCTTATTCAACAGGGATCGATGAATCGTTAAAACCGAAAACAAAAGAAAGTCGAACGGTTGGGCCTTTTTCTTATATGTTCATGTGGATTGGTGACGGCGTAAACTTGGGGAATATGACACTTGGGGCGAGTTTGGTTGTAGCAGGAGTGGCAACGCTGAACCTTTTACAGACTTTTTTGGCCGCAGCGATTGCGATTGGGATTATTTCAATCTTTTTCGCTTTGAATGACCGACTCGGATATCGAACGGGAATTCCGTATGTGGTGCAGCTGAGAATGTCGTTTGGGGTTAAAGGTTCTGTGATTTCTTCCTTGCTTCGCGGTATACCGGCGATTGTCTGGTATGGATTTCAAAGCTGGACGGGCGGGACGGCTTTAAATGAAATTGCTAAAATTGTATCGGGCGGCTCTTTTGATAATGTAGCCATTTGTTTTGTAGTTATCCAGCTCCTGCAAATTGTCCTGTCGATGTTTGGTTTTCATGCGATTAAGTGGATGGAGATTTTGGCATCTGTTGTGATTATGCTGGGACTTGTTTATGTATTTGGTGTTTTGATGGCGTCCCATAGTGATGTCATTGCTCAAAAATGGGTTCATGCTGAAGGCTCATGGGGCTTGCCGTTCTTTGCGTTTATTATGGTGTTCCTCGGAAACTATGCGGCTATTTTCTTGAGTGCAGCCGATTATTCACGGGAGCTGAAAACAGGAATTAGTGATGCAAAACGCGGCTTTTTATACTTCTCGCCAATTGTGGTTGCTTATGGATTTGTCCTGACGATTGGTGCGATGCTCGCGGCTGCTACCGGTATCTCCAATCCGGTTAAAGCTTTTGCGGTTGTGGTGGATAACCCGTATATTACCGTTGCAGTATCGGCATTTATCGTAATCGGCGCAGTTGCCGTCAACATGGTTGCCAATATTATTCCGCCAACGTATGTGATTACATCGCTGACAAAGTTAAAGTACAAGCCAGCGGTCGTCATTACCGGGCTGCTTGCTTTTTGCTCCTGCCCATGGATTTTAGTGCAAGATTCATCTGCACAAGGCTTAAATACATTCATTTTGATTTACTCTGCTTTCTTGGGGCCGATTGCTTCGATTTTACTGGTAGAGTACTATATTTTGCGGAAACAGAAAGTGGATGTATCTCATTTGTATGAAGAAAACGGACAGTTTGCCGGGTTCAATCCGTGTGCCATCCTGGCCATGCTGATCGGGGCTGGCGCAGCTTTTATGCAGGTAGACTTGGGCTGGATTATCGGCGTGATTGTCGGCGGGCTTTCATACCTGCTACTGATGAAATTCGCATTTAAAGATTCGAGATTTAAAAAAGGAACCATTTTTGAAAAGAAATAGAAAACTGGAATTATAAATTGAAAAACACTCTTTAAGGCGAATGAGCAGCAGCTTCCGCCTTAAAGGGTGTTTTTGTATAGGGAGGAAAAGAAATAAAGGCGGCAGACAAAATTTGCATGAATGCACTCATTTATTTCTTGTCATTACATAGATGTCTATGTATAATGTGGCTATGTTGAAATATCATGCAGCTTCCATGATTGGAAAAATTAAAGAGGCCGTCGATAAAATGATTGTCTCAGAACTCGGGCAGCACGGCATTGAAGGAATTGTTCCTTCGCATGGCGGTATTCTGTCATTTTTATATCAAGAAAATCAGCTTTCGGTAAAAGAACTGGCTGAAAAAATCCACCGCACACAGCCGACTGTTACCGTACTGGTGAAAAAATTAGAGTCTTTAGGCTATGTGGAAAGAAAAAAAAGTGAGGAGGACCAGCGGATCACGCTCATTTGCCTGACGGAAAAAGGCAGGCAGTTAGAACCGGCCTTCCGCGACATTTCAGCGCGGTTAAATGAACAACTGTATGGCGGTTTGCAGGAGGAAGAGAAAAAGCAGCTGGAACGGCTGCTGGAAACCATCTTGAACAGGTTTTAAATTTTTTTAATGAAATGCATAGATATCTATGTATGTGGAAAGAATAAAAAATTATACTATCGGAGGTTATCCATATGAAACATCTTATCGTTTATGCCCACCCTCATAAAGAAAGCTTAAATCACGCTATACTCGAAACGACTGTGGAAGCATTAAAGAAAAACGGCCATGAAGTAGCTGTACGTGATTTGTATGCTTTGGATTTTCAGCCGGTACTGAAACCAGAAGATACAGAAGCTATGAAAGCGGGGCGGACACCGCAGGATATTAAAATAGAACAGGAATTTATCGCAGAAGCGGATGCCATTACTTTTATTTATCCGATTTGGTGGACGGGTCTTCCGGCAATCTTGAAAGGCTATGTAGACCGCGTATTTTCTTACGGCTTTGCGTATGCGGCTGGTGAGCAGGGAATTGTTAAAATGCTGACAGGTAAAAAAGGCTTTATCATTAATACACATGGCACGCCGAGTGAGGTGTATGATGAAATAGGTATGACGGCAGGAATGAAGGTTACATCCGATACAGGGATTTTTGAATTCACGGGCATTGAACCAGCAGGGCATTTGTTCTTTGGAAGTATCGGTTATTTAAGCGCGGATATGTATGAAGGCATGTTAAAAGAAGTGGAAGAGCAGGTTACGGCTCTTTTCCCACAAGATTAAGCATTCGGTTTAAAAAGAAAAAGCTGATTCCGGCAGGGGATCAGCTTTTTTGTTGCCAGCAGTCTTGGAAGGTGTATAAAAACGGTGGCTATTTAAGTTATTGCTTTTTAAAAGCAACCATATTGTGCGAAATCTTTATGCTTCCAGCCAGGTCTGTGACCACTTCTCAATATCTCTCATCAAAGGTTCTAATCCTAATCCTTTTTCAGTCAGTGAATATTCGATTCGAACAGGGGTTTCCGGATAAACATCTCGTTTTACAATTCCTTCGCTTTCCAAATCCTTTAATCTTTCCGAAAGCACTCTGCCACTGACTCCGATAGAAGATTCAATGCTGCAAAAACGCTGTGGACCGGACAGCAATTGGTAAATGATCATGCCTGTCCATCTCTGGCTCAGTAATCCCATGGCTTTTTCAAATCGTGGACAAATTGACTTATCCATTTTTTATCACTCCTTATTTATATTATAACCGGATTAAAAAATAATTAAATTATTTTTTATTAAATACTTACTTGACGGAATTACATTACATAAATATAATTACTTACATAAAGTAAGTTAATAATTAAACGTATTTAAAACTGCAGTGGTTTTGATTAGGGACAACATCACTTTGGAAGGGGTATAAAAACATGGAAAGAAGCAATGAAATAGGGAGATTCATTTTAAGAGTATTTTTGGGAATCACGTTTTTTGTACATGGATTAGCAAAATTTCAAGGAGGCATTGAGAACACGGCTGGATTTTTTGAAAGCCTCGGTCTTCCTCCATTCACTGCATACGTTGTAGCCATCATTGAATTAGTGGGCGGACTAGCGATGGTACTGGGATTAGGGACCCGGGTAGTGGCGATTTTATTTGCGGTCATTCTGGCTGTGGCCACTGTGAAAGTAAAATTGGCTGCTGGGTTTCTTGGAAACGGACAAATGGCTGGCTACGAGCTTGATTTAGCACTCATCGTAATCGCGATTTATCTTTCGCTGGCTAAAACATCTTTATTCGCTTTGGATCACGTTCTTTTTCGCTCTAAAGAAGCGTAATAAAGAAAGTTGAAGAAAAGAACTACAGAACCTTTTAAGCAATCGAATTTGATTACTCATTAAATGAAGAATCAGATCTTGATTACGATTTTTTGTATCGTAACGGTTTTAATTGGAGGGAAGCGCGGTTATGCAGGAAAAATTGAAAAATACCGGGATAGAAATTGGCCTCTATACGCTTGGTGATTTATGCTCGGATCCTTATACAGGCCAAACCATTTGTGCGCATCAAAGAATAAAAGAAATCATCGAAGCCGCCAAGCTTGCGGATGAAGCAGGCCTTGATCTGTTTGGAGTTGGCGAGCATCATCGGTTAGACTATGCAACTTCTTCTATTCCCGTTGTTCTAGCAGCAATTGCGCAAACCACAAAACGCATCAAATTAACAAGTGCCACAACGGTATTGAGTACAGTGGATCCTGTTCGTTTGTTCGAGGACTTTGCTACATTGGATTTGGTTTCTGACGGACGGGCAGAAATGATCGCCGGACGGGGCGCTTTCATCGAATCGTTTCCGCTTTTCGGCTTTCGAATCGATGACAATGATGCGCTGTTTTCTGAACATATGGAGCTGTTTTTAAAGCTTAACGAACAAGAAAGAGTTTCCTGGCAGGGACGCTTTCGTCCAGCTTTAACAAATGCGGAAATTGCTCCTCGTCCTTTGCAGAAGGAGCTGCCTATATGGGTAGGTGTTGGAGGCACACTCGAAAGTGCAGAGCGGGCTGGCAGGTTCGGAGTTGGCATGGCTATGGCCATCCTTGGTGGTGACCCGGAACGGTTTAAGCCGTTGGCGGATGTATACCGCAAAGCGGGTGCTAAAGCAGGCCATGCTCCGGAAAAGCTTAAAATTGGTGTAACCGGCCACGGCTATATCTCAAAGACGACACAGCAAGCCAAAGAAGAGTTCTACCCTTACTATGCAAATTATTGGTCTTATGTGAACCGTCAGCGGGGTATGGGAGGCAGCGTATCGAGAGAAGATTTCGAGCAAATGACAGCCCCGGATACTGCTCTGTTTGTAGGAAGCCCGCAGCAAATCGTGGAGAAAATTCTTCGTCAGCATGAGCTTTTTGGACATCAGCGTTTTCTGGCACAGATTGATATAGGCGGCTTGCCGTTCCAAAAGGTGGCTGAAGGAATCGAGCTGTTAGCTACGCAGGTAATGCCAATTGTTAAAAAAGAAACAAGCAAATAAATAAATCCGGATCTCGACTGCAGGATTCGGTTGAATCATATTTTAAAGAAAGTAAAGGTGATAGGAATGGGATTTTTAGATAAATTATTTGGAAGTAAAGAACAAGATACGAATACAGCAGCAGTGCCAAACACGGCGAAAGTGTTATTTGTCAAAGCAAACGATCGTCCAGCAGAACAAGCTGTCAGCTCACAAATGTATGAAACCTTTTTAACGACGTTTAAAGAAGCGAATCCAAACGCCGATATAGCCGAACTCGATCTTTTCGATCTCAATCTTCCGTACTTCGGAAACACGGCGATTACAGCTGGATACAAGCGCAGCCAGGGCTTAGAACTGACACCGGAAGAAGCAAAAGCGGCGGATTTAGTAGAACAATATTTAAACCAGTTTCTAGCGGCCGAAAAAGTCGTATTTGCTTTTCCGTTATGGAACTTTACAATTCCAGCTCCGCTCGTAACCTATATTTCGTACCTTTCCCAGGCGGGGAAAACATTTAAATATACCGAACAGGGTCCAGTCGGATTAGCTGGCGGTAAAAAAGTGGTTATCTTAAACGCGCGCGGCTCTGATTACTCTTCTGAACAAATGGCTTCCATGGAAATGGCCGTTAACTATGTAACCAATCTGCTTGCATTCTGGGGAATTACCAACCCTGAAACAATCATCATAGAGGGGCATAACCAGTATACGGACCGTTCACAGACGATCATTGCAGAGGGCCTGGAAAAAACCGCAAAAGCAGCGGCGAAATTTTAGTGACAGGAGACGAGCGTAAACGTGAATGAATTATTCCTTCATGTCTCTTAAAAAGATCTTGGTTCAATCCTCACAAATTATATTAAACCGGACAGCTTGATTATTTAGTATCTTACCGGGGAAATATAGCAAGAAAGATAAAATTAAAACAGATTTGGAGGAATAAGCCGTGAAAATATTAGTGACAGGTGCAACAGGGAAATTAGGAACGAAGGTCGTAGAAACATTATTGAAAACTGTTCCAGCCAGCCAATTGGCTGTAAGTGTCCGCAATCCGGAAAAAGCAGAAGCATTGAAGAATCAAGGAGTAGAAGTCCGGCAGGGGGACTTTGATTCTCCTGAAACATTAACTTCTGCTTTTCAAGGAATCGACCGGCTGCTCATTATCTCTGCGGATGGCGATAATGAAACAAGAATCCGCCAGCATACAAACGCAGTAAAAGCAGCTCAAGACGCACAGGTTGGATTTATTGCGTATACGAGCTTAACGAACGCAAGTGAAAGCACCCTGTTTTTAGCACCGCCGCACCGCGCTGCAGAAGAAGCGATCTTAAAAACGGGCATTCCGTATTCTTTCTTGCGAAACAACTGGTACTTGGAAAACGAAATTCCAAGTATTCAAGGAGCAGTCGCGGGTGCTCCCTGGGTCACTTCAGCAGGCTCCGGCAAAGTAGGCTGGGCGCCGCAGCAGGACTATGCGGAGGCAGCCGCTGCTGTACTGACTGGGGAAGGACACGCCAATACCATTTATGAACTTTCCGGTAAGCCTATGACCCAGGAAGAGCTGGTATCCGATATTGGCACCATACTTGGTAAAGAAATACCAGTTCAGCAAGTCGATGATACCGCTTATGCAGATATCATGAAAGAAGCAGGTGTACCAGACGATTTTCTGCCATTTCTTGTGGAAATCCAGCGGGGGATTCGCGAAGGTGCATTGGAAGCCGATAGCGACGATTTTGACAAGCTGCTCGGCCGTCCATCGACGCCAGTCAGCGAAGCACTGCCGCAAATCATCATGGAAATTTCTCAAACAAACCAATAATGTTTATCGACAACGGCTTCTCTGCACACTGGAGAGGCCGTTTCTTTTAGAGCGGTAGCTTCTATCCGGTTAGCACCCAGGTTACCGTTATACCATAAACATATGAAGATAGTATAAAAGTTTTCTTCATTTTTAATAGAAAGAGTATTTTAAAGATAGGAAGCTATTTTTCGATACAGAGTCCATGCTCTCCTCGTTCCTGACTGGAGAATAGCTTTTACATCCAAGTTACACTATCAGAAAGGGATAAGAGCGGGAATGATATATATTATTTTAGGCGTTGTGTGCAGTTCAATTTCATTGATTTTCCTTTTTATGGATGTAAGACAAGCGAACTCAACAAAAGAAAAATGGCTGGCGCTGTTAGAGCATCTGATGGAACCATTTGTAGGCTTTACAGCTTTATTTTATTTAGGCATCCTGCTTATCTTATTTGGTTGGATAGGCTAAACAGGTCCATCTTATATTGCTTTTCTGCGCGGCGGATCTTTCTCTTAATATAGGTGTTAATATTAATATTAATATTAGTCGTAATGTTAGTACTAATAAGAATGTTTAAGTGAATTTCAACATGAATATGAGTATTCTGTGCAAATAGAATGGCTAGTTTAAAGGAAGAAGGAGCAGCAAATGGATCCTTTTGAAAAATTGCTGAGCGACTTTAATCAGCTGATTATCGAGGAAAGAAACAGCATGAATGTGGAAATAGATACAGAGAAAATGGATTCATTTAAGAAAACGATAGACGAGCTGCAGCATGTTAAAAACAAATTTAAAGATAAACACTCCTGCCTGCAAGATACCGCAGTAAAAGATATCATCCGGTTTGAATATGCAAAAGGAGGAGAAAGCATTCATCGGGGGTACTATTGTCCGAACCTGGTATATGATTTAGTTGTTGGCAATGCAAAGCGGGGCAGGCTTTATAAAAGAAAACCTCAGCCTGGTAAATTTACATATGAGTATGGTTTTGATCGAGAGGGCAGGCTGCTCAGGGTAAGAAAGACAACCGAATTTACCGCCTCAACGGGCCAATTTAATGAGGAATTTCTTCTTTACGAAGAAGATGCTGTCTATTCCGTCTGCTTCCATCATACAAGCAATCTTGAAGTGGTTTCCAAATGTATATATGACAGTGGGAAGGTTACCCGCTATGAACGAAGTTTATTCCTATTACAGCATGCAGAGCTATATAGTGAGGAGTACAGCTATGAAAACGGGATGCCTAGTCACGTTTCTATATTTAATGTTATGCCTTCTATCCATTTGTATGAAGAGCAAAAATATATGATTAAATGCAGCGATGAAGGAGAGATAAAAAAGCTGACAGGCGGCTCTGTAAACAATGGTGTATGGGATCAACAGAGTTATCGTTTTTAAGAGGCTGTACATCAAAAATAGAGTTTTTCCGTCAGCGAGAAAACCTATACATATGAATAAACGATTAACAAATGAATAAAAAAACAAAAAAACCTAGATTATTGAGCTATATAAAGCAATAATTGAACTGTAATTTAAATTGCGTTTTAAACTGCTTGAAAGGAATTCCTTGATCGCATGTTTACTAACCGATAGCTGGATGGTGATGTCATAATGAAAGTTATGTATATTCTTTCGATCATACCTTTTATAGGTATGCTGGGCTTTCTTCCTTTCGTGAACAAGGTAGAACCTTTTGTTTTTTCGATGCCGTTTGTGATGTTTTGGGTAGTGATGTGGACCCTTCTTACTTCTCTTATTTTAGGCATCATGTATAAATTAGATCCTCGAAATAAAGAGGGGGACAGAAAATGAATACGTCTCTTTTGATTATTTTAGGGTTTTTACTTCTGTCCGTTTTTTTAGGGATTCGATCTACTAAAGGAAAAGAGATGAATTTAGAACAGTGGACAGTCGGCGGAAGAGGATTTGGGGCCATGCTCGTCTTTCTTTTGATGGCCGGCGAAATTTATACGACGTTTTCCTTCCTGGGTGGCAGCGGCTGGGCTTACGGCAAAGGGGCACCCGCTTTGTACGTTCTGATGTATATCACCCTGTCGTATGTTTTATCATACTGGCTGCTGCCTGTTATATGGAAATATGCAAAAGAACATCAGTTAATGTCACAGTCTGACTTCTTTGTAAGTAAGTATAAAAGTCCATATTTAGGAGTTCTGGTTGCGTTGGTTGGTGTAATCGGAATGATCCCTGTAATCGTTGTTCAGCTGAAAGGAATGGGCATTATCGTTTCGCAGGCATCATACGGAGCGATTTCTATGAATACAGCTGTTTGGCTTGGTGCTATAAGCCTTACTATATACGTTATGGTATCGGGTGTACATGGATCAGCTTGGACGGCGATCATTAAAGACATTATGATGATAGGCATTATAGGCTTCCTTGGCATTTATTTGCCTTTTCATTATTATGGCGGATATCAGCCGATGTTCGATGCCGTTTATGCAGCGAAACCTGAATTACTAAAGTTCCCTGAGCAGGGCCTTAGCGTTTCCTGGCTTATTTCCACGGTGCTGCTGCTTGTCTTAGGTTTTTACATGTGGCCGCAAGTGTTTAGCTCTACGTATACCGCAAAAAACGAAAAAGTATTTCGCAAGAATGCGATGATCAGCCCATTGTATACACTGATGTTATTGTTTGTATTTTTTGTCGGAACAGCAGCGATTTTAAAGGTGCCGGGATTAGAAGGGGAAGAAGTGGATCTTGCTTTACTGCGTCTTTCCATCGAAACGTTTGACCCGTGGGTTATTGGGATCATAGGGGGAGCGGGATTATTAACAGCGCTGGTGCCTGGTTCACTGCTTGTCATGAGTACGGCCACTTTATTATCCAAAAACGTCTATAGAGTCTTCGTACCTTCGGCAACGGATGAAACAATCGGAAAGCTGGCCAAGCTTCTTGTTCCTGCAGTTTCTCTTACAGCGGTTTACTTTACTTTGAATGGCGGAACGACTTTATCCAATATTATTTTGATGGGTTACAGCTTAATGACACAGCTGGCTCCATCACTTTACTTTAGTTTAATGAAGAAAAATGTTGTGACAAAGTATGGAGCAGCAGCTGGTATAATCTCTGGACTTGCGACAGTCGCTTATATTACCCTTAGTCAAACGACGATTGCGGCCTTGTTTCCCTTTTTACCGCAGTCATTAAAAGATATTAATATTGGTATTATTGCTCTGGCAGTTAACGTTATAGTAATGATGATTGTCAGCTTCGTTACTCGAAAAGGGCAATATGACACAGCTGAGACAAATTAAATCAGTAAAAAAGAAAATACTTTAAATCGATGAAAGGGCCGTTCCATAAATGAAGGAACGGCCCTTTAGTAAGTTCTTAATCTTTGATACTAAAAATCAAAGATTAAGCGGGAAAAGACCTCTCCTGCAACTGAGGAGAGGTCTTTTCTTTTCACTTACTTTTTACTTATTTCCCCAGACATCTTCTGCAATTTGAACAATGTGACGGATTTTGTTCCATTGCTCTTCTTCTGTTAATTCGTTTCCTTCTTCTGTACTTGCAAACCCACATTGAGGGCTTAATGATAAGTTTTCTAAAGGAATGAACTGGCTGGCTTCTTGAATTCTTTCTTTAATGTTTTCTGGATTTTCTAATTCAGGGAATTTAGATGTAACTAACCCCAGTACGACCGTTTGGTCACTACGCGTAAAGTTTTTCAATGGTTCAAAGTCACCTGAACGGTTATCATCATACTCAAGGAAAAGCCCGTCTACATGAAGGTTCGCAAAAATTGCATCCGAGATATTATCATAGCCGCCGCTTGTAATATACGTAGATCTGAAGTTTCCACGGCAAATATGCATCGTGATCAGCATATCCTCTGGTTTTTTAGCAATAGCATCATTTAAGCAGCTTACTCTCGTATTAATAATATCTTGTACGTCCATGCCAAGCTTTTCAACAACGGCATTGATGCGCTCTTCGGAAACAAAATCAATCCATGAAGTGTCATCCAGCTGCAGATAACGGCAGCCCGCATCGTAAAAAGCTTGAATCGCTTTTTGGTAAGCAGCGACTGTATCATGATAAAACTGCTCGCTGTTCCCGTTGTAATACTTATCTTCTTGGATTCTAGTAAACAACATGTTAGGGCTTGGGATAGAGAATTTAGCAACCTGGCTTCCATCGCCATATTTTTCAACCGCTTCTTTTAAGAACGTGAAGTGTTCGAGCATATAATGATCATTAAAAGCTACTTTACCTACTACTTTAATGGCCTTGTTTTTTGTTTTAGCCCCTTTAAACTGACTGATGTATTCCGTTTCAAACTCTTCTACGCCTTCTAGGCCTGATAAAAAGTCTAAATGCCACCACGCGCGTCTAAATTCACCATCGGTGATAGATTTAAGGCCTGTCTCGATTTGTTTTTGGACAAGCTTTTCGATTTCTTGATCCTCTATCGCTTTTAAGGCAGCTCTATCGATTTGCCCGTTCGTATAAGCTGTTCTGGCTTCTTTAAGAGGTGCTGTTCTTAAAAAGCTCCCTACGTGATCCGCTTTAAATGGAGCTTTTACTAATGTGTTTGTCATAACTTTATTTCCTTCTTTCTTTCAAAATTAAAAAACCCTCTTCTTAAAAATAAGAAGAGGGTAATCGTCAAAACGGGTTCTCTTCTTATCTTCAAGCAAATCGCTACTGGAATTGGCACAGTACTTTAATAGTCCGCTGCCGAGGTTTCCTAGGGCCAGTCCCTCCACCTCTCGAGATAAGAATATTCAAAAATATGTAACTAATTATGTAACTAAAAACTAAGTTACACTTGTTCGGGCACCTTGTCAATGAAAGTTTAAAAAATTGATTTTAAACGAAAAAAATGAAAAGGTTTCCAGTTATTTAAATGAAGGAAGCAATAGAAGGACAAATTGGACCAGAAATGAACGGTCAAATTGGATGGATACAAAACAATTCTTTTATCTTACTATAAATAATGTGGAAAAATACTAACTATTCTTTAAACAGGGAGAAGGCAGAGTCTCATGACAAATCAACGTAACGTACGAGTAGCCGTTGTCCAAGCGGCTTCTGTGATTATGGATAGAGAGGCAAGCACAGAAAAAGCGATTGCCTTAACAAAAGAAGCAGGAGAAAAAGGAGCCAATATGGTTGTGTTTCCAGAAGCTTTTATTCCGGCTTATCCGCGAGGGCTGAGCTTTGGCGCGGTTGTCGGCAGCCGTTCACCGGAAGGAAGAAAAGACTGGCTTCGCTACTGGGAAAACGCCGTACCTGTTCCCAGTGAAACAACAAAACGGCTGGGGGAAGCAGCACGGGAAGCGGGAGTGTACCTTGTGATCGGCTTAATCGAGCGGGACACGGAGTACAGCGGGGGAACTCTTTACTGTTCCGTTCTGTTTTTTGGTCCGGATGGCTCGCTGCTTGGCAAACATCGCAAGTTAAAACCAACAGGTTCAGAGCGGTTAATCTGGGGAGAAGGAGACGGCAGCACACTTCCTGTTTTTGATACACCATATGGAAAAATAGGAGCGCTGATTTGCTGGGAAAACTATATGCCGCTGGCGAGAGCTGCGATGTATGCAAAAGGTGTGCAAATTTACATTGCACCCACTGCGGACTCTCGGGAACTCTGGCAGTCGACGATTCGCCACATTGCCGCGGAAGGCAGATGCTTTGTGCTATCCTGCAACCAGTACGTAAACAAAGAAATGTATCCGAAAGACCTGGCTGGCTACGCGGAATTAGAGCATTCACCAGAAGAGATGTGCCCGGGCGGCAGCGCCATTGTGGGTCCTTTAGGAGACTATATAAAAGAGCCGGTATTTGGGAAAGAAGACATACTGATCGCGGATTTGAACCTGCACGATATTGCTTACAGCCAATTTGATTTTGATGTGGTGGGCCATTACTCACGGCCTGACGTATTTCAACTTCTCGTTAACGAAGAAAAAAAAGAAAATGTACATTTTAAAAAGTAAGAAAAAATCTTATGTAAAACGATGTATCTTTTGCAAAATGAAAATGATTTGGAACAGCCTGCGAGACAAGAAACAGACGCATACTGCAGGCGAAGTGTATATGGATCAGACAGCAGTTAAACAAAAAAGCCCAAGGCGGGTGAACAAGTTTTCGATCCGGTTATTTCTTTTCTTTACGGATATCGTCAATAATGAGTAGTCCCGCCACAAGAAAAATAACGATGAAAAGCCATGTTGTAGTGCTCAAAGTATCTCCTCCAAAGATGAATTCAACCTTCTATACGTTTAACCCAGCTTAAAAGATTCGATAAATTTTCCAAAAAGAAGGAAAATATTTTCTAGAACCGAAGATAGAAGGCGGGAATCCAAAAACAATAGATAAAAAAGCTGCGTCCGTCTAAACACAAAGTGAACTGCCCCGTAAATGTTAGACACCAAACTAACATTTACGGGGTGTTTTTATGGCCAAATTTACAATGGAAGAAAAGATTCAAATTGTATTAAGGTATTTAAAAAGAAATGAAAGTATTTATACAATTGCTGAAGAAGCCGGAGTCAGTTCTCCAATCTTAAGTGGATGGATTCGTCTTTATGAACAATTCGGTGCAGAAGGGTTTTTAAAATCCTATACAAGCTATTCTGTGGAGTTTAAACTTAATGTACTCAAGTATATGAAAGACACGGGTACATCCTCTTATGACGCAGCTGCCATTTTCAATATTTCTTCACCAGGCTTGATCCGAAACTGGCGAAAGTTATTTGAGACTGGAGGAATGGATGCCCTGTATCCAAAGAAAAAGGGGCGATCATTCATGAAAAAAGAAACAAAATCTACTGTTAAAAAACAATTACCAGTTGAAGGATCAATGGAGGCTCTTCAGGCTGAAAATGAGCGTTTACGCATGGAGAACGCCTACTTAAAAAAGTTGAACGCTTTAGTTCAAGGACAGGAAAAATTACAAACAAAGTCAAAGCGCAAGTAATTTTTGAGCTGAAGAATGAATTTGATATCGTGGAATTAGTTAAAGTCGCTGACATTCCACGCAGTACATATTATTACTGGGAAAAACAATTAAATCGAGAAGATAAATATGTGAGTGTAAAAGAGGTCATTGAGGCCGTTTATCATGAACATAAAGGTCGTTATGGTTACCGCCGTATCCACAAAGAATTAACGAAAAGGCACATTCACCATGACCCAAAGACCATTCATCGCTTAATGAATGAGATGGGCTTAAAATGTGAAGTGCGTATGAAAAAATACCGTTCATATCGTGGAAAAGTAGGTAAAATCGCCCCCAACATACTGAATCGCGATTTCAGCACAGAAAACATGAATGAAAAATGGGTAACCGATGTAACGGAATTTCACTTGTTTGGAGAAAAACGATTTTTATCTCCTGTTCTAGACTTATGTAATGGGGAAATTATTGCGTATAAAGTGATGAAACGTCCTGTTTATTCACTGGTTGAAGAGATGTTAGAAGAAGCAGTGAAGCGAATACAGCCTGAAGATAAGGTCATCCTTCATTCAGATCAAGGCTGGCATTATCAGATGGCCAAATACCAAAAAAAATTAAAAGAATATGGTATTCGTCAAAGCATGTCCCGTAAGGGAAATTGTTTAGACAACGCAGTCATGGAAAATTTCTTTGGCTTATTAAAATCAGAACTTCTTTACTTACAAGAGTTTGAGAGTATGGAACATTTTGAACGAGAATTAGAAGAGTATATTTATTATTACAATCACAAACGAATGAAGGCAAAATTAAATGACCTAAGTCCAATAGAATACCGGACTCAGGTCTTGGAAGCTGCCTAAACTTTTTGTCTAACTTTATTGGGTCAGATCATAGATCGGAGGCAGCTTTTATTTTTTATCTTTTACTTACTTTTGAAGAGAACGGGTATGTACGCATTTAAATAACAGATACATGACACTATAAATCAGCAAAAACGGGATCGGGCTGGTAAACAGGGAGAATCCGTCATCATGTTCTACCATAAAACGAAGCCATGGCCAATTAAATATTTCAGAAAGACCGCCAACGACAATAAAAAGGGGATAAAAAAGAAAAAAGCCGCCAATAAATACGGAAATGCGAAACGTTTTGCTCCTACTTTTAACCTCCCATTTTATATGATTACAATCGCAAGAACACTCTTCTTCGTAACTAATCCCACTGTGCCGTTAAGCGATACATAAACCGTTTTTTACTAGAGAAGCGGCTGAACAAAAAGCACGAAAAACCAGTGAACCAAAGGCAAAGCCGAAACTGCGAGTCCCATTAGGAGCGTTTTGTGAAAAGAGGCCAATCCTGCTCCAGCCAACATGCAATCCCAGTAAAAAACTGAGGATGAGAAAATTCGGACCCTCCATCATTTTCCGAAATGAAGCCGGCAGCGAAAACGAGGAAGCAGGAATAATCAAAACTCCTTTTATAAGCAAATGGATAATAGAATAAATGATTAGCCTATTGCGCATATAAAACCCCTTTTTCAACAACTCACTTCAGTAAATAATAAACCTGAGTAAATTATATACTTAAAAGTTATTTATTTCATTTTAGCGTATAGAAGTAGAAGGAGCGGGGCCTATACGCAAAAATAGAAAGGCCAAAGTGGGCCTCTTCAAGTCATAGTATAATAAGGTGTATCCATAAAATGGAGATGATAAGGAATGAAATATAGATGACGAGACATATTCATTTATCTATTAAAAAAGTAGGGGGAAAATCAGCAAGCTTTTTGACGGTTTGCTGATTTTTTTGTTTATAGGACACGAAATATGACTAAAAGATAACAAAAATAACAATATTGTTACAATAACAGTAAAAATATAGAAAACAAATATCCATTATGAAAAAATATCCAGTGGATAGAAAAAATGGTTATCAACCCGAATGGGAGGAAATAAGTTGAAAAAGCAGGCAGGAATAATAGGGATCGTGCTGGCAATTCTATTATCCTTATGCAGTATTCAAAGCTTAGTGCAGGCGGCAGGATTTGTGGATGTGCCAAGCCGGGCTGCAGCAGAAGTCAATTATTTAGCCGATGGAAAGATTGCCAATGGATCGTCTGCGACTACGTTCGGTACAGATAAAACGGTCACAAGAGCAGAAGCGGCCGCTTTTATTGGGCGTGCCCTGCAGCTGGATGGTACAAAAAGGACAACAGACTTTATTGATGTAGGAGCTGGCAGTTTTGCTTCCGGGTACATACAATCTGCCGTTGATAAAGAGATTTTCTCCGGTTATGATGGCGGGCGCTTTCTGCCTGGCAAAGAAGTCACACGCGGCGAGATGGCGGTTATGGTATCAAAAGCTTTTAACTACTCGTTCGGCGGAACTTTATCCGGCGCCGCTAAAGCCTTAACATCGAGAGGGATCGCTCAGGGAGTAGAGGACGGAACGTTTGGCGCGGATCAGCTGCTCAAACGTGGAGATTTTGCGGTTTTCCTTGCGCGCGCGATTAACCCTGATTTCCGCTTAATCAAGACAGATGAATTTACAAAAACGATGTGGGCAAATGTAGGAGACTTAAATGTCCGGTCAGGCCCTTCTACTGCTTATGCTTCAAAAGGAAAGCTGACAGAGGATGAAAAAGTGTCTGCCGCGCATAAAGTGGGAGACTGGGTGTATATCAAGTCTGCAGAGGTAACAGGCTTTGTGAATGCTTTTTATCTTCGTGATACCGAAACGAAAAGTGCCACAAGTGATCCACGTCTTTCCAAGCAGACAATTATTCTAGATCCTGGTCATGGCGGAACTGACTCGGGAGCGAGCGGATATGGCATTCTGGAAAAAGATGTGGTGCTTGATACAAGTTTAAAAGTAAACGAGCTATTTAAGAAAACACCTTTTACTGTCAAACTAACCCGCAGCACAGATACGTTTATTGAACTGGGAGACCGTACTGCTTTTGCTAAAAACAATAATGGCAATGTGTTTGTAAGTGTTCATGCAAATGCTTTTAACAAGTCGGCCAATGGAACGGAAACATATTACTACGGTGCTTCTAACACAGCCAATACAGCGGACAGTAAATTGCTTGCTGAAAAAATCCAGGTCCGGATGCTGACAGCACTGCAATTAAAAGACCGTGGTGTAAAAAAGACATCTGTCTTATATGTACTGAAAAATAATACTATGGCAGCTGCATTAGCTGAGCTCGGTTTTATTGACCAGGCAGGCGATAATGAAAAACTCAAATCAGAGTACTGGAGAAATGCAGCCGCCAAAGCCATTTATTACGGTATCCTCGATTACTATAAAGCCAAAGGATACGATGTTGATTCTTTATATGAGGAAGCGAAATAATTCAAAAAGGAAGCCAGCTGGCTTCCTTTTTGGATTAGCAGGAAACAGTGATAAGAAATCACAAGGCTTAAAAAGCAGCTTGCTTCTTTTATACACAGAAACTTTGTTAGATGTTTTTTACTCAAGAGTGTCAGATTAATTGCCTGACCGATTGATAGATATATAAAAAATAGAAAAAACGAGAAAATATTACAGGGAAAAACTGTATGTTATAATCATATAGTAATAAAAATTAATTTAAAGAGGTGTGTGAAAACGTGGGAAAATCAAAAGTTTTGTTAGGGACGATCATTTCGGGCCTGTTATTGCTTGCAGCATGTGGAAATGAAGAAAAAGTGTCTGAACCGGAAGTGAAAGACGATCCTAAACCAAAAACAGAGGAAGCCAAAGCGGTTAGTGCCAAGGAAGAAACAAGTTCCGCTGAAGAAAAATCAACTTCTGAATCCAGTGAGATCTTGAATCCAAATATCGCTGCAGAAACAGAAGGAAATGTTGAAGTGGTTTATACGAATAAAGAGCCTAAATTCACCCATGATATGAACGGTTTTAAGGTTTCAGTGGATGAATATCAAATTGTGAAAGTCACCGATATGAATGAAGATTCTACGATCCCATTTGATGACCAAATTGATGGATATGTGGTTTCGACTAAAGTAACGATTGAAAATGGAACCAGCAAACCGATGTATTATAATAACATACATAAAATTCAGCTAAGTAATGATTTAGATTACATACCGTCCGACTGGAAAACGTTTGTGCCGGAAGATCAGCAAATTAACAAAATTAAAAAGAATAAAGATGAGATTTCTTTATTCGAAGCTGGCGAAAAGGTCACGGGCTTAATGACCTTTACTTTAACCAATGCCGAATTTGATCAATTAAAAACCGTTAAACCAAAATATATTATCGAAGGCGATCTTGCGGATAACGACCAATTTAAAAATAGTAACCCGCAGCAATCGCCGGCTTATGATTTCATTTATAGTACTGAACAAGGTGCTCAAACAGCCAGTCAGCCAAAATTTTATCAAGATCGCCTGACTACTGATAACATGGCCGACAAGAAAATGATCTTTGAAAAATTCGGAATCAATGAAACAAAACAAATTGACGATGTGAAAGTAACCCTTGAAGGGGTGCAATATACAGAAGTGATCCCAACAGCAGCCAACGTTGAGCGTTTTCGGAATTTTGGGGACAGCGGGGTTGTTGCTTTAACGGTTAAACTGAAAATTGATAACCAATCAGATGCACCGGTGAGCATTTGGAATATCGGCTCTAAATTAAGAATTGATGAAAACAGGGGAACAGCTTTTGCTGAAGGAATGGCTGAACCACAAGATCCGCAAGAGATTGCGTCCGGACAGCAAGGCGAAAAATTACATGTATTTTTATTTAATAAAGATGAATTCGAGATCTTTAAGAAGTTTGATTTAGAGTTTGGCCCGTTTTATGGAACAGATGGCAAAGCGTTGTTTAAAGGCAGAACCGCAGCCTTTACTTTGCCTAGATAAGTCATAAACTGAAAAACCAGTGTCCATTCAGATACTGGTTTTTGGCTTTCTAAAAAGTTGATAGTCCTGTTTAATGATGAATGTGTTCTTGGTTAGAAGAATTTGTGAAAACTTGATAACCGGTGAAATTTCTATTTAAATAAAAGGTATCGTTCTTCAACGAATGAAGCGGTTAGGTAAAGCATGCTGTTAGGAATAGGCAGTATATGTATTTATACTGAATGAGCATTATTTGATTCCTGATGTTTCATTAATGTATGCAATAACGAAAAACGCCAGATAAATGGCGTTTTTCGTTGTTTCTTATTGATTGCCTCGATTGTTTCTGTTGTTGCCTGTTAAATTGTTTGCCACATTTTTCGTTGCATCAACTGCATTCGTTGCAGCGTTTTTCGTTGCATCAACTGCATTCGTTGCAGCGTTTTTCGTAGCATCAACCGCATTCATGGCAACATTTTCTGTTGCTTCTAAAGCATTATGCGCGGTTTCAAAGGCAGAGCCTGCTGTGTTCTTAATGCTCTCTGCGACACCTTTGTTATTTTGTTGGTTTTGATTATTTCTTTGATTAGTCATGATATCTCACCTCCTAAGCAGAGATAGGATGTGTATTCCATGATGAATTATACAGGCTGCCTGTGCGAATACATTTTTTTCTTAATAGGTACATTTGTTAAAGAAGGAAAAAGCAGGGGGGCAAAAAAGTCATATAAAATCCCAACGTGAGCGTGCAGCAAAGTCTAAACGAGTAAGGCACCACCATTCAAGTGGTTACTCAATAATACGTCTCTAAAAAAGTTTTTCTTAAGGTTTTCTCATGGGTTTTCAATCCATTAACCTTCTGCTTTATTCATATTTTATATTTTCTACTTTTAATAAGTATCACTCTTCATAATGAATTCAAAACTCTATACAACAGCTTTCTTAAAGGGGTATGTTTCACTTTGCTGGAAAAGAAAACAGTGAAAGAAGAAAGGTAATAAGAATTTTTTTGAAAAAGTATTGATTTTAAATTTTTAAGATGATATTATTTTATAGCTGTCGTTAGTACAAACTATTCCGCAGTAGCTCAGTGGTAGAGCAATCGGCTGTTAACCGATCGGTCGCAAGTTCGAGTCTTGCCTGCGGAGCCAATCTGGGGAAGTACTCAAGAGGCTGAAGAGGCGCCCCTGCTAAGGGTGTAGGTCGGGTAACCGGCGCGAGGGTTCAAATCCCTCCTTCTCCGCCAGATTTTATTTTTATGGCCCCTTGGTCAAGCGGTTAAGACACCGCCCTTTCACGGCGGTAACACGGGTTCGAATCCCGTAGGGGTCACCATTTTGGAGGATTAGCTCAGCTGGGAGAGCATCTGCCTTACAAGCAGAGGGTCGGCGGTTCGATCCCGTCATCCTCCATTATTTATGCCGGTGTAGCTTAATCGGTAGAATAATTGGCTGTTAAGCGACCGCTTGCAGGTTCAAGTCTTGCCTGCGGAGCCATTTTAAAATCATATATATAAGAAGTAAGGCCCCTTGGTCAAGCGGTTAAGACACCGCCCTTTCACGGCGGTAACACGGGTTCGAATCCCGTAGGGGTCACCATTTGGAGGATTAGCTCAGCTGGGAGAGCATCTGCCTTACAAGCAGAGGGTCGGCGGTTCGATCCCGTCATCCTCCACCATTTATGCCGGTGTAGCTCAATTGGTAGAGCAACTGACTTGTAATCAGTAGGTTGGGGGTTCAAGTCCTCTTGCCGGCACCATTTACCGAGCCATTAGCTCAGTCGGTAGAGCATCTGACTTTTAATCAGAGGGTCGAAGGTTCGAGTCCTTCATGGCTCACCATGTACATGCGGGTGTGGCGGAATTGGCAGACGCACCAGACTTAGGATCTGGCGCCGCAAGGCGTGGGGGTTCAAGTCCCTTCACCCGCACTTTTGCGCCTGTAGCTCAATTGGATAGAGTACTTGACTACGAATCAAGCGGTTAGAGGTTCGAGTCCTCTCAGGCGCGTTAGTTTATATATGAAACAGAGTTCTTACAAGATTCTTTTGAAAGTTGATATGTTTTTTGAAAGACAGAACACCCTGTTCAAGTCCGGGAAGTAGCTCAGCTTGGTAGAGCACTTGGTTTGGGACCAAGGGGTCGCAGGTTCGAATCCTGTCTTCCCGATTTATAAAAATGGGGCCTTAGCTCAGCTGGGAGAGCGCCTGCTTTGCACGCAGGAGGTCAGCGGTTCGATCCCGCTAGGCTCCACCAATATTTTCAATACTTTTTTTGGCGGTGTAGCTCAGCTGGCTAGAGCGTACGGTTCATACCCGTGAGGTCGGGGGTTCGATCCCCTCCGCCGCTACTTAAGTTTATATATGTATGTTGGAGGAATACCCAAGTCCGGCTGAAGGGATCGGTCTTGAAAACCGACAGGCGGGTCAAACCGCGCAGGGGTTCGAATCCCCTTTCCTCCTCCATTATTTTATCGTCGCGGGGTGGAGCAGCTCGGTAGCTCGTCGGGCTCATAACCCGAAGGTCGCAGGTTCAAATCCTGCCCCCGCAATCGTTTGGTCCGGTAGTTCAGTTGGTTAGAATGCCTGCCTGTCACGCAGGAGGTCGCGGGTTCGAGTCCCGTCCGGACCGCCATTTTTATATGGCTCAGTAGCTCAGTTGGTAGAGCAAAGGACTGAAAATCCTTGTGTCGGCGGTTCGATTCCGTCCTGAGCCACCATTTTAAATAATGGGCCTGTAGCTCAGCTGGTTAGAGCGCACGCCTGATAAGCGTGAGGTCGATGGTTCGAGTCCATTCAGGCCCATTTTTTATATAACTTCATATACTGGAGGGGTAGCGAAGTGGCTAAACGCGGCGGACTGTAAATCCGCTCCTTCGGGTTCGGCAGTTCGAATCTGCCCCCCTCCACCAGTATGGCGGTCGTGGCGAAGTGGTTAACGCATCGGATTGTGGCTCCGACATTCGGGGGTTCGATTCCCCTCGATCGCCCCATATTTTTGGGCTATAGCCAAGCGGTAAGGCAACGGACTTTGACTCCGTCACGCGAAGGTTCGAATCCTTCTAGCCCAGCCATTATTTTGCGGAAGTAGTTCAGTGGTAGAACATCACCTTGCCAAGGTGGGGGTCGCGGGTTCGAATCCCGTCTTCCGCTCCATATTATTTGCTTTGACGGCATTTATCATTCTGTTTAAGGAATGAAGGATTTGTGAAATTTTGAAATGTGCAAATTATTATTTCGGAAAAATATTTTTTTGTAAATTCCTATTGATTTCGCAAGAGAGCTTATGTTATATTATGAATCCGCCAATAAATAAGGCGGCTTGAACAAACTGATTTACATCTTCATCATTTTGAAGGAATAATATTTTTTCTTTTAAGTGTTGACGTGTAAATGAGGATATGATATGATTATTTAGCTGTCGAAATGACGGCGAAGGAAATTGATCTTTGAAAACTGAACAAAATAAACGTCAACGTTTTAATTTTTATCTCCCATTAAAAACACCCCGTGTTTTAATGGGAACAAATGAGCAAGTCAAACTTTTTTGGAGAGTTTGATCCTGGCTCAGGACGAACGCTGGCGGCGTGCCTAATACATGCAAGTCGAGCGGACTTGACAGAGCTTGCTCTGTTCAAGTTAGCGGCGGACGGGTGAGTAACACGTGGGTAACCTGCCTGTAAGATTGGGATAACTCCGGGAAACCGGGGCTAATACCGAATAACATTAAGAACCGCATGGTTCTTGATTGAAAGGCGGCTTCGGCTGTCACTTACAGATGGACCCGCGGCGCATTAGCTAGTTGGTGAGGTAACGGCTCACCAAGGCGACGATGCGTAGCCGACCTGAGAGGGTGATCGGCCACACTGGGACTGAGACACGGCCCAGACTCCTACGGGAGGCAGCAGTAGGGAATCTTCCGCAATGGACGAAAGTCTGACGGAGCAACGCCGCGTGAGTGAAGAAGGTTTTCGGATCGTAAAACTCTGTTGTCAGGGAAGAACAAGTACGGGAGTAACTGCCCGTACCTTGACGGTACCTGGCCAGAAAGCCACGGCTAACTACGTGCCAGCAGCCGCGGTAATACGTAGGTGGCAAGCGTTGTCCGGAATTATTGGGCGTAAAGCGCGCGCAGGCGGCCTTTTAAGTCTGATGTGAAAGCCCACGGCTCAACCGTGGAGGGTCATTGGAAACTGGAAGGCTTGAGTGCAGAAGAGAAGAGCGGAATTCCACGTGTAGCGGTGAAATGCGTAGAGATGTGGAGGAACACCAGTGGCGAAGGCGGCTCTTTGGTCTGTAACTGACGCTGAGGCGCGAAAGCGTGGGGAGCGAACAGGATTAGATACCCTGGTAGTCCACGCCGTAAACGATGAGTGCTAAGTGTTGGGGGGTTTCCGCCCCTCAGTGCTGCAGCTAACGCATTAAGCACTCCGCCTGGGGAGTACGGCCGCAAGGCTGAAACTCAAAGGAATTGACGGGGGCCCGCACAAGCGGTGGAGCATGTGGTTTAATTCGAAGCAACGCGAAGAACCTTACCAGGTCTTGACATCCCGCTGACCGGTCTGGAGACAGATCTTCCCCTTCGGGGGCAGCGGTGACAGGTGGTGCATGGTTGTCGTCAGCTCGTGTCGTGAGATGTTGGGTTAAGTCCCGCAACGAGCGCAACCCTTGATCTTAGTTGCCAGCATTCAGTTGGGCACTCTAAGGTGACTGCCGGTGACAAACCGGAGGAAGGTGGGGATGACGTCAAATCATCATGCCCCTTATGACCTGGGCTACACACGTGCTACAATGGATGGTACAAAGGGCTGCAAGACCGCGAGGTTTAGCCAATCCCATAAAACCATTCTCAGTTCGGATTGCAGGCTGCAACTCGCCTGCATGAAGCTGGAATCGCTAGTAATCGCGGATCAGCATGCCGCGGTGAATACGTTCCCGGGCCTTGTACACACCGCCCGTCACACCACGAGAGTTTGCAACACCCGAAGTCGGTGGGGTAACCCTTACGGGAGCCAGCCGCCGAAGGTGGGGCAGATGATTGGGGTGAAGTCGTAACAAGGTAGCCGTATCGGAAGGTGCGGCTGGATCACCTCCTTTCTAAGGATATTTACGGAAGTGAGAACTTGGTTCTCACACACGTTGACGCGTTATTTTGTTCAGTTTTGAGGGATGAATTCCTTCTATATTAGATAGTAAACATGATTGTTCTTTGAAAACTGGATAATATCGTAAAGTAACACCAAGCAATACCGAGTAATCGCCATTTTAGGTTAAGTTAGAAAGGGCGCACGGTGGATGCCTTGGCACTAGGAGCCGAAGAAGGACGGGACTAACACCGATATGCTCCGGGGAGCTGTAAGTAAGCTTTGATCCGGAGATTTCCGAATGGGGAAACCCACCATCCGTAATGGGATGGTACCCCTGCCTGAATACATAGGGCAGGAGGAGGCATACCCGGGGAACTGAAACATCTAAGTACCCGGAGGAAGAGAAAGCAAACGCGATTCCCTGAGTAGCGGCGAGCGAAACGGGACATAGCCCAAACCAAGAAGCTTGCTTCTTGGGGTTGTAGGACACTCTATACGGAGTTACAAAGGAAGAGGATAGGTGAAGCGATCTGGAAAGATCCGCGAAACAAGGTAACAGCCCTGTAGCTGAAATCTTCTTCTCTCTTGAGTGTATCCTGAGTACGGCGGAACACGAGGAATTCCGTCGGAATCCGGGAGGACCATCTCCCAAGGCTAAATACTCCCTAGTGACCGATAGTGAACCAGTACCGTGAGGGAAAGGTGAAAAGCACCCCGGAAGGGGAGTGAAAGAGATCCTGAAACCGTGTGCCTACAAGTAGTTAGAGCCCTTTAACGGGTGATAGCGTGCCTTTTGTAGAATGAACCGGCGAGTTACGATTTCATGCAAGGTTAAGCTGATAAGGCGGAGCCGCAGCGAAAGCGAGTCTGAACAGGGCGCATGAGTATGAGGTCGTAGACCCGAAACCAGGTGATCTACCCATGTCCAGGATGAAGGTGAGGTAACACTCACTGGAGGTCCGAACCCACGCACGTTGAAAAGTGCGGGGATGAGGTGTGGGTAGCGGTGAAATTCCAATCGAACCTGGAGATAGCTGGTTCTCTCCGAAATAGCTTTAGGGCTAGCCTCAAACGAAGAGTACTGGAGGTAGAGCACTGTTTGGACTAGGGGCCCATCCCGGGTTACCGAATTCAGACAAACTCCGAATGCCAGATACTTATGTTTGGGAGTCAGACTGCGAGTGATAAGATCCGTAGTCAAGAGGGAAACAGCCCAGACCACCAGCTAAGGTCCCAAAGTATACGTTAAGTGGAAAAGGATGTGGAGTTGCCCAGACAACCAGGATGTTGGCTTAGAAGCAGCCACCATTTAAAGAGTGCGTAATAGCTCACTGGTCGAGTGACTCTGCGCCGAAAATGTACCGGGGCTAAACGTATCACCGAAGCTGTGGATTGACACCTTTCGGTGTCAGTGGTAGGAGAGCGTTCCAGGGGCTGTGAAGCCAGACCGGAAGGACTGGTGGAGCGCCTGGAAGTGAGAATGCCGGTATGAGTAGCGAAAGAAGGGTGAGAATCCCTTCCACCGAATGCCTAAGGTTTCCTGAGGAAGGCTCGTCCTCTCAGGGTTAGTCGGGACCTAAGCCGAGGCCGAAAGGCGTAGGCGATGGATAACAGGTTGATATTCCTGTACCACCAAGCATCGTTTGAGTGATGGGGGGACGCAGGAGGATAGGAGATCACGCAGCTGGATACGCGTGTTTAAGCAGTCAGGCTGGAAATGAGGCAAATCCCGTTTCCATTAAAGCTGAGCTGTGATGACGAGGGAATTTTAGTACCGAAGTCTTCGATTCCACACTGCCAAGAAAAGCCTCTAGCGAGATGTAAGGTGCCCGTACCGCAAACCGACACAGGTAGGCGAGGAGAGAATCCTAAGGTGAGCGAGTGAACTCTCGTTAAGGAACTCGGCAAAATGACCCCGTAACTTCGGGAGAAGGGGTGCTCTGGTAGGGTGCAAGCCCGAGAGAGCCGCAGTGAATAGGCCCAGGCGACTGTTTAGCAAAAACACAGGTCTCTGCAAAGCCGCAAGGCGACGTATAGGGGCTGACGCCTGCCCGGTGCTGGAAGGTTAAGAGGAGGGCTTAGCGCAAGCGAAGGTCTGAATTGAAGCCCCAGTAAACGGCGGCCGTAACTATAACGGTCCTAAGGTAGCGAAATTCCTTGTCGGGTAAGTTCCGACCCGCACGAAAGGCGCAACGATCTGGGCACTGTCTCAACGAGAGACTCGGTGAAATTATAGTACCTGTGAAGATGCAGGTTACCCGCGACAGGACGGAAAGACCCCGTGGAGCTTTACTGCAGCCTGATATTGAATTTTGGCACAGTCTGCACAGGATAGGCAGGAGCCTTGGAAGCCGGAGCGCCAGCTTCGGTGGAGGCGCTGGTGGGATACTGCCCTGACTGTGTTGAAATTCTAACCCGCACCCGTGATCCGGGTGGGAGACAGTGTCAGGCGGGCAGTTTGACTGGGGCGGTCGCCTCCTAAAATGTAACGGAGGCGCCCAAAGGTTCCCTCAGAATGGTTGGAAATCATTCGCAGAGTGTAAAGGCACAAGGGAGCTTGACTGCGAGACCTACAAGTCGAGCAGGGACGAAAGTCGGGCTTAGTGATCCGGTGGTTCCGCATGGAAGGGCCATCGCTCAACGGATAAAAGCTACCCCGGGGATAACAGGCTTATCTCCCCCAAGAGTCCACATCGACGGGGAGGTTTGGCACCTCGATGTCGGCTCATCGCATCCTGGGGCTGTAGTCGGTCCCAAGGGTTGGGCTGTTCGCCCATTAAAGCGGTACGCGAGCTGGGTTCAGAACGTCGTGAGACAGTTCGGTCCCTATCCGTCGCGGGCGCAGGAAATTTGAGAGGAGCTGTCCTTAGTACGAGAGGACCGGGATGGACACACCGCTGGTGTACCAGTTGTCTCGCCAGAGGCATCGCTGGGTAGCTATGTGTGGACGGGATAAGTGCTGAAAGCATCTAAGCATGAAGCCCCCCTCAAGATGAGATTTCCCATTACGCAAGTAAGTAAGATCCCTTGAAGATGACGAGGTAGATAGGTTCGAGGTGGAAGTGCGGCGACGCATGGAGCTGACGAATACTAATCGATCGAGGACTTAATCAAGATCCAAATGGCAACGGTATGCCGTTACTTTACAGAAATTATCCAGTTTTGAAGGAACAATTTTGTTCCATATATAGTCTGGTGGCAATAGCGAAGAGGTCACACCCGTTCCCATCCCGAACACGGCCGTTAAGCTCTTCAGCGCCGATGGTAGTTGGGGGTTTCCCCCTGTGAGAGCAGGACGCCGCCAGGCAAGAAGTGAGGACAGCGAAAGCTGTCCTTTTTTGTGTTTTGTATAGGAATTGGTTTGCTGCTCCTTATTTTAAAACTTAAAAACCAAACAATTCCATTAATCTGTATAATCCTTCTTTTAAAGGTTTTATCTATATGACCAATCCTAGGAAGTGTCGTAATTTTATCATAATTTATATTTGTGATTTCGGAAACCAGTGTGTACGGTCTGTTATACTGTTTAGGCAGATGTTATTTTCTTTAAAATATAATTGGGCAATGAGGTGGACCAAAGTGTCAGAGCATGCAACACTGCTGTAGGATTACCTGTGGAATGTAAGGGTAATACTATTGTTATCGAAACTTTTATATAACAAATTGTGTTTTAGAAAGGGGAGAGATGGATGGAGTCAATCTGGCTAGAGTATGCTTGGGCATTGTTAATCCTGATTGGATTAGAAGGATTGTTATCGGCTGATAATGCCCTTGTACTAGCGGTTATAGCCAAGCATTTGCCTGAAGATCAGAAAAAAAAGGCTATAAGTTACGGAATTATCATGGCTTTCTTTTTCCGATTTGCTGCACTTTTTGCCATTTCTTTTATCGCAAACGTCTGGCAGGTACAAGCGATAGGAGCAGCTTATCTTCTTTACTTGGGCTTAAAGCATGTAATTCAGGCCCGGTTCGGGAAGAAAAATGAGAATATTCGTGAGGAAGTTAAAGAGGAAGCCGCAGGGAAAGGTTTCTGGCCTACTGTTGGGAAGATTGGTTTAGCCGATCTCGCTTTTGCCATTGACTCGATTCTAGCTGCGGTTGCTCTAGCCCTTGGCCTTCCGGATTCGCCGCTCGGTGAATTCGGCGGTATGGATGGAGGTAAGTTTATTGTTGTTCTTCTTGGAGGGATTGCGGGCCTTATTTTGATTAAGTATGCAGCAACCTGGTTTGTGCGGCTTCTCGATCAACGTCCGGCATTAGAAACAACTGCCTATGCAATTGTTGCCTGGGTTGGTGTCAAGCTTGCTGTCATTACTCTTGCCCATGAGGATATTGGTGTCTTAGAGCATGATTTTCCACACAGTACCGCTTGGACTCTGATCTTCTATGGAGTATTAGTTGGTATTGCTCTGCTTGGCTGGTTTGCACCGGCCAATAAGTCATTAGAAAAAGAGGATCTATAAAAGATAAAAAAGATTCGGTAAAAGTGAGTATAAGAACAGACGGGACTTTTATGAGGAATGAATAGCTTGCTATTCATTAATATCCATGTATTATAAAGCTTGGCTTTCTAATACATGATGGGATATTATGTTGCGTTCGGAACAACCCAATAAAACAAGCGCTATCCTTTGAAAGACAAGGAACGGCGCTTGTTTTATTTAGGAAGAAGAAATTTCAACGCTACATATTGAATAGTATATTCACGTTGAACGCGACATAACGAATAAAATAGGAGGGTCTTCTTTGGCAGCAAAGCAAGGACAAAATACGGTTGATCCGATTCGAGACCCAGAACAAATCCGGGCGATGAAAGAATATCTGCGAGTTAAAGAAAAAAAAACAGGGAAAATCCTGTTGTGTTAATGGATGTTCCAAAAATCAAGTCTGCACAGGATGTGGCAGAGCTTGCTGCGGAAATTGAGCGCATGGAGTCGTCATTAAAGATGCTGAAATCAGAGCTAAAAAGGTTTGTAGACCATAACGGTGCGATTGAAACAGCAGACAAAGTGTGGACGTACAATGTGGCGGTCTCTTGGGAGTTCCATGAGTCTAGCCTGAGAAGTATGGAAGACCAACTGGCAGTTGAAGGTATAAATCCTTGGAAAGTCACGATGATTTCCGCGGCAAACCTGAAAAAATCGGCTGGGGTAAAGAGGTGCTGCGCCAATTTGGACAAAAAAAGAGAAGAAACGCTTTTCGTCTCAAAACAGATAAATAGAGGTAAGTGATAGTGTAGCATATCCAAAATAAGCCCCTCTACGATAATCTTATATAACTAACTATTATTTATTATAACAAACTTTGTTTAGCTACTAGACAAACAAAGTTACCCCTGCTATACTCAATTCCAAGATTAAGAGTATTCAAATTCTTATCTGATAAAAAAAGGGGGGCAAGCAGATGAATAAATGTAAGGGATTTCTAAACGTTTTAATGGTATCGTTACTGGTATTTATTCTGGCAGCCTGTGGGCAAGATGCAGGAAAAGATGTAAGCGGTAGCAATTCAGAGCAAGTTGAAAAGAAGATTAGAATAGGTCTTTCTGTATCTGACTTATCTTTAGAAAGGTGGCAACATGACAGAGATATATTTGTTAAGAAGGCAGAGGAACTTGGCAGTGAAGTCTTAGTTCAATCGGCAGATGGTGATGAAGCAAAACAATTGTCACAAATTCAAAATATGCTTTCACAGGGAATTGATATACTTGTTATTATTCCTATAAACTCTGATTCTTTAACACCAGTTGTCGATCAAGCAAAAGCTGAAGGTATTCCAGTATTAGCATACGATCGCTTAATTAATAATTCAGAAATAGATGCATATGTTTCCTTCGATAATATACGCGTTGGAGAAATGCAGGCAGAATACTTGGTAAACAAAGTTCCCAAAGGTAAATACTTTTTAATGGGTGGATCACCGACGGATAACAATGCAAAGATGTTTAGGGAAGGACAAATGAACATTATCCAGCCTCTGGTAGATAAAGGTGACATTGAAATTGTAGGGGATCAATGGGCAAAGAACTGGGAAGCAAACGAGGCACTCAAAATAATGGAGAATGCGCTTACAGCTAATAAAAACCAAATTGATGCTGTTGTTGCTTCTAATGACAATACGGCTGGAGGCGCCATTCAAGCATTGTCAGGTCAAAATTTAGATGGAAAAGTCGCGGTTTCTGGACAAGATGCTGACATTACAGGTGTCCAACGTATTGCAGAAGGTACGCAATCAATGACAGTTTATAAGCCAATTAAAACTATTGCAGAAATGAGCGCAGAAGTCGCGGTTAAACTTGCGAAGGGTGAGAGTGTTCAAGCTGAGGGTTCTGTTAATAATGGAAAAATGGATGTGCCATTCATCAAACTAGATCCAATTATGGTAGGTAAAGAAAATATTGTTGACACTATTATAAAAGATGGTTTCCATTCCTATGATGAGATTTACAAAAATGTCCCTGAGAATGAGCGTCCACCGCGTCCATAAAAATGAGAATTGAACAGGGTTAGGGGGGGAAGCCCCCCTATTCTTAATAAGATAAGGAGGCCATCAACATGGATACTTTCGCACTTCAAATGAAGGGTATTACAAAAACCTTTCCTGGTGTAAAAGCATTAGATAACGTGACTTTTTCTGTACGCAAAGGGGAAATCCATGCATTGTGTGGTGAAAACGGGGCTGGGAAATCAACGTTAATGAAAATTTTAAGTGGTGTATATCCAGTAGGTACATACAGTGGCCAGATCTTAATTAACGGAGAGGCCGCGTCCTTTAAATCTATAAAAGAATCGAGACAAGCCGGCGTATCCATTATTTATCAAGAACTTGCACTTGTGGAGGAAATGACAGTTGCGGAAAACCTCTTTCTTAGTCATGACCTTATGAGACAAAAAGTGATCAATTGGAACAAGATAAATGCGGAAGCACAGAAGTGGCTTAGCAACATTGGATTAAATATTGATCCGCAAACAAAGGTTGGTGATTTAACAGTCGGAAAACAACAGTTAATCGAGATTGCAAAGGCTCTCACTAATAAAACAGATATTTTAATTTTAGATGAACCCACTGCTGCATTAACAGAGAGTGATGTTGAGATCTTAATAGGGCTCTTAAAAGATTTGAGGTCAAAAGGTGTTACGTGTATTTATATCTCTCACAAACTTGGAGAAGTCATGACACTAGCTGATACCGTAACGATCTTGCGTGACGGGCAAACAATCAGCACGGATTCAATTAAAGAGCTTTCAGAGGATAAAATAGTAACAAAAATGGTTGGAAGGGAACTGACGGAGCTTTTCCCTTATAAGGCTCGGCCGATAGGGGAACCAATCTTACAAGTAGAGAACTATTCTTCTTTTGAAGCACATAGCGGAAAATCAATCATAAAAAATGTGTCCTTTACATTGAAAAAAGGAGAAATTCTCGGGTTTTCTGGTTTGATGGGTGCTGGAAGGAGTGAACTATTCACCAGCCTGTTTGGAGGGCTTAAAGAGAAAAAGCAAGGCAAAGTGATTATTGACGGAAAAGAAACAAATATTCAAAAGCCGGCCGATGCCATTCAGGAAGGCTTAGCCTATGTTTCAGAAGATCGAAAAAGATACGGTCTTATCCTGGGGATGGACATTGCAAAAAACTCGACACTTGTTGCGTTAAACAAAGTCATGAAATTCAACATTATTGACGATGCGCTTGAAGTAAAGCGTGCAGATGAAATTACAAGAAAAATGAAATTAAAGGCTCCTAGTCTTGAAACCAAGGTTGGCCAGTTGAGTGGAGGTAACCAGCAAAAGGTTGTCCTCAGCAAATGGATATTAAATAACCCCAAAGTCCTTATTTTAGATGAACCAACAAGGGGCATTGACGTAGGCGCAAAATATGAAATCTATAAAATTATTAATGAACTTGCAGAGCAAGGGGTTGGAATTGTCATTATATCCTCTGAATTGCCAGAAGTTCTTGGAATGTCAGACCGAATATTAGTCATGACAGAAGGAAGTATTAGTGGTGAATTTACAAGGAAAGAAGCCACACAGGAAAAAATAATGGCATGTGCCACAGGAGGGAAGATTCGTGAACAATCCATTGCCTACTAATACGAATGTAATTCCAAAAGAAAATAAAAAACTGAGTTTTAAACTTGATTTTCAAGCTTATACATTGATCATTGCACTCGTTTTAATTGCACTCATTTTTGGATTTTTCACAAATGGTGAATTTTTATCCTCTCGTAATCTATCAAATTTGTTCACACAGATGTCTGTTGTCGCCGTCCTTGCAATTGGAATGACTCTTGTTATTGTCGCCGGACATATTGATTTATCTATTGGATCTTTAGTGGGTTTAACTGGTGGAATCGCAGCAATTCTCCAAGTTTGGTTTGGAATGAATACGGTTGTTGTTGTCATTACTGCCATTGCAGTTGGTGCTCTTATAGGGTTATGTCAAGGCTGGTGGGTTGCCTATCGTGCTGTACCCGCTTTTATTGTGACGCTGGGTGGTATGTTGATTTTCCGTGGAATTTTAATTGGAATTAGTGAAGGACAGACAATTGCTCCGTTAAATGACAGCTTTAAACTCATTGGAAACAGTTACTTACCATACAGTATAGGCTATATGATTGCCGCTGTCAGTGTTGTCCTTCTCTTTGTGTCAACTGCACGTAGGAGAGCGAAACGCCAAAGCATGGGCTTAGCTGTTCCATCTACTTTTGTTGATTATGGTAGAGTTGCAGTTTATTCCTTTTTCGCTCTATTAATTACTTATATGCTAAATCGTTATTTGGGAATTCCTATTTCAATGTTGATTGCTGTTTCATTTGCTGGATTGTTCCTTTTTGTATCTCTGAAAACGTCTTTCGGACGATATGTATATGCGATCGGCGGTAATGCTGAAGCTGCAGCGCTCTCAGGAATTAACATTAAACGAAATGTATTGTACGTCTTTATCTTAATGGGCGCACTAGCAGGAGTAGCAGGAGTGCTTTTAACAAGCAGATTAAATGCGGCAACGGTGAGTGCCGGTAACATGCTTGAATTAGATGTAATTGCCGCCTGTGTAATCGGTGGAACAAGTTTAATGGGTGGAAAAGGGAAAATTATGGGTGCGATTATTGGTGCACTTATCATGGCCAGTATTGATAACGGAATGAGCATGATGAATATTGAAACGTTTTGGCAATACATCGTTAAAGGCTCTATTTTGATTTTTGCTGTTTGGCTTGACATTTCAAGCAAAAAATAATTATGGTAAATTTTAAAAACTATCAGCTGCTATTACTAGCAATATTTCATTCATATTAATAATCAAGCCTAGCATGAAAAAATAAAAAAGCCTAAGTGATTGGTCAGATAATGTACCAAAGATTTGGCTTCACTGACAATGAGCAGCTTGCCGCTGCTTCTTGTTTATTTCTTCGCGAAAGAGAAAATTGTAAAAGGTGTGGCTGCAGGTTCTGTAAAAGGATAATATTGATTTCATTTGAGAAAGAAGGAAAAGAAATGAAAAAAGTACGTGTAGGGTTAATTGGGTGCGGATTTATCAGCGGCATTTACCTTGAAAATGCAAAAAAGTTTAATTTTTATGATATCACAGCATGTGCGGATTTGGATTTAAGCCGGGCGAAAGCAACGGCTGAAAAGCATAATATTGAAAAAGCCTATTTGCCGGAAGAATTGATCCAAGACCCGGAGATCGATCTTGTTCTAAACTTAACGATTCCGGCTGCCCATGCCGATATTGCTGTTCAGGCATTAAAAGCCGGCAAGCATGTATACAGTGAAAAACCGCTTGCTGTAACACGTGAAGAAGGACAAGCCATTCAGGAAGCGGCAAAAGAAAGCGGCTGCTACGTCGGGAATGCGCCGGATACGTTTTTAGGCGGAGGCATTCAAACAGCGCGCAAGTTAATCGAAGACGGCTGGATCGGGCGTCCTGTATCCGCAACAGCTTTTATGATGAACCATGGCCATGAGCATTGGCATCCAGATCCAGGCTTTTACTATCAAAAAGGCGGCGGCCCGATGTTTGATATGGGACCGTACTATATTACAGCGCTTATTTCCATGATGGGCCCTGTAAAGCGGGTGACAGGTGCTGCAAGCGTAACATTCCCAGAACGGACCATTTTAAGCGAGCCAAAGTACGGAGAGAAAATCCAAGTCAATACGCCGACGCAGATTAACGGTATTATGGAATTCCATCAAGGAGCCGTCGCCTCGATTATTACAAGCTTTGATACGTGGCATCATAGTCTGCCGTACATTGAGGTGTACGGAGAGGAGGGTAGTCTTGTGGTACCAGATCCGAATACATTTGGCGGCCCTGTACGGGTGCGCCGAAAAGGACAGGAACAATGGTCGGATATTCCGCTGACACATGGTTTTTCAGAAAACAGCCGAGGCATTGGCCTTGCGGAAATGGCGTATGCCATTTTAGAAGGCCGCTCACCAAGAGCAAGCGGCGACCTTGCGTACCATGTACTTGACATTATGCATGGGTTTCATGATGCTGCCGAACAAGGAAAGCATTATGAATTGAGCAGTACATGTGACCAGCCGGCTACGCTTCCAACAGGCATTGACCAGGATAATTTCCACGATCTCATGTCAGGAAAATAAGGAGGAGTCGCTATGCAGTCAGCCGTATTGCAGAAACTAAAAGAAATTGATGTGCAGGAACAGAGCATTCAGGTTCCTGCTGACAATGAAGTCTTGATTAAAGTCAAAGCAGTTGGTTTGTGCGGATCGGATATTCATTATTACGAGCATGGAAAAATCGGCGACTTTATTGTAGAAAAGCCAATTATTTTAGGTCATGAAGTATCAGGAGAAATTATAGATCTTGGAAAAGGTGTTCAAGACTTTGAAAAAGGCCAGCGTGTTGCCATTGAACCTGGTAAAACATGCGGCACATGCGTTCATTGCCAGAGCGGGCGCTACAATTTATGCAAGGAAGTGGAGTTTTTAGCAACGCCCCCGTATGACGGTGCTTTCTGCCAGTACATTGTGATGCGCAGCGACCTTGTGTTTCCAATCCCAGATGGTATGAGTGACGAAACGGGTGCATTAATTGAACCGTTTTCTGTCGGCCTTCATGCCTGCAGCCGGGGAGATGTAAAAGACGGTGATACGGTGCTTATTTTAGGCATGGGCCCTATTGGCTTGCTGACGGCTGCAGCAGCAAAAATGAGCGGCGCTGGACTAATTATTGGCGTTGATTTGGAACAGGCACGTCTGGATAAAGCAAAAGAGCTAGGTGCAGATGAGGTGATTAATGTAAAAACCGAATCGTTTGAGGAAAAGATCTCGGAGTATACAAATGGACTCGGCGTGGATGTGGCGATTGAAACAGCCGGGAGCCCGGCAGCGTTAAAGAACATGATTTCAGCAGTACGTCGTGGCGGCAAAGCGGTGATTGTTGGGATGTCTTCCGAAGATGAAGCATCGCTTAACATTGCCCAGATAATTAACAAAGAAATTGATATAAGAGGGGTGTTTCGCTACCACCATACATACCCAAAAGCGATTCAGCTGTTATCAGAAAGCAAGATTGATATTGAGAAAATTATAACAGATTATTACGATTCGCTTCATGATGTAGAGGCAGCATTTGAAAAAGCTATTCAAGATAAGAAAAACACACTGAAAATTATGATTTATCCGAACGGACGTTAATAAAAAGAAGGAGGGTATTCATCAATGAAAGAAGTTCGCATTGGCATGGTCGGTTATAAGTTTATGGGAAAAGCACATAGTCACGCATACCGTGATTTGCCGATGTTTTTCCCCGATCAGCCACGACCAGTAATGAAAGTGATTTGTGGAAGAAATGCAGAGAATGTTCAAAAAGCCGCTAAGCAGTTTGGATGGGAACAGAGCAGTACGGATTGGCGGGAATTAATGGATAACCCGGATATTGACTTGATTGACATTAATGCACCAAGTGATGCCCATAAAGAAATTGCGCTGGCAGCTGCAGCAGCTGGAAAACACATTTTTTGTGAAAAACCACTGGCATTGACATTAAAGGATTCCCGTGAAATTTTAGAAGCGGCAGAAAAAGCAGGAGTTAAGCACATGATCGGTTTCAACTACCGATTCGCACCTGCCGTTCTTCTCGCGAAAAAGTTGGTTGAAGAAGGCCGGCTCGGCGACATTCATCATTTCCGTGCCTGGTTTTTGCAGGACTGGCTTGTTGATCCGGAATTTCCCTTAACCTGGCGCCTGCAGAAAGAAATTGCTGGATCAGGTTCACATGGAGATTTAGGCGCGCATTTAATTGACTTGGCTCATTTCCTTGTCGGCGGCATCTCAGAAGTCATCGGGATGAGTGAGACATTCGTGAAAGAGCGGCCTGTTCCAGACAATATGACAGGCTTAAGCGCCCAGGCAAGCAAAGATTCACCAACAGAAAAAGTAACGGTTGATGACGCCACGCTGTTTATGGCCCGATTTGAAAATGGTGCGCTCGGAAGCTTTGAAGCAACACGCTATGCATCTGGCCACCGGTGTACAAATTCATTTGAAATTAACGGCAGCAAAGGCAGCGTGAAATTTGACTTTGAACGGATGAATGAACTGCAGGTATACTTCACGGACGACGCTGGTGATGTGCAAGGATTCCGCCGTGTGCTGGCCACCGATCCTGCCCATGCTTATGCAGATGCATGGTGGCCGCCTGGACATACAATCGGCTATGAACATACATTTATTCATGAAGTAGTGGAGCTGATGCAGTCCTTTAAAGAAGATCGCCAGCCGATTCCTGATTTTACAGCTGGTGTAAAGTGCCAGCAAGTACTGGAAGCGGTAGATTTGTCTATTGAAGAACGCCGCTGGATCAAGCCGAGCGATTTGTAAAGACAAAGACAGAAGGAGCTAATAATATGAAGAAAAAAGCGCTAATCGTATGGGGAGGCTGGGACGGGCACGAGCCGGACCAGGTTGCCGAGATTTTTGAAGGCATATTAGAAGACGAAAATTTCGAGGTGGACGTATCAGATACGCTTGAATCCTATGCCGATCTGGAAAAGCTGAAGTCACTAGACTTAATTGTACCACACTGGACAATGGGTGAAATCAGCAAAAAATATGTGCTGAATATTTCGGCAGCGGTTATGAGCGGTGTTGGCATTGCTGGCTGCCATGGTGGAATGTGCGATTCATTCCGCAACAACGTTGACTGGCAGTTTATGACCGGAGGGAATTGGGTAGCACATCCAGGAAATGACGGGGTAGAATACATGGTGAATATTAAGCATTCATCGAGTCCGCTATTAGAAGGGTTTAACGATTTTAAAGTCGTTTCAGAACAGTATTACCTTCATGTAGACCCGGCTGTGGAAGTATTGGCCACAACGAGATTCCCAGTTGTCGACGGGCCACATAAAGCAAATGGAGCAGTTGATATGCCGGTTGTCTGGACAAAACGCTGGGGACTTGGCCACGTGTTTTACAATGCACTTGGCCATAAAGCAGATATCGTAGCGATGCCAGAAGTTTCATCCATTATGCGACGAGGCTTTTTATGGGCTGCTGAAGGAAAAGAACTTTACGGCCGTTCGGATGCACCGACATATGGAACATATGGGAATGGTAAAAATAAAGTATATACAGGCATGGGTGATAGCGAATAATAGTTAAAGACTGGTATCATTCACTCTATTAATTGGGGGATGATATATGGAGTTCTAAGAATGGTTGTTTATTAAGATGAACGTATACGTTCTATGTTCTTCCTACCTGTAAAATATATTCTAAAAACGGCTTTTATGAAAAAGGATGGTCTTTTCCCATCCTTTTTCTTTATTATTATAGCTAAAACAACCTCAGATACTTTTAGTTAAGACACATGGGGAAATATAGAATCCAGCATTCTATATCCTTTTCCTAGATATTGTGTCAAAAAGATAATCACAAAATCTATAATAAATAAGTTGCGGACTTCGTTAGGTAGTCAGCCCATTAATAAAACGTCCAATCATCATTGAACATGCACCGAGCGCAGGCGCATTTTTGCCAAGGGAAGAAGGCAAGAAGGCACATTCCGCCTCAAACCGGATGTTCATTCGGGACGAAAGTGTGTTTTTGACAGCGTTTAGCACGAAAGGGTTTGACTCAATAAGTGGATTTCGTAAAATAATAGCTTCCGGATCAAATGTATTGGTAATGTTGACAAGGCCGATCCCTAGGTAATGGCCGAAATTTTCAAGTGCGGTGAACAGCTCGACATCATTTTGCTTGTAGCGTGCCTCTATCTCTGCATCATTCCATGCAGCAGGCAGGGACTGGCGGAACGCTTTTTCAGAAGCGTACAGCTCCCAGCAGCCGCGGTTTCCACAATTGCATTTTGGGCCGTTAAAATCAATCGTCATATGGCCCATTTCGCCAGAAAAGCCATGTATGCCCTTGTACAGTTCATTGTCTAAGACAAGACCGAGACCAATCCCAGTGCTGACACTGACATAAATAAAATTATTGTATGCTTTTGCAGCTCCATATATATTTTCTCCATAGGCACCGGCATTTGCTTCATTTTCAATCGTAACTGGTACTTGGAAGGCGTCTTCAACTATTTTTTTTAATTCAATGTTGTCCCAGTGCGAGTTTGGTGTTAAAACAATTTGTTCGGAGCGATTCACCAGACCGGGAACACAAATGCCAATTCCAATAAGTCCGTACGGAGAACCGGGCATTTTATCGATCACTTGCTGAATGGTTTTTAAGAGCAGCTCAATTGTTTCATCTGGAGAAGACTGGTTTAAGTCAAAATAATGCTCGCTCACAATCGATCCATCCAAATCCGTTAAAAGAACGATCATATCGCCCACACCAATATCTACACCGATGGCATATCCCGCTTGTTTGTTAAACATAAGCATCACAGGCCGGCGTCCGCCGCTTGACTGACCCTGTCCGATTTCAAAAATGAATTTCTCATCAACCAGCTCTTGAATTTGAGCGGAAACCGTGGATTTGTTTAACCCGGTTGTTTTGGACAAATTAGCGCGTGAGATAGGAGAGTGGTGAATGACTTCCTGCAAAAGCCGCCGTTTATTCATTTTTTTTACTAAGTTTTGATCTGCTATCATTATTCTTATCACTCACTTTGTTGTTTATTTAAATAAAGTTTAAGTTAATTATAACAAAAAGCTTGAAAAATGAAAGCGGATTCTGTAATATATGAGTTAAGTTAGTTTATCCATTAAACAAACATGAGGGGGAAAAGAAATGACATACTTTGAAAACGTAAACAAGATTCAATTTGAAGGGGCCAGTTCTAAAAATCCGTTTGCCTTTAAGCATTACAATCCAGAAGAAGTTGTAGGCGGCAAAACAATGGAGGAACAGCTTCGTTTTTCTATTGCTTACTGGCACACTTTCACAGCAGACGGCAGCGATCCATTTGGTGCCGGCACGATGCAGCGCCCATGGAATAAATATTCCGCTATGGATCTCGCCAAAGCGCGTGTTGAGGCGTCATTTGAATTATATGAAAAACTAGGTGCACCTTATTTTGCATTTCATGATCGGGATATTGCTCCTGAAGGCAGCAACTTAAAAGAAACCAATGAAAACCTGGATGTTATTGTTTCGATGATCCAGGATTACATGAAAACGAGCAATGTGAAGCTCCTTTGGAACACAGCCAACATGTTTACTAATCCGCGCTTTGTTCACGGGGCGGCGACAAGCAGCAATGCGGATGTTTTCGCTTATGCAGCAGCGCAGGTGAAAAAGGGATTGGAAACAGCGAAACTCCTTGGTGCTGAAAACTATGTGTTCTGGGGCGGCCGTGAAGGGTACGACACATTGTTAAACACGGACTTGAAACTGGAGCTTGATAACCTGGCGCGCTTTTTCCATATGGCGGTCGACTATGCAAAAGAAATCGGTTACGACGGCCAATTTTTAATTGAGCCGAAGCCAAAAGAGCCGACAACACATCAGTATGATACGGATGCGGCGACAACATTGTCATTCCTGCGCCAATATGGACTCGACAGCCATTTTAAATTAAATCTGGAAGCAAACCACGCAACGCTTGCCGGACATACATTTGAGCATGAGCTTCGAACAGCCCGCATTAATGGCATGCTTGGTTCGGTTGATGCGAATCAGGGTGACCCGCTTATCGGCTGGGATACAGATGAATTTCCAACGGATCTGTATTCTACCACACTCGCGATGTACGAAATTTTGCAAAATGGCGGACTTGGCAGAGGCGGTTTGAATTTCGATGCGAAAGTGCGCCGCGCTTCTTTTGAAGCAGACGACTTATTCTTGTCGCACATTGCCGGCATGGATGCATTCGCCATCGGTTTAAAAACAGCGCAACGATTAATTGAAGACAAAGCGTTTGAAAACGTGATCGCGGATCGTTACAGCAGCTATACAACGGGCATTGGCCTTGAAATTGTAGAAGGACGCGCTGATTTCCACTCGCTTGAAAAATATGCACTTGAGAACAGCCAAATTCAAAATCGTTCAGGTCGTCAGGAAAATTTAAAAGCGATCCTGAATCAGTATTTGCTGGGCAGCAACTAAAAACGGCTTGAACGGCCGGAAAATATAAAATGGATCGGAGAATTAACTTGAACGGCCAGATTATTGCAAATCTGGTTGTTCGGGAGAAAATCCGATCCATTTTTCAAAGGAGTGGGGAAAATGAACTATGTGATTGGAGTTGACCTTGGAACGAGTGCCGTCAAAACCATCTTAGTCAATGAAACAGGTGAAATTTGCGCGGAAGCATCGAAAAGCTACCCGCTTTTTCATGAGCGGGCTGGCTGGAGTGAGCAAAATCCGGACGACTGGGTAACAGGGACGATTGACGCTTTGCAAGAAATGATGGAAGAGGCCAATGTTCCGGCAGAAAATATTAAGGGTATCAGCTATTCCGGGCAAATGCATGGACTTGTCCTTCTGGACGGGCAGCATAATGTCCTCAGAAAAGCGATTTTATGGAATGATACACGGAACACAAAACAATGCAAAGAAATTACGGCAACGCTTGGAGCGGAAATGCTTTCTATCACAAGGAACCGTGTATTGGAAGGTTTCACGCTTCCGAAAATTCGCTGGGTGCAGGAAAACGAACCGGAGCTGTTTCAAAAAGCTGCCCTTTTTTTACTGCCAAAAGATTACGTCCGCTTGAAAATGACCGGCGAGGTACATATGGATTACTCAGATGCGGCGGGTACACTGCTTCTCGATGTGGCGAAGAAAGAATGGAGCGCTGCTATTTGTGAAACATTTGATATTCCTCTTTCTCTCTGCCCGCCACTTGTTGAGTCTACGGGACAGACAGGCACACTACTTTCATCCATTGCCGAAATAACCGGGCTGCGCGCGGAAACTCCTATTTTTGCGGGTGGAGCGGATAATGCTTGCGGAGCAATTGGCGCGGGGATTTTAAGTTCAGGCAAAACGATGTGCAGCATCGGAACATCCGGTGTGATTCTCGCACATGAAGACGATTCGTCCCGTGACTTTGAAGGAAAAGTTCACTTTTTCAACCACGGCAAAAAGAATGCATTTTACACAATGGGTGTCACGCTTTCTGCTGGACATAGTCTGCAATGGTTTAAAGAAAACTTTGCGAAGGATGAATCGTTTGATCAGATGCTGAAGGAGGTAGGCAGCATTCCACCAGGATCGGTAGGTCTTCTATACACCCCATACTTGGTCGGTGAACGCACTCCTCATCCTGATTCTGTCATTCGCGCAAGTTTCATTGGCATTGATAGTGCTCATACAAGAGCGCATTTTGCAAGAGCCGTAATGGAAGGGATTACTTTTTCACTACAGGAATCAATCGACTTATTTCGGAAAGAAGGGAAAAATGTCGACACGGTCATTTCAATTGGCGGCGGGGCAAAAAACGATGTGTGGCTGCAAATGCAGGCGGATATTTTTGAGGCGAAAGTAGTAAAGCTGCAAAATGAGCAGGGACCGGCGATGGGAGCAGCGATGATCGCAGCGGCCGGCAGCGGGATGTTTGAATCACTTGAGCAGTGCGCGGAGGTCTTTATTAAAGAAGGCCAGACATTCTTACCGGATGCAGAACGGGCAAAGCAGTATAAATCATTGTTTTCTATTTATCAAACAGTCTATGCCCAGACAAAGCCAATTAACGAACAACTGCAGTCATTCCGAGTATAAAGGAGTTTTAGGATGATTAAACAGGTGTTGTTTGACGGACAAGAAGCGATACAAGCATCAAATGGACAGCTTGAAATGATACTGATTCCGTCGTTCGGAAGCAACGTCATTTCACTCGTTGATGTAAAAACGGGCCGGGAGTTGCTGGTCAAGCCGGATTCTTTTGCGGCCCTAAAGGAAAGCCCCATTTTGCATGGCATCCCGGTGTTGTTTCCGCCAAATCGGATCAAAGGTGGGACATTCCAATTTAACGGCGTTACCCATGAGTTTCCGATCAATGAAATCGGAAAACATCATATTCATGGTTTTGTGTATGACAAGCCCTGGGTCGTAACAGCTCAACACGAAAGAAATGGCATAATTACGATTGAAACGGCCATTCAACTCGAAAAACCAGCGATTTACAAAAATGCGTCGATTCATTTAACCTATGAGCTTGACGGGACTGTCCTGCGTCAGAAAGCGGTTGTAAAAAACAATGGCAACGAAGCATTTCCCTGGGGAATTGGCTACCATACTGCTCTGTTATTTGATGAAAAAAATTCGGTATTTTCTTTGACGAAAAAAAGCCAATGGACCTTAAGTGATGAAGCGATTCCGACAGGTGACCAGGTGCCGGGTGAGCCGATAGAAAAGAAAAACTTGCAGGGCATCGCGCTTGACGACGCGTTTGCCGCTGTCGAACAAGGAAATGAAGCTGTGCTCCACAATAAGGAAACGGGCTGCACCATTACGTATCGAACGGATTCTGCATTTAAGCATTGGGTTGTTTACAATGGCAATGGCCGTGAGGGTTTCCTTTGTCCAGAGCCATATACGTGCATCACCAATGCGTTTAACATGGATGTGCCCGCTGAAGTGACTGGCCTCCGGGTTCTGGAGCCGGGTGAAGAAGATGTCGTAGCAGCTGAAATAGAAGTAACATATTCGAAAAGTTAGTTGTTCCAATATACAAAGATAGCTAGCATCAGCTATAATAAATTTGTAAGTATTCAAACTTTTTTAATGGAGAGGGATTATGATGAAAAACTCAAAACCGAATGAACCTTTAGTTACGCATATTTTTACCGCAGATCCTTCCGCACATGTTTTTGAAGGGAAGCTTTATATTTATCCTTCTCATGACCTTGATCACGATGAACCTTCTAATGACAATGGTGATCAATATAAGATGGAAGATTATCATGTTTTATCCATGGAGGATGTAAATGCACCATGTGTAGACCACGGGGAAGTGCTTCACTTAAAAGATATTCCTTGGGCAAGTAAGCAACTTTGGGCACCCGACGCCGCTTACAAAAATAACAAGTATTATTTGTTTTTCCCGGCAAGAGATAAAGAGGGGATTTTCAGAATTGGTGTCGCAACAAGCCCTAATCCTGCAGGACCGTTTACACCAGAGGAAAATTATATACCCGGCAGCTTCAGTATTGACCCCGCTGTTTTAGTTGATGATGATGACAGAGCCTATGTTTATTTTGGCGGCCTTTGGGGAGGGCAATTAGAAAAATGGCAGACAGGGACATTTAATCCAGATGCTGAAGGTCCCGCACCAACAGAACCAGCTTTAGGACCAAGAGTAGCTGAATTAAGCAACGATATGCTGACTTTTAAAAACGAGCCGCAGGAAATCTCCATTGTGGATGAAAACGGCAATCCTATTCTTGCAAGTGACGAAGATCGCAGATATTTTGAGGGACCATGGGTTCATAAATACAATGGTCTTTACTATCTATCTTATTCAACGGGTACAACTCATAAAATTGTTTATGCTGTAAGTGAAAATCCACAAGGACCATTTGTGTTCAAAGGAACGATTCTTACTCCTGTCATTGGCTGGACCACACATCATTCAATTGTTCAATTTAAGGATAAGTGGTATCTGTTCTATCATGATTGCTCATTATCAGATGGCGTGAACCATAAGCGCTCGGTGAAATACACTGAATTAAAATATAACGATGACGGAAGTATTCAAACGATTGACCCTTATACAGACAAATAATAAAATTGATGGCCGGAACGGTATTTTGACTTTGAACTTAATACGAAAGAAGATACTGGGGAGTTTTTTCTTAATTATTCGTTTGACTAAACTACGTTAATAGGACAAGGCGCAGGTGGCTCTTACTACAAAGTAAATTTAGAATTTTACAAAAACTCCCCATTGGTCACTGTAATGAATCATTCCTATTTTAATCTAAGTGGCAATCTGAGGAGAGATATCTTAATCTATACATTAGCAATAAAAAGCAATAAATTTCTTGAAATTGATCAGGAATTTATTCCAACCGGCAAATGTATTGAAGTGGATAACACGCCATTTGATTTTAGAAGTAAAAGGGTGATAAACACTGGAACAAGATCAAGCCATCCTCAAGACGTACTGGCAGGGGAAGGCTGCGATCACTCGTTTCTTTTAGATACAAATCATGATTCGGAAATTGTCTTAAAGGACAACGAAAGCGGTCGTACTTTAACAATTGAAACGGATCAGGCCGGTGTTGTCGTATACTCGGGAAATTCCTTGAAATCAGATGGTAAATTCCGAAGTACGCAATCCAGAAAATATCTGGGTATTTGCCTTGAGACGCTGGCTTTACTTGATGCCATCTACCGTCCTCATTTTCCATCAACGATCCTGGATATCGATCAGAAGTATTCTTCTGTAGCAGTATATAAGTTTGGGGTTGAAAAGAATTAAAATAAGGAGTGATGAACATGAATTATCGTGAATTGGGCAACACAGGGATCCTGATCAGTGAGGTCAGTTTTGGAACATGGGCAATTGGCGGTTCATGGGGAAAGACAAACGACACAGAAGCACTGAAATCTTTAGAGTATTCAATTGAGCAGGGTGTTAACTTTTTTGATACAGCAGATGTATATGGGGACGGACATAGTGAAGAGTTATTAGCCAAGGCCACTAAAGGCCAGGAAGACAAGATTTATATTGCTACAAAGTTTTGCCGCCAGGGTGATATTTTCGACCCTAAAAATTATAGCTATGAAACCGTTAGCTCTTATTGTGAAGACAGCCTCCGCCGTTTAAATAGAGAAGCAATTGATTTGTATCAAATTCATTGCCCAGCAACGGAGATTTTGAAAGATGGCGGTGTATTTGAAGTACTGGATCGTCTGAAAAAAGAAGGAAAAATCCGTCACTATGGAGTAAGTGTGGAAACCGCTGAAGAGGGCCTTATTTGCTTGGAATATCCAAATGTTAAGAGCCTGCAAATCATCTTTAATATGTTCCGTCAAAAGCCATTGGAAAAACTAATCCCTGAAGCTTATCAAAAAGGTGTGGGACTTCTAGTCAGATTGCCGCTTGCAAGCGGGCTGCTAACTGGTAAATTTACCAATGATCATGTATTTGAAGAAGATGACCACCGCCGTTTTAATGAAAATGGAGAGGCTTTTAATGTCGGGGAAACCTTTGCAGGCCTTGGATTCCGCAAAGGTGTTGAATTAGCTGACCAGTTAAAGTGGATTGCAGAAGGCCGGAAAACTATGTCTAGTGCAGCATTGCGCTGGATTTTGGATCAAAAAGAAATTACATGTATTATTCCTGGTTTTAAAAACGTTAAACAAGTCGAGGATAATCTTTCAGCATTGGAAACAAAACCATTCTCAGAAGAAGAAAAGCAAGAGATTCAACGTTTTTATCATGAAAAGGTAAAGGATTTTATCAGAGGACCTTATTGATAACCGGGGTTTAAACTTCATAAAAAGCGGAAGCCGCTACCTTTGATGATAGCCGAAATTCACAAGTATTATAAATATTTACGGAAACAAAGGAAAAGCAACCTTCTTTGTGTCAGTGAGCAAATGGCGAAACATCCCGAGATTAATTAACTTCACAAGGCTATCAACTTGTGACCGGAAGTAAACTTATAAAAATAATCTGATTTAAAGTAAGGGAAGCACAATAATTACTTTTGTGCTTTCTTTTGTTTTTGTTTGAAAAGGTTTATCTATTGGAGAAATTAAATTTTGTGATTTTTTCATGTTTTGCTTGGTGCATTTTCAAAGGATAGAAGAAAGAGTAACCAAAAAAGAATATCCTCCATGATTATCCAGGGGAAAAAATTCTGGAGCAAGGCCCCATAGGGGGAAACTGTTATATAATAGAAGCAGGTGTTTTTTTATTATAATAATTGGCTGGAATAAATCTAAGAGGTTTCTAGTTTGGAGGGATTAAATGAATAATGCGGCAAATCGAGCCTATGTTGCTGTGGAATGGATTGCGAAATTTGCATATATTAACCTATTGTGGATTGGATTTTCTTTGATAGGTCTGGTTGTCCTTGGGTTTTTCCCAGCGACGATTTCGATGTTTACGATCATTCGTAAATGGCTAATGGGGGATACAGACATTCCGATTTTTCGAACCTTTTGGACTACCTATAAATCGGAGTTTATACGAAGCAATGGTTTAGGTTTACTCGTAGTGGCTATAGCGGGGCTTATTGTACTTGACTTAGTTTTTATGAAGAATTCGGGCAACAGTTTTATAAGTGTTGTTCAAATTCCTTTATATATAATTATGTTTGCAGCAGTCATGACAATGTTCTATCTATTTCCAGTTTACGTTCATTATGAGTTAAAACTGGCTCAAATAATCAAAAATTCATTCTTAATGATGCTTATTAACCCGCTTGAAAACCTTACGATGATTGCTGGAATTGTTGCCGTATTCTTTGTGGTGAAGGTCATTCCAGGTTTAGGCTTTTTCTTCGGGGGCAGTCTAACGGCAGCTATTATAATGGCTGCATGCTACCCTGTTTTCGAAAAAATGGAAAAAAAGCGGCGGACCTATCCTTAGGCAAGTTCTTTAAGTGAATCGTCTTAAATGAAATGGACCGCATTTTAACAGTCCTGCAAATAGAAGAGATAACAAAAAAGACAGAAAGGGAAGTTTCGCTTGTAAAAGGAAACTTCCCTTTCTGTCTTTTGACTGGCTTATAAGAAAGTATAAACTTTCTTATAAGCCAAGGACAAATACGCCTCTGTCTTCGCCTTGCGTCTCGCTAAACGGCGAGCTTTCTTTAAATCAAATTAACCTTTTACAGAACCAGCTGCCATTCCCTCAACAATCTTATTGCTTAGGAATAAGAAGGTGAGCAGAATTGGAACAATACTGATGACTAAAGTGGCACCAATAGCACCCCAATCTGTTAAATATTGACCAACGAAGTTGTTAATTCCAACAGTCAATGTTTTCCACTGATCAGAACTGATGAATGTATTAACAAATACGAATTCATTCCAGTTGTAAATCATGTTAATGATCGCTGTTGTTGAAAGAACCGGTACGGTCATCGGGAGCGTAACTTGGAAGAAAATTCGGTGTACCGAGCATCCATCCATAACAGCCGCTTCTTCAATTTCACGAGGAAAAGCTTTATAAAAACCTAATAAAATCATAATAGTTAACGGTAAATTAAAGGTTGTTTGAGACAAAATAATCGATAATGGATTATCAATTAAACCTATATTGTTATAAAAATTAAACAATGGGATTAACGTTGAATGGAGCGGAATCATATATCCTATCATGAATAATCCAAGGACAAGTCCGCTTAATTTCCAGTGCATCCGAGTAATTGCAAATGTAACAAAGCTAGCCAGAATAACTGTTAGAAATACAGATAAAACAGTCATCCATACACTATTAAAAAAGTAAAGTCCAATATTTCCTTGAGTCCATACTTTCACATAGTTTCCCCATTGCGGGTCCTGCGGCAAGGAGAAAGGGGACATGCCAAATACTTCTTGATTGTTTTTTAATGAAAAGAAGACCAGCCAAATTAGTGGATAAATCTGAATAATGGCGAAAACGCTTAAAACTAAGTAAAGAAGGCCATATCCTAATTTGCTCCAGTAAGATTTCTTTGATCCTTCGGTCATAGAAAGGTTCGGTGTTGTTCGTCTTTCTCTAGCAAGCTCGCTCATCTTCATTCACTCCCCCTTTAATATTGAACATCATCATTAGATTTCGTTAATCTTGAAGTCAACCATGTCATTCCAAGACAAATGACCAATAAACCAAAGCCAATTGCACTTGCATAACCAAAATTGTTAAGTTCAAACGCTTCTTTGTACATATATGAAGCCATTACTTCACTCGCCCCATTTGGGCCTCCGCCAGTCATTACATAAATTAAATCAAAATACTTTAAGGAACCAACGACGGCAAGCATAATCGTAACTTTAAACACAGCTGAGATCATAGGTAACTTAATTTTAAATGCGATTTGAAGTGGAGTAGCACCATCAATTTTTGCAGCTTCGATAATTTCTTCTGGGACATTTTTCAAGGCTGCGTAATAAATAAGAATGTAAAAACCTGCATATTGCCAAACAATTGGAACGAAAATAGCATATAAGGCAGTACTTGGATCTGCCAGCCAAACTGGCGTATTTTCCACTCCAAACATCTCAATCAATTTATTTAACATCCCATTCGAGGGATCAAAAATTTTCAACCAAAGCTGAGCAATGGCAACAGATGATAATAGCATGGGAATTAAGTAAATCTTTCTGAATAAATCTGAACCTTTTATTTTACTAACTAAAACGAGTGAAACAGCTAAATAAAATAGCAGGCTAACCGCGGAGAAAAGCCCTAACAAGAAAGAATGACCTGCACTAGCCCAGAACTTTTCATCTTTCATCAAGTTTATATAGTTTTCTAACCCGATAAACTGCATTTCACCTATTCCGGTCCAATCCATTAGACCGTAATAACCTGATAAAGCAATAGGAACATAAACTAGAACGAGAAGAAGAAGTAAAGCTGGGAGTGTATAAAGGGTAATAATGTATTTATTGGACATAACGTTTCTCATGTTTTTATTCCACTACCTTTCTATGAAGAAGAGGACATATTCAGCAATATGCCCTCTCTATTACAATTTCTATTTCTTCTCAGCAGCAAGAGCCTCTTCTTGAGCTTTGGCGAATTCTTTAGGGGATATCTCGCCACCATATAATGCCTGAATCTGATTCAAGTGAACATCTGCTACCCTAGCAGACATTTGAACATCTGCATATAATGTAATATTGGAAGCATTTCCTAAATCGTTAAGAATATCATTGTACATTTGAGCAAGTTCTGTATTAGAAGTATCCACTTTTGTAGCTGGAATAACACCGGCTTCTGTTACGGAGCGTTTACCCCACTCTTGAACTAAGTATGAAACAAAATCTTTTGTTTCATCTTTCACTTTAGAAGCTTCAGATACAAACAAACCAACTCCAGGTCCACCAACAAAGCTGTCGATGTCTCCTTTTCCGCCTTCATACGCAGGGAATTTGAAATAACCAACTTTATCCTTAAATTCCTGTGCAACATCAGGGCTTGTTGTATAGTTTGGCAATTCCCAAGTACCCATCATATACATAGCTGCCTGTTCGTTCATAAAGTAACCTTTTGCTTCATCATTTGAAAATCCGTTATACCCTTTAACGAATGCACCCATATCAACCAGTTTTTTGATTTCCTGACCAGCTTTCACCAAAGCTGGATCTTCAAAGCTGCCTGTACGATTAATTGCTTTATTTAAAGTTTCAGGTCCGCCAATACGATCGGCAAGATACATATACCACATAGAACCTGTCCAGCGATCTTTGTTTCCTACTGTAATTGGAGTAACCTTGTTATCCGCAAGGGTTTCAACTACATTTAAAAATTCATCATATGTTTTTGGTACTTCAAGGTTATACTTTTTAAAGATTTCTTTATTGTAATAAACAGGTGCGATGTTCAGTTCAAGAGGTAATCCGTAAGTCTTACTATCCATTTGAAAAGCTTCGAGAGTACCTGGAACAAATTGCTCCTTAAGCCCGCCATCAAGAACATCATCTAATGGTGCAAGCATATTACCTTCTACGAATGGCTGCATATAACCAGCTGCCCAAGTAATCCCAAGGTCTGGAAGCTCATTTGATGCTGACAAAACCTTGATCTTTTCTTTGTATTGTTCATTTGCTAAAATTTCTGTTTGAATATCCACATCAGGATGTTCTTTTTCATAAGTCTTGATAATATCATCCACAATAGTGTACTGTGCCTTTGCACTTCCTTCAGGCCATAAATGCATCATTTTGACAACTGTTTTGTCACCACCAGAACCACTCGAATCCTCCGATGTACTAGAGGAGGATGAACAACCTCCTAAAACAAGCCCGCCTACTAATGCGAAAGACATTACAGTAGAAAACGCTTTCTTTTTCATTTAGCAAAACCCCCTTAATGTGTGTTTGTCTATCCTTGCAACTAAGTTTAGTTTACCATCGGGGACATAATAAAAAAAGGAACTGTGATTAGGAAAAATACTACTATTTTTAGAAAGCCCTTTCATTGTATGTTTTTCGGTATGCGCTTGGTGTCATCCCCTCAATTTCCTTAAAGATTTTAATAAAGTATTTAGAAGTCTTATAGCCGGCCTCTTCAGCAATTTCATTTATCGGAAGATTGGTTGTAATCACTAATTCCTTTGCACGTTGAATCCTGCGTCTTGTAACATATTCACTAAAATTCATATTCACTTGCTCCTTGAACAACACGCTAAAATAACTCGGATTTAAATGAACGTGGGTAGCAACGTCTTTTAGGGTGAATTCATCCTTTAAATGCTGGTCAATATAGCTAATGGCCTTGCGAATGGTACCTTTGGCTGAATCCATTTTGGTGTTGGCATCGACTATTTTTTCATCCACTACTTTTTCGATCATCCCAGCCCGTACTTGCTTTTCCATAATCTTAACGGCTTCTTCAACCGCTTCAATCAGCTTCTTTTTTCCGATCGGCTTTAAAAGATAATTCACTACACCGAGTCTTAATGCTTCCTGAGCATACTCAAACTCGGAGTAAGCGGAAATAATAATGACCACTGGAGACAGACCTTTTTCTTTCAAAGTTTTTAATAGTTGTAAACCAGTCATTTCAGGCATCCGGATATCGGAAAGCAAAATATGAATCTTTTTGTCCTCCGCAATCCGGAGGACATCCTCACCGCTTTCCGCAGTAAGGATGGTAAAGTCACCAGTATTCCAATTTTCCAGCGTTCTTTGCAAACCTTGTCTTGTTCTTGGTTCATCGTCAACGATTACAATATTTTTAGAATACATTTTATTCCCCTCCATCAATTGGCAGTTCAAACGAAATCTTTGTCCCCTCGTTTACTTTACTCTCAATCAAAAGGTCTGAATGTAAAATTCCTTTGTAATATAGCTGCAGGCGCTTGTAGACATTCGAAATAGCCATTCCTTTCCCGGTCGCGGAGGATGTCCCACCAGTTTTCATGGCTTGAATGATCCATTCAAGCCGCTCTTTATCCATCCCGGAACCATCATCTTGTACAGAGATGCGAATCCGTTCTTTATCTTCTTGTTTAACTGGTTCAACTGTTACGGAAATTTGGCATTTTCCTGCTTTTTTTCCGGCTCCGTGCAAGGTTGCATTTTCTACCAAAGGCTGTATGATCAGTTTTGGTATTCTTACAAACTCATATTCTGCAGGAACAGAGACATGCCATTGTAATCTTTCATCAAAACGCATTTTCATAATTTCCATATAGTCGCCGATATGCTTGATTTCGTCTTTTAAGAATACCCAATCGTCATCGGTTTCTTTTGTAATGGTATAACGAAATAAATCGGACATGGCTACAACAAGTTCAGCCAGCTCTTCCTCATCCTTTTCTTCAAGTGACCAATGAAGCGCATCCAATGTATTAAAGAGAAAATGCGGGTTTATTTGCGCCTGAAGCGCTTTTAATTCACTTTGGCTACGTAAAATCTCTTTTTGATAAACCATCTGGATCAAATGATTGGTTTCTTTTACAAGCTGATTATACGTACTGTTTAATTCAACAATTTCATTTACCGAAGAACTATCCGGATTCAGTGTTAATGAACCTTCTCCGGCACGCTGCATGGTTTTCGTTAATCTTACTATTGGTCTTGTAATGATCGTTGAAAGGAAAAAGGAGCTAATGGTAAAAATGAATACGCCAACAACTCCCGAAAAAATAATTCCTGTTCGGATCCCTGACAATCCTTCCGTTAGTTCACTTACGGGGGTTAAAATAAGAACCGTCCAGCCTGTTAGGCCGGATGGTTGCTTTGTCACCATATAATCCCGTTGATTTAATTGAATAATGCTTTCATCATTTTCAATAATGCTCGTTATATCTCCCGTGAAATTTTGGATAATCGGTTTTTCGTATTGATCTAAAAGAATGGAGTATTGATCGTTTCCATACTCTTCATTTGCAAAGTTAAAATGATCGCGGTTAATACTAATTAAAAGATAACCACCATTGCTATACTGTCGCTCTATTAAATTGACTCTGCGGATGGCCAGAAAGTAGTTTTTATCATGTGGATCTTCACCGATCCAAACCATTCTTCCTCTTGCTCGATTCGCTTCTTCAATCCATCTGTTACCAATTCGGTTTTTTAACTCGTCTTCATCAAGGGGAAGAACGCGCTGATGCTTTCCAGAAAAGAGTTGAAAGGAAAAGATTCCATCTGTATTTCCCATAATTCTATTAATATGTCCCATTAATTTTTGACGGTCATTAAAGGTTACTTGTTTTCCTTCATAGACATTCGTTAAAACACGCTGGACCTCTTCATCGGTGATTACAAGCTTTGAATTCATATTGATTTGCTCGTAAAGGGATTCAATTCGGCCGTTTGCTTCAATGGCTACTTGCTGAATTTGCTTTTCCGCATTATTTTTCAACAAAGAGGAAACTTGGCTCAATGTAAGAAGACTGACAATCAATAATACTATGATCATAACAAGTAAAAAAATAAACAAAATCTGGTTGCGCAATGTATTCCATTTTTTTAGTTGCTTCCGCATTGATGGTTCGCCTTTCTATAGTAAAATAATATCCAATTTTTATTAGGAACTAAAAAAGAACAGGAGCTTAGTCTAGGGCTATTTTATCATATTTTCGGAAATGTTTAAATTCTTAGTTTATTTAGTGGATAAACTAAGTTTAATGCTGTTATAATTAATTTGAGGTCAGGCCAGCAGGCTGCGAAAAATATGAAAGCCCTTACTTATTTTCCTGACTAGTAAACTAAAGTAAAGGGGGGAAGCTAGAGTTTTTTCAGGTTTTATAAAATACTAACATACTTTGAAAAAAAGGGGAGAAAAAATCATGTTAAAAGTATTGCGTAAACCACTTCTTTCTGGATTAGCTTTAGCGATAGTATTACCTGCTGGATTATCCAGTGTTTCCGCAGCTGAAAATCAACCAGTTAGTGCATTAGATGCAGCGGTTGAACTTGATGAAAGATATGCAAAATCATTCGATATTGGTGCAGCCGTTGAGCCTTCCATGCTTCAAGGAAAAGATGCTGAAGTATTAAAGCGCCATTATAATAGCCTTGTGGCCGAGAATGTAATGAAGCCGATTAATATACAGCCTGAAGAAGGAAAGTTCACTTTTGAAGAAATGGATAAAATTGTTGAGTTTGCAAAAGAAAATAATATGAAGCTTCGCGGCCATACCCTTATTTGGCACAGTCAAGTACCGGAGTGGTTTTTCCTTGATAAAGAAGGAAATAAGATGGTAGATGAAACAGATCCAAAGCAGCGCGAAAAAAATAAAAAGCTTTTACTTAAGCGTTTAGAAACTCATGTTAAAACCATTGTCAAGCGTTATAAAAGTGATATCAGCTCTTGGGATGTAGTCAACGAGGTAGTTGATGATAATGGGCAATTACGTAATTCACCTTGGTATCAAATCACAGGTACTGATTATATCAAGGTTGCTTTTGAAACAGCGGACCGTTATGCAGGGAAAGACGCTAAGCTTTATATCAATGACTACAACACAGAAATAGACCCTAAAAGAGAAACCCTGTACAATCTTGTCAAGGAATTAGTGGAGGATGGAGTTCCAATTGATGGGGTGGGACATCAAGCTCACATCCAAATCGGCTGGCCATCTATAGCGGAAATCGAGAAAACCATTAATATGTTTGCAGATCTTGGCCTGGACAACCAAATTACAGAACTAGATGTTAGTCTTTACGGGTGGCCGCCAAAACCAGCTTACCCAACTTATGACGAAATTCCAGCAAGCGAATTCGATCGTCAAGCCGCTCATTACGATGAACTATTCAAGTTATATGAGAAATTGGATGATAAAATTAGCAGTGTGACATTCTGGGGCGTTGCTGACAACCATACATGGTTAAATGACCGTGCAGAACAATATAATGACGGGGTAGGCGCAGACGCACCATTTGTTTTCGATAAAGATTACAATGTCAAACCAGCTTATTGGGCTATTATCGATGAAGAAAGCTAAAGCAGTTGGGAATGGAGGCCATTGGATCGGTGCATGGCCAGCCAGTCAAGCAGGCTGAATCAATCGATCTTTCCAGTTCTGGAAAGCCAGGTATGGATCAGTAAGATAATGAATCTCTTTTTGTTATTGAACTGTATAATAATTTCTTTTTTACTATAATTGTTCACGCCCACTTAGTTTGGAAAGGCAACCAACTAAGTGGGTTAAATTAGGTTTTTGTTAGTTATTTCCATTTCATTTTAATGTAGAAAGGGTGAATGTTGATGAGAAAAATAATGGGCATTGCTTTTGCCTTCTTGTTATTACTCGTTTCTAACGCGGATTATATGTCAACAGCAAGCGCAAAACAAACACAAAACGTTGAAATTCCTGTCTTACTATATCATGTTGTAAAACCTGATCCTGACCCGAACAATCCATATCAATTTAGCCTTGAAGAATTTGAAAAACATATGGCTTATCTTCATGAGAATGGCTATCGGACCTTAACGATGAAGCAATATTTCAACATCCTCGATAAAAAAGCAGCAATGCCAGAAAAGCCTATCCTGCTAACATTTGATGATAATTCGAATGATTTTTATCCTTATGTTTATCCAGTCTTACAAAAATATGGAATGAAGGCAACTCAATTTACTGTTTCAGATTGGGTGAATGGCAGCTGGAATATGACATCAAACGAGATCTTAACTGTAATGGAAAATGGTATTGATATCCAAAATCATTCGGTATCGCATCCTTTCCTTGCTGATTTAAGCAGAGAACAGCAATACGAAGAAATAAATGATACAACGACCGCTCTTAAAGAGTTAACAGGCAGGGCGACAAATGTCTTTGCTTATCCTTATGGAAATTATAACGCGGATACAATTTCCGTTCTAGAAGAATTAGGGTTTAAAGGAGCTTTTAAAGTAGGCGGCGGGCTCAGTACAGACCAGAGCGACCGATATGAATTACCTCGTATTATGATTCTACAAAATCACACTTTAGATGACTTTATTAGAATGGTTAAAACAGGATACTAGACACATTTTCTTTAAGGATTATAAAAAAATGAGGCTGACTCAAAAGGTCGTTGATTTACGATTCTTTTGAGTCAGTTTTTTGTTGTGTAATAATTTTTGATAAGAAATTCGCATTCATATTGAAATTTAAGGGCAAGTATATTGAAATCTATATACGATCTTGATTAGGTGAAGCGATTATACAGGAACTTTCTAAGTAAAACACTTTATGGTATGACTAAACTAGTTGCTTAACTGACAACAATTAATCGTCCTAGCATTAAAACCTATTGTTTAAATTGAAGGAAAGAGCAAGTCTTTCCTCCTAGATACTATTAGCAGAAGGGGAAGAGGCCTGTTTTCACCGTTCTTTTTTCTTGTCTTATTATAACTATGCGTAAAATTTTAGTTTCAAGAAACTTTAAATATGAAAAAAGCGGGTGCTTAAATAGCAGACCGCTTAACTTACTTTTTAATAGTCGGCTTATAATAAGTCAGGCTGCCTTCATGAGTGACCTGTTTTCTCTGCTTCCATACTTAATGGGGAACTGAAATCGATAAACGCATTTTTCCAGGTAGGAAATACCCTTTGATTTTGCCGGGTATCGGTTTGCTTTGCCAGGGAACTTCATACCGGGCAGGGACGAAAAGCCAGCTGGTGAGAACAGCTTCAGCAAATCATAATAGGTGGACCAGGAGCTGTGATCCTGTAAACTCTGTAAAACTGAAGACCTGATTTTTGCAAATAGTAATCAGCTGCTAAACCGGATTGTCTTGTACAGATCACAATGGTATCCAACATACGCTCTTACATGGTCATTCCTCCCAAAAATATTTTGATATATGCAGCGTGTTGAAAAGAAAGCATTTTGTAATCAATTAAACAAATTTTTTTGATAAAAGCATGTACTTATATAAGTGTATTATTATATACTGATACCGGAATGGGGGGATCATACATGAATGTCGATACAAAGTTAGATGTGCAGGAAGTATCCCAAATCATGAAGCTGCTTGGTGATAAGACGCGCCTGACTATGATGAAGATGCTTCAATCGCAGGATTTCTGTGTATGTGAGTTTGTTGAACTTTTTAACATGAGCCAGCCAGCTATCAGCCAGCATTTGCGCAAGCTAAAGGACATTGGACTGGTAAAGGAAAGCCGGAAAAGACAGTGGATTTTCTACTCTTTTAACCGGGACCATGACTGTGCTTTTTTGGTCGAAGATTTATTGAAGCATCTTCCAGACCAAAGAGAACGATTAGCTGAACTGGAGGCACAGGGATTGCGTATTTCCTGTGACTAGAAAGGAGTAAGAGGTTTGTTTTCTATTTTTGCAGCATCCATTATTTTTCTCGTCACGCTCGTCTTTGTCATTTGGCAGCCGAAAGGATTGTCTATTGGCTGGTCGGCCTGTGCAGGGGCGGCTATAGCCCTTCTTGTCGGCGTGGTTGATTTTGGCGATGTCCTGGACGTGACATCCATTGTGTGGAATGCCACACTGACGTTTATTGCCCTGATTTTAATTTCTCTTATTTTAGACGAGATCGGCTTTTTTGAATGGGCGGCTTTACATATGGCACGGGCAGCCGGCGGAAACGGTATTAAAATGTTTGTATATGTGATTCTGCTTGGTGCCGTGGTGGCGGCGCTTTTCGCCAATGACGGAGCGGCGCTTATTTTAACGCCAATTGTCCTGGCAATGGTCCGTAACTTGAACTTTGAAGAAAAGATGGTCTTTCCATTTATTATGGCCAGTGGGTTTATCGCGGATACCACATCGCTGCCTCTTGTTGTCAGCAACCTTGTAAACATCGTGTCAGCCGACTTTTTTGGTATTGGATTTGTCGAATACGCATCGCGCATGATTATCCCGAACTTTTTCTCTTTAGGCGCGAGTATTCTGGTGCTGTACTTGTTTTTCCGGAAAAGCCTTCCGAAAAACTATAGCCTGTCTGCTTTAAAAGAGCCAAAAGCAGCCATCAAAGACATGAAGATGTTCCGCTTGTCCTGGTTCGTACTGGGTGTTCTTCTGATCGGCTATTTTGCGAGCGAGCCGCTTGGTATTCCAGTTTCCATTATTGCTGGACTGATCGCTATTTTCTTTTTGGCCATGGCGAGAAAAAGCCCAGCTGTGCATACAAAAGCCGTTGTGAAGGGCGCGCCGTGGGCGATTGTCTTCTTCTCGATTGGCATGTATGTTGTAGTGTACGGACTTCGTAATGCCGGGCTGACCAATGTTTTAGCTGACGTTATTCAGAAAGCGGCAGATCAAGGATTATTTGCCGCAACAGTAGGGATGGGCTTTATTGCCGCTATTTTATCTTCGATCATGAATAATATGCCAACAGTCATGATCGATGCTTTAGCGATTGCTGATACGAACACAACGGGTGTTGTCCGTGAAGCACTCGTTTACGCGAATGTGATTGGCTCTGATTTAGGGCCGAAGATTACCCCGATTGGATCACTTGCTACACTATTGTGGCTGCATGTTTTAAGTTTAAAAGGTGTAAAGATTTCGTGGGGAACGTATTTTAAAACAGGGATTATCTTAACGATTCCAACCTTGTTTATTACGCTGGTGGGCTTATACCTATGGTTATTATTGATTCATTAATCTAACTAATCAAATGTAAAAGGAGAACATGATAATGTCTAAAAAAACAATCTACTTCCTATGCACAGGCAACTCTTGCCGCAGCCAGATGGCAGAAGGATGGGCGAAAAAACATTTAGGTGATGAGTGGGGAGTGAAAAGTGCCGGATTAGAAGCACATGGATTAAACCCAAATGCGGTAAAAGCTATGAAAGAAGCAGGCATTGATATTTCAAACCAAACATCAGATGTGATTGATCCGGAAATTCTAAACAATGCGGAATTAATCGTTACATTATGCGGGCATGCGGCGGACAACTGCCCGGTAACACCGCCTCACATTAAACGTGTTCACTGGGGATTTGATGATCCTGCAAAAGCAGAAGGAACAGAAGAAGAAAAATGGGCATTCTTCCAGCGTGTTCGCGATGAAATCGGTGAGCGCATCGAACGTTTTGCAAAAACAGGCAAATAATAGAAAAGAAAAAGCCGTGAGACATTCTCACGGCTTTTTCTATCCTCTCCTTATGAGTACATGATTATATATGGTGTATAGAAGCTGTATGACAATGAAGAAAATTGAACAAAAATCAGCGCCGCATGCTCCTTCAAAATCTTTGATTCAGTGGGGTTTAGGCGCTAAGGTCTTTATTCTCCCTGTTCTTCTATATATTCTTTTTACATCGATTGCCGCTTCTTACTTACTACCACCCATATTCATTCTCTTTTTTTATAGGGATTTTGCCACAATCATGCTGTTATTTTTTCCATATGATAATAATGAGCATCAACGTGAATGATCTGGCTCTTTACGATGTTACACGGTTAAAAATGTTTTTGCGAAGAATAGGCGCCACTCTCTTATTTAAAGAAAAACAATCTCTTTATCTGTAAAACAATATGTATTCACCAAAAGAGCACAGAAATTAAAAAGAAGGAAGATGAAAAACATGCGATTTTATCCTCCGAATCCAGGACCAAGACCGTTTCACTCGTTTATCGGACCATTTCCATCCAATCGAAGATCATTTCATCAATATTCCAGCCTCATCTATCAGGATCCGAGATATTTTTCACACGGTCTGACTCAAATGCCTCCTCAGGGAGCTCCACTTCCCCCTCAGAGACCTGGTATATTGGGGAGTTTTTTACAGGGTCTGACTCAAGGACCTCCTCTGGGGTTTGTTCCTTCACCGCAGACACCGGGTATGCCGGGGAATACAAACCAAGTGCCGTCTCAAGAAGAAGTTGCGTCTTCTCTGCAGACTGACCTTTTGGAGAATACTGATCAATTGCCGACTCAGGCGGGAGCTGGTGATCCTCCACAGACACCTGGCATGTGGGAAAATATAAATCAAATGCTTACGTACGCCGAGGAATTGTCCAGAGGAATAGAGACCTTTAGAAAGATAGGCTCAGTTTTCACTAAAAGTTAAGGGTCAGTAAGGTATGGAATAAAACATTAAAAGCCCATTGGAAACAACTTGAATCAAAAAGTTATTAAACATAGTACTTAGTCAAAAGTGTACATAAGCAAAATTCTGCTTTTGCTTATATACACTTTTGTTGCTGACAAAGAAGCCACACACAAAAGGCAACAGTGTACCTTATATAATAATCCTCTGTATATTGATCAATGAACCCACGTTTTATACAGTGAGATAGAAGAATGAGATTGATTAAACAAAAAAGAAGGTGGCATGCTCAGCTATTTCAAGCAAATGTCATATCCAGAGAAGCACTCAAACAAGCCGCTGCGGTATTGAAACATAAAAAAGAACGGATGAAACTGTATTTCATTCTGTCCAATCACGGATAACACTCAAAACCGATTGATTCCCTGGGGATGAGATCGGTTTTTGTGTTTACAAAGCAAATAGGTTCGATCTTTAAAGGTGTGTTTATCTCTTTAGGTAGGGGCGCTTTCGGCAGGAAAGGGTGTTTTTAAAATAGAAAAAGCACTTGTTTTTTCTTAGGAACAGAAGTCATTGATCTGGGCATTGCTGTGCTTTCTTTAAAATGATACTCATTGCTTAATGCTCCTTTCGATAAAAGTTTAAAGCCTTAAAGGCTAAATAAAAACAAGTCATTTAAATCTCTGTTTAATAGGACAAATAAATATAACGAGGGACTTTTTTAGTCCCTTAATTCAAAAAATATTTTTTGACATCGCGTAATTTATTCGAAAAGTTTTAAGTCCCTAATATGAAATTTTGTTTTGATTAGCTGAATAGATTCAAAGGAAATTAGATCAGAGAGAGGTTTTTTGCTTAAGAAACCTTGATAATACAAGGGTTCTTAAACTGATCTTTTTTATCTATTTAAAAGGGAAAAAGGGTGTTTCATTTAGATAAAACAGATGTAGAATAAATAAAGTGGGGATTTTTTGTCCCAATTACTTGATTCATCCTCTGATTTGTATTATGATAAATTCAAATAAAAAACGCTTTCAAAAAAGCTGGGAGGAATACATAATGGGTACTATCGTTTGTCAAACTTGCCTAGAAACTATGGAACATTTCGAAGAAGAAAAGGTAACATTGTTGTATGCAGATTGCGGTTGCGGCCATGAAAATGGCAGCGATGAATAAGTAGTTTAAAATTAAAATTTTACCATTATAAAATAGGCTGCATAAATCTGCCCGGATGAATTCATTCATCCGGGCAGATTTATGGTATCGAATTTGAGTGAGCTGGTGAATTTTTTAAAGGAAACCGATTCATATAGTCTACGATCTAATGTCTATGCTAGCATAGGTACTTAACAAGAGTGTATATTTGCTCAAGTACACTTTTGTTAGTATGGAATTATTCACATCCAAAGCCTCTTCTAATATTTTAATAATTCCCACGGCAATGTTTTAAATAATACTCTCGCTTGCCTGTATGCTCCCCTTTATAACGCAGCCCAATCCTTTATATCCACTGAAAGGGAAACCGGCAGCATTTCCTTTGCTCTTTGTAAGACAAAGATTAGAAATTTTCCCGAGAATGAAGAGAAAGTAAATGATTTAAAATTTGAACTGCATCTAAAAAAATCCCATAAAAATTCAAATAAGATAGAAGAAAACCCTGAACTGGAAATGATTATTAATCACACAATAAAAAAATTTATTTATATTATCAGAATATAATGTATAATAAAATAATTGAAAATAGATTGAAAAGGTGGTTTGTATGAATTTACTAGCAAGAATTAGTACAGTAGCAGGTAATACTTTTATCTACTGGGTTCTCCTATTCACGGCTTTAGCCATGATGTTTCCGGGCGGTTTTACCTGGATCGCTCCTTACATCCCTATCCTGCTTGGAATTATTATGTTTGGGATGGGATTAACGTTATCTGTAGAGGATTTCAAAGCCGTATTTAAACAACCTCTCGCGGTGTTTGTAGGGGTTGCGGCCCAATATATCATAATGCCGGGTATAGCTTACCTTTTGGCTGTTGGGTTAAAACTCCCTCCTGAGGTAGCTGTTGGTGTTATATTGGTCGGTTGCTGTCCTGGAGGAACAGCATCTAATGTAATGGCGTATCTGGCAAGAGCAAATGTGGCCCTGTCAGTTGCTGTTTCATCGGTTGCAACCCTAGTATCACCCATTCTAACTCCTGCTCTTATTTATTTATTAGCTAGCCAGTGGCTTCCTGTGTCAGGAAAAGATATGCTTCTCTCAACGGTTCAAATTGTCCTTCTTCCTATTATTCTTGGTATCGTCTTCAAATGGGTCTTAAAGGACAAGGCAGAAGAAGGAGCGAAAATCCTGCCGCTTGTTTCTGTAATTGGAATCGTTGGTGTCATTTCAGCAGTCGTGGCCGGTAATAAAGATAATATTCTAGATTCAGGTTTAGCAATCCTTGGCATGGTTGTTATACACAATTTTGTTGGTTTGGCCTTAGGCCTCCTTATTTCAAAGTGGTGCAAATTTCCGTATGCCGATCAGAAAGCTATCTCAATTGAGGTCGGGATGCAAAATTCAGGGCTTGCTGCAGCACTAGCTACTGCTCATTTCTCTCCACTCACGGCTGTTCCAAGTGCGATCTTCTCAGTGTGGCATAATATTTCTGGACCGTTGATTGCCACTTACTGGGCAAAAAAGGCTGTAAAAGAAGAGAAAATGAAACAGGCGAATCATAAGAAGCAGGTCTCTTAAAATATTGAGATAGGAATTTTTAGGCTTAACTTCTAAAAGGGTTGTTATTTAATACCGTTACATCAATAAAAAATAATCGACCTGAAAGAGCCTTGCTACATGATTTTGTAGCAAGGCTCTAGTTGTTTTTAAGCTAAAATCAAACGATTTTATTCTCTGTATACACAAAATCTTCTAAGCTCCGTCCCATGAGCTCATCGTTGGATGAACCAGCCATGCAGTTCAGGTATGCCCTGCATCCGGGTTAAATAGGTCTTCTACTCTTGTTCTGGATTAAGCATCAGCAATATTCCAGCATATCCGGTTATAGCCTCGACTACCATGTCTTTTACAATCGATTCAAATACATCGCTAAAATACCATTTATTATTATCTAGGTTCTCCTGTTAATCAACATAAACTTGGAGCAATGATCTATCAGCCAATTCCTTCTGATATACTATTCTTGCACTGCTTTTCACCTTTAGAGACCGTAAATAGTCGTTGTTTTTAAGGTGCTATAATACGGTAGATCTGAAACACCGTTGCAGCAACGAATAAGAGAAACATGAGCTTAATCATTTGGATTTTTCTCTTTCGTAGCATCGGATAATTCAATATGTACAATCCGATCAGGCCTTTTCTTGTCGCCAGCCATAAAGTCGATATCATATTTTTTATCTTCCACAAGAAAAGAATCTTTATAGTCGTTCCAGTAAAGCTCTCGTCTTACACCATTAGGCTGCGTAAAAACCAAAGTCACATCATTCTTAATCTCTGTTTTCTTCACGTATGTCATATTGTTTAATGTTCTTATACTATAACTTTTTTCATCGTAGCTGCAGCCAGCAGTAAGAAATAGAATTGCTCCCGTCCATAAGATTATTTTCTTCATTATATTTCCCTCATTTAATCGATTCTTAATTTCCTGCATCTATTTGTACGGATTCCCTCATTAAAGGGGCAGTAAAACCTAATATGGATGTATTTTCGAATCCATTTATACTTTATGCTTCATCCGTACTCTCACTATCGTATTCACAATCGTAGTATTCAATGAGGATAATTTTCTTTGAGAGCTCATTTGAGTGTTAAAAACAAAGCCGATACATATTCTTTTGCTAATTTTTTGTTCGAAAAAACATAGGGAATATACTTAATGTTATTCAAGATATAGATATAGGCCTGTTTAGAATCAATGCAGAAAGCGAAGGAGTGGAGCTGCGGGCATCATTTGACGGGATGAAGCAATCCAGTTCTCATTCAAGTGAGCAGGGGCGGGTAGCCATTAAGTTCTTTACATCCATTAAAACAGTGTTTGTTAAGCCGTGATTGTAGTGACGTCCTTGAAAAAGTTAGAAAATTATAAAATTAATAATTGTCAATTTTGCACTATCAAAATCCCCCTCCATCAAAAAGTAGGGGAACCAAATGTGAATGTAACTTCTATGGACAAAATCTTTAATAGAATAAGAGAAATATCTTCTCTTCCGATTACCAAAGGCGGTCCAGAGAAAATGTCTATCTAAGGCGTTTTCTTGGGTTGCCATTCAATTTCAGGTAATGGGCAGGCGGTTATTGGTTGCCGGTAATAAAAATCTGCGTAGAATCTGAGTTTAATGTAAAGTTTACAAAGTAACGATGTGTTAAAGCACACTTTTACGCGAAATTCATTTGAACGACAAATACTTTACTGTCAGATTGGTTAATAGTAGACCAATACTATTGACTAACAATTTATGATAGATGTTCCAGTACCATATAAGATAAACAATCCATCCAAATTGGTGAACAAGTAATAGACAAACCACATAATAGAGGTGCCTTTTTCAATCGCTTGATCCGAAAAGGCATTTTTTAGGTAGTTTCTGTTAAAGAACAATGCTGATTTTCTTATTAAACTAACGAAGCAGAATTGTTGAGGAAGGCAGATTAGAAATCTATTCGGACTACAGATACGTAAGAAACGCTATTTCTTGAGATTAAGCGGACGGAGGTTCCCTTATTTGGGTAAAATAATCTTTTTCACACCTGTTTTTTAGCAAATAGTATACTCAGTGTCCCGAAACCCACAGGTGTACGGTGTAATGGATTGAATTTTATTGTACGAGTTTCAATAGCGAAGGAGTGGCTTGTACAGCCACTCCTATTTCTGTTACTAAACAATTTGGGATTTAATTTGATTAATTAAAACATCAGACAAATAGGAACCAAGCAAGAGCAGCGATCATAACAGCTCATCTTTCGTAAACGTCTGATGAATATATTAAAGTTATTTGTTTTATAGTTAATAATTCGTTTAATAAAGCAATAAAAAGATGGTTGACTAATATTAACTAGTTGTTATACAATCGATTCAAGGAAATTCATCAGATGAATATCCGGGTAATTAGAAGTTGTAAAGGTTTACAATAGTAATAAAATTTAATTTTCATCGATAAACATCAGATGAATATGAGGAGGAAGATTATTTTATATCCTTAAAAGCTAAAGATTATTTTAAACCAAATTTGGCAAGGTACACTTGACATCGTTAACAAAGCACTTTGTTCGTCACGTCCCTGTCTTGTCATATATGGGAACAGCTTTATCTTTTTTAAAGGTGGACACGAACATTCTTAAATAAAATAGGCATCTAACTAAGGAGGTACTATAAAATGAAAGCGGGATTAAAAACAGGAGAAAATCATGGTTTCTCTGATATGGAAGTGGAGAAGCATAAAATGAAAGCGGTATTAAAAACAGGGGAAAATTATGGTTTCTCTTATATGGAAGTGGAGAAGCCTACACCAAAACCTCATGAGGTTTTAATTGAAGTAGAAGCAGCAGCTATATGTGGAACCGATATTAGTTACAATAAATGGGGGCAATCTGCAAAGGATTTTGCATCAAAATTCAATGTGAAATTTCCTTTTATTGTTGGTCATGAATGTTCCGGGACGATCATTGAAGTGGGTAGTGAAGTAAAAGATAAAAAGATTGGTGACAGAGTAGCTTTTGAGACTCATATTCCTTGTGAAGAATGTTTTCAGTGTCAAATAGGCAATGCCCATAATTGTATGAACATGGGTATTTATGGAACAAGTTGTGACGGCTGTTTCGCGGACTATGCAGTTGCTCCGGCAAATGTAGCGTTTAAGTTACCGGATTCTGTATCCTTCGAAGAAGGTGCCCTCTTTGAGCCTGCTGGTGTTGCCATGCGTGCAGTGGAAGAATCTAAAATTCAACCTGGTGATACGGCTCTCGTATTTGGATGTGGTGCTATCGGTCTTTTGGCAATAAAAATGTTGCTGGCATCTGGGGCTTCAAGAGTTATAGCAGTTGATATAGATCAATACAGAGTGGATATGGCCAAAGATTTTGGTGCAGTCGGAGTAAATTCACTTAAAGAAGATCTTTCGGCAATTGTTAAGGACCTGACCTCTAGCAGAGGCGGAGTAGATTTTATTTTTGAAATAACGGGTTCACCAAAAGTATATGAAACGTTATTTGATCACCTGCGTTTAGAAGGAAGAGTCATCACTGTAGGACATCCCGGCGGCCCGATCCCAATTAATATAACGCAAAGCATTAATTTAAAAGGTGCGACAATTAAGGGGTTATTTGGAAGACGCATTTGGGAAACATGGTGGAAATTATCATCCTTAGTTGAGTCTGAAAAAATTAATATACTTGAAGTTGTAACTCATCGTTATTCATTTTCACAAGTAGATGAAGCATTTGAACAAGTAAATAAAGGAGCAGGAAAGATTATGTTCCTAAAGGACAAAAATCGTGTTTGAAAAACAGAAGCCTAAGAAACGAAATAAAGTTTTTTCTATTATATTTAGTTAGAAGCAATATGGAGTATCGTCCAGTAACCAAGCTGGACTAACAATCAAGGAGATAGTTTTGAATAAACAAACCGTTGAAAGCGTTTCACTAAACATTTATATATTGCTTGATAACGAGAGTCGCACAAATTGGGATGCCAAGTGTTGAAACAGATTTTAAAATCACATCAGGAGTTGAAGTTATGAAAATAAAAGCGACAATTGAGAAAATCCCCGCAGGCTTAATGCTGGTTCCTTTACTTATTGGATCTTTAATTCGCACACTCTTCCCAGAAGTATTTGAATCGGAAGCGTTTACACATTCGTTTACCGGGGGACTGTTAACTGGCACGACAGCGTTATTAGGGGGATTTTATCTTTGTTTAGGCGCAACCATACGGTTTAACTCAACTGGTTATGTGTTGAAAAAAGGGGGAGCCCTATGGTTTGGTAAAATAGGGACAACTTTTGCAATCGCTTTACTAATTAAAGCTATCTTCCCAGATCAAAATAATTTATTTTTAGGGCTATCTGCTTTGGCAATTGTTGCTGCTTTTTCTGATACAAACGGTGCCATTTACATGGCTCTCATGGGACAATTAGGAAAGAAAAAAGAAGATATTGCCGCTTATTCTATTATGTCACTTGAATCTGGACCATTTTTCACTATGCTGATACTGGGTATTGCTGGATTAGCAAGTTTTCCAATTTCTGCATTTGTTTATACGCTTCTTCCTCTACTAGTCGGAATGATTCTTGGGAATCTGGACGAAGAAATGCGGGAGTTCTTAAGTAAAGGTGAGCACCTCTTTATTCCTATGTTAGGCTTGGCAATTGGTGCTGGAATTAACTTAACCAATGTAATGAAAGCTGGCTTATCTGGGGTTGTCTTGGGTATAGCAGTTGTTGCAATTACTGGAGCTGCCCTGTTTATGCTAGATAGAGTCACAGGTGGAGACGGCGTGGCCGGTTTGGCTGCTTCAAATACTGCAGGGAATGCAGCGGCCGTACCATTATCCCTTGCAGCTGTTAATCCTGCCTTTAGTGAAGTTGCTGCGAGCGCCACACTCCAGGTATCAGCAGCTGTTATCGTTACAGCTCTTTTATCCCCTATGCTAACGGTTTGGTATGCAAAAAGAATTGAGAAAAAAAAAGTGCAGGATATTCCTAATGTTGGAGCGTAAATAGTTGAATCTATATTTGTAAGATAATTTGCTATATAATACCTTTAAAAATCAATGAGATTAAAGGTGAATAATAAGATGGATAATGAAATGGATTTAATTATGTCAGCTGCAGTTAATAGTGAAAAAATTTCAGATACTAAAACAGCTGTAAATAAAGTAACAGACTACATTAAGCACAAGATTATTTATAAAGAGTTAAAGCCTAATGATAGGATTCCTACAGAAAGTGAATTAAGTGAAATTTTAAATGTAAGTAGAAGTTCTGTTCGAGAAGCATTAAAGATATTGGAAGCTATTAATATTATCCAAATACGAAGAGGCGCTGGCACGTACATTTCCGAACCGGAGGATATTTCTTTTTCTCAATCTCTATTATTTAAAATGATATTAAACAATATGCAACTTAAAGAATTAGTTGAATTTCGTGAGCAGATAGAAGTAGCAGTAGTAAAATTGGCTATTACATATGCTACTGAAGAAGATATACAGGGTTTAAAGAATATTTATAACTCTTTTTTAGAATGCATTGAAACCAATCCAGATGATTATAAAATGATTCATGAATTAGACTTAAGGTTTCATAAGGCTTTAGCGGCGTCGACTAAAAATAAGCTAATGGCGGAAATATATTTGTTTGCATTTGAAATTTTTTCCCCGTTGATTTTAGAAAACTACGCAATTGGCCAGGTAAAGGGTGAAGACAAGGAAACGACAGTTGAAAATCACAGGATTCTCATTGAGGCACTAGAAAAAAAGGATCTTTATACTGGAATTTACGGTATAGAAATGTCACTTAGGTTGTGGAGAAAATGGATCAACAACAGAGACTCAGACAATACATCGAGCTAAAAAAATCATATATTTTAAAATCTTAAACAGTGTAAAGACGTTTCCTTATCTTTCTTACAATAGAAGGTAAAGAAACGGCAAGAGTAATGTGAAATACTTCACATTACAAAGTGGAAAGTGCCGGCTATCTAAATAGAAACCTTCTTGGAAGAACCCGGTGAAGAAGGATAGAAAGGAAGTTTGAGAATGTCCGAAAATAATTTATTGCTTGCTTATTATGGAGATGATTTTACTGGTTCTACAGATGCAATGGAAGCATTAGCTTTAAACGGGTATCGCACAATGTTATTTTTGGAACCGCCTTCACCAGAGATGCTGGAAAACTTAAATGGCGTTCAATGTATTGGAATTCCAGGAACCAGCCGGGCCAGAAATCCTGAGGAAATGGAACAAGAATTACGGCCAGTATTTGAGTCATTATTTAAGTTGAAAACAAATGTGATTCATTATAAAACATGTTCAACATTTGATTCTAATCCAGAAGTCGGCAGTATTGGGAAAGCAATTGAAATTGCGCTTGATTACACTGAAGAATCACAAAAAACAGTGCCAATTTTTGTTGCAACACCACCATTAGGAAGGTATACGTTATTTGGCAACCATTTTGCAAGAATGTATGATACGGTTTATCGGCTGGACCGGCATCCAACGATGTCAAAACATCCGATGACACCTATGAACGAATCAGATTTACGGGTTCACTTAAACATGCAATTTCAAACACCCAAGCAAATTGGTTTGATGGATATAGTGGAACTCTCTGAGGATTACAGCAGTGTTAAGGAAGTGTATGAGCAAAAATTAGCATTGAACAATGATATCATTCTTTTTGATGGATTGGATAATAGCCATTGTCAAACGGTTGGCCGGCTATTGTGGGAAAAAGGCCAGGAAGGTATACGCTTCGTTGTCGGATCATCAGGTGTTGAATATGCATTAACAGCTGAATGGAATCGGCAAGGATTGCAGGCATCAAGCAACAAAAAAGAGCAAACAAAAATTCCTGCCGCTAATCAAGTTCTTGTTGTAGCCGGCAGCTGTTCACCAATTAACAAAAATCAAATCGAAACAGCAATTGAAGCAGGTTTCGTGGGAATTCAAATTTCTCCCCGGGATATTATCAATAAAGAAGAACTGCCAAATGATTTATTGGATAAGGTAATTAAACATATCAAAAACGATAAAAGTGTTATTTTATATACAGCTCTTGGCCCAGAAGATCCTGCTATTGCTGAAACCCACAAGCTCTTTGATGAGATGGGAATAGAGAAAAGGGAATCAGGAGAGTTAATCGGCAGTCAATTAGGTAAATGGACATTGGAAATTATGAAAGCAACAAATATTCGCCGGATCATTGCTGCCGGAGGAGATACTTCGGGTTTTGTGACAAAAGAATTGAAGCTTTTTGCATTGGAAATGGTTCTTCCGATTGATCCAGGTGTTCCACTGTGTTGTGGCTATTCATCAGATCCAACTATTAATGGTATTGAAATCGCCTTAAAAGGTGGTCAGATGGGAAGTCCTGAATTTTTTGTGAAAATCAAGGAAGCTGCTTCATCTGACGCCACCTCTATTATATCATCTGAAAATATTAACTATAACGGGAGTGTTACCAAATGAGCCAAGATCGTGTTTTAGCAACGTATCACATTGAGACGCCCTATGATCTGGAATATGCTGCAAAAGTCATGGCGGGTGAGCAATCTACCGGTACATTTATTACTGTTCCTGGAGAAACAGATGAACTTAAGGATCGATTTGCAGCGAAAGTAGTGTCAATTGAAGAATTAGAGGTGGTTTCTACTCCAACCTTGCCTGGAGCCAAATTGCCTAATAGCTCCAATGGATCGATTTCATATTATCGAGGGAGGGTCGTATTATCATTCCCCCTCCATAACTTTGGCCCTTCGATTCCAAATCTATTAGCCACTGTAGCGGGTAATCTGTATGAACTCCGTGAATTTAGTGGGTTAAGACTCATGGACCTGGAGTTACCCCATGCCTTTATGGACAAGTATCCTGGGCCTAAATTTGGGATCGAAGGAACGAGAAAATTAGCCAATGTGTACAATCGTCCATTTATAGGAACGATTGTGAAACCCAGTATTGGATTAACACCAGATGATCTACGTGCAGTTGTAAGAGATTTGGCGATGGCCGGAATAGACTTTATCAAAGATGATGAATTGAACGCTAACCCTCCGTACGCTCCTTTGAAAGAACGTGTAAAGGCTGCAATGGAAGAAATCGAGAGGGCTGCAGATAAAACAGGTAAAAAGGTAATGTATGCGTTTAATATCACGGATGATATCGATCAGCTCGAACGAAACCATGAAACGGTCGTAAAAGCTGGTGGAAATTGCGTAATGGTAGGTATTAATAGTATAGGGCTGGCAGGTGTTGCACATGTAAGGAAATTTAGTGAGGTTCCTATCCACGGCCATCGTAATCAATGGGGAGCCATGACTCGTTGTCCACAGTTAGGTATGGAATTTACGGCTTACCAAAAGCTGTGCCGCCTGGCTGGAGTCGATCATTTACATTGTAATGCTATCGACAGCAAGTTCTATGAGTCTAACGAGTCCGTTGTCAAATCGGTAAAAGATTGTATAACCCCGATGTTTGGCGGTTATACCGCGATGCCTGTATTGTCTTCCGGCCAATGGGCAGGAACTGCACCGATTTCCTATGCGTCAATGGAAACGATTGATGTCATGCATTTAGCAGGTGGGGGCATCATTGGGCATCCAGGTGGCTCGGAAGCAGGAGTTAAAAGCATGATTCAAGGGTGGGAAGCAGCAGTTTCTGGCGTATCCCTTAATGAATATGCCGAGACTCACCTTGAGTTAAAGCAGGCCATTGAGAAATTTGGCAAATAAAAAAATAACAGCATATATTATTTTTTCAATTTGTAAAAGTCGAAGGAGTACTTCGGCTTTTACAATATAGTAAATCAGACAACAACGATTTGGTTTTACAGATCAACTATTATTCTGAAAAGGATGCAGCGACTTTCTCCAATTGTTCTTTGTAGTACAGTAGAAGGTCATCTTATGCAAAAAGAATACGAACAATATCTTTATAAAGAGGAAGAATCTGAAGTATTTAAGAGACAAGAGATAAGAGATATTCCAGGAACTATTTAATAAACTATATAAAGGAAATAGTTTTGTTAATAATCGAATGGAGAAGGTTTTAATTGCCATTAATTCATTTAAAAGAAGCATTTCTTTTACAAAAGGCAACGAGGCTATTTCTTTAGGTGTAAAAGATATCTATCCCGAAGGAGAGATTATGACACTTTCTTTAGCAGATGATGGAGAAGGAACAATATATAATCGGCAACCGTACAGGCAAGAATATAATAGCGATGTATTTATTCAAAAAAAGTACAAGCATAAGCTTTAGAAAAAAATTACACTTTACTATAAAAAATAAAAATATCTGAATTTTCTGTTTAATAAAATTTTGTTTGCAATCTCTCCAGCTTATAATCATAACTTTTTTAGCACAAAAAAGTGTTTTTAAAATAAAGGGAGGCAACACGATGAAAAGAAAAGTAGGTATTAGCGGCACTGGAAGAATTGGCCGGATGTTGATTAGACAAATTTTATCTGTTGCAAACAGTCAATTGAAACTAGAAGCTATCAACTCTACTTATCCTGCAGAAACAGTCGCTCATTTATTAAAATATGATACTGTTCATGGAACCTGGAATGCAGATGTTTCCGTACAAAATGGGAATCTCTTAATTAATGGAAACGTTATTCAAATGGTATCTGAGCGTGAACCAGAAAATATTCCATGGGGATCAATGAATATAGAGATTGTGATGGATGCCACCGGGCAGTTCAATCACCGGCAGGGGGCACAAAAACATCAGGCCGCAGGGGCATCTCATGTGATTGTAACAGCTCCTGGAAAACAGATGGATTTAACCGTCGTTATGGGTGTGAATGACCACCTGCTGGATCTTTCAAAGCATACTATTTTATCTGCTGCTTCTTGCACAACAAATTGTGTTGCCCCACTTTTAAATATTTTGGATCAGGCTTTTCAAGTAAAAAGAGGATGGTTGACAACAGTTCATGCCTTTACGTCTGATCAGAAACATATAGATAACCCTCATAAAGATTTGAGAAGAGCAAGAGCCTGTACACAATCCATTGTTCCCACAACAACGGGGGTTGGAAAGGCCCTTGTGGATGTGCTTCCACACCTTGCGCCTTATGTGGAGGGAATCTCTGTACGTGTTCCTACTCAAGATGTCTCTTTAGCCGATCTTACTGTTCAAGTGTCACGAGAGGTATCGATAGACGAAATAAAATCAGTTTTTTACGCAGCTGCACATGAAAATCGCTATGTTAAATACATACAGGAACCTTTAGTATCAGCAGATTTCATTGGTTGTGACAAGTCAGCAGTTGTTGATGGGCTTTCTATCATGACTGCGGAAAACCAAATAAAAGTACTCGCCTGGTATGATAACGAATGGGCTTATGCCTGCAGAGTCATTGATTTGGCTCAAGCGGTTCATGAAAGGATGGAGAAAGCATGGTCGTTTCAGTAAGAGAGGTAGCATTAGGCGCTATTATATGTGACCGTTGTGGAAAGCTTATAGATACCGTAGATACGAATAAAGTTCATATCTATTATTCTCGTTGCAAAGATGAACAATGCAACAACCAAAAACAAAAATAAAAAAACGTAAAATCGAAAGAAAAAGACAGGCGAGGTGTTTTCATTAGATTTATGAAAAAGCTTATATTCATTCAGTAGATTTTAAACACAAAGGTGATAAAAAGATGAACGATCATCTATCTGATTTACGTGCTCGGGTCGAAAAAAAAGCTGAAATGATTTATTTGGGAAATCAAAATAGCTTAACATCTCCAGAGGTTATTAAAGCCAGTCAGCAGCTGGATTGCCTACTCAACAAACTTTGGTATGAAGAAAATAGATTTCCTCCGGATAGGGACAGCGACCTTCTAGTAAAACCATCCTTTTTATCAGTCGAAGGAATGGTTTTCCATAGATATAGATCAAATAATAGGCGTCATTACAAAAAATAAAAAACGAATCTAAAAGAAGCCGAATAGGTGATGAGAATGAGAAAAACCAAAATCGTTTGTACGATAGGACCTGCCAGTGAAGATCCACTTGTATTAAAAAAACTAATTTTATCAGGAATGAACGTTGCAAGGCTAAATTTTTCTCATGGTTCCCATGAGGAACATGGAGCGCGAATCGATAATATTCGCACATGCGCAAAAGAATTGGGTCGTCCTGTGGCGATTATGCTGGATACGAAAGGACCGGAAATACGGACCGGTATGGTACAGACTGGTCAGCTTCTTTTAAACAGTGGAGACCACTTAACTTTAACTACAGAACAAATAGAAGGAACTCAGGAAAAAATCAGTATTACATATGAGCAATTGCCACAAGATGTTCATCCTGGTGCAACCATTTTGCTTGATGATGGCCTGATAGAATTGAAAGTTTTAGACACCCAGCCGACAGAGGTTCAATGTTTAGTCATCAATGGAGGCACCCTTAAAAATCGTAAAGGGGTTAATGTTCCGGGGATTTCCGTTAATCTACCCAGTATTACGGAAAAAGATATCGCTGATATTACTTTTGGAATCCAAAAGAATGTTGATTTTATTGCTGCCTCTTTTATCCGAAAGGCTGCCGACGTACTTCAGATTAAGCAAATCCTAGAAGACCATTCTTCAAGCATAGCTGTTATTGCCAAAATAGAAAATGAAGAAGGTGTGGAAAATGCTAAAGAAATAGCAGAAGTCTCTGATGGGATTATGGTGGCCCGAGGGGATTTAGGGGTTGAAATCCCTGTTGAAGAAGTTCCCTTGGTCCAAAAAAAGCTAATTAAAATCTGTAATGAACTTGGAAATCCAGTGATTACAGCTACTCAAATGCTTGATTCAATGCAGAATAATCCTAGACCTACAAGAGCAGAGGCCAGTGATGTTGCAAATGCTATTTTTGATGGAACGGATGCCATTATGTTATCAGGCGAGACCGCAGCAGGGAACTATCCCGTGGAAGCGGTCGAGATTATGGACCGCATTGCTCAAAAAGCGGAATCTTTGTCTTTCTATATGGAAAAGAATAAACAAGCCATACTCGAAGCTACAATCACCAATACGATGGGAAAGGCAGTTACATCCACAGCATCAACATTAGCCGCTTCCGCTATTTTAACACCTACAGAAAGCGGTCACACAGCAAAGGTGATTGCAAAATATAGACCAAGGTGTCCTATTGTGGCGATCACGCCGTATCAAAATGTGTTCAATCAATTACTATTGGTTTGGGGAGTTTACCCAATTCTTTTAGCCAGTCCAGATCATACAGATGAAATGATGCAACGATCTGTACAAGCAGCAGTTCAGGAAGAAATGGCTCGGACAGGTGACCTGGTGATCATTACGGCAGGCGTACCCGTTCAAGAGTCAGGAACAACAAATTTAATGAAGGTTCATGTTATAGACTGACTAAAAAGGGTTCAGCGGCTTATATAATCAGTGCTTGAACTGATAGCATAAGGTCTCTTTATAATGTTTAAGGTTCCGATTCTAACCATCGATTTTTAGAAAAATACAAGAAGTAAATTTCAAAAGATCTGAAGGTTACTTCTTTATAATCCTTTTTCTCAAAACATTGCTCGAAACCTATTTCCTATTAATCACCTATTATGTTCAGAAACTCGTCCTTTTCTGAACACGGCCGTTCGCTTCTCAAAAGGGCGCTTTTTTATTGCTTTTTCTGTAACAAAACCCTGTTCACTATTCCATGTTCAATAACTTAATAATTTTTATGTTAAGGTACAATAAATTTATAAGAAAAAGCTGCAAGAGGGCGAGTTGGTGTTAGAAATCCTTTGGCAATAAATTTTATTGGTCTACAAGCTAAAGCATCCAAACGAGGATGCTTTTTTCGTTCTAGTACATGCCTATCAAGCTAACACTGATGAAGAGCCATTTCTGTAAGACAGCTACGCTGCAAAAGAAAGGCAGGCCAGCACCGGTTAAATCTTATTGAAAAAGTTCTGCCAAACTTACTTCATTATTGTGACAGCGTGTAAATGGTTTTATATACGATCGCGCAAGATGCAGAAAAAGTTCGAGGAATATTTTACACACTGTCTAATGGTATGGGTTTATACGATCCATATAATGAATTCAAAGGATTACTATACTTTCAAAAATAGGAGGCTTTGCAATGGAATTAACACAAACAGCTCAAATGATAAAGAACTATATTGGTGGAAAGTGGATAGAGTCAACAAGCAAGCAAATAGAAGAAGTGCCAAACCCAGCAACTGGAGAAATCATTGCTCGTGTGCCTATTTCTACTCGAGAGGAGCTGGACCACGCTGTTTCGGCTGCTAAAGAAGCATTCAAGAAGTGGAGAAAAGTTGCTGTACCTCGCCGGGCACGCATTTTATTTCGCTATCAGCAATTACTCGTTGAAAATTGGGAAGAGCTGGCAAAAATCGTTACATTAGAAAATGGAAAAAGCTATAACGAAGCATACGGCGAAGTACAGCGAGGGATTGAATGTGTGGAATTTGCGGCTGGCGCACCAACATTAATGATGGGAGAACAACTTCCTGATATTGCTACAGGCGTTGAGTCAGGCATGTATCGTTATCCTATTGGAGTGGTTGGCGGCATCACACCTTTTAATTTCCCAATGATGGTTCCGTGCTGGATGTTCCCGCTGGCCATTGCATGTGGAAACACGTTTGTATTGAAGCCATCTGAAAGAACACCATTGCTGGCTAATCGTTTAGCGGAGCTGTTTAAAGAAGCAGGGCTTCCAGATGGGGTACTGAACATTGTCCATGGGGCTCACAATGTCGTGAATGGCATTTTAGAAAATGAGGATATCAAAGCAGTATCTTTTGTAGGTTCTCAGCCTGTAGCTGAGTATGTTTATAAAAAAGCAGCAGCGAATGGCAAGCGAGTGCAGGCTTTAGCAGGAGCAAAAAATCATTCCATCGTTATGCCTGATGCAGATTTGAACAATGCCGTAACCAATATTACGGGTGCAGCTTTTGGATCTGCAGGAGAACGCTGTATGGCGGCTGCAGTTGTCGTGGCAGTTGGAGACGTTGCGGACGAATTAATCGACCGGCTTAAACAAGCAGCTGATGAAATTAAAATAGGAAACGGGATGGATGAAGGTGTATTCCTTGGACCTGTTATCCGTGAATCACATAAAGAACGCACCATTGGTTACATCGAAAGCGGCCAAGCGGAAGGTGCTTCCCTAATTCGAGATGGAAGAAATGATGCAGGAAATGAGCAGGGCTACTTTGTCGGACCGACGATTTTTGACAACGTGCAGCCTGAAATGAAAATCTGGCAGGATGAAATTTTTGCTCCGGTGCTGTCCATCGTCCGGGTGGAAAGCTTAGAGGAAGCGATTGAACTGACAAATAAGTCTGAGTTCGCAAACGGTGCATGTTTGTATACAGACAGTGCGAAAGCGATTCGTGAATTCCGTGAAGAAATAGATGCTGGCATGCTGGGCGTTAATCTTGGAGTTCCTGCTCCGATGGCGTTCTTCCCATTCTCAGGGTACAAGAAATCCTTCTACGGTGATCTTCATGCAAATGGAAAAGACGGGGTGGCATTCTATACCCGCAAGAAAATGCTTACGGCCCGTTATTAAAATAGGATGAACAACCATAAAAAAATAGAATGGAGCTGATGATCATGCAAGTGACAGAACAAACACAAAACTTACAAAAAACAGATAAACAGTATCTCTGGCATGCCATGCGGGGAGCGGCGCCTAACCCGGCAAATATAATTGCCACCGGAGCAGAAGGAGCATGGGTGACGGATATAGACGGCAACCGTTATTTAGACGGCATGTCCGGCCTGTGGTGTGTAAATGTCGGGTATGGCCGGAAAGAGCTTGCCGAAGCGGCTTTTAAACAGCTTCAGGAAATGCCATATTTTCCTTTAACACAAAGTCATGTTCCGGCTATTAAGTTAGCAGAAAAATTGAATGAATGGCTGGGCGGAGATTACGTTATTTTCTTTTCTAATAGTGGATCGGAAGCGAATGAAACAGCGTTTAAGATTGCCCGTCAATATCACCAGCAAAAAGGGGAGCATGGACGTTACAAGTTTATTTCCCGCTACCGCGCTTATCATGGCAACTCGATGGGGGCTCTCGCAGCAACAGGCCAGGCACAGCGAAAATACAAATATGAGCCGCTGGGCCAGGGGTTTCTGCACGTAGCGCCGCCTGATACGTACCGCAATCCAGAGGATGTCCAGACACTGGCTAGCGCTGATGACATTGATCGTGTCATGACATGGGAGTTAAGCGACACCATTGCGGGTGTGATTATGGAGCCGATTATTACGGGAGGCGGGATTTTAATGCCTCCTGATGGATACATGAAAAAAGTAAAAGAAATCTGTGAGAATCACGGTGCGCTGCTTATTTGTGATGAAGTTATATGTGGATTTGGCCGGACAGGGAAACCGTTCGGATTTATGAACTATGACGTGAAGCCAGATATTATTACAATGGCAAAAGGTATTACCAGTGCTTATCTTCCTTTGTCAGCAACTGCTGTCAAAAGAGAGATTTATGAAGCCTATACAGGCACAGGTGATTATGACCGCTTCCGCCATGTAAACACATTTGGAGGAAATCCGGCTGCCTGCGCACTGGCTTTAAAGAATTTAGAAATCATGGAAAATGAGAAACTCATTGAACGGTCTAAAGAGTTAGGTAAACGGCTTCTGCAGGAGCTGGAAGTAATCAAAGAGCATCCAAACGTAGGGGATGTTCGCGGGAAAGGTCTTCTCCTGGGCATTGAACTAGTAGAAGATAAGCAGACAAAAGAACCGGCTGCCATTGAGAAAATGAACAAAGTTATCGGTTTGTGTAAAGAAAAAGGCTTGCTTATTGGAAAGAATGGAGACACTGTCGCAGGGTATAATAATGTTTTGCAGCTTTCTCCTCCATTGAGTATTACAGAAGATGACTTTGCTTTTATTGTAAAAACGTTAAAAGAAAGCATACTTCAATTGTAATGAATTAGCCATGAACCATATGCTAATGAAGGGGCTTTGATCATAATTGGACAAAACGATGGGCCTGCCCGTCGTTTTGTCGTTTTTTGGAACTCATTCATGTAAAAATAATAAATATGAATGTTTAACACTGTGTCTAGTGGCTATTTTTTGCATGTCCATTATATTTAGATAATTGAACTACCGCCCACTTACCTGACGGTTGAAGTGGGGTGTTCTCGCCAAAGATGATAAAGTAACTACTCAGCTATTGCATATGGATATTTAAGAGAAAACAACGATACTTTGGCCCAATAGAATTTTCTGAGAGCCAGTATTTTTGTATAAAATGAATAGTTGTGAAACTCATTTCGATCGGCCACCCGCAGGCAGATGGAACCCGCATTTTAAGCTTTGAGCTGAATGGCCAGCCGCGTGATGTGGTGATTAAAGATGAGAGCATCAAATCAGCCGTGAATGCGAAAATGAAAGCTGATCCGAAAAACGAGGGTCATATTGTAGCGACGATGCCGGGTACAGTCATCAAAGTCATCCTTGAAAAAGGAGACAAAGTGAAGCGCGGGGATCATCTCATGATTACCGAAGCGATGAAAATGGAGACAACGGTACAGGCACCATTTGATGGAACTGTCAAAGCTGTCCATGTACAAAACGGCGAAGCTATTTCTACGGGCGAACTTCTTGTGGAGCTTGAGAAATAAAAAGCAACGATTTTCTGGGGGTACTACCCCATAGAGTGAGACAAATAAAAACACCTTTAAGTTGAAAAATGGGTATGTAAATACCTAAAAAGCCAGCTTGGAGGTGGTTTTCTTTATGGGTACAAGAGTCAGCTACCCAGCGGAAGTAAAAATAAAGGCTGTAAAAATGAGTCTTGCCCATTTTCACATTGTTAAGTCTACTCTATTCAAGTATGAACATTGTGTCTAATTAATTTTGACAGAATATTTGGTATATTTTTATTGTTATTTTTAAGGATCATCGTGTTACTGGAGAATTCAAAAAAACAGACAGGAAAAGTTGCTTTTTTAAAGGGGGATGTTATATGAAAGTGAAAATTGGGTTAGCACAATTTCAGCCGGTGTTATATGAAAAAGAAACAAATTTAGAAAAAATGATTCAATTTATCAAAGAAGCATCTGAGCAGGGATGCGACATTGTATTGTTTCCAGAGATGGCGACAACCGGTTATTTTACTCGTGAGAAAACAGCAGAGCTTGCTGAAGAAGCAGGCGGCAAAAGTATTCAACTATTAAAGCAGTCAGCACGTGAGCATGGAGTCATAGTTATTGCTGGATTTCCAGAAAAGAAAGATGGACAATTATTTAATTCTGCGGCCATTATTGATCAGGACGGCGTGCTGTTAGGCACTTATCAAAAAGTTCATTTGTGGGATGAAGAATATAAATATTTTTCAGCAGGAAGCTCTTTTCCCGTTTGGAATACGGAATTTGGCACAATCGGCGTCATGATTTGCTACGATACAGAATTTCCAGAAACGGCGCGAAGCCTGGCTGATAAAGGAGCAGAAATGATTTTAGCCCCAACAGCTAATATGAAACCGCTTGAACACTTTCAAAATATTTACATTCAAAGCCGGGCTGCTGAGAATCAAGTGTTCGTGGCGACAACCAATCGAATTGGTGTGGAGGAAACGACTCACTTTTTTGGTGAAAGCGCCGCTGCCAGCCCGTTTGGGAAGCTGCTTGTAAAAGGCTCTGGAGATGAGCAGCTTTATATAACGGAATTGGATTTAGCCCAGATTGAAGAAGCCAGGTCCTCTTTTTTCTATTTAAAAGACCGCCGGCCGGATTTATATATACCGGAAGCAGCGGGAAGGGAGAGGCTATAAATGAATAGTACCTTCGCAGGGTATGGAATCATTTTAGGATTTACGGTTATTCTTATTTTAATATCTCTTATCATCAGCCGGAATGAGTCTTCTAAGCGTGTAGATGAAATGCTTACGGCTGGGCGCAGCGTTCCGTTTGGCCTGGTGGCTGCAAGTGTCTGTGTCGCCTGGATTTGGACAGGAACGATTATGGCTTCAGCAGAAGCAGGTGTATGGTACGGTGTAAACGGAGGCTTTAACTATGCGTGGGGAGCGGTTGTCCCATTTATGATTTTTATTCCGATTGCTTTGCGGCTTCGTAACATTATGCCGCGGACTACGACGTTTATTGAATTTATTCGGGAACGGTTTGACAGCCGGCTCGCAAATATTTACTTAGTCTTTGGTATTGCTCTTGTCTTGTATGTATGTGTCATGCAGGCGGTCGGCATTGCGTATGCATTTGAATATACGTTTCATTTAAACTACAAGGTAGTGGCTCTTTTATCCGCCATTTTATTTTCTGGTTTTATTGCCATTGCTGGTTTAAAAGGCTCTATTTACAATTCCGTTTTTCAATTTTTTATGATTATGATTGTAATCTTTATTACGATGCCCTTGATTGTGAAAGCGGTCGGACTTGAAAACATGTATTATGGCATGCTGGATGCGGTAACGAATACTGATCATCCACAGCATAATCCGGATGCTTTAAACTTTTTTGGACCGGCTGGGTGGCGCTATGGCTTATCGGCTGTTGTAATTGCGATGGGACAAGTTGTCCTGAGCCAGGGATATTACTCCACTGCCGCCGCTGCATCCAGCTCAAAAGGATTGTTCTGGGCATATATGATTGGAACGATTATTGCCTGGCTGCCTATTCCGATCATTTTTGGGAATGTAATTGGCGGAAGCGTTTATTTCCTTCAATTAACCCCAGAAGATTTAGGTGTATCAACGGGTGTAGCGCCTTATATATTTGAGCATTTTCTTGGAAGTTTTGGTGCGGTCGTCTTTGTTATTATGATTTTTATGGCGGGATTAACCACGGGAGGAAATGGGCTCGCAGGTGTACAGGCGATGTTGACATTAGACTTTTATAAGCGGTATGTCAATAAGAAAGCTGATGAAAGAAAACAAATGCGCTTTGGCCGTCTCGTGACGTTTGCTGCCGGTATTATTATCGGTATTGCCGCTATGTTCTTAGACGGCATGTCTCTTTTGAAAATTGACATTTTCAGCGGTATTTTATTTGCAGCACCGACCGCTTCACTGATTATCGGACTTTGGTCAAAAAGGTTAAACAGCACCATTGCCATTTGCTCAATGGTGGTCGGTTTGGCTGGCGGCTTATCTGCGTACTTTATGATTGATAATCCGGATTTAAATTGGTTTATCGGCAACATCTTATCGCTTGCATTGCCATTTATTGTAATATTAATCGGTTTGCCGTTTTCAAGAAAGCAGTATGATTTTGCTCCGTTGAAAGAGTATGAGCCAGAGCATGAAATCCAGAAGATATAAGAGGGGAGACGGATCACATGTCGCTTGAGGTGTTTAAACTATTTTACGGATTTTTGTTTGTCTGGTGCGCCGCAGGCATGCTGTTTATTGCCGCTGCCTGCATAAAAGATATTTTTTTTCGTAGGCCGGCTGTAGCCGAAAAAAACCCCGAGCAGCCAGAGAAAAACCAAGAACTTACATCTTGATATAAGAAGAAACGCCCTGGACATTCGTCTGGGGCGTGCTTTTACAGTACATCATGCTGGAAAGAGGGATCTTCAGGCATTTGGCCGGTCTGCCACTTATAAGCTTGCACAGCAGCTTCTAAAGCAAGCCGATTAACAGGCTCCATAAAGTTCTCACCAAGCAGCGATTCTAATTTTGAGAGCCGGTGATAAAGAGTCTGGCGGACGATAAATAATTTTTGGGCTGCTTCTTTTTTGGAGCCGCCGCATTCTAAATATACGGCTAACGTCTCCAGCAGGCTGCCATTTGTTTTGGCGTCATACTCAAGTACAGGAAAAAGATAGTCATGCACATAACGATCAAGCAGTCCGCTTTTCTGCAAAGCAAAAAGCAGCCGGTAAATACCCAGCTTTTCATAAAAAGGGCTGACGGAAATGCCGGATCGCTGCAGCTCCAGACTTTCTTTTGATTCATCATAGGCTTCCTTCGTTTTAGAAAGGTGCGTAAAAACACTGCTCACACCAATAGAGACAGGAAAAGAAGAAATAAAGGCTTTCATCTGGCTGATCGTTTCTGTAATACGGCTGAATTTATCATAAGTGCCCGTTCCAGATGGCCTAAAAAAAGCAAGCACCGCAATCTCATGATTACTTGTGGAAAGAGCGGGTATACATCCATGCTTTTGAAACAAAGAGCGGATTTGCATTGTCTGCTGAAGTTTCCATTCTTCCCAATCTGTTTTATTGGACTGGCTGGCATCCAGGTGAATGACACATACACGATAATGCATTTGATGAACCGCTGTCGATACATATGTGCTTAAATGTTCAGCCCGAACGTCTTTACCATGTAAAAGACTGCGCACAAGCTCATCTTCTGCATGCTGTTTTCGTTCCTCAAGTGTTTGCGTGCGAAGCAAAATTTGTGAAACAGCCAGTCCGGCACGATCAAGAACGAGCAGGAAAAAATCATCATAAAAAGAATCGCTGATTTGCAGGCAAAGATACCCCCGAACCTGCTCAAACACTTGAACCGGCTTTACCGCATGCACTGTTCCGTTTATGGTAAGAAGACGGCCAGACAGTCCATCCGGCTGCTCGCTGTACAGCATCGCTCGCAGAACGGATTCCTGGTTTTTCGTATCAGCCGGGCAGTAAAAGGATTTGCTTCCTTCAGAAAGAAAGAAAACCGGCTGCTGGAAATAACCATACATCTCCTGCAGGATTTTAAAGATGCCATTCGGTGCCAGGGAAATGCGCATAAACCGGCTCGATAAATGATCCAGATCAGACAGCATCCGTTGATGGCGGTTAATGAGCATTGTATGAAGGTCATGGGTGATATCAACAAACTTAACCGTTTTCTCAAACACAATAATCGGGAAATGATGCTGGTCAGCAAACGCTAACACTTCTGATGGAAGACTGGTTACGGAAGAGCCAAACTCAATACATAAGCCGGCTGCTTGTTTAGTAATAAGTCTGCTTATATAGTCAAGTTGTGTCGATATGTCGTCAGGAAAACTAATGCCTGTTGTTAAGATCAGCTCGCCGCCATTAATGAGCATATCAAAGTCTTTAACTTCTAAAATATGGGACCACTTGATGGGGCGATGCAGCCCTTTTTCTCCGGCAAGGAGCCTGGCGTTGCGAAAAGTCTCCCGTTTTAACATTTCATCGATCGTCAATTCAATTTTTTTCATACGGCTTCCTCCATTGTGTCCACTTTAGTAGGTCGACCATTTTACACCATGTCACATGAAAATTATTCGAATAATTTGTAAATTAAAGTATGACAGAAATTCAATCAGCATTCATCCATTTATGTAAGATTTTCTGCCAACCTGTTTTTTTTTTCAAAGAGACAATGTGTCTAATGTAACGGAAAAGAACTTTTCTGGCGGTATCAAGATAAAGGAGCGATAAACATGAAAACAGCAAAAACAGATGTATCGTCACTGATTGGAAAAGACCGGGCGAATGTTTGGCATCATATTTCTCCTTATATTGAAGAAAAACCGCCTATGGTCATTCAAAGCGGTCAGGGTGCCTGGATTACAGATCACCAGGGGGACCGTTATTTAGATGGGATGTCAGGGCTTTGGTGCGTCAATGTTGGTTATGGCAGAGAAGAGCTGGCGAAAGCCGCATATGACCAAATGCTAGAAATGGCGTATGTACCCATGACACAAAGTCATGTTCCAGCTATTGAACTGGCCGAAAAGCTGAATGAGCTGCTGGGCGGAGGGTATATGATTTTTTACTCCAACAGCGGTTCTGATGCAAATGAAGTAGCGTTTAAGCTTGCCCGCCAGTTTCATCAGCAAAATGGAGAGCCGTCCCGGTTTAAATTCTTATCACGGCACCGGGCTTATCACGGCAGTTCAATGGGTGCCCTGTCCGCTACAGGACAGGCGCTCCGCAAATTTAAATATGAACCGCTTGCACCTGGCTTTTTGCATGTTTCGCCGCCGGATTCTTACCGCCGGCCAGCCGGGATGTCTGTTGAAGACTATAATATCATGCGGGCAGAAGAATTTGAGCAAAAAATCATTTGGGAGCAGAAAGAAACGATTGCAGGTATTATTATGGAACCGCTTATTACAGGCGGAGGCATTTTAACACCGCACCCAGTTTACATGGAAAAGGTACAGGAAATCTGCCGTAAATACGGTATTCTGCTTATTATCGATGAAGTGATCTGCGGCTTTGGCCGGACCGGCAAATATTTTGGACACCAGCATTTCGGCATAAAGCCGGATATCATCACCATGGCGAAAGGGCTGACGAGTGCTTATTTGCCGCTTTCGGTAACAGCTGTGCGAAAAGATATTTATGAAACATTTAAAAATAGTGCGGAAAACAGCCACTTCCGCCATATCAATACGTTCGGCGGCAATCCGGCTGCCTGCGCCGTTGCACTGAAAAACCTGGAGATTATTGAGCGGGAGCGCTTGGTGGAGCGTTCTGAACTTCTTGGCGCCCGCCTGCAAACAGAACTGGCGGAGCTGAAGGAACATCCGCATGTCGGTGATATTCGCGGGCTCGGGTTTTTGCTTGGGATTGAGATGGTTGAAAACAAAGAAACAAAAGAGCCTGCATCAGCTGAGCGGGTTGCCAGCCTGATCGCTGCCTGTAAAAAAGAAGGATTGATTATTGGCAAGAACGGAGATACGGTAGAAGGATCCAATAACGTGCTGACATTGAGTCCGCCGCTGTCCTGCACAGACGAGGATGTAGATTTTATCATTTCTGTACTCAAAAAAGTATTTACAGAACTATAATACGGTTTAAGCCCCTATTCTTTTAAAAAAGATAGGGGTTTTTTGCTTATGTGAAAGAGGTTTTTGAGTGGGGGAAAAGCGGCTGCACAAAAAAGAAAAAGCAAAGGGGAGGGAGGAAAGAATAAAAAGCAGGACAAAAAGGGGGTGTGGTGCTTCCGCTTTCTTAAACTAAAACTCTTACTTTGTATGCCGATTGGCGACTCCATATGCGGCGATCGAATCCGGCTTAATCTTTGGCTCCAGCCCTGCAGACTGCATTCTGGAAACCATCTCTTTTATAAAGATTCTCGTTTTATTTTGCTGCTCCGATCCAATATCAATATGCCCTTCTATCGTGAAAGATGAGCCTTTATAAATGTAAGGCAGGACAATATCAATCATCTGCATTTTATGTTCCTCAGTAAATAAGCTGGCGATTTCTTCTGTAAGCGATGTTTCAGTAGAGATTTTTTCATATAAATTTTCGTATCTTCGTGGATAGCGGATTTTTCGCAGAAAAGCCCATGCTCCTTTTCCTTTACGGTGAATCACAATGACAGTGGCAAAAACGGTTTCGTTTCCATGAACCTGCGAATCAGAACCGATCATAAGCCGGTATTTTCCGCCAGGGTCCTGGCTCATAAACCAGAGAATTTGGTGAAATACATCTTCAAAGGTAAGTCCTTTTTGATTGATTGTCCTGAATCGTAAATTCGGTTCATGGGAAGAAGGAAGAGAATGATTCATATCATGACAGCTCCTCTTTATAGTAATATATGCAAATGAAGCGAGGCCCGGTTCACTATGGTTGTCCTGTTTTTTAATGATTAAAGCCTGGATTTTATAAAAGGCTTTTGTAATGCTTATGCAGGAAACGGGAAAAAAATTATTTTTAATAAAGAGAATCAAACCAAGAAGGCCCTTTTTTCTTAAAAGAAGAAAAAAGGGGGATGCAAGCAGTTTTTTACTTTGTGTGAAAGTATTCACTTAGATTTAATTTTTTTAAAAAACACAATGTACATAACCTTGCGTCTTCTTTGTGTAAAAATGATAATCATTATCAAAGAGAAAAACATCATACATATTAGCAACAGAGAGGAAGTTATTTGCCATGTTGAAGTGGATGAAAACAGGTTCTGTAAAAGGAGCCGGCCTGCTTTTAGCCATTGCTGTTCTATTAGCCTTGGCGGGCTGCAGCAGTACACAAAAAGCAGCAGATTCCGAAAACGCCCAAAGCGCTGGCCAAACAGAAAGCGGGAATACCAAAACGATCACCCATGAGATGGGGGAAACGGAAATCGAGGGTACACCTAAGAAAGTTGTAGCGCTTGAATTATCCTTTGTAGATTCATTGAATGCACTTGGCATAGATGCCGCTGGGATCGCAGACGATGAAAAGAAAGAGATGATTGCAAAGCTTGTTGGGAAAGAGACAGATTATACATCTGTAGGAACACGTGAGCAGCCGAACCTGGAAGTGATCAGCTCTCTTCAGCCGGATTTGATTATTGCAGATGCAGAACGCCATAAAAATGTATATGAAGATTTGCAGAAAATTGCTCCAACGATTGTACTGAAAAGCCGTGAATCCACATACCAGGAAAACCTGGATGCTTTTAATACGATTGCCCAGGCGGTCGGAAAAGAAGAGGAAGCCAAAACGCGGCTGGCTGAACATGAAAAAACGATTGAAGAAACAAAAGCAAAGCTGAAAGCAGATCCAAACGCGACGATTTTGCCTGCTGTTGTTCGTGATACATCATTCCAGGCACATACATCTTCTTCTTATGATGGTGAACTTCTTGAGCACCTTGGATTCAAAAATGCGATCCAGCAGGAAGAGCCTTATGCTGAAATGAATTTAGAGCAGCTTGTAGAAATTGATCCGGATATTTTACTTTTAGCCAATAATGATGGCAAGCTCATTACGGATGAATGGAAAAACAATCCGCTCTGGAAAAACTTAAAAGCAGTTAAAAATGGACAGGTGTATGACGTAGACCGTGACTTGTGGACAAGATTCCGCGGAGTTGCCTCTGCCGAAGCGATTGGTGCAGATATGCTGAAAATGCTTGGTGAAAACAAATAAAACAAAAAAGGAAGTAAGGAAACGTCTCCTTGCTTCCTTTTCTGTTTAAATCTTGTCAGGAAGTGTTGGGAACGAAATGAACAGAGCATCAAAACAAAAAGTAACGACATATCTTACCGCTTTAATTGGAACCATTTTATTATTAATAGGCATCGTTCTTAGCATTTCAGTAGGCGCTGCCGATATAAAAGCGCAGACTGTTCTTCATTCTTTTATCCATTGGGATCAATCAAAAGAACAGGTGATTATTCGGACGCTGCGCCTGCCGCGGGCGGTAATTGGCATCCTCGTGGGAGCCAGTCTCGCTGTTGCTGGAGCCCTCATGCAGGCGATTACGAAAAATGCACTGGCTTCTCCGCAAGTGTTTGGCGTAAATGCCGGAGCATCCTTGTTTGTCGTTTCGTCACTCGTTCTTTTTCCGGGTCTTTCTTCTGCTTCTCTCGTATATGCGGCGTTTTTAGGAGCAGCCTTGGGAGGCGTGATTGTATACTCTTTCGCTTCAGGCGGCGGAATGACGCCGGTTAAACTTGCACTGGCCGGAATGGCCGTTCACTTTTTTCTGTCTTCCTTAACACAGGGAGTCGTTCTTTTTAGTGATCAGGGCAAGGATGCTCTCTACTGGATGGTCGGCGCAATAAACGGAAAAAGCTGGACGCATGTAGAATTGATTCTTCCATGGTCGCTTGGCGGATTGATTTTAGCTGCCGCGCTTTCCAGGTCGATCTCTATTCTTGTGTTAGGAGAAAGCCTGGCACAGGGCCTTGGACAAAAAGTGACACAAATTCGAATTCTGGCGGGACTGCTGGTGATTGTGCTGGCAGGAGCATCTGTTGCAGTGGCAGGGCCAGTCGGTTTTGTCGGCTTGATTGTCCCTCACATTGTAAAAAAACTCGTTGGCGGGGATTACCGAAGAATCATTCCGTTTTCGGCTCTGTTTGGCGCACTTCTTGTTGTGTATGCGGATATTCTTTCCCGCTTTATTGCGTATCCGTTTGAATCACCGGTTGGAATTGTGACCGCCTTGATCGGAGCTCCGTTCTTCCTATACTTAGCCAAGCAGGGAAGGGGCATTAAACAATGAGACTAACCGAACAAACAACATTGAATAAAAAAAGACGCCCTCTGGTATTGCTTTTCATTTTGACGGTATTGCTGCTGCTTTTATCGGCTGTCAGTCTTGGAGTAGGGGCCGTTTATATTTCACCGCTAGATATTATAGCGGATTTAGCGGGAACCGGCGCTTCCAGCCATGCCTTTATTCTTCACGAGTACCGCCTGCCTCGTCTGTATATTGCCATGATCGCTGGAGCAGGACTGGCGATGGCCGGTGCGGTTCTGCAGGGAATATTGCGAAACCCGCTTGCGTCCCCGGATGTGATTGGTGTCACAAAAGGGGCCGGACTGGCTGCAGTGATTGTGATTGTCCTGTTTCCAGAATCACCTGTTTTTTGGCTGCCCGTTTCGGCTTTCCTCGGAGCGGCGGCGGCCGCAGCCGCTTTAATGCTGTTTGCGCATAAAAACGGTGTGAAGCCAGCCACATTGGCGCTCATCGGGATTGCGCTCGGTGCTATTTTCCAGGCGGGTATTGAATATTTTATGATTAAGTTTCCTGATGACGTAAACAGCACCCTTCTATGGCTGGCAGGAAGCTTGTGGGGAAGAGGCTGGGAGCAGGTTTGGATGCTGCTTCCAAGCGTGCCGTTTGGGATTGCACTCTGGCTGCTGTCTGCAAAGCTGGATATATTACACCTTGGCGAGGACCTGGCAACGGGTTTGGGGCAAAAAACAAAGCAGCTGCGGTATGTGCTGCTCAGCCTCTCTGTTATCATTATCGGAATGTGTGTGGCGGCTATTGGATCAATTGGATTTATTGGATTGATCGCGCCTCACGTAGCAAGAAAGCTCACCGGGTCCCGGCATAAATTTTTGCTGCCGGTTTCTGCTCTAATAGGCGCGTTGTTTTTGCTCGCAGCAGACAGTTTAGGAAGAGGCTTATTTCCTCCTATTGAAATACCGGCCGGCATTGTAACAGCCGTAATCGGTGCCCCTTATTTTCTTTATTTGCTGCGGCGTGAAGGGAAGAAGGCGTAAGAAAATCCTCGAAAGTAAAACGTCAATCGCCCATTTACGCCTGGGCGATTGGGTGATAAAAAAGAAACATATGTAAAAAGGGCCCTAAACAAACAGATCTCTGTTTGTTTAGGGCCCTTTTTTTAGATATATATCTTTAACAAAACCATACCTGATCAAAGCACGCAAATCCCTCGCTAGTTATTGCATTTATCATAAATTATATTTTTCATAATATATCCATTAAATACAAATATTTAATGAATTTAATAAAACAGTTCCTAATTCCTATAAAAACCATGTTTACTCATGGAGAGGAAAGGTATGTACAGACTAAACCTAAAAATAAAATAGCTCAACAACCTCCCAATATGTCAAAAGCAGAGAGGAGACAAATTATGAGTGTTCAAAAAAGCACAGATAGTTCAAGTCTGGCAGAAGTCATTGACCGAATTCTCGACAAAGGAATTGTTATTGATGCTTTTGTAAGAGTATCACTCGTAGGTATAGAAATTCTTACAGTCGAAGCCAGAGTCGTTATTGCCAGTGTGGATACATGGCTAAGATACGCAGAAGCGGTTGGGTTATTAAGTGATGAAGCTGAAACGGAAAGCCTTGCATATCAAAACCAATCTCAGACATCACGGTTAAGTTACTAAAGTATAAAAAAGCCATAAAAGAAATCTATCAAGAGAAGAGGTTAAGAGGATGAATACCCAAGAAGTCAATGAAAAACAAGAAGGAAATCAAAACCCGGAAGCAGCCGAAAACAGTACGCAAAAAGAAGAGGTAAACCAGGAAGAAAGTAGCCAGACGAAGGATGAAAAGCAGTCGGCAGAAACAAAAGACAGCCCTAACTATTCGATCAATCTGGCTATACTGGGCGGCGTAGTAGGGGCCGGAATAGGACTGCTCGCCAATCCGGATACCGGCAAAAAACTAATGAAAAATTTAGGTGAGTCTGAATTTGTAAAGGTAGCGGAAAAGGAATTTAAGAAAACCGCACAGGAACTCCTGGCCGGCCAGGCACAAAACAGCATCAGACAATTAGCTGAAGGATATATCAGCAAAATTGATGGAAAGCTGCTATCTCCTTTAAAAGAAAGTGGGGACAACAAAGGAACAGGCAGTTCAGAAAAGGAAACCCAGTCTCCAGCGTATGAAAAAATCAAAGAAGAAAACAAAGAGCTTAATGAGCGTCTTCAAAAAATGGAAAAAATGCTGAATGACCTGGCCGCCACTAAGAAATAAGAAGTTCTCATAAAGGAAATCCGGAGGGGGTGATGAGATGGACAAGCGCGTGAAAAAAGCGGCTGGTAAAGTGGCAAAAAGCGCGATGAAACACGCTCCGGAGCCAGTGAAAGAGAAAGTGAAAGAAGTCATCGTCGACAAAGCAAAAGAGAAATTCAAAGGAAATATCCATGAAAAAGCAGGAGAGGCAGAAGAAAAAGTCCAGGAGGTCCTGCTGTCAGCCCGTGAAAAGCTGGGGAAAGCAGTAGAGGCTGGACAAGAGTTTCAAAAGAGAATATCTTCAGCCACTAAAAAAGACGACGACCGGAAAGTAAAAGGCGTCAAGCATATTAAAGGAATCAGTGACATTAAAACATCCAAGGATATTAAGAGTGCTACTAAAATCAAACGTGCGAAAAACATAAAATCTTACAATGATATTAAAACAATCGGTTCTTAATATCATCACGAAAGGAGAAAGCAATTATGGCTGTTCAAAAAAGTACAGATAGTTCCAGTTTAGCAGAGGTTATTGACCGGATTTTAGATAAAGGGATTGTCATCGATGCTTTTGTAAGGGTATCGGTAGTCGGAATTGAAATTTTAACGGTGGAAGCCCGGGTGGTCATTGCCAGTGTCGATACATGGCTGCGTTATGCAGAGGCTGTCGGATTGCTTGGAGATAACGTTGAAGAAAATGGACTGCTTGCTCAGTCAAATGAAAGAAATGCACGGTTTAGCATTTAATAAAGAAAGCAGAGCCAGGGTACAGGAAGCCCTGGCCTGTCATTCTTTAGCAGGAGGACATAATGGAAATTAAACAAATTATTGGGAATGTTACAGAGTTCTTTAACGAATTCGTAGCTCCAGTTCACAAAATTACTTCCGTAGAAAAAAATGATAATGGCTGGCAGCTGACCGTGGAAGTGATTGAAGAAAAAGAATATATGAAAAAGTATGCAAAAGACGAAATGATCGGTGTATACGAGGTTTTTTTAAGTGAAGAGAAGGAAGTCACTTCTTATAAACGACGAGATATTCGTTATAGAAGTTCAATTAATTATGAAGCATAGGACGCGGGAGTAGGAGGAAAAAGAGTGACCGTCTTAAAAAACAAGATCAATAAAAATTCAAAAGAGATTGTTCATGATCCAGAGACAGAAGACTTGCTTTCCCGCTCGCTGCAATATTTAAAAGCGGGCTACCCTATTCACTTAACAGGCCCGTCTGGAACTGGAAAAACCTCGCTGGCGCTCGCTCTGGCAAAGAAAAGAAAAAAACCCGTCATGCTGATCCATGGCAACCATGAATTAAACAATAAAGATTTGATTGGTGACTTTACTGGCTATACGAGTAAAAAAGTAGTCGATAATTACGTTCGTTCTGTATACAAAAGAGACGAAAGTGTAACAGAAACCTGGAGGGACGGGCGGCTGCTGGAAGCAGTAAAGAATGGCTACACCCTTGTTTACGATGAGTTTACCCGTTCAAAGCCAGCCACTAACAATATCTTTTTGTCTATTTTAGAAGAAGGAATCCTTCCTTTGTACGGAACGAAATTAACAGAACCGTTTGTTCGGGTTCATCCTGATTTTGCCGTCATTTTCACCAGCAATCCTGAGGAATATGCAGGAGTCTATCAAACACAAGAAGCACTGCTTGATCGCCTGATTACGATTTTTATTGACCATAAAGAACACGATCAAGAAGCAGCCATCATTTCGGAAAAGTTAGATATCGCTCAGGAGAAGGCGGCAGCCATTACCGCTCTTGTTGCCCAGTTACGCGAAGAATGCGAAGCGGACAACGGACCAAGCCTGCGCGCTTCATTAATGATTGCCAAGGTAGCGGCGGAAGAAGAGATTCCAGTAGACGGGTCAAACACTGCTTTTCAGCGTTTATGTCTCGACGTATTAGCGCATCAAATGAGCCGGTGCATCAAATCAGATAACCCAATGAAAGCAGCAGAAGAATTAGTGATAAAAGCGTGTCACAATATGAAAGTTACTGAGGGATAAAGGAGCGTTTTACAATGAGCCAGGAAGAATCAATGGGGATTTATATTTTTTGCGGAATTCAAATGGAAGCCGATGAAAGCTTTGGTGAAATAGAGATGGAAGAAGAAAAACGAGAGCTGTTCACCATCCGGTATAAAGACGCAGCCATGGTGGCTGCGGAGGTACCGATGAAAATTTACCATCCGAACAAAGATAACTTGATGATGCACCAGCAGGCGGTTTCTCTTGTGATGAAGAAAAATGACACGGTGATACCGGTTAGTTTCGGAAATGTCTTTCATTCAAAAGAAGACGTAGCCGTGCTTTTGGAAAATTTATATCCGCAATTTGAAAAGCTTTTCCCGGAAATAAAGGGAAAGGTGGAACTTGGTTTGAAAGTCATTGGCAAAAAAGAATGGCTTGAATCAAAAGTAAGCGAGGATGCCAGCATAGAAAAAATGGCGCAGGCAGTAAAAGGGAAATCAGAAGCAGCCAGCTACTATGAACGAATTCAGCTAGGGGGAGCTGCCCAAAAACTCGTGACATCTTTGCAAAAAGAGACAGAACGGGATATCTTCCATCCTTTAAAGGAGCTGGCAGAAGCGTCAAAAGTGAATGATCCGATCGGGGAGAAGATGCTCTTAAATGCAGCGTTTCTAGTAGATCGTGAGAAAGAAGCAGCATTTGACCAGAAAGTAAATGAGCTGCACGAGCAATGGGAGGATCGAGTCGAATTCAACTACAGCGGTCCGTGGCCGGCTTATAACTTCGTCAACATTAGATTAAAAGTTGAGGATGCCTAATGCTGCACAAGCTGATTTCTGCGCCGATCAACCTTGTTATCAAAATTGGAGAAAAGGTAAAAGAAGAAGCAGATAAAGAGCTGTACGACTTGCCTACCATTCAGCAAAAGCTCATTCAGCTCCAGATGATGTACGAGCTTGGAGAAATTCCAGAAGAAGCTTACAAAGCGAAAGAAGAAGAACTGATTATACGGTATGAAATGGCCAAACGAATGGAAATGGAACAATGGGAGCAGATGACAAAGAAGAAATGAGGGCAGTAAGAACATGGATCGTCTAATTTATTTGTATGGATTGGCTCAAACGGAGGAAGCAGCAAGCCAGCCACTTCCGTCTTTGAAAGGTTTTGATCATACAGAAGATTTATATACCGTTCCGATAGGAAAGCTGACGGCTATTGTGTGCAGTTTAGACGCTAAAGAGTACGCAGAAGAAATCATTAAAGACCGGATTAATAATGATATGGAATGGCTTCAGGAAAAAGCCTTCCACCATCATGAAACAGTTATGAAGCTCGCAAAAATATATACCTTAATTCCATTGAAGTTTTGTACATTGTACAAAAACGAAGACAGCTTGAAAGCGGCTGTTCAGTCAAACGAAGGCAAAATGCTCGATACGTTTGCTTTTATCACTGGAAAAGAAGAATGGAATGTAAAAATTTATTGTGAAGACGAACAATTAAAAAAGGAAGTAAGCGAGAATAACCCAACTATAGAAGCAAAAAGAGCGGAAATCAGTCAATTGCCAAGAGGAAAGCAATTTTTTGAAAAGAAAAAATTGGACAAGGTCATTGCGTCCGAGCTCGAAGAAGAAAAAAACAAAGTAAGTGAACACATTCATTCCCGCTTAAGTGAGTTTGCCGTTCGAGGAAACGTAAAAAGAACGTGGAGCAGTGAAGTGACTGGAAGGCAGGAGGAGATGACATGGAATGGTGTATACCTCATTTCCAAATCGAAAGTCGAAGATTTTTTAAAACAAATTCAACAATATGAAAAGGATATGAAGGAAAAAGGCTGGCAGTTTCAAGCATCTGGGCCCTGGCCGGCCTATCACTTTTCAAGCTTTTCATAAAGAAGGAAGAGAACAATGTCACTAAAGGAATCGATCGAGAACAAGGATATTGCTTTAATTGATATTTTGGATGTCATCCTGGACAAGGGAGTGGCGATAAAAGCAGATTTAGTCATCTCCATAGCAGGAGTTGACTTGGTTTATCTGGATTTAAGAGTACTTATTGCTTCGGTAGAATCGCTTGTTCAAGCTCAGCAGGAAAACGGCAAAACCATCTCTTCCGTACAATTTGATAAACAGAGGGAGGATCTCACTCATGCAACCGGCCAGCCAGACAAATGGAAAAATTAACTTAGACCCTGATAATGCAGAGCATGGGTTAGCGCAGCTAGTGTTAACGGTTATTGAGCTGCTAAGACAAATTGTAGAAAGGCATGCGATTAGAAGGGTAGAAGGCGGCACGCTGACGGATGAGCAAATCGAAAATTTAGGCGAAGCCCTGATGAACCTGGAAGAAAAAATGGAAGAATTAAAAGAAATTTTCGGCTTGGATGCAGATGATTTAAATATCGATCTTGGTCCTTTAGGAAGTTTACTTTAATTAAAATGCCGAGGAGGACTATACATGGCAGTCGAACATTCCATGCAGTCCAGTACGATCGTGGATGTATTGGAAAAAATATTAGATAAAGGTGTTGTAATCGCGGGAGATATTACGGTCGGTATTGCGGATGTTGAGTTGTTAACTATCAAAATACGCCTGATTGTCGCTTCTGTTGATAAAGCAAAAGAAATCGGCATGGACTGGTGGGAAACCGATCCGTATTTGACATCCAAAGCAGCCGATCATCATACGAAAGCGCTTGAAGAAGAAAATAAAAGACTTCATGAGAGGCTCGAATCTCTGGAAAAGAAGATATCTACAAATCGCATTGATGCTAAAGAATTCAACTACTAAGCAGGAGGTTCTATCATGGAAAAAGCGAAAGAAATGGAAAAGCAGACCCAGGAAACAAAAAACGAGAACAGCCCAAATAGCAGTTCCCTTAGACGTTCCCTTGCAGGAGGATTAATTGGCGCCGCCGTCGGTTATATGGCTACGCCTGAGAATGGAAAGAAACTGCTGGAAAATGCAAGTCGGGATAAGTTAAAGAGCACAGGCTCCGGCTTCGGCCAGACAATGAAAGAAAAGTCAAAGAAAGCAGTGGCTTCAATTAAACATTCAGCTGGAAAGGTGCTGGACAAAAAAGAAGATGTGTCAGTAGAAGGGTATGCGAATGATGAAGGACAAAAGAACAGTGGAAATGAGACAAGCCTTACCCTAGAGACAGATCATAAGTCCACTGGCAAAAATGAGCAAACATCAAATCAAGAAAGCAGCGATTTCAATGATCGGTTAGACCGACTAGAAGAAATGCTGACAAAATTTATAGAAACAAAAAACGGCCAGGAAGGGGACAAAACGCAAGATAAAGGTGATTCAAGTGATGCTGCTGAATCAAATGAAGTAAAGAATGAAAAAGAAGATTTATCAAAACAGGAAAGCAGTAAAAGTGAGCAGCCAAAATCGAAAGAGTCGGATAACGACAGAGCCTCATCATCGTATTTGCAAGAGCCTTTAAATAATGAAGACAGCCAATCTCAAGGAGAAAACGAAGAGGATAGGGAAGAATCAAAAGCTCAGCAGGACGATCAAGAAAATAAAAAGGAACCGAAGACAGAGCAAGCAGGCGAAGAAAATAAAAAAGAATCGAAAGAGCAACTAGGAAACAAAGAGAATGATGATACAGCACAACCCGAATCAAAAGATAAAGAGCCTGGCGAAGAACAATCAGCTCAACCAGACGGTAATGAAAAGAATGATGAAAAGGTACAATTAAAATCGGAAGAATCTGAGGAAAACAATAAAGAGGAACCATCAGAGTCAGGCGAAAAATCAACGAACAAAGAATATGAGGCATTGAAGGAAGAAAATGAAAAGCTGCAGGACCGTCTAGGGAAAATAGAAGAAATGCTCACAAAAATGCTTGGAGAAAAAGATAAGGACCAAGCAGCAGATTCTAACCAAAACGACAATGAGTCGGATAACAAAAAAAATGATGAAGAAGTTCAAACGCAAGAGCAGGATCAGAAAGAAAATGAGGAAAGTTCTGAGGACGCTGAAAAAAAAAGTCAAATAAATGACGAAGAAACGCAGACTCTAGAAGAAGATCAAGAGAAAAGCGATGACAATGACAAGGACGAGAATGAAGAGAAAAGTGAAGAGGCAGAACAAGATAAACAGAAGGATGAAGATAAAAAAGAAGATTCTCAAGACGCTGAAAAAAATCAAGTAGATAGCGGAGAAAAGCCGAATTCAGATGAGAATCAGAAAGAAAACGAGGAACTTGATGAGAAGAATGAGAATGAAGGAGGAAAAGAAAAAGTAAAAGATCCATCTAAGGACCAAGACCAGGAAAAGGATAGCAAAACAGAAGGTCAGGAAGAAAAGCAGGAGAATGATAATGAAAATGAAACGCCAAAACAGGATCAAAAAGATAAAGAAAAGAATGAGAGCAGTAATGATGTAAAAAAGAATGATATGGAAAAAGATGAAAAAAACAATAATGAGAATAGTAACAACGAAAAAGCTGATCAATCAAAGAAGCAAAATAGCAAGGAAGCAGCATCATTCTCCATTGATTCTGACAACGAAAAGAAAGCAACCTATTATAATGTTCTTTCCAATGAAAAAGTAGAGGAAAAAGTAGAAGATACGTATCTTCTTTTAAATGAGATGAGAAAGGAGACGTAATATGAGCAGCAGTTCGAGTGCAGCCAAAGATAGTATTCTTGAGTTTTTTGTCGAAGCGGCAAACAAAGACGATTTTTCTTTAGATATTACGTTAAATGTAAAAGGTGCTGTGATTACAGGTACACTTGTATCTGCACAAGAATATTTCCACATGCTGAGTGAAACGTTTGAAGGCGGAAACGAAACGGCACAAATGGTCAGTGACCAGCTTAAAAAAGCCGGAGAAGCGTCGCGCACGAACGATACAGAAGCACATTTTCTGCATATGAAAGACACAAAGGTCTACTGCGGCGACAGCAAGCCTACTCCTTCAAAAGGAAAAATTCTCTGGCGGGGAAAACTAAGTGAAATAGATGGCTTCTTTTTAGGAAAAATATTCGATAGCAGTGACAAAGAAAGATAAAGAAAGAAAGAGTGAGCAATTGTCAGCAGAGCTGGCAATTGCTCTTTTTTTAAAAGAAGGATTGTGAAAACAATGGCGGACCATGTTTTCAGATCGCCCACAATGGATAAAGTGCTGAGAAAGCAAAAATGTATTTTTATTTATCGAAGAACCATTCCAGAGGCTTGTAGAGGGTTAAAGAAGGATAGAAAGGGCGGATATCATGGAAAAAGCATGGTGGAAAGAAAGTGTGGTTTATCAAATTTATCCAAGAAGCTTTAAAGACTCTAACGGAGACGGGATTGGTGATTTGCAGGGGATTATCTCCAAACTCGATTACTTAAAAAATTTAGGAGTAGACGTTGTCTGGCTTTCACCTGTTTACAAGTCACCTAATGATGATAACGGTTACGACATTAGCGACTACCGGGATATTATGGACGAGTTTGGTACAATGACAGACTGGGATGAACTGCTCGCCGGTCTTCATGAACGAGGCATGAAGCTGATGATGGACCTCGTTGTCAATCACTCATCGGATGAGCATGCCTGGTTTATAGAGTCGCGCAAATCGAAAAACAACGAATACCGCGATTATTACATCTGGCGTCCTGGTAAAAACGGGAAGGAACCAAACAACTGGGTTTCTTTTTTCAGTGGTTCAGCCTGGCAGTATGATGAAGCGACCGATGAGTACTACCTTCATTTATTCAGCAAAAAGCAGCCTGATTTAAATTGGGAAAACAAAACCGTCCGCCATGAAGTGTATGAAATGATGACCTGGTGGCTGGACCGGGGCATTGACGGATTCCGGATGGATGTAATTAATATGATTTCCAAAGTAGAGGGACTGCCGGATGGACAGCAGCAAGAAGAAGGCGGGTATGCGTGGGGCGGCGACTATTTTTTAAATGGACCGCGTGTTCATAAGTACTTACAGGAAATGAACCGGGACGTCCTGTCAAAATATGATATTATGACCGTCGGTGAATGCCCGGGCACCTCAGTTGAAGATGCACAGCGGTATGCCAACAGCGAAGGAACAGAATTGAATATGATTTTTACCTTCGAGCATATGGATTTAGATGCCGGGCCAGGGGGTAAGTGGGATATGCGGCCATGGCAGCTGCAGGAGTTAAAAGAAGTGATGTCTAAATGGCAGTATGACCTAGAAGGAAAAGGCTGGAACAGCTTGTATTTAAATAACCATGACCAGCCTCGTATGGTCTCCCGCTTTGGAAATGATGGAGAGTACCGGGGAAAATCAGCGAAAATGCTTGGCACGTTCCTGCATATGCTCAAAGGAACTCCATACATTTATCAAGGCGAAGAAATTGGAATGACAAACGTACAGTTTGATATTACCGAATATAATGATTTGGAAATTTTAAATATGTACGAGGAGCGTGTAACCGAAGGAGGAGGGGACCATGCAAAAGTGATGGAAGCCATCCACGCCAAATGCCGTGATAATGCCCGCACACCGATGCAATGGGATGCCAGTGAAAATGCCGGGTTTACCACAGGCATTCCGTGGCTGAGAGTCAATCCGAACTATCAAGAAATTAACGTAGAACAAGCCCTGGCCGATCCCGATTCTGTGTTTTATCATTATCAAAAGCTGATCAAGCTCCGCAAACAGCATGACGTGATTACCTATGGAACATACGAGTTACTTTCAGAGAAGCATCTACAAATATATGCATATACACGTATACTTGTAGATGAGATGTTACTTGTCCTGAATAATTTTTCTGCAGAAACAGCTGATTTCCGGTTGCCGCAAAACATTCAATATAAATCCGCAGAACTGTTAATAAGCAATGAACACACTGAGGATGAACTAGCACAGTCAGTCTCTTTAACCCCTTATGAATCGAGAGTTTATTTGCTTAAACAATAAAGAAGCAGCCGAAAAAACACCGACTAAAGCATTCGTCTGTGTTTTTTCGGCTTTTTTGTGAAATGTACGATATTGTAAAATTCATGGCGCTTTGCGAAGAATAGAAGAAGATTGGCAGAATTTCTATTTTTAATGGATTTTATAGTACGTGAATTTTTCCCGTTTGCGAAGCGATCCAAAACTTTTTCGGCATTATTGCAATATCGTACAAGAAAATGATCAAAACCAATAGTAAGATCAAGAGGGTTAGCTTTGATGGAGGTGTTCAAGTATGCCAGATGAAATAAGAACCATTTATTTAGATGATGACTTAGAGGTTGAGGCCTATCGATTTAAAGGGATTATGCAAAAGTTCCCTCCACATTTTCACGAGTATTACGTTATAGGTTTTATTGAAGAAGGCCAGAGGCACTTAGTTTGTAAAGATCAAGAATACATTATCAACCCGGGGGATTTATTGTTATTTAATCCGTACGATATACACAGCTGTGCGCAGATAGATGGGAAGACTTTAGATTATCGTTGTATCAATGTTACAAGAGAGATAATGAAAAAGTTCATGAAAGAATTTGGAGAGGAAGGAGAGCTTCCTTACTTTACTCAAAATGTATTGAGTAATAGTGAACTGGTTCCTTTTTTAAAAGACATTCATTTGAAAATTTCCCGGGAAGAAAAGGAATTTGAAAAAGAAGAATTATTTTTTACCTTACTTGAGGAGCTTGTAACAGACTACGCGGGGCATTCGATCCCTCCACCAGCTTCTGATCAAGAGATTGAAAAAGTGTGCTGCTATTTAGAGAGCAACTATACACAAAAAATCAAGCTCAATGAGTTAAGCAGCTTAATAGGATGCAGTAAATATAAGTTAGTACGGTCCTTTACAAAACAAAAAAGAATTACGCCGTATAACTTCTTGGAAACAATTCGAATCAATCATGCAAAAAAAATGCTGGAACAAGGAATCAAACCAATCGAAGTAGCTCTATTAACCGGATTCAGTGACCAAAGCCACCTGACTAAATTTTTTAAAGCATGGGTCGGTCTGACACCAAAGCAGTATATGAAAATATTTAAACAAGGAGGGTTGGGTGAAAAATGAGCAGCAGTGATGAGATGAAAAGTGTATTGGTTATTGATGAAGAACTGCCTGTGGGATTAATCGCGAATACCTCAGCCATACTGGGAATCACACTCGGAAAATATGCACCTGAAATGGTTGGAGAAAGTGTAGTGGATGAATCAGGTGTTTCTCATTTAGGCATTGTCACAACACCCATTCCCATTTTAAAAGGAAATGCAGCTATTCTCCAAGAGTTAAGAGCAAGGACATGGGAACGGAATTTTGAAGATGTAATCGTCGTGGGTTTTGCCGAAATTGCGCAAAGATGCAAAACGTATGAAGAATATAGGAAGAAGCTTGCAAAAACATCCGTCCATTCATTTTATGGGCTAGGGTTTTGGGGAGAAAAAAGAAAAATAAATAAATTAACCGGAAGCTTGCCGCTATTAAGGTAGAGCAATCCATCCTGTGGAATTTTTTATCCATTTTATAGGGATTTTCATTTGCTAACATTGAACAGATAACGGAGGTTTATAGTGGGAAATCTGCATGAATACATATTAATGGCTGTATTAATGTCAATGCTGCCGGGCACGGATACGATTTTAGTCATGAAAAATACATTAAATGCGGGTCTAAGAGCAGGTTATTGTACGGTAATAGGCATTGCAACGGGATTGATGTTCTGGACTATCATTGCCGTTCTTGGCCTATCTGCTGCAATTGCTCAGTCTGTTCTCCTGTTTGCCACAATTAAATATGTTGGAGCGGCTTACTTATTTTACTTAGGCGTCCGAACTTTTTGTTCGCCCGCTGCTTTATCATTAGCCTCTTTTACAAAGGATCTTGCTTTATCAACTAAAGATGTACATAAGAAAGTTTACAGGCAATCCTATTTGCAAGGAGCAATCAGCAACATCCTTAATCCGAAAACAGTGCTTGTTTATGTGACTTTTATGCCCCAGTTTATAAACCTGAATGGGGATGTGAACCAGCAATTAAGCATATTAGGAATGATTTTAGTATTTATAGCCGTTTCTTGGTTTTTGATTATGGCGCATTTGTTGGTACACGTGAAAAAATTAATCAGAAAGCCCAATATTCAAAAAGCCTTTCAAAAGTCTATAGGAGCTATGTTAATGGTTTTTGGTGTGAAAACCGTTTTATGAAGCGGCCGATCAACCTCGCATAACAGACTCTATTTGAATAGTAACATCTGCGGGGGATTCAAAAAAGTGAAAGAGCGGACGAAGTTTTACAAATGAATGCAACCTTGTGAGTCTGCTTTCATATTTCCTGTCCAACCCCCTCGCCTTCTTGATATACACGAGCGAGGCGGGTATTTAGACATTTGTACTTAAATGCGAAATAAGGCATTGTTTATTTTTCATTCCATGTATGAATGGTAAAAACCGGCGGAGGCGTCTCCGCCATATTTTTCGTAATCAGCTCAATCAGCTCTTTTCTCGCAATCAGCTTTACGCCGCTTCTTTTGGCTAGCTCAAACGCATTCTTGGAAAATGTATTGTTGGTTACAACCCATGCTTCATCAGCCTGGTAATACATTTTGGCAGAAAAAACCTCCTGTATAGAGGAAATGCCTACTGCTTTACTGTATCTTTTGGCTTGTACCACAATGAAAGTTTCATCTTTCTCCATCAGTAAATCTGCCCCATAATCTCCGGAAGCGGGCGTTACTTCCACCTCATAGCCCATAGCTTCAAACAATGCACCGAGATAGTTTTCAAATTCTCTTCCATTCATTACATCAATTTCTTTAATACCTGACTGTACCATTTTGTTTTTGGCTGACTTTTGTTTTTGCCACTGGAAATAAAAGTACAACGCGGCGAAGGTCATCATGAAGAGTAACGCAATGCCCGCAGCCAGCAAATGATCCGCTGCATAATGAAGAATGACAAGCAGAATCAGAAAGCTGATAAGGAGCTGGTTAGAGAGCAGCTGGGGGCTTTTTTTAGGTTTGTTTTTAGCCATATTATCTTTCCTTTCTTTGAAAGTCAGCCTCCGCTACCTTATTCATTTTTATTCACGTTTATGATTCCTTTTTGTTTTCACCGTTTTCCTATTTATCCAGGAAAAAAAGAATTTTATCAGTGCTTGCTTTATACTTTTCTTCTCTTAAAAACTTGCATAATATAAGAAGAGGCTATTGTCTGAATTTTTCATCAAATAAAAAGGGGCTGAATAGCAGAATCAATAAAGTGTAGTGATGCTTTCGGAACAAAGACGGCAGAAAATGATGAAACGGAAAAGAATAGACGCGAGTAAGAAAGCAAAATGAGAGAATCTCAGATGGAGGATCTACATGATAAAACAATCAAAAAAGTTTACGTATAGTCCGCCGCAAAATGGCTTTCCCGAATGGAACAATAATCCGGAGATTTTTCAGCTGAACCGCCTGCCGGCCCGGTCTACTTTGATGCCGTTTCGAACCGCAGAGGAAGCATTAGCGGGTGACCGGATGGCGTCAGATTACTGCCGGTTACTGAATGGAGAATGGTTTTTTTCATTTGCCGAGAATCCTGATAAGCGGGAGCGAGCGTTTTTTGAGCAGGCATTTGACTGCTCCGCATGGGGAAAAATGAAAGTGCCTGCCCACTGGCAGCTTGAGGGATATGATTACCCGCATTATACAAATGTTAGGTATCCGTGGGAAGGAAAAGAAGATATTAAGCCGCCTTTTGCTCCAACACAGTATAATCCCGTCGGCCAGTATATTCGTACGTTTACAGTTCCGGAAGAATGGAAGAACCAGCCGGTTTATATAAGCTTTCAAGGAGTAGAATCGGCTTTTTATGTATGGATAAACGGGGAATTAGCCGGATACAGTGAAGATACATTCTCACCGGCAGAATTTGATATGACTCCTTATTTGGCCGAGGGTGAAAACAAACTGGCAGTTGAAGTATACCGCTGGTGCGATGGAAGCTGGCTTGAAGACCAGGATTTCTGGCGGATGAGTGGGATTTTCAGAGATGTATATATGTATTCAACGCCTATTTGTCATATAGAAGATGTTTTTGTCCGGACAGAGCTGGACGAAACCTATACAGATGCAGTACTGAAAGTGGACATCAAGGCAGCAAACTATGAGCAGGAGAAAGAAAGCCCGCTTTTTGTACAGGCAATGCTATACGATGATCAAAATCTATCTATTTTTGAAAGCCCTTTAATCATGAAAGTTCCATTTAATGAACAAGGACAGGCGGCTGTATCAGGAGAAGTTTTTGTGGAAAATCCAAAAAAATGGAGTGCTGAGCAGCCGAATTTGTATACGCTCGTTTTAACGCTTCAAGAAGAAGATGGTACTTTAATCGAAGCCGAGAGCTGCAAGGTCGGCTTCCGTACATTTGAATTAAAAGACGGCCTGATGAAAATCAACGGCCAGCGTATTGTGTTTAAGGGCGTTAACCGGCATGAATTTTCGTCCCAAAAAGGACGGGCTGTGACAATAGAAGATATGCTGCACGATATTATCTTAATGAAGCAGCACAATATCAATGCGGTCCGTACTTCCCATTATCCAAACCATCCGCTTTGGTATGATTTGTGTGATCAATATGGGCTGTATGTGATTGATGAAACCAATCTGGAAACGCATGGAACTTGGAAATACGGGCAGAAAGAAGAAGGAGCAGCTCTCCCGGGAAGCAAGCCGGAATGGAAAAACAATGTGCTCGACCGGTGTGAATCCATGATGGAGCGTGATAAAAACCATCCATCCGTACTGATCTGGTCACTTGGGAATGAATCATTTGGCGGCGATAACTTTCTCCACATGCGGAATCTGTTGAAAGCAAAAGATCCATCCCGCCTTGTTCATTACGAAGGAATCTATCATTATCGGGAGTCGGAAGCAGCGAGCGATATGGAAAGTACCATGTATGTGCCGCCGGAAAAAGTCGAGCAGTATGCGCTCGAAGCAGCAGGAAAAGACGGAGCCAAGCCGTATATTTTATGTGAATACAGCCACGCCATGGGCAATTCCTGCGGCAACTTATACCAGTACACGGATTTATTTGATCAGTATCCGATCTTGCAAGGGGGCTTTATTTGGGATTGGCGCGACCAGGCATTGGAAGCGGCAACAGAGGATGGCCGGCAGTACCTTGCCTATGGAGGGGACTTTGGTGAAACGCCGCATGACGGAAATTTTTCTGGAAACGGGCTGATTTTTGCAGACGGTACGATGTCGCCAAAGCTGTACGAAGTGAAAAAGTGCTATCAAAATATTCGGTTTGAAGCAATGGATGTAAAAAACGGTCTTATAAAGGTTTTGAATCAGCACCTGTTTACCGATTTAAGCGAGTATCAAGTTGAATGGAACCTGATGGAAGATGGAGATGTGAAGCTGTCCGGCACGGAAGAAATTGAGGTGAAACCTCAGTCATCCGGTACGGTTTGCCTGGGCGATTTAACAGCGGAAAGAGACGGAACAAAAGAGCGGATCATAACCATTCGCCTTGTTTTAAAAGAAAACACACGCTGGGCCCAAAAAGGACACGAAGTGGCCTTCGAACAGTTTGTGGTTCCCCCGCTTGTCCAAGACAGGCCAAAGCAGGCAGCAGCCGGAGAATTGCAGACGGAAGAAAATCCGGAAACGGTGCAGGTAAAAGGCGATAATTTTAACGTTATTTTTAACAAGCGGACCGGTGAGCTGAATTCTTATCAGTATGCGGGACAGGAGCTGTTAAAAAGCGCGCCGCAGCCAAACTTTTGGCGGGCGATGACGGATAATGACCGAGGCAGCAAGCTTCACGAACGCAGCGAGCCGTGGCGCAAAGCATCGGAACATCGGGTGCTGCTGTCTTTTCAGACAGAAACGCTGGATCGGTCGATGGTCGTAACCGCTGTGTATGATCTGCCAGATGCTGCCCACTCTTGCTGCGTCGTTCGGTATACAGTTGCCCCGGACGGTGAAATATTAACAGAGTTTGAGCTCAAGCCGGGAGAAGGGATGCCCGAAATTCCAGAAGTGGGCGTTTTGTGGACGATGGAAAAAGAATTTAACGAGATAAAATGGTATGGGAAAGGTCCTCATGAAAGCTACTGGGATCGTAAACATGGTGCCAGAATCGGTGTATACAGCGGCAGCGTGGAAGAACAGATGGTGCCGTATTTAAAACCGCAGGAGTGCGGGCATAAAACCGGGGTCCGGTGGGCGACGGTCACCAATAAAAAGGGAGTGGGATTATCTATCACAGGACAGCCGACAGTGGAACTAAATGCGCTGCCATACACACCGTTTCAGCTGGAAGAAGCCAGCCACAGCTACAAACTGCCGCCGAGTGATCATACCGTCCTGCGCGTTCAGTTTAAGCAGATGGGGGTCGGCGGGGACGACAGCTGGCAGGCGAAAACCCATCCAGAGTTTACTCTTTTTGCTGATCAAACGTACAGCTGTTCATTTGTTTTGAAAGGAACAAAAAAGGAACCGTCATAACGAAATTTTTTAGCAGCAGATGAAAAGAAGATAAAATCTTTGAAAGGGCGGGCTCTTTAACGAGAGTCCGCCCTTTGTTGTTGTGTGGATTTTGAGAAGCGCAGACCCTTCCTTACTCGCGGAAGGGAAGCGTTAATGTCTTTTAATGATTATGTTAAAATAAAAGGGATGAAAACATATATTTTTCCCTTTTCATCCTTTAGAAACAGCACCATGACTTGGCGGGAAGGCGATGAATCATGATTAATCTTATTCCTCTTATGATTGAACGGGTGGGCATTATTCTCATTTCCGTTTTTCTTTTTTCCCAAATGAAACATTTCCGCAAATTGATTCATAACAATCAAGGTACCCGGGAAAAACTGCTCCTCGTTGCGATATTCGGCTTTTTGGGTGTAATCAGTAATTATACAGGAATCCAAATCCATTCAAATACGATTACTGAAAGCAGCTGGCTCATCGCCCTGGAGCCGGATAGTGCCATTGCAAACACAAGAATACTCGGCATCGCCATCGGCTCCCTCTTGGGCGGCCCCGTTGTAGGTATTGGAATCGGCTTTATTGCGGGTATCCACCGCTTTTTTCTTGGCGGGTTTACAGCTGCCGCTTGTGCTTTTTCTGCTGTCTTAGCAGGAGGTGCAGCTGGATGGCTTGGTATGCGGTATAAGCAGAAAGCCCCTATTAATGCCCCTTTTGCTATCGTGGTCGGCATTTTAATGGAAATCATCCAAATGGGGATGATTCTTCTGATGGTTAAACCGTTTGATCCGGCGTGGGAATTGGTGAAAGTCATTGGTCTTCCGATGATTACTATCAATGGGCTTGGGATGCTTCTTTTTATGCTGCTGATCCAAAACATTTTACGCGAGCAGGAACGCACAAAAGCCCTGCAGACGAGCAAGGCGTTCTACATTGCAGATCAAACGCTGCCGTTTTTTCGACAAGGACTGAATGCCGAATCCTGCCGGGCTGTAGCGGAGACAATGCTTTCGCTCACAGAAGCGGATGCCATTGCGATCACGAATACGAAAAGCGTTTTAGCCCACACTGGAACAGGAGAAGACCATCATAAACCGACAGCAGGGTTTTCAACAGGGCTGACGAAAAAAGTCTTGCAGGAAGGCAGGGTACTTACGGCGAAAAGCCGGGAAGAAATCATTTGTACAAATCCAGCTTGTCCGCTTCGGGCTGCCGTTGTTCTTCCGTTGAAAGTGTACGGCCAAACGGTTGGCACATTAAAGCTTTACTTTACCAATCCGAGTGATTTAACAGAGGTAGAACGGGAGCTGGCTGAAGGGCTGGCCAATTTATTTTCTACACAGCTGGAGCTGGCGCAGGCGGAACAGCAAAGCAGGCTTTTAAAAAATGCAGAAGTAAAAGCGCTGCAGGCTCAGGTTCATCCACACTTTTTGTTTAATGCCATTAATACCATTTCGGTTTTATGCCGCACCAATCCGGAAAGGGCTAGAAAGCTGCTGCTGGAGCTAAGCCAGTTTTTCAGAAGCAATCTGCAGGGAGCACGGCAGATGGTAATTCCACTTGAGAAAGAAATTGAACATGTGAGAGCTTACCTGTCGCTTGAGCAAGCACGGTTTCCTGACCGGTATGAGGTCTTTTTTGATATTGAACCAGGTCTTGAGAAAAGCCTGGTGCCGCCGTTTATTCTTCAGCCGCTTGTTGAAAACAGCATCCGGCATGCTTTCTCTGGTTCCAAAACAAAAGGAGAAGTAAGAATCGAGGCTTTTACGGATCACACTCATATGCACATTCAAGTAACGGATAACGGAAAAGGGATTCCAGAGGAGAAGCTCGACAAACTGGGAAAAGAAACCGTTTCGTCCAAGCACGGTACGGGAACCGCACTGGTGAATATTCGCAGCCGCTTAGAAGGAATGTATACACAAGCTTCATTTACGATTACGAGCGAAGAAAACAGGGGAACAGCGATATTGATCCGCCTGCCGTTAGAAAGAAAAGGAGGTCCAGCTTATTATGATGAAAGCGTTTATAGTGGATGACGAGCCCTTGGCAAGAGATGAGTTGAAATATCTCTTGCTCAGGACCCGCGAAGTAGAAGTGACAGGGGAAGCGAGCAATATAGCCGACTCTCTTCCGCAAATTAAACAAACAAAACCAGATCTTGTTTTTTTGGATATTGAGCTTTCTGAAGAAAGCGGCTTAGAGCTGGCGGCTGAAATTCGCCACCTTGAACATAAGCCGGCGATTGTTTTTGCGACTGCTTATGATGAGTTTGCCCTGCAGGCTTTCGAGTTGAATGCTATTGATTATGTGCTGAAGCCATTTGACGAAAATCGAATCAACCAAACAATCGACAAAATTAAAACAATCCGCATGATCGGCGGGCAGCGCTCAGACATTCTTGCAGAAATGCCAAAGCCTTCTGCCGAGCTGCAAACTGGAAAACTGGCGGTGGCCGCCGATGAACGCATTGTGCTGATTGACCGGGAAACGATTCTTTATACAGCTTCTTCAGAAGGAAAAACCCTAATTAAGACGATGTCTTCTGAATACAAAACACAGGAATCCCTAACTGCGATTGAGAAAAAGCTCAGCTCCTCTGCTTTTATCCGGGTACACCGAAGCTTTTTAGTAAATATCAACCATATTGATCAAATCGAGCCATGGTTTAACTCAACCTACAATTTAGTCATGAAAGACGGATCAAAAGTGCCGGTCAGCCGTACATATGTAAAAGAGCTAAAGCAGTTAATCGGATTTTAACGCTTTTTTGCAACTCAGCCGGTTATTTTTGCATTTCACGGTGCAAATGCTGCTTATTGCGTTGAAAACGCTAACAATTCATTTTCATTTGGTATAGTGAAAGGGCAAAAACATATAGGGGAGGCCCTTAAAATGAATGCGATTACAATGGTAATAGGTTCAATTTGTATTTTAATGATTGCGTATCGTTTGTACGGGACGTTTATGGCTGTAAAAGTGTTAAAACTTGATGATTCGAAAAAAACGCCTGCCCATGAACTTGAGGATGGCAAAGATTACGTGCCGACGAATCGGTGGGTCACGTTTGGGCATCACTTTGCAGCCATCGCGGCAGCAGGCCCGCTTGTCGGTCCTATTCTGGCTGCTCAGTTTGGTTATCTGCCGGGTCTTCTCTGGCTTTTGATTGGAGCGGTTATTGGCGGCGCTGTTCACGATGCGGTTGTTTTATTTGCTTCTATGCGTCAAAAAGGCGAGTCGCTTGCTGAGATCGCAAAGAAAGAATTGGGGCCGGTAGCCGGCTTTTGCACAGGTCTTGCCATGTTATTTATTATTACGATTACGATGGCCGGCTTATCCATGGTTGTGCTTCATGCACTCGAGCACAATCCGTGGGGGACATTTGCGGTTGGCATTACGATTCCGATTGCAATGGGTGTGGGTCTCTACCATAAAAAAACAGGCAATTTAAAAGGTGCCTCAATTGTCGGATTCCTCCTTATTATGGCTGCTGTTTTCTGTGGTCCATACATTCAAGGAACGATTTTAGGAGATTGGCTGACGCTTGATGTGAAAACGCTATCGCTTATTTTGCCTATCTATGCTTTTTTTGCTGCAGCACTGCCGGTCTGGCTGCTGTTAGCACCACGTGACTACTTAAGCAGCTTTATGAAAATCGGCGTTTTCGTCGCCTTGATTGCCGGTGTGTTTATTGTAAATCCGACCATTGAAATGCCGGCTCTTACACAGTTTATTGATGGAGGCGGACCTGTGTTAAGCGGTCCTGTCTGGCCGTTTATCTCTATTACCATTGCCTGCGGGGCCATTTCTGGGTTTCACGCTTTTGTCGGATCAGGTACAACACCGAAGATGCTGGACCGCTGGAGTGACATTAAACCGGTTGGCTTCGGCGCGATGCTGGTCGAGTGTGTTGTTGGGATTATGGCACTTGTGGCAGCGACTGCTTTGCACCCGGGTGACTATTTTGCGATTAACTCCACACCCGAAGTTTTTCGGACGCTTGGAATGGAAACGGTGAACTTAGCCCAGCTAAGCCAGGATATCGGCCTGGATCTAGAAGGCCGGACTGGCGGCGCTGTAACGCTTGCAGTCGGCATGACGTATATCTTCACCAATGTTCCATGGTTCCATAATCTGGCTTCTTTCTTCTTCCAGTTTGTTATTATGTTTGAAGCTTTGTTTATTTTAACTGCGATTGATTCAGGAACACGGGTAGCACGATATTTAATCCAGGATTTTGGCGGTGCTTTTTATAAACCGCTGAAGCGTGTGGACTGGATACCGGGTAATATTTTTGCTAGTGCACTTGCCTGCCTGCTTTGGGGCTATCTGCTTTTCTCTGGAGATATCGGATCGGTTTGGGCACTGTTTGGCGTATCAAACCAATTAATGGCGTCTATTGGCTTAATTATTGGAGCAACCATCATTTTGAAAATAGCAGACAAGCGTCGTTATATGCTGACATGCTTAATTCCGCTTTCTTATCTATATGTCACCGTTAACTACGCTGGCTACTGGATGGTGAAAAACGTATATCTGAATGCGGATGCAGCGGGATACAGCGTTTTAAATGGCATGCTTTCGATTATCATGCTGATCCTGGGCGTTGTGATTATGGCAGCGGCCATAAAAAATTGGCTGCAAAACTGGAATAACCCAGCCGTAAAAATGCGCAGAGAAACAGCTTAAAGATAAAAAAGACCTAACGTTTCCGGTTAGGTCTTTTTTATATGCAGAATGTCTTACAAAGACTCTTTTTCGTGTAATGTGAGGGCAGAGAGGCAAAAGTACAATGATCTGAGGGCAGCAAGTACGAAGAAGGGTACGATTGTCAGTACGAATGTAAGTATCATCTGTTGGTCTCGAAACCGGCTGGACTTACATGGTATTTTAAAGAATGTTAATTCATGGTTACGTTTCCATTTCGATTTGAACATTTTTGACTTAACATTACATCCCCTTTTCAATTTGGTTAAAAACGGCAAAAATAGGTGTGTAGAAGAAAAAAAGATGGTATAACGTATCTTGTAAGATCTAGTAACCCTTACAAGGAGGAAAAGTATGAAAATCAAACAACCACTTTTAAAAGCAACAGCTCCAGCATTGGCCCTTGGCCTGGCTTTCGGTGCGCAGGCAGACGCGGAGGCAGCAAACGTTAAAACAGCCGTGCAGGCGTCCGTAGGGACAGAAGCAGCTGCAAAAGAAAAAAGCGGAGGTTCGATTTTACACCGTTTGAATCCTATTGAAAAAAGAGTATCTTCCATTGAAAGTGAACTCGCCATTGTCGTTTCTGGACTCGAAAGCACAGAAACGCTGACATCTGAAGAGTACGATGGGTATTTGAGCCAGTTGAATTCACTGCTTAACCGGACGAACGCAGCGACCAACCAATTGAATGCAGTAGCGAAAAAATCCGGGGAAGATGCACCTGAAGTGATAGAAGTAGAAAACAAGATTGGTGATGTGGTGACGCAGGTCTTAGACACTCAGAATCTATTAGGCACGATCGAAATCGTTCCAGAGACGCCAGAAGTAGAAATTCCTGAAGAAGGAACAGTGGAAGAACCTGCAGCTCCTGTAGAAGAAGGAACGGATGAAACAGAGGTTCCTGAGGAAGACACAACTGAAACTATAACTCCTGAAGAAGGAACAGTGGAAGAACCCGCAGCTCCAGTAGAAGAGGGAACGGATGAAACAGAGGCTCCTGAGGAAGACACAACTGAAACCACAACTCCTGAAGAAGAAACAGATGAAACAACAGCTCCAGTAGTTGAAGATCCGTATGAGGGAACTGCTCCGGCAGTGGAAACAGATGAAACGGCAGGAGATACTGTATTACCATAAAAACAGTAGAATGTTTGGTAACATAAATAAATAAATAAAAGCTTTTGCCAACCCACATACCTGGCAAACAACCGATAAAGGATGAGAAAACCCCTGGCTTCCAGGGGTTTTCTTTTTCTTGGTAAGTAGAAATAGTTGTTTTATTCATCATCTAAAGCATTTAACAGTTCACCATGGAAAATCTCTGAATATTGTTAAAACGAGCCAGATTTTTTAAAAAGAAGATTGCGGGAGTGAGAACAAATAGATTATGCTTAGGAAAATTATATGAACGATTTCCTTATGTGTTCAATAGGCGGTGCATCGATGGAATTGATAACGAAGGACTTACTCATTAATTTTCTATTTGTTTTGCTTCCTTTGTTTTTAATGCAAATGTTTTATTTATTGAAGTATTCATACCGCTTTGAAAGGTTTAAAGACACCTGGTTTGTCATCTTCCTGCTGATCTCCTTAGCGATGTGCATGTTTTTCCCCTTTTCATTCGGAAATGGGTTTACATGGGATCTTCGCAGAGTTCCTCTTCTGCTGGGATTCTTATATACGGGACCCAAAAATGGTTTTCTTCTACTGGCGGCTCTTCTTTTAATCCGTTATTTTGTAGGGGGAAGCGGCTTTTATGTGACTCTTTGGTCTTATACTGCGATGGCAATATTAGCTGCTCTTGTCTCTAAATACTACATAAAGATGCCTTTAAAACAAAAGTTACTATCAAGCGTTTTATTGGTTTTTATTTCTATGCTGCTTACTTACTTTGCTGCCATAAAGGTTTCGGATATTTCTTTAACAACCAATATGTGGATTGTTTACTTTTTACTCAACATTGTAAGTATGTGGATTGCTACAGCTATTTGGGAAGTCATTAAAACAAATCTTGATGTCCTGCAAAAATTAATAAAAGCAGAAAAGCTGGACATTGTCAGTAACCTTGCTGCGAGTATTTCTCATGAAGTAAGAAACCCGCTGACAGCCAGCAGAGGATTTATGCAGTTATCACATGAGAGTTCGATTTCTCCAGAAACAAAAGAGTATATCAGGCTGTCGATTCAAGAATTGGACAGAGCGACAGACATTATTAATGATTATTTAACCTTCGCTAAGCCTACACCTGAAAAAATGGAGAAAATCCTGGTACATCAAGAGATTCACCAGGTCGTGAATATTCTTACGCCTTTAGCAAACATGAACAGCGTCAATATTAAGTTGAGCTTTAAAGAAAATGAGTCCTTCCATGTGCTAGGTGAAAGAAAAAAATTAGAACAGGCTCTCATTAATATCATGAAAAATGGAATAGAAGCGATGGAAAGCGGCGGGGAAATGTTCATCGAAATAGAGTATGAGGTCCAGCGTCTCTGTATCAACATTTCTGATACCGGAAAAGGGATGACCCAAATGCAGATCGATCGTCTTGGCGAACCTTATTTTACAACGAAAGAAAAAGGAACGGGATTAGGGTTAATGGTTTCATTTAGTATTATTCAAAGTATGGGCGGGAGCATTACAGTAAGAAGTGAGATCCATAAAGGAACCTGTTTTTCTATTATATTGCCGGTTATTGCTGTTAAGATGTCCTAAAATGCCACCGTCAATGTATGCCTTTCCTGTTGTGAATAAAGCGAATTTTTGGTCAAAATGGCGTCGCCGCTCCAAAGGGTAAATTCAATAGCTATAAGGGGCTGTTTGCGATAGAATAACGATAAAAGTTTTAAACTTTCAGGCTGGCAGGAGGAAAGGCCATTGAAACAATGGAAAGATCTTTATCACTATTTAATGAGTCAAACAGACCGATTAACAGAAGACTGGTACGCAGCACTCGAGAAAGAGGATTCTGCCGGGATTTATGCTTCTGCTACGGCTGAACATGTGCAGCTTTTAAAAAATCAGCATTATAAATTGCACCATTATTTTTTTCAGATATTCTCAGAAGAAAAACAGGCTTCTGTCCAATCATTTAAGGAATGGGTGATGGAGCTCGCCAGTGATCCAAGCTATCTAGCCACTCCACTCCATGAAGTATTAAGAGAGTTGTATAGAACTCGCGGCGAATATCTGAAACTTGTAAAAGAATTTGCATCACTGCATAAGGATGAGTATTCTCAAGAAGACGTTGATCAATGGAATGAGATGATTATCGACACCATGGATAAAGTAACAACCGTGTTCACAGAGGAGCATAACCGAATTTTAGCCAGAAATTATCAAGCCCACCGGGAAATGATTTATGAGTTAAGCGCGCCTGTCATCGTTCTTAACGAAACAACAGGGCTGCTTCCGCTTGTGGGAGAAATTGATCATTCGCGGGCTAAGTTTATCATTGAAAAAACGTTAAAGCAGTGTGCGCAAAAAAACATAGATGTTCTTTTCATTGATTTATCCGGAGTAGTAGCAATCGACGGAGAAGTCGCCCAGCGGCTTTTTCAATTGCATGAATCTCTAGGGCTGATCGGTGTAAAAACAACATTATCAGGAGTTCGCCCTGAGGTTGCACAGACGGCCGTGCAATTGGGGCTTTCTTTTGATAAAATTCCGGTTACCTCAACGTTATCGAGGGCTTTGAATTATAACCCAAAGAACCTTCACTAAACAAAGGGATCGCTATTATATGGCGGTCCTTTTTCTATTGAGGTAAACTGCCTTTTCGAATTTTTAAAGTGGGAAAATAAATTCCATTTCTCCTGTTTTTTTTGAGCACTAGACAGAATAATTTTTGCTGTCTGTAAATCAACGGTTTGTTAAGCGGGCCTTCCGCCTGTTTGTCATTTGCTCTTCAAGTACATAACTTTTTGGACAGCTCTAACGTTGAATAAACTCAGTTAAGTGAGCAGCTACCCCGCAAAGTTGAGTCCTTCGAATCAGCTTTTTTACGATATAATTGAACCCACAAAAACACAACAACAGTTTTATTAGCGACAAATTACAGCTTATTAGCGGAGTGTAATTTAAGAGTAAAAAGGATTGAAGCCTTTTCATAATTGGGTATATATCTATACATGCAGCAAATACATAAGGTCTTGGAGGAAAAAATGAAGAACGAGTTGCAACTTCTGGGGGAGAAAATTTTAGAAAAAAAATATCAAATTGCCGAACGGGTACATTTGAAAGTAATCAACAAAGCAGCAGCACAAAAACTCCCGATGACTGAAAAAGAAATCATCGACATCCGGGCGAATTTCGTCAAGTTATTCGGGGAAAGTCTTCTTCAGGAAGCTGATGCAGACACAGGGGGCCAGCTTTTTTTAAAATGGGGAAAAGAAACAGGCAAGCGCGTATGTGATTTAGGTATTCCGTTAGATCAAGCATTAAAAGGAACGAGTTATTATCGAACTTGTATTTGGGAAGTGCTGGGGGAGGAAATGCTGAATCACGATATGTCGCTGGCCACGTCACTAAAGGTAGGTTCTATTTTAGACCCGCTTTTAGATCAAGCCGTTTATGCATTCAGCTCTGCCTACGTTCAGTGCCACGAAGAAACCCTTGAAAATTCAAAACGCGCTTTTCTAGAATTATCCGTACCCGTTGTACCACTCGCAAAAGGAGTGGCTGTATTGCCACTTATTGGAAATATCGATACGGAAAGAGCGCGTCTTTTAATGGAAGAAGTGCTGCAGAAAGCTTCTGAAAAGCGGTTGTCCCATCTTCTTTTTGATTTATCGGGTGTATTAGTCGTTGATACCATGGTCGCAGATCAAATTTTTAAAATCGAAAAAGCGCTGGGACTGCTTGGTGTAGAAACCATTTTAATTGGCATCAGGCCGGAAGTAGCCCAAACGATGACAAATCTAGGCATTGATACAGGCCAATTAAAAATCAAATCCAATTTAGAACAGGCATTAAAAGACTTAAATGAGTCTTTTGGTCTTTTATAAAGAAGCTGCAGAGCAGCTTCTTTTTTATGTCCAAAGCAGCTTCTTTTTTATGTCCAAAGCAGCTTCTTTTTTATGTCCAAAGCAGCTTCTTTACATGTATTTTCTCAGTAGCTCCTTTTATGTATATATCAATGGAAAAAATGGCAACCTATAGGGGAATGGTCAAGCAAAATAAGTGAACCTCAGCCAGCCGGCTGGCCGTATAATTGAAATCATAAATGGAGGTTTTTAAGTGGAGCAAAATAAGAGGCTGAATGGGAAGCTGCCGGGGGATACGCAGTCATTTTGGAGAGATTCCGTTGATTTGCCGGCGTTTCCTCGTTTAGAAGAGGATCTCTCTGTAGATGTTGTAATTGTAGGCGGTGGAATCACCGGCCTTACTTCTGCTTATCTTTTAGTGAACGAAGGATTAAAAGTGGTCGTTTTAGAAGCAGGAAAATTGCTAAATGGCACAACTGGGCATACGACCGCGAAAGTCACTGCTCAGCATGGATTGATTTACGACGAATTTATGCACAATTTTGGAACAAACAAAGCCAAATTATATTATGAGGCCAACGCGGAAGCGCTTCGCTTTATTCAAGAAACCGTAGAGAAACATCAAATTGATTGCGATTTCCGTATACAAGATGCGTACCTGTACACGTCGGCAGACCAGTATACACGAAAACTTGAAAAAGAAGCAGAAGCTTATCAGCGTCTTGGTATTAACGGCGGCCTGGTTGATCGTATTCCTTTTGAAATGGATGTAAAAAAAGCACTCGTCATGAAAGACCAGGCTCAATTTCATCCATTAAAATACCTCGCTCATCTTGTCGAGGATATTACGAACAAGGGCGGTTTGATTTTTGAAGATACGGCATGCGTGAATATTGAGACAGGAGAGTATCCAACTGTTCTCACCCGCAGAGAATCTCGTGTTCAAGGTAGGTTTGTTCTTGCCTGCACTCATTTTCCTTTTTACGAAGGGACCGGGCTTTACTCAACCAGAATGCATGCAGACCGTTCTTACGTTCTTGCGGCTAAAACAAAAAAGTCTTATCCAGGCGGAATGTACTGCAATGTTGAAGAGCCCGCCCGTTCCCTGCGCTCTGTGACAATCAATGGAGAAGAAATGGTACTGATTATAGGAGAAAACCATAAAACGGGCCAAGGAAAAGACACCATTGACTATTACAACGCGCTTGAACAATTCGGAGATGATGTTTTAGGAATCGAGGATGTTCTTTATCGCTGGTCAGCCCAGGATTTAGTGACGCTGGATAAAATTCCTTATATCGGCCAAATCACTTCGGAAGTATCAAATGTCTTAATTGCGACCGGCTTCAGGAAATGGGGAATGACCAACAGTACGGCAGCTGCGCTTTTATTCCGGGATATCGTTCAGAAAAAATCAAATCCTTATGAAGATTTATATTCGCCGTCACGCTTTTATGCCCATCCGAGCTTAAAAAACTTCCTGCTGGATAATGCGGATGTGGTCGGTCATTTAATCAAAGGAAAACTAGAAAAACCGACGAAAAGTGTAGAGGATTTGGCTAATGATGAAGGAGCAGCGATTACAATTAATGGACACCGTAAAGGGGCATATCGGGATACCGAAGGAAATCTGCATATTGTCGATACAACCTGTACGCATATTGGTTGTGAAGTTGCGTGGAACAGCGGGGATCGTACGTGGGATTGTCCGTGCCATGGTTCTCGGTTTTCTTATACAGGAGAAGTAGTGGAAGGGCCGGCCGAAAAGCCATTACAGCGGCACGATCACCGCATGCTGGACAATCTCACCTCAGAAGACTCGGGATATTGAGATAATACGAATTTGAATCAAAAAATTAAACAGCTTCTATAATAAATAAAGAAGCCCTTAATTTTAGGATGAGCATAAGGGCTTCTTATTTTATTTTAAATGTTATGTTCAAAATGTTTTTATCGTCATTGTTGAGAAGAGAACAAATCCAGCCAGAAATGTGTTTCAAACATAGACAATATACTTGGAAAATCGACGGGTTTATGGGCTTTTTTTAATCACTTCAGCAAGCTTTATTGAAGAAAGAGATCATTATAAGCAGTAGTATCTTACGCAGGCTGATCCTTATTCAAACATACAGCTATTGTCGTTGTATTCCTTGTCAGAAATAAAAACCTGAAAAGGGAATAAAAAAACGAAAAAATTTATTGATAAAGAAAAATAAACATGCTATATTATTAAACGTCGCTTCTGCGGAAACCTAAACTAATAACATGTACTCATTTGGTTTAATTATTTCAATATAGTTTACTAACGAAAAAATGTTATTGACTTTATGTATTAGATGTACTATGATGATTATCTTCCGTGTTAACGGTATAGTAAAGTTAAAGAATTTTGAGTCACAATAATGATTTATTAAAATAATATTTTTGATAAAAATTGTTGACTTAAAAGTTGATGCATGATATGATTATTTAGCTGTCGGAAACGACAATAAAGAAAATTGATCTTTGAAAACTGAACAAAATAAACGTTAACGTTTTAAGAATTAAACTTCTATAAAGATGCCCGTCATCTTTATAGAAACAAATGAGCAAGTCAAACTTTTTTGGAGAGTTTGATCCTGGCTCAGGACGAACGCTGGCGGCGTGCCTAATACATGCAAGTCGAGCGGACTTGACAGAGCTTGCTCTGTTCAAGTTAGCGGCGGACGGGTGAGTAACACGTGGGCAACCTGCCCTGCAGATTGGGATAACTCCGGGAAACCGGGGCTAATACCGAATAATATTGGAAACCTCCTGGTTTCCTTTTGAAAGGCGGCTTCGGCTGTCACTGCAGGATGGGCCCGCGGCGCATTAGCTAGTTGGTGAGGTAACGGCTTACCAAGGCGACGATGCGTAGCCGACCTGAGAGGGTGATCGGCCACACTGGGACTGAGACACGGCCCAGACTCCTACGGGAGGCAGCAGTAGGGAATCTTCCGCAATGGACGAAAGTCTGACGGAGCAACGCCGCGTGAGTGAAGAAGGTTTTCGGATCGTAAAACTCTGTTGTCAGGGAAGAACAAGTACGGGAGTAACTGCCCGTACCTTGACGGTACCTGGCCAGAAAGCCACGGCTAACTACGTGCCAGCAGCCGCGGTAATACGTAGGTGGCAAGCGTTGTCCGGAATTATTGGGCGTAAAGCGCGCGCAGGCGGCCTTTTAAGTCTGATGTGAAAGCCCACGGCTCAACCGTGGAGGGTCATTGGAAACTGGAAGGCTTGAGTGCAGAAGAGAAGAGCGGAATTCCACGTGTAGCGGTGAAATGCGTAGAGATGTGGAGGAACACCAGTGGCGAAGGCGGCTCTTTGGTCTGTAACTGACGCTGAGGCGCGAAAGCGTGGGGAGCGAACAGGATTAGATACCCTGGTAGTCCACGCCGTAAACGATGAGTGCTAAGTGTTGGGGGGTTTCCGCCCCTCAGTGCTGCAGCTAACGCATTAAGCACTCCGCCTGGGGAGTACGGCCGCAAGGCTGAAACTCAAAGGAATTGACGGGGGCCCGCACAAGCGGTGGAGCATGTGGTTTAATTCGAAGCAACGCGAAGAACCTTACCAGGTCTTGACATCCCGCTGACCTCCCTGGAGACAGGGCTTTCCCTTCGGGGACAGCGGTGACAGGTGGTGCATGGTTGTCGTCAGCTCGTGTCGTGAGATGTTGGGTTAAGTCCCGCAACGAGCGCAACCCTTGATCTTAGTTGCCAGCATTTAGTTGGGCACTCTAAGGTGACTGCCGGTGACAAACCGGAGGAAGGTGGGGATGACGTCAAATCATCATGCCCCTTATGACCTGGGCTACACACGTGCTACAATGGATGGTACAAAGGGCTGCAAGACCGCGAGGTTTAGCCAATCCCATAAAACCATTCTCAGTTCGGATTGCAGGCTGCAACTCGCCTGCATGAAGCTGGAATCGCTAGTAATCGCGGATCAGCATGCCGCGGTGAATACGTTCCCGGGCCTTGTACACACCGCCCGTCACACCACGAGAGTTTGCAACACCCGAAGTCGGTGGGGTAACCCTTACGGGAGCCAGCCGCCGAAGGTGGGGCAGATGATTGGGGTGAAGTCGTAACAAGGTAGCCGTATCGGAAGGTGCGGCTGGATCACCTCCTTTCTAAGGATATTTACGGAAGTGAGAACTTGGTTCTCACACACGTTGACGCGTTATTTTGTTCAGTTTTGAAGGATGAATTCCTTCTATAACAAACATGATTGTTCTTTGAAAACTGGATAATATCGTAAAGTAACACCAAGCAATACCGAGTAATCGCCATTTTAGGTTAAGTTAGAAAGGGCGCACGGTGGATGCCTTGGCACTAGGAGCCGAAGAAGGACGGGACTAACACCGATATGCTCCGGGGAGCTGTAAGTAAGCTTTGATCCGGAGATTTCCGAATGGGGAAACCCACCATCCGTAATGGGATGGTACCCCTGCCTGAATACATAGGGCAGGAGGAGGCATACCCGGGGAACTGAAACATCTAAGTACCCGGAGGAAGAGAAAGCAAACGCGATTCCCTGAGTAGCGGCGAGCGAAACGGGACATAGCCCAAACCAAGAGGCTTGCCTCTTGGGGTTGTAGGACACTCTATACGGAGTTACAAAGGAAGAAGATAGGTGAAGCGATCTGGAAAGATCCGCGGTACAAGGTAACAGCCCTGTAGCTGAAATCTTCTTCTCTCTTGAGTGTATCCTGAGTACGGCGGAACACGAGGAATTCCGTCGGAATCCGGGAGGACCATCTCCCAAGGCTAAATACTCCCTAGTGACCGATAGTGAACCAGTACCGTGAGGGAAAGGTGAAAAGCACCCCGGAAGGGGAGTGAAAGAGATCCTGAAACCGTGTGCCTACAAGTAGTTAGAGCCCTTTAACGGGTGATAGCGTGCCTTTTGTAGAATGAACCGGCGAGTTACGATTTCATGCAAGGTTAAGCTGATAAGGCGGAGCCGCAGCGAAAGCGAGTCTGAATAGGGCGCATGAGTATGAGGTCGTAGACCCGAAACCAGGTGATCTACCCATGTCCAGGATGAAGGTGAGGTAACACTCACTGGAGGTCCGAACCCACGCACGTTGAAAAGTGCGGGGATGAGGTGTGGGTAGCGGTGAAATTCCAATCGAACCTGGAGATAGCTGGTTCTCTCCGAAATAGCTTTAGGGCTAGCCTCAAACGAAGAGTACTGGAGGTAGAGCACTGTTTGGACTAGGGGCCCATCCCGGGTTACCGAATTCAGACAAACTCCGAATGCCAGATACTTATGTTTGGGAGTCAGACTGCGAGTGATAAGATCCGTAGTCAAGAGGGAAACAGCCCAGACCACCAGCTAAGGTCCCCAAGTATACGTTAAGTGGAAAAGGATGTGGAGTTGCCCAGACAACCAGGATGTTGGCTTAGAAGCAGCCACCATTTAAAGAGTGCGTAATAGCTCACTGGTCGAGTGACTCTGCGCCGAAAATGTACCGGGGCTAAACGTATCACCGAAGCTGTGGATTGACACCTTTCGGTGTCAGTGGTAGGAGAGCGTTCCAGGGGCTGTGAAGCCAGACCGGAAGGACTGGTGGAGCGCCTGGAAGTGAGAATGCCGGTATGAGTAGCGAAAGAAGGGTGAGAATCCCTTCCACCGAATGCCTAAGGTTTCCTGAGGAAGGCTCGTCCTCTCAGGGTTAGTCGGGACCTAAGCCGAGGCCGAAAGGCGTAGGCGATGGATAACAGGTTGATATTCCTGTACCACCAAGCATCGTTTGAGTGATGGGGGGACGCAGGAGGATAGGAGATCACGCAGCTGGATACGCGTGTTTAAGCAGTCAGGCTGGAAATGAGGCAAATCCCGTTTCCATTAAAGCTGAGCTGTGATGACGAGGGAATTTTAGTACCGAAGTCTTCGATTCCACACTGCCAAGAAAAGCCTCTAGCGAGATGTAAGGTGCCCGTACCGCAAACCGACACAGGTAGGCGAGGAGAGAATCCTAAGGTGAGCGAGTGAACTCTCGTTAAGGAACTCGGCAAAATGACCCCGTAACTTCGGGAGAAGGGGTGCTCTGGTAGGGTGCAAGCCCGAGAGAGCCGCAGTGAATAGGCCCAGGCGACTGTTTAGCAAAAACACAGGTCTCTGCAAAGCCGCAAGGCGACGTATAGGGGCTGACGCCTGCCCGGTGCTGGAAGGTTAAGAGGAGGGCTTAGCGCAAGCGAAGGTCTGAATTGAAGCCCCAGTAAACGGCGGCCGTAACTATAACGGTCCTAAGGTAGCGAAATTCCTTGTCGGGTAAGTTCCGACCCGCACGAAAGGCGCAACGATCTGGGCACTGTCTCAACGAGAGACTCGGTGAAATTATAGTACCTGTGAAGATGCAGGTTACCCGCGACAGGACGGAAAGACCCCGTGGAGCTTTACTGCAGCCTGATATTGAATTTTGGCACAGTCTGCACAGGATAGGCAGGAGCCTTGGAAGCCGGAGCGCCAGCTTCGGTGGAGGCGCTGGTGGGATACTGCCCTGACTGTGTTGAAATTCTAACCCGCACCCGTAATCCGGGTGGGAGACAGTGTCAGGCGGGCAGTTTGACTGGGGCGGTCGCCTCCTAAAATGTAACGGAGGCGCCCAAAGGTTCCCTCAGAATGGTTGGAAATCATTCGCAGAGTGTAAAGGCACAAGGGAGCTTGACTGCGAGACCTACAAGTCGAGCAGGGACGAAAGTCGGGCTTAGTGATCCGGTGGTTCCGCATGGAAGGGCCATCGCTCAACGGATAAAAGCTACCCCGGGGATAACAGGCTTATCTCCCCCAAGAGTCCACATCGACGGGGAGGTTTGGCACCTCGATGTCGGCTCATCGCATCCTGGGGCTGTAGTCGGTCCCAAGGGTTGGGCTGTTCGCCCATTAAAGCGGTACGCGAGCTGGGTTCAGAACGTCGTGAGACAGTTCGGTCCCTATCCGTCGCGGGCGCAGGAAATTTGAGAGGAGCTGTCCTTAGTACGAGAGGACCGGGATGGACACACCGCTGGTGTACCAGTTGTCTCGCCAGAGGCATCGCTGGGTAGCTATGTGTGGACGGGATAAGTGCTGAAAGCATCTAAGCATGAAGCCCCCCTCAAGATGAGATTTCCCATTACGCAAGTAAGTAAGATCCCTTGAAGATGACGAGGTAGATAGGTTCGAGGTGGAAGTGCGGTGACGCATGGAGCTGACGAATACTAATCGATCGAGGACTTAATCAAGATTAACAATGGCACGGTATGCCGTTACTTTACAGAGATTATCCAGTTTTGAAGGAACAATTTTGTTCCATATATAGTCTGGTGGCAATAGCGAAGAGGTCACACCCGTTCCCATCCCGAACACGGCCGTTAAGCTCTTCAGCGCCGATGGTAGTTGGGGGTTTCCCCCTGTGAGAGCAGGACGCCGCCAGGCAAGACAGTGAGGACAGCGAAAGCTGTCCTCTTTTTGTTTTTTCTGTTAAAATCTTTACTTGTTTCTTTCTTCTAGAGCTTTGACTAACTCTTCTCCCAATGCTTCGGAAGAAAAGGGATCACGTCCGGTCAACAGCTGTTTATTTCCCCATACGACTTTTTCTTCTGATGTATAGTCAGCGATCTTTCTCATTTCTCCTTCAAGACTGTACGGCAGAATATCTGGGAGACCTTCTGGTTCCATGGCTTCCGGATACCCAGTGACACGTAAGCCGGAAATGATGCTTTTGCCGTCAGAGCGCTTTGTCCAAATTAAAGGAGCGGGCCCGTGGCATACGGCAGACACAATATTTCCGTTATCGTAAATGGAGTTAATGATTTGATGCAGCTCTTCACTTTTAGCCAGATCATACATGGCTCCATGGCCTCCTACAATGAGCACAGCGTCATATTCATCGGGGTTTACTTCAGATAGAGCCGTTGTATGGTCCGCTTTTCCGGATTCATATAACGTTTTATATTTCCCTTCAGGATCATATTCTTTCGCTAAGCTATGTTTGTCAATTTCGGGTTTGCCGCCTAATGGAGAAGCTAAGTTTACTTGGTGTCCCGCTTTTTCAAGCAGCTCCATCGGGGCAAATAATTCTTCTCCCCACCATCCGGTTTCATAATTATTTTTTGTATCTTTAAACCCGCTTGATAATACTGCTAACACTTTAGCCATGATTAGTTCCTCCTTTTACTCTCATACTCTCCATAAACAAGTTATCCTTTCTACGTCTTTTTAAACAATTATTTAGAGTGCAAGACGGAAAAAGAAACAGCAAAGGAATTCAATAGCTGAATGGCGTAGGATTTCTGCTCCGGTTTTTGAACAGCTTTCGTGGTTACACCAGAAAGCGGCTATGTGAACAAATACGATAAAAAAAGCGCTGTCCTTCTGCTTGAAGGACAGCGCTTTTTTAGAGAGGGCGGACTTTTATAAAAATGAATGTGCGTAAAGCGGAAACAGCGCCTTATTCGTTTTCTTTAGAAAACCATTTGAAAAAGCGTTTCTTTTTTATTTCTGCTTTTTTAGCTTCCTGCGTATTTTTTAAAGATTCAAGAAGAAGCTGATCCCGCCTGTTCAATGAATCCTTAATGTATTGCTGCTGCTCGTCTAATTTATTGACAAGCGCTTGATTAAACTGTTCCTGCCGTTCCATCCGTTCCATAATGACGGCTAAATCTTTCCGAATGCCACTTGCTGGTTCTTCATTGACAAGTTCGGGTTTTATTTGCGTTTCGCCTGTAGCAAAGTAATATTCAATTTGTTTAATCGAATAGTTTTGTTCACGGCTCAATTTGCGGATAAGCAGCAGTCTCTTTAAAGCAGGCTCATCAAAATAGTTATATCCATTGTCTCCCTGAACGGTAGGAATATAAGCCTTTAACTCCCTCAGCCAATTACGGACTACACCAGGGCTTTCATTGACCTGTTTAGCGGCTTCTTTTACTGTTAAACGCATTTCCTCTACGTGTTCAGCGGGATTTTCTACAGTTTGCTCTTTCGTTTGAGTCATGATTTGTATCATCCTTTCAAGATAGGTTTTAACACATGTGTCTGATAACGATACGGTATAAGGATCTTATAAAGGTGTGTCATGAATCTCAACAAGCTTTCCAAGTACGTTCTTTCATATATGTGTTAAGTTCGGTGTATGGAAAGAATGTCCTTTCACTAAATTTGTCGTTTAGTTAGAAGTTTTAGGACAAAAGAAGAGAAGTGGGGAAGCGTGCAGGCCGGCTTCTGCTGCTTTGTTCTGTTTCCAGGTTTTTTATCCATAGGACTCACGATTTTTCCAGCCCGAGCAAAAGCCAAGTACATCATTTTTTTCCAAATAAAGAATATAGATAGGCCAATATGTGCTTTTACCGGCCGATCATTACGTAATATTGGAAGGTAAATTCTAATAAATGGTAGGATATTGATGAAGGAATTAGTCCATTTATTGAAGAAAGGGTGTTTTTATATGAAGGAAGCCAGCACGATTCCTCAGCCGAAAACCTTTGGCCCGCTCGGAAATCTCCCGTTAATTGATCGCGATAAACCGACTTTATCGCTTATAAAACTGGCGGAGGAATTTGGCCCTATTTTTCAATTACATACACCGGCGGGTACGTCAGTAGTCGTTTCCGGACATGAACTTGTCGCAGAAGTATGCGATGAATCCCGCTTTGATAAAAGTGTTGAAGGAGCTTTGGAAAAAGTCCGTGCTTTTGCAGGAGACGGGCTGTTTACGAGCTGGACTCATGAATCCAACTGGAGAAAAGCCCATAATATTCTCGTCCCTACATTTAGCCAGCGGGCTATGAAGGGTTATCATTCCATGATGGTCGATATCGCTGTCCAGCTTGTTCAAAAATGGGCGAGGCTGAATCCAAATGAGCCTGTCGATGTTCCAGAAGATATGACCCGCCTTACGCTGGATACCATTGGATTGTGTGGCTTTAACTACCGCTTTAACAGCTTTTATAGAGAAAATCCTCATCCGTTTATCACAAGTATGGTCCGCGCTTTGGATGAAGCGATGCAGCAAATGCAGCGCCTTTCTTTGCAGGATAAATTGATGGGGCGAACGAAGCGGCAGTTTCAACATGATATCCAGATGATGTTTACCTTGGTAGACAATATTATTGCCGAGCGCAGAGCGAGTGAACATCAAGAAGAAAATGATCTGCTTTCCCGCATGTTACATGTGAAAGATCCTGAAACGGGTGAAAAGCTGGATGATGAAAATATTCGCTTTCAAATTATTACATTTTTAATAGCAGGGCACGAAACAACAAGTGGTTTGTTGTCATTTGCTCTTTACTTCTTATTAAAAAATCCCGATACACTGAAAAAAGCGTATGAAGAAGTGGATCAGGTGTTAACAGGTGCAACACCAACGTATAAGCAGGTATTACAGCTTAAATATGTCCGTATGATTTTAAATGAATCGCTCCGCTTGTGGCCGACCGCCCCTGCATTCAGTCTTTATGCAAAGGAAGATACAGTCATTGGCGGCAAGTATCCGATAAAAAAAGAGAAGGAAAGGGTAGCTGTACTGATTCCGCAGCTGCACCGGGATAAAGAGGCGTGGGGAGAAGATGCAGAAGAATTTCGTCCAGAACGGTTTGAAGACCCGAAAAAAGTGCCTCATCATGCCTATAAGCCATTTGGAAACGGCCAGCGGGCGTGCATTGGCATGCAGTTTGCCCTCCATGAGGCTACTCTTGTACTGGGAATGCTGCTTCAGCATTTTGAATTGATTGATTATGAAAATTATGATCTTGATATAAAACAAACATTAACCTTAAAACCAGGGGATTTTAAAATACAAGTTCAGCCGCGTATGCAATCAGCTGTTTACACACCTGTTCTGGCTCCTGGAGAAAAAAGAGTGGAGAATCATGAAGAAGAGGAAGTTCAAAGAGCCTCGATTTTAGGTGTTCATAATCGCCCGCTGCTTGTTTTATACGGCTCTGATACGGGGACGGCAGAAGGGGTGGCGCGTGAGCTGGCCGATACCGCTGGCTTACATGGTGTACGTACAGAAGTAGCGCCATTAAATGATCGAATCGGGGCTCTACCGAAAGAAGGAGCGGTCTTAATCGTCACTTCTTCTTATAATGGAAAACCACCAAGCAATGCAGGTCAGTTTGTGCAATGGCTGGAAGAAGTAAAAGAAGGAGAGCTTGAAGGTGTGCGTTATGCAGTATTTGGATGCGGTGATCATAACTGGGCTAGTACGTATCAGTACATACCGAGGTGGATTGATGAGCAGCTTGCCCAAAAAGGGGCGCTGCGGTTCTCCGCACGTGGTGAAGCGGATGCAAGCGGAGATTTTGAGGAACAGCTTGATCACTGGAAACGTAAAATGTGGACGGATGCCATAGAAACCTTTGGGCTGCAGCTTAATGAAAAGGCGGAAACGGAGCGGAGCACACTAAGCCTTCAGTTTGTGAAAGGACTAGGAGGGTCTCCTCTCGCTCGATCGTACGAAGCGGTTTATGCTTCGGTTAGAGAGAATCGGGAACTCCAGTCGCCAGACAGCGGCCGAAGCACCCGGCATATTGAGGTGGTTTTGCCGGAAGGTATTACCTATCAAGAAGGAGATCACCTCGGTGTACTGCCTGCAAATAGCCGGGAAAATATTCATCGTATTCTCCAGAGATATGCCTTAAACGGAAACGATCAAGTGATGCTGACAGCCAGCGGACGCAGTGTAGCTCACTTGCCCTTAGACCGGCCGGTGAGCTTGAATGATCTTCTTGCTTACAGTGTGGAAGTGCAGGAAGCAGCGACTAGAGCGCAGATACGGGAACTGGCCGCTTTTACTCTTTGTCCTCCACATAAACGTGAATTAGAAGCTTTAATTGAAGAAGGGATTTATCAAGAGGAAATACTCAAAAAACGCGTTTCGATGCTGGATCTTCTGGAAAAGTACGAAGCATGTGAACTGCCATTTGAACGGTTTTTGGCACTTTTACGCCCGTTAAAACCGCGCTATTATTCGATATCGAGCTCTCCTCGCGCAAATCCGGACCGATGCAGCATAACGGTCGGTGTTGTACAAGGGCCTGCCTGGAGCGGCCAGGGGGAATACCGGGGAGTGGCGTCTACTTACTTAGCGGACCGTAAGCAGGGAGAAGATATCTTGATTTTTGTCCGTACGCCGGAATCCCGGTTTCAGTTGCCTCAAGATTTTGAGACGCCAATCGTTATGGTTGGTCCAGGAACAGGAGTGGCACCTTTTCGTGGTTTTCTTCAGGCCCGTGCTGCCATGAAACAAGAAGGCCGAACATTAGGTGAAGCCCATCTTTATTTCGGATGCCGCAATGAAAAAGACTTCATTTACCGTGAAGAACTGGAGGGTTATGAAAAAGAGGGAATTGTGACGCTTCATACGGCTTTTTCTCGTAAAGAAGAAGCCCCGAAAGCGTACGTACAGCATTTAATGCAGAAAGATACAGCGGAATTAATTCGTATTCTCGATGAGGGAGGCCGGCTTTATGTATGCGGGGATGGAACCAGAATGGCTCCGGATGTAGAAACGGCCCTGCAGAAAGCTTACGAATCCGTTCACGGAGCAACAGAACAGGAAGCCATGCAGTGGTTATGGAAGCTACAGGAAGATGGAAGGTATGCAAAAGACGTGTGGGCAGGGATTTAAAAGCAGAAAACATAAGCTTTACCGGTTTAAAAGCAGGGGAAAAAGATATTTTGTTCAAAAGAAAAGAGAATGCCTGCAGGCATTCTCTTTCCTATAGGATAATGGACACTAGCTCGTCCACGCTCTCTGTTCCATTTTTTAATTAATCGTTGTTACGCTGTTTGCCTCGAGCTTCGCCGCCTTTACGGCCTGCTTCTTCACGGCTCATTTTATCATTATTGTTTACCATTGAAAGTTTCTTCTCAGTTCAGTTGGATTTTACGATGTTACAGTGTTTAGATTACCCGCCTGTTCTCCCTATAAACAACTTTATTAAGATGAAGCTTAAAAGAACATTTATTATATTTAAAAAGCAAAAAAGAAAAATAAATGGATTTGTTCTTTGGTTTTTGGGGTATAGCTAAAATGAAGTAATAAAAGAATATAATCATTGGGTAGGATAGCAAGGGTGGCTGTCAATGTATATGGCGTAGGTGGGGCCAATACGATTAATAAAGACATTGTATTTTTTTATTACTTAAATTTTTATAATAAAACTGGCTTGCCAGCATCTAAAAAATAATAAATGAGCTCCTGGCCTTTATAAAGGTCGGGGGCTCATTTTCGTGTAGTGCTAACATTCATGCAAATATAACATACAGTAATTATAAGAAAGTAATCGATAGCATTCGCTGTTTAAGGGGCAGCGCTTTTTTGGGTGGCATGACGGAGATGTCATGCCACCAGATCGATGGTAAAAAAGACTGTATATTGAAGAAGTTTTTAGGCGATTCTTTGGAAGTGAACCCTTCCTTCAGTGAGCGGGTCTTATATGAACTAAAACGAACTTTCTATATAGGAAGAGGCAGATATACAAACCCTCCTGGTACGTATGCATCTCATTTTAAAAAGGAGAGGGAGAAATGAGAGACCTTGAACAAATTTATGAATTTTCAAAAGCATTTACTGCATATTTGCAGTCCATTAATGTCTCTGCAATGAAGGATGCTTATACAAAAGAAAAGCTTTGTCATTTTCAGAAGGCTTTTGCTGCTTTACCTATGCGTAATCTTTCGCGCGATCTAGCACTTTTAATTTCCCAGATGAAAGACGGGGCACATTCATCCGCTGCCAGCTTTTATGCTTTTCCCACTCTCCAAAAAATTGATTTTCTCCCTGAGGAAACCAAAAAAGCATTAGATAGTCATTTGTCTCGTTTTTCAAAAGGCCAGTACTTTTCTAGTATAGGGCGTGTTATATCTGATCCCGGCCTTCAAAAGCAGACACTCACTTTTTTAAAGAAAGCAGGGATTTTAGAAGACCGCTTTATTGTAATATGCCCCCGTTGTGGTAAAAGCCGCTTGTCTGCTTTTATGACTTTGTCGGAGAAGGAGGAGTTAGAATGTCTCTTTTCACACCCTGAGAAAAGAGACATTCTAGAAATGCATATAAGGGACCTTTGTCACTTATGCCAGTTTCAGTTTCCCTATGACACCATTCAGATTGATGAAATTCCTTTTCAAGTTTTAACAAAAGTGATAGGAGTTCCGGCGCCTGGCCTCTGCAAGGAATAAGGGAAAGGTATATATTCATGATCATCGCGGAAGCAGTACTTACCGATAAAAGCTTCAATGGATTAGTTGTTTTAAGAATAAAGTTGTGTTGTGGTGTACTCTACAGTGTATCAGCAGATATAAAATCTACTTTTATCATATTTCATTCAACTACTGTTATTTTGGGTTAGACTGGGTTTATAAACATAACTAGGTAAGAAAAATAAGGGGAAATATTATTGCCATAGAAGTACGAACGTGTTATATTATTAGTCCGTCGCTAATACAGTAGCGTGCGGGATAAACCTATATAAAGGTTATATTAATTATTTGGATATAATGTAATAAGAAAGTTCTTATTGACTAATTACATCCAAATGTACTATAATAACTTTCTGTCGCTTTTGATGTATCATCGATGAAGCGACAAATATGAATTCTAATAATCATTTATCAAAATATTATTTTGATAAAAAGTTGTTGACTTGAAAGTTAATACGTGATATGATTATTTAGCTGTCGGGAACGACAGTGAAGAAAATTGATCTTTGAAAACTGAACAAAATAAACGTCAACGTTTTAAATTTTTATCTTCCATTAAAAACACCCCGTGTTTTAATGGAAACAAATGAGCAAGTCAAACTTTTTTGGAGAGTTTGATCCTGGCTCAGGACGAACGCTGGCGGCGTGCCTAATACATGCAAGTCGAGCGGACTTGACAGAGCTTGCTCCTGTTCAAGTTAGCGGCGGACGGGTGAGTAACACGTGGGCAACCTGCCCTGCAGATTGGGATAACTCCGGGAAACCGGGGCTAATACCGAATAATATTGGAAACCTCCTGGTTTCCTTTTGAAAGGCGGCTTCGGCTGTCACTGCAGGATGGGCCCGCGGCGCATTAGCTAGTTGGTGAGGTAACGGCTTACCAAGGCGACGATGCGTAGCCGACCTGAGAGGGTGATCGGCCACACTGGGACTGAGACACGGCCCAGACTCCTACGGGAGGCAGCAGTAGGGAATCTTCCGCAATGGACGAAAGTCTGACGGAGCAACGCCGCGTGAGTGAAGAAGGTTTTCGGATCGTAAAACTCTGTTGTCAGGGAAGAACAAGTACGGGAGTAACTGCCCGTACCTTGACGGTACCTGGCCAGAAAGCCACGGCTAACTACGTGCCAGCAGCCGCGGTAATACGTAGGTGGCAAGCGTTGTCCGGAATTATTGGGCGTAAAGCGCGCGCAGGCGGCCTTTTAAGTCTGATGTGAAAGCCCACGGCTCAACCGTGGAGGGTCATTGGAAACTGGAAGGCTTGAGTGCAGAAGAGAAGAGCGGAATTCCACGTGTAGCGGTGAAATGCGTAGAGATGTGGAGGAACACCAGTGGCGAAGGCGGCTCTTTGGTCTGTAACTGACGCTGAGGCGCGAAAGCGTGGGGAGCGAACAGGATTAGATACCCTGGTAGTCCACGCCGTAAACGATGAGTGCTAAGTGTTGGGGGGTTTCCGCCCCTCAGTGCTGCAGCTAACGCATTAAGCACTCCGCCTGGGGAGTACGGCCGCAAGGCTGAAACTCAAAGGAATTGACGGGGGCCCGCACAAGCGGTGGAGCATGTGGTTTAATTCGAAGCAACGCGAAGAACCTTACCAGGTCTTGACATCCCGCTGACCTCCCTGGAGACAGGGCTTTCCCTTCGGGGACAGCGGTGACAGGTGGTGCATGGTTGTCGTCAGCTCGTGTCGTGAGATGTTGGGTTAAGTCCCGCAACGAGCGCAACCCTTGATCTTAGTTGCCAGCATTTAGTTGGGCACTCTAAGGTGACTGCCGGTGACAAACCGGAGGAAGGTGGGGATGACGTCAAATCATCATGCCCCTTATGACCTGGGCTACACACGTGCTACAATGGATGGTACAAAGGGCTGCAAAACCGCGAGGTTTAGCCAATCCCATAAAACCATTCTCAGTTCGGATTGCAGGCTGCAACTCGCCTGCATGAAGCTGGAATCGCTAGTAATCGCGGATCAGCATGCCGCGGTGAATACGTTCCCGGGCCTTGTACACACCGCCCGTCACACCACGAGAGTTTGCAACACCCGAAGTCGGTGGGGTAACCCTTACGGGAGCCAGCCGCCGAAGGTGGGGCAGATGATTGGGGTGAAGTCGTAACAAGGTAGCCGTATCGGAAGGTGCGGCTGGATCACCTCCTTTCTAAGGATATTTACGGAAGTGAGAACTTGGTTCTCACACACGTTGACGCGTTATTTTGTTCAGTTTTGAAGGATGAATTCCTTCTATAACAAACATGATTGTTCTTTGAAAACTGGATAATATCGTAAAGTAACACCAAGCAATACCGAGTAATCGCCATTTTAGGTTAAGTTAGAAAGGGCGCACGGTGGATGCCTTGGCACTAGGAGCCGAAGAAGGACGGGACTAACACCGATATGCTCCGGGGAGCTGTAAGTAAGCTTTGATCCGGAGATTTCCGAATGGGGAAACCCACCATCCGTAATGGGATGGTACCCCTGCCTGAATACATAGGGCAGGAGGAGGCATACCCGGGGAACTGAAACATCTAAGTACCCGGAGGAAGAGAAAGCAAACGCGATTCCCTGAGTAGCGGCGAGCGAAACGGGACATAGCCCAAACCAAGAGGCTTGCCTCTTGGGGTTGTAGGACACTCTATACGGAGTTACAAAGGAAGAAGATAGGTGAAGCGATCTGGAAAGATCCGCGGTACAAGGTAACAGCCCTGTAGCTGAAATCTTCTTCTCTCTTGAGTGTATCCTGAGTACGGCGGAACACGAGGAATTCCGTCGGAATCCGGGAGGACCATCTCCCAAGGCTAAATACTCCCTAGTGACCGATAGTGAACCAGTACCGTGAGGGAAAGGTGAAAAGCACCCCGGAAGGGGAGTGAAAGAGATCCTGAAACCGTGTGCCTACAAGTAGTTAGAGCCCTTTAACGGGTGATAGCGTGCCTTTTGTAGAATGAACCGGCGAGTTACGATTTCATGCAAGGTTAAGCTGATAAGGCGGAGCCGCAGCGAAAGCGAGTCTGAACAGGGCGTTTGAGTATGAGGTCGTAGACCCGAAACCAGGTGATCTACCCATGTCCAGGATGAAGGTGAGGTAACACTCACTGGAGGTCCGAACCCACGCACGTTGAAAAGTGCGGGGATGAGGTGTGGGTAGCGGTGAAATTCCAATCGAACCTGGAGATAGCTGGTTCTCTCCGAAATAGCTTTAGGGCTAGCCTCAAACGAAGAGTACTGGAGGTAGAGCACTGTTTGGACTAGGGGCCCATCCCGGGTTACCGAATTCAGACAAACTCCGAATGCCAGATACTTATGTTTGGGAGTCAGACTGCGAGTGATAAGATCCGTAGTCAAGAGGGAAACAGCCCAGACCACCAGCTAAGGTCCCAAAGTATACGTTAAGTGGAAAAGGATGTGGAGTTGCCCAGACAACCAGGATGTTGGCTTAGAAGCAGCCACCATTTAAAGAGTGCGTAATAGCTCACTGGTCGAGTGACTCTGCGCCGAAAATGTACCGGGGCTAAACGTATCACCGAAGCTGTGGATTGACACCTTATGGTGTCAGTGGTAGGAGAGCGTTCCAGGGGCGGTGAAGCCAGACCGGAAGGACTGGTGGAGCGCCTGGAAGTGAGAATGCCGGTATGAGTAGCGAAAGAAGGGTGAGAATCCCTTCCACCGAATGCCTAAGGTTTCCTGAGGAAGGCTCGTCCTCTCAGGGTTAGTCGGGACCTAAGCCGAGGCCGAAAGGCGTAGGCGATGGATAACAGGTTGATATTCCTGTACCACCAAGCATCGTTTGAGTGATGGGGGGACGCAGGAGGATAGGAGATCACGCAGCTGGATACGCGTGTTTAAGCAGTCAGGCTGGAAATGAGGCAAATCCCGTTTCCATTAAGGCTGAGCTGTGATGACGAGGGAATTTTAGTACCGAAGTCTTCGATTCCACACTGCCAAGAAAAGCCTCTAGCGAGATGTAAGGTGCCCGTACCGCAAACCGACACAGGTAGGCGAGGAGAGAATCCTAAGGTGAGCGAGTGAACTCTCGTTAAGGAACTCGGCAAAATGACCCCGTAACTTCGGGAGAAGGGGTGCTCTGGTAGGGTGCAAGCCCGAGAGAGCCGCAGTGAATAGGCCCAGGCGACTGTTTAGCAAAAACACAGGTCTCTGCAAAGCCGCAAGGCGACGTATAGGGGCTGACGCCTGCCCGGTGCTGGAAGGTTAAGAGGAGGGCTTAGCGCAAGCGAAGGTCTGAATTGAAGCCCCAGTAAACGGCGGCCGTAACTATAACGGTCCTAAGGTAGCGAAATTCCTTGTCGGGTAAGTTCCGACCCGCACGAAAGGCGCAACGATCTGGGCACTGTCTCAACGAGAGACTCGGTGAAATTATAGTACCTGTGAAGATGCAGGTTACCCGCGACAGGACGGAAAGACCCCGTGGAGCTTTACTGCAGCCTGATATTGAATTTCGGCACAGTCTGCACAGGATAGGCAGGAGCCTTGGAAGCCGGAGCGCCAGCTTCGGTGGAGGCGCTGGTGGGATACTGCCCTGACTGTGTTGAAATTCTAACCCGCACCCGTGATCCGGGTGGGAGACAGTGTCAGGCGGGCAGTTTGACTGGGGCGGTCGCCTCCTAAAATGTAACGGAGGCGCCCAAAGGTTCCCTCAGAATGGTTGGAAATCATTCGCAGAGTGTAAAGGCACAAGGGAGCTTGACTGCGAGACCTACAAGTCGAGCAGGGACGAAAGTCGGGCTTAGTGATCCGGTGGTTCCGCATGGAAGGGCCATCGCTCAACGGATAAAAGCTACCCCGGGGATAACAGGCTTATCTCCCCCAAGAGTCCACATCGACGGGGAGGTTTGGCACCTCGATGTCGGCTCATCGCATCCTGGGGCTGTAGTCGGTCCCAAGGGTTGGGCTGTTCGCCCATTAAAGCGGTACGCGAGCTGGGTTCAGAACGTCGTGAGACAGTTCGGTCCCTATCCGTCGCGGGCGCAGGAAATTTGAGAGGAGCTGTCCTTAGTACGAGAGGACCGGGATGGACACACCGCTGGTGTACCAGTTGTCTCGCCAGAGGCATCGCTGGGTAGCTATGTGTGGACGGGATAAGTGCTGAAAGCATCTAAGCATGAAGCCCCCCTCAAGATGAGATTTCCCATTACGCAAGTAAGTAAGATCCCTTGAAGATGACGAGGTAGATAGGTTCGAGGTGGAAGTGCGGCGACGCATGGAGCTGACGAATACTAATCGATCGAGGACTTAATCAAGATCCAAATGGCATCGGTATGCCGTTACTTTACAGAGATTATCTAGTTTTGAAGGAACAATTTTGTTCCATATAGTCTGGTGGCAATAGCGAAGAGGTCACACCCGTTCCCATCCCGAACACGGCCGTTAAGCTCTTCAGCGCCGATGGTAGTTGGGGGTTTCCCCCTGTGAGAGCAGGACGCCGCCAGGCAAGAAGTGAGGACAGCGAAAGCTTGTCCTCTTTTTTGTTGTCTCAAAAAGTGGTTAGGATACCTTTTAGCTCAAATATAAGCCGTTACTGTTCTTCCTGTTTCCTTGCTGACACCAAGCTCGTGGTGATGCCAACACATGTGACAGTGAGGCAGGATAAGAAAATGGAGCCATCTGAAATAATCATACTTCCGATAGAAACAATAAGAAAATCAATCATAAAAATGATGACGCCTGGGTTTAAATTTCTGTGTCTCGCAAACATGAGACCCAGGAGATCTGTTCCACCGACGCTTGTATTAAACCAGAGCATACAGCCGATACCAAGACCGACCGTAATCCCTCCAAGAATAGCAAACACAATGGGAATGTTAAATTGTTCCCCAATAGCGTGCAGAGGATAAAATAAATCAATCATAAAAGACGAAAAAAGCATGCCGTGGAGACTGTTATAAAAAAAAGAGCGGTTGTAAAACCAGGAAAAAATAAAAATCGGTATATTGATTAAAATAATGACTAGTCCCACTTGTACTCCTGTCACGTAATGAGAAATGAGCCCGATGCCAATCGCTCCACCGTCCAGCAGCTCAGAGGGGACAAGAAAGAAGTTAATGCCCACTGCAATAAAAAAGCTTCCAATTAGAATGGAAATAAATTTGCGAAGAAAGATCGTCATCCCTGCCCTCTGAAAGTAAATTTTAAATCATATGAGGTTTATATGCAGCGAGGAGTTGAAAATTTCATGATTTAATGGAGCTTTTGGAGAAAAGAATCTTTTGTCACCTGTCCTGTCTAAAGTGTGGGTCGGCATCTTTGGCCAGCCAGCTAAAAAAGGACGACCTTTAAGTCTTCGTATCTGTAGACTAAGGTCATCCTTTTTATTTTCACTTCTTTTAATGGCATATAGCTGCTGTCATGATTGTTCAGCCTGCTCTTTGATCTTGAAGTGTCTCCAGCTGGTCAAAGCTTCCGTATTTTTCACGAACCAGAGTAAAAGCAAGGGCTCCAAGAAGACTCGGAACAGCAAACATGATAAAAGCATTTTGTGGTGCCAGGCTGGAGGCCAGTAAAAAACCGATCAATATCGGTGCTGCAATTGCTCCGATCCGGCCGACCCCAACGGCGAAGCCGACGCCAGTTGCCCGTACTTCTTTTGGATAAAACTCATAAATATAAGGGTTTGATAAATTTTGTGTTCCCGCCGTACAGGCACCGCCAAGCGCAATTAGTACATATAAAAGCAGGATATTAGATGTAAAACTCAGGGCAATAAAACAAACAGCGCTAAGCAAATACATGGAAATCAACACTTTCCGGTGTCCTACACGGTCGATAAAATAGCCACCTAATAGAGAACCGCCTATTTGGCCGACGCCAAGCACTAAGCTGAATGAAAGGCTGGATGACAGGGCATAGCCGGATTCCTGCATAATTTTTGGCAGCCATGTATTTAAGCCGTAAATCATAAGCAAACAGCTGAACACAGCAAGGCAAAAAGCAAATGTGCTCAACGCACGATGATGGATGAATAATTTCTTGACCGGAAATCCTTTTGCATTTTCTTTTGCGCTTGCATATTCATAATCGTCGGTTTCTTTATAATTTCCGCCAGGATGAACACGATTTAAAATGTCCGCAAGTTTATCTCCCTGTCCGCGCAAAATATAATACGACAGAGATTCCGGAAATTTCTTTAAGAATAAAGGCAGGGTGAATAATGGAATAATACCAAGCCAGTAAAGCAATCTCCAGCCCACATCCTGCATAACGGACATCCCAATCAGTGCTGCTAAAATGCCTCCAACCGAATAACCGCAGTACATGGTGGCTACGATAAGTGCCCGGTTTTTTTTCGGGGAATACTCAGTCATCAGGGCAATCACGTTAGGCATCAAACCACCCATCCCGATTCCTGCAATGACACGCATGACGGTAAAGACCGTCGCATTTGGCGCAAGGCCTGAAAGAAAAGTAAAAACACTAAATAAAAACATGCAGATGGCTAGAACTTTTTTGCGTCCGATTGTGTCGGCAAGTGGCCCGCATATAAAGGCACCGGCCATCATGCCGACCAATACATAACTTCCAATACTGCCGGCTTCAACCGGCGTTAAGCCGAAATCAGCCATCATTAATGGAAGACCGATCCCGTACATGGCAATATCAAAACCATCAAATGCAATGGCGTATACACACCATAAAAAAACAACTAAATGAAATTTATTGAAGCGGCTTGCTGCTACAACATCAGAAGCATTTACTTTACGCAATTTTTTCTTCCTCTCCGTGTCTGGTTACCTTTTTCTTTTTGGCTGTGTTCGTATCATACCACGGGTATATAGTTATAGTGTAACGCTTAATTTTGATAAGTACCTATAGCTAAAAGTTATAGCGAATAAGCCGTTTGTCAGGTGTCCGATTCATATAGTAAAAAAAGAATTAGACATTTAATTGAATATGTCATAAATTATATACTTAATAAAATAACCTCTTAAAGATAAAAGAGTGAGTCCAAAAGGGATTTTTAAAAATGAAGAGAATTATAATAGAAGTACTAATTATCTAGTTTAAAGTAGTACAATAAGCATGGTTTCTTGTTTTATATAAACTTTTTACTATATAGGCAAAAGAGTAGCATTTTTTATAAATAATAATTTGCATTTTTCAAAGTAGTGCAATTAATTCCTTGACTATTACTTAGAAAATTAGAGACCTTGTTTTTTCAATAAAGAACAGCAGCATTTTACGGTCATTTATTTGAAAACGCTTACTAATGAGTTGAGGGCACACTTATCTAACTAAAGAGAGGGATCATAAAGATATGTATAAAAAGCTAGTTTTATTTATCCTTCTATTTTGTCTTTTATTACTCACATCGTGCAACGTACAAAAGAAGTATGAAGTCATCTACAATGATACTGAGCCAGAACTTTCTAAAGAGGCTATAAACGAAAATAAGAAGTCAAAGATTTATACAATTGCATTAGTTCCTAAAGTAGAAGAAATTCCTTATTTTGTTGCAGTTAAAGAAGGAGCGATGGAAGCGGGTGAAGATTTAAAAGTGAAAGTAATTTTTAAAGGACCCCCTTCACCTGATCCTAAACAGCAAGCCGAAGTGATTAAAGAATTAATTGATCAGCATGTTGATGTAATTGCAGTTTCTGCAAACGATCCCGTAGAGCTGGGTTCCGTACTGCAAGATGCGCAGGAAAAAGGCATTAAAGTTTTAACATGGGACTCAGATACAGATCCAAAACTAAGAGAATTTTTCATTAATATGATCGATCCTGAAATAATGGGACGTCATCTTATGGACTTACTTGCTATGGAAATGCAGGAACAAGGAGAATATGCCATTTTAACAGGATCGCCAAATGCAGCAAACTTAAATGAATGGACAGCTTGGCTGCAACTTCATCAGAGAGAATATTATCCAAAGATGAAGCTGGTGAAAATTGAATATACAAATGAAGATATTCACAAAGCATACAATGTTACAAAAAAAGTATTGAAGAATTATCCAAACTTAGAAGGAATGATCGGGCTGTCAACCGTTACTCCACCAGCAATCGCCCAAGCACTAAAAGACCTCGGCAACACAGAGAGGATAGCTTTTGTCGGTACCTCAACCCCTAATTTAATGAGAGACTATTTAAAAGAAGGATCAGCCCAAACTATTACCCTGTGGAGTCCGCAAAAGCTAGGTTATTTAACGGTTACAATGGCCAAAAGTTTATTGGATGGCGAGTGGCCATATCATGGACAAAGCATCAGGAAAATCGGAAATATCGAATATGATGGTGATATGGTAATTATGGGTCAGCCGATCGATTTTACAAAGGAAAATGTGGATCAATATGATTTTTAAACATATATTTAACAGACAAATAAAAGCCTTTCCCCTGACAACGAAACTTATCGTTACATATACATTACTTACAATTGTCCCAATGGGATTTCTCGGGTTTATTGCCTACTATCAATACACGCAGTCTATTCAAGAAGAAGTAGGTGAATATGTACCTCGCCTCGTAGAACAGGTAAATGAAAAGATTGAAAACGAAATACGGAAGATGGAATATTTTCCAGACCTTATTTATCAGTCAGGGGATGTGATGACTGTTTTACGAGATAGTGCAGCAAGCAGCCAGTCGAAAAAGCTACGCAATGAATACATTGTAAAAAACTATTTAACAAGAACCTATTTACAAAACAGCTCTGCAACTATTTTAGGGGCTTTCCTAGTGTCTAAAAATCACGTCTTTGCAAGTACTACTGTTCCCTATAAAAATTTTGGCTTTAATGATGGAACACTTCCTTATGCAGATGCGCTGAGTTCTTTAGGAGGAATGCAGCTTATTCTGCCTAATCAAGCAAATCTGTCATTCGAAGGATCTCCTTCCTATTTTATGCTGGTCAAACAAATAACCGATTTTGACAACAGAAAAAACTTGGGAACGATTTATATCGCCGTTGATGTATCTTTCTTTGAAGAATTTCTTGCAGAACTACAGCAGGAAAAAAACGTAACAATGTGGATTGCGACAAAAAAAGGAAATATTATTTATCACACAGAACAGTCAAAAATTGGTTCTGTTGATCCGGAAATTGGTGAATATCCAATCTTGAATGGAAGCTTTCGCAAAAACCAGGATGGAGAAAAATCTCTTGTCAGTGTAAGCGAATCCAGAGAGCTTGCCTGGGTGCTGGTTCACAGCATGCCAATTAAAAATTTAACAGAGAAAACAGATCTTGTTCGAAATGCAACCATTTTTGTTTTTATGGTTGTTGCGTTAGTAACAACTTTTATCTCCATTTCTTTTGCTTGGAAGGTTACACGGCCTCTTTATGAGTTAGGAAGCATTATGAAAAAAGTGGAAAAGGGAGATTTACTTGTCGACATTCCAATACATTCAAATGATGAGGTAGGAATTCTAGCGAAAAGCTTCAGTTCAATGCTTGCTGAAATCAGAGAATTGATTCAGCGAAATTACGATATTGAACTAAGGCAGCGTACCGCAGAGTTATATGCTCTTCAATCCCAAATTAATCCGCACTTTATGTACAACACATTAGAAACAATCAGTATGGCAGTAGAAGACGAGGAAATAGACGAAGTTGTTACAATGCTGACATTGCTTGGAAGGATGCTTCGTTTTTCACTAAGTAATAAAGATAGTTTAGTCAGTATTCAGAATGAAGTTCAACATATCGAAGATTACCTTCGAATTCAGCAATTTCGTTTTGAAGATCGGCTGCAATTTAACATTGAGAAAGAAAGCAGCCTGCTTAATTATTATGTACCCAAGTTTGTATTACAACCGATTGTTGAAAACGCGATTAAATATGGGCTTGAAAAAAGAAAAGAATTGTCGCTTTTTATTCATATTTTAGAAGATAGACGATATAAAGAAAACGATGAAATTCTGTTAATAGTTGAAGACAACGGCCCTGGAATCGACTTTGAAAAATTGGAACAGTTAAACGAAAGGCTTCAATCTGACCCATTGGCTGGGCGTGATTCAGGATTCGGTGTCATTAATGTTAATGCGAGAATTAATATGATTTTTGGAGAACAGTATAAGCTTGAAATTACCAGCAAGGAAGAAGAAGGCACGAAAATTCTCATGCGTATTCCCAAAATTGATTCATATCAAGCAGCTATACTTATGAAACGAGAGGAGCTGAATAAAAAAAATGGAGAAAATTAGAGTGGCCATTGTTGATGACGAGCCAAGAATTAGAAGAGGAATTGAGCGATTAATCAAAACAGGAATTGAAAATTGGGAAATAGCAGGAGTTTACTCGGATGGCCAAGAAGCCTATACGGCTATTCATCAATTAGAACAGCCTATTGATGTATTATTTACAGATGTTCAAATGCCTCTTATGGATGGACTGATGCTTGTCAGAGAACTAAAAAAAGAAAACAATGATTTTTTTTCTATTATTATCAGTGGTTTCGATGATTTTAAATATGTTCAAACAGCTTTAAGAGAAGGGGCCACGGATTATATTTTAAAGCCGATTGATCGGGATAAATTTAAGCAGCTCCTGCTTAATATACAAGAACAGGTAATCCAAACTAGAGCAGAGCGGGAGAAATATGAGAAAGCGGAAGAAATGCTGGTTAGATTGACCGTTGAACGGCAGCTTCAGTTGCTGAATGATGCCACATCAAAAGACAGTGTGGATTTATCTTTCCTTGAGTGGTTCCGTCAGTTCCCAGAAGGAACTTACTATCTGCTTTACCTTGGAGTGGATCAGATTTTAGCTAAAAAGCAGGCTGTATCCTCGGAGGATTGGAAGTTGTGGGATAAGAAAATTGAGGATCTGATTAAAGAAACACAAAAAAGCAGTCAGTATTGGTTATGGAAAAACAGTCAGTATGCCTATTGGGTATTGATCAAAGACCCCGATAAAGAAAACATTGAGCCAGAGTGTTTGAGGCTTAAATCAGCTGTCAAGCGTTCAACGCCTTTTACTATATCTATTGCGCTGAGTGATCCATTTAAAGATCTCTCTCTTTTAACCAATGTTAAAGATGAGCTGCGTTCAGCCCTCCAGTTCCGTATGGTTCAGGGAGGCAATAAACTTTTTAAAACAGAATCATTGAAGCATATTTCCTATAATAAAATCACAGAAGTTCCCCCAGCTATTTACAAATGGGCAGAAGAGACGGTAGAAGCAATGGAGCATGGAGAAGATAAAGCAGAGCAGGCATTCAATCAATTCTTTGTTTCTTTAAAGGAAGCGTCTTCACCATTTTTGATACAAGAATCTGTCCGTTATTTATGTATAAGGATTATTAACTGTTGGATTAAAGAGGATGGTTTGAATGAACTGCCGGAATTAATTCAGGAAGCATTTAAAATTACAGAAGAACCTTCTTCTTTTGAAAAGCTAAAACTCGATACAGAAATATGGATGCAAAAAATAAGGGATAAGAGGGAAGCTGCGCACAATGAGCAGGGAGAGCCAGTAAAAAGAGCCAAAGTTTGGATACAGGAGCACCTTGAGCAAAGCATTACTATCAAGCAAATTGCAGCCCATGTGCATTTAAATGCAACGTACTTTTGCGAATATTTTAAAAACCAGACAGGGGAAACTGTTTTAGATTACGTGACAAATGAGCGTCTTAAAAAAGCGAAGGAATTGCTTATTCATACCGATTTGAAAGTTTACGACATTGCCGCGAAAGTAGGTTATCAAGACACAAAGTATTTCAGCCGTTTGTTTAAACAATGGACAGGAAAGAGACCTTCTGAATTTAGAGAAATGCATGAGTACAGTTGAAAAGCTCCTAATGGGGCTTTTTTTTGTTTGTATTTCAAAAAATGAAAATGTACCGAATAAACTCCCCCCTATCCGAATTTTCTCTCCTACTCAAAGGTAAACGCTTTCAATATAGTATAGATAACAAATAGAAAACGCTTTATTAACCATTGATTGAAAAATAAGGTATAGATATGGGGGATTATGATTATGACATCAATTGGACCATCACTTATGTGTGCGGACATGGGAAACTTAAAAAGCACTGTCAGAGAACTAGATCAGGCAGGAGTTGATTTTTTTCACTTGGATATAATGGACGGCTTATTTGTTCCAAATTTTACAATGGGACCAGATTTAATTAAACAAATCAGGCCGTTCACAGATAAGCCATTTGATGTTCACTTAATGGTCATGAAACCAGAAGACCATATTGATCTTTTTATTGAAGCAGGAGCTGATATGATTTCCGTTCATGCAGAAGCAGCTACTCATTTGCAAAGGATATTGCAGAACTTGAGAAACAAAGGAATAAAAGCAGGAGTGGCCTTGAATCCTTCAACGCCTATTGAAGAACTTGAATATGTATTAGATGTTGTAGACTATGTAACAGTCATGACAGTGAATCCAGGCTTTGCTGGACAGAAATTTATTCCGCTTATGTACAAAAAAATTCAAAGGCTACGTGAGTTAATTGATAAAGAAGGATACAACATCCAAATCCAAGTGGATGGTAATATCGGATTTCATACCATACCTGAAGTTGTAAAAAACGGAGCAGATATGCTTGTATGCGGAACATCTTGCTTATTTAAAAAAGAGCTTTCTTTAAAAGAAGCTGTTCAGGAGCTTAACATTTTTCTTGAACAAACAAACCCACAAAAAGAGGGAATGATATGAAGTCAATCGTTGTGGTAGGAAGCATTAATATGGACATTGTCGCAACAACGGATCAATACCCTGTTCACGGAGATACCGTTTTGGGTCACAGCATGCAAATGTTTAGTGGCGGGAAAGGAGCAAATCAAGCAACAGCCTGTGCAAAGCTTGGCAAACAGGTTCAGTTAATCGGAGCGGTTGGCCGTGATGCATTTGGACAGGAAGTGATTCGAACATTGACAGAGAATAATGTAGATATTTCGCTGCTAACATACACGGAGAGTCAAGCGACTGGATGTGCTCTGGTTACCATTGACAAAACTGCTGAAAATACAATGCTCGTTATCAAGGGAGCCAATGATGAGCTGAGAGAAGAAGACATCATTGGAAAATTTAAGGATGTCGAAGCAGGAAGCGTGCTTCTTATTCAAATGGAAATTCCATCTAAAACGATTCTTCAAGCCGTAAAGCTGGCAAAAGAAAAAGAAATGTTTGTGATTCTCGATCCAGCACCAGCTGCAGGTGTAACAATAGAAGCTCTTCAGTATGCAGACGTCATTACACCAAATGCCCAGGAAACTTACGAGCTGACGGGAATCAAAATTGACTCAATAGAAAGCGCATACAAAGCAGGGGTGTATTTTGATCATCAGTTGGGTGTTTCAAACAGCATCATCAAGCTGGGAAGCAAAGGAGCGCTGGTTTATCAAAAAGGAAAAACATTCTTTGTAGATCCTATTCCCGTCCAAGCAGTTGATACAGTGGGAGCTGGAGACTCATTCGCAGGTGCATTAGCTTGTGCTGTGGCAGAAGGAGAAGCGCTGGAGTCAGCAGCTCAGTTTGCGGCCGTTGTAGCAGCCATGAAAGTAACAAAACCGGGAGCACAAAAAGGCCTTCCGACATTGGAAGAAGTAACAGCTTTTTGCCAGGAACGCGGACTAAATGGTTATCGAACCCAGCTTCAATAAAAAACTTTTCTATATTTAGCTAAAGAGGTGAAAGCAGTGAAAGACTATTTACTTCAAATGAAAAATGTAAGTAAGACATTTCCAGGCGTCAAAGCATTGGATAATGTAATGCTTGAAGTTAAAAAAGGAGAAGTACATGCACTAATTGGAGAAAACGGTGCTGGAAAATCAACTTTAATTAAAATTTTAGCTGGCATTTACAAGCCGGATCCGGGTGCAGCATTTTACTTTGAAGGAAAAGAAGCTGAAATTCAAAAGCCAATTGATGCAACTTTAAAAGGTATTTCAATCATTTATCAGGATTTGAGCTTATTTCCAAATTTATCAGTAGCAGAAAATATTTATATCGGACGGGACAGCGATAAAAAACCTTGGAAAAAAATAAAATGGAGTGAAATGGAAGAAAAAGCAAAAAAAGCGCTGAAAGAGCTAGGGGTTGAAATAGATGTCCACACACCGGTTGAGAAATTAAGCATAGCCCAGCAGCAGCTTATTGAAATTGCCAGAGCATTGGCTTTTGATTCAAAACTTATCGTTATGGACGAACCGACTTCTTCTTTATCCTCAGGTGAAGTAGAAAAGCTATATAAAGTAATTGATGATCTGAAAAATCGAGGTATTTCTATTATTTTTGTTAGTCACAAATTAAAAGAACTTTTCACTGTTTCGGATCGTTTTACGGTTTTGCGAGATGGAAAATATGTAGGCAGTTACGATACAGAAGAATTAAACGAAGATAAGCTTATTCAGCTGATGGTAGGGCGTCAGGTTCTTTACGAGAAAAATAAAGAAAAAGTCAAGACAGGCAAAACGCTGCTGGAAGTAAAGGGGTTGTCTAAAGAAGGAAACTTTAAAGATATTACGTTTGAACTAAAAGAGGGAGAAGTTCTTGGAATTACCGGTTTGGTTGGATCAGGGAGAACAGAACTCGCCCAAGCAATCTTTGGGGTGAATCGTCCTTATAAAGGGGAGCTGAAAATAAATGGAGAGACAGTTGTCATTAAATCTTCTGAAGATGCGGTAAAAAAGGGGATTGCTTATGTTCCAGAAAGTCGAAAAACGCAAGGGCTTGTTCTTCGACAGTCCATTATTAATAATATTTCGCTTCCTGTTTTAAAACAGCTTCGCAATAAATTTAAATTAATTGATCGGAAAAAAGAAGTCCAGTTAGCCAATCATTATGTTAAAACACTCGATGTCCGTCCCGCTCTTCCGAACCGCGCAGCAGGAGATTTATCCGGTGGTAATCAACAAAAGGTAGTTATCGGAAAATGGCTTTCAACGAAGCCTAAAATTTTAATTATTGATGAACCAACCAATGGAATTGATATTGGTGCAAAATCTGAAATTCATAAGCTGATGAGAAAACTGGCTGCAGAAGGGATGGGGATTATTGTGATTTCATCCGAACTGCCAGAAGTTCTTGCTGTAAGCGACCGGATTTTAATTATGAGACATGGAAGAATAGCAGGAGAAGTCGGCATCGAAGAAGCCACACAAGAAAATATTATGAACTACGCACTGCTTGGTCCTAAAGCAGAAGAGCTTTATGAAGAGGAGGCTCCGGCATGAATAGTATTTTAAAGTCAAAAGAAGTCAGTATTGCCATGATTGTCATTTTGCTCAGTATTGTCCTTACATTTATCAGTCCCGTTTTTCTTACAGCAGACAACTTACTGGATGTGATTAAAGGAAATGCTGTTCTCGGCATATTGGCTATCGGAATGACAATGGTCATTATCACCGGTGGGATTGATGTGTCGGTTGCAGCTGTCACAAGCGCGGTATGTGTGATTTTAGGAAAAATAATGGTTATTATGCCAGATAGCCCGGTCTCCATTCTTCTATTATTTTTAATTGGACCATTGCTTGGCATTATACTTGGTGCGATAAATGGAGTTTTAGTGGCAAAAATTCAAATTCCGGCAATTGTAGTAACACTCGGTATGATGAGTATCATCAATGGTTTAGTTTTATACATTACCAATGGACAGTACTTAAACAGCAGCAGCTTTCCAAGTATTTTCTTGAAATTTTCAAGCTTTGAGGTTTTTGGGATTTCAATTGTTATTCTTATGTTTATTGCGGTAGCGTTGTTGACTTGGTATTTGCTGAAATACACATTAATCGGGCGGGAAGTAATGGCGATTGGTGGAAACAAGGATTCTGCTGTCCGCGTAGGAATTAACTTTGATAAAGTCCAAATTTTCGTTTTTTCTTATATGGGGTTTTTAGCAGGAATTGCTGCCATTGCCCAAACTGCATACACAAAAGCCGTTGATCCTAATGGAATGCTTGGTCTTGAATTAATGGTTATTGCAGCCGTTGTTTTGGGAGGAGCCAATATTATGGGAGGAAGAGGCACGGTAATGGGAACGGTTTTAGGTGTTCTACTTCTCGGTATTGTACAAAATGGACTGATTCTGGCGAGAATTGATACATTCTGGCAAAAAGTGTTTACTGGAATCATTATTTTGTTAGCGGTTTCTTATGATCATGTTCAATACAAACGCTCTCAAGAGAAGTTGTCAAAAATCGAAGTAGAAGCATAAGAAAGAGGTGAAAACATGAAAAAGATATCACTGACTAAAGAAAATATACTAGGCCTCATTGCCATTGCCTTATTTATTTTAATGAGTATCACAGTTCCTGAATTTATGTCTTCTAACAACTTAAATAACATGATGTTTCAGCTTCCCGAGTTTGGATTAATTGCACTTGCAATGATGGTAGTTATTGTAACAGGCGGGATTGATTTATCCATCACCTATACGGCAGCCCTATCAGGGGTGGCGATTGCCACGATGTCGAGCAACGGATATCCAATGATTGTTGCTATTTTAGCAGGTGTAGTAGTCGGTCTTTTGTGCGGATCTCTCAATGGATTTATTATTTCAAAAATCGGGGTATCGCCAATCCTTGTAACACTGGGCACAATGGTTTTATTTGAAGGCATTATATTAAGCATTACAAAAGGAAACTCAATTTCTGGTTTTAGTGAAGCTTACAGTTTAATCGGAAACGGCTACTATATGGGAATTGTTCCGTTATCGATGATTATCTTTATTATTTTCGCCGTTGTTACCGGTATTTTATTAACGAAAACAGGATGGGGAAAAAGCGTTTATATGGTTGGAAGCAACCCAATCGCTTCACTGTTTTCGGGCGTAAACAACAGCCGGGTTTTAATGAAAGTGTATTTATACGCGGCTTTGCTGGCGACGATTGCTTCAATTATCATGACCTCTCGTTACAATACAGTAAAAGTAGATTTGGGTTCATCCTATCTTCTGCAAAGTGTAGCAGCAGCTGTTCTCGGAGGAACGGAAATTCAAGGAGGCTATGGAAAAGTCATGGGCACTATATATGCAGTAATTATTTTCCAAATGTTGTCCAGTGGATTGAATCTTCTTGGAGTTCCTCGTTCAATTGTAACTGTCATGATGGGGGTTATTTTAGTAGGAGTGCTTGTCATTAACTTTGTGAAATCAAAGCTGGACGAAAAAAAACAAAAACAATTATCAGCTGCATAATAACAAAAGGATTTACCTGAATAAGTCAGATCAAATAAAGCGTACTACTAATTTCAGAAAGGGAGATGGAAGATGAAAAAAGTTACAGGGTTGTTTGCAACTGCTATTTTAGCAGGAGGGTTATTGGCAGGGTGCGTATCAGAGGAAGGTGCTGCTGGAAATGAAAGTACGAAAAGCAACAGTGGCGGCGGTGATGATGGGGAAGTGAAAATTGCTGTAGTACCAAAGCTGATTGGTATCCCATACTTTAATGCATCAGAAGCTGGTGCTATCAAAGCAGGAAAAGACCTTGGCGTTGAAGTGGTTTACACAGGACCGACTGAGCCGGATGCTGCACAGCAGGTAAAGGTTATCGAGGACTTAATTAGCCAAAATGTAGACGTTCTCGCGGTCGCTCCAAATGATGCGGCTTCCCTTTCACCGGTCCTTAAAAAAGCAAAAGACCAGGGAATCATTGTAATGGACTGGGATACGCCGGCGGATCAGTCCTTAGTTGAGCTATCTGTTCACCAAATTGATGACGAGGCATACGGTCGACACATTGCTCAATCACTTGTTGAACAAATGGGCACTGAAGAAGGCCAGATTGCTATTTTAACAGGTGGATTGTCGGCAGCAAACTTAAACACGTGGATTGATGCAGCCAAGAAAGAACTCGAAGAAAACTATCCTGGCATCCAACTCGTTACAGATAAAATTGCAACTGATGAAAAACAGCAAGTTGCGTATCAAAAAACATTGGATTTGATTAAATCTAATCCGGATCTAAAAGGTATTATGGCATTTTCAACACCAGCACCACTTGGCGCAGCTCAGGCGATTCAAGAAAAAGGACTTCAAGATAAAATTGCGGTTGTTGGTACGGCGCTGCCGAAAGATTCTTCTCCTTATTTAGAAGATGGAGCATTGGATGTGGCCATTCTTTGGGAACCAGATAAGCTGGGTTACTTAACAGTGGCTCTTGCAAAAGATTTGGTTGAAGGTGAGAAACCAGAAAACGGGCAAAACGTTGAAGGTGTAGGTGAAATCGAACTTTGGGAAGATGGTAAAACAGTTATCATGGGTCCTCCAACAGACTTCACAAAAGAAAATGCAGCGGATTATGATTTTTAATTTAATGTAACTATAACTTGCCCCCTCTCCCGCTAACGTTTACTCGTGAGAGGGGTTTTACTTTATGGAGAAAAGGAGGTTGTAAATGTGGCTAAGTATACGATCGGTATTGATTATGGGACAGAATCAGGGCGAGTAGTGCTTGTAAACGTAGAAAACGGAAGTGAAGCGGCGGCTCATGTCACACCTTATCACCACGGAGTAATCGCCGAATCACTTCCTAATGGAGTAAAACTTGAAAAGGATTGGGCGCTTCAACATCCACGGGATTATTTGGATGTATTGTTTAAATCTGTTCCAGAAGTAATGAAGCAAAGCGGGATCAATAAAGAAGAGGTAATTGGAATTGGCATTGATTTTACGTCATGCACCCTCTTACCTGTTGATGAAGAAGGCGAGCCATTGTGCTTCCGGGAAAAATGGAAAAATCATCCTCATAGCTGGGTAAAACTCTGGAAACACCATGCCGCTCAAAAAGAAGCAGATGATTTCACACGGATTGCTCAAGAAAGAAACGAACCAATCCTGCAGCAATACGGAGGGAAATTTTCGTCAGAATGGTTGTTCCCAAAAATGTTACAAGTTTTACGGGAAGATCCTTCTATTTATGAAGCTGCTGATTTGTTTATTGAAGCAGGGGACTGGATTACAATGCAGCTGACGGGCCGGTTGGTTAGGAGCAGTAATCTCAGTGGTTATAAAGCTTTTTGGAACAATGGAGAAGGATATCCTTCTGCTTCTTTCTTAAAATCAGTAGATGAAAGATTAGAGACAGCCGGTGAGACAAAATTACGCGGAGAAATAAAAAATGTAGCAGAATGCGCAGGCGTTTTAACAGAAGAGATGGCTGATAGGCTGAGATTAAATCCGGGAATAGCGGTTTCTGTTTGTATCATTGACGCACACGCAGGAGTACCTGCGGTAGGAGCAGTGAATGCTGGGCAATTTGTGATGACGATGGGGACATCGACCTGTCATATGCTCATTGCAGAAAAAAAGCAAATGTTAGAAGGAATTTGCGGAGTAGTAGAAGACGGTATTGTACCGGGCGCCATAAGTTATGAGACCGGACAAGCGGCGGTGGGAGACGCTTTTGCCTGGTATATCAATGAATGTGTTCCTGAGCATGCTAAAAAAGAAGCTTATCTCAAAGGTATGAATATCCACAATTACCTAGAGCAAAAAGCAGCACGTTTAAATCCTGGAGAATCGGGACTGATCGCGCTCGATTGGTGGAACGGAAATAGATCTGTTCTCATGGATGGTCATTTATCAGGGGCTATCATTGGGCTAAACCTAGCTACAAAGCCAGAAGAAATATACCGGGCATTACTTGAATCAACTGCTTTTGGAACAAGAAAAATTATTGAATCTTTTGAAAATGAAAATATAGAGATTGAGGATATTTTTGCATGTGGCGGGCTGCCAAAGAAAAATAAGCTGCTTATGCAAATTTATGCTGATGTATTAAAACGCGATATAAAGATAACAGACGCGGAGCAAGTTATTGCCCTCGGCTCGGCTATTTACGCTGCCGTAGCAGCAGGAAGAAAACAGGGTGGATATGACTCTCTGGAGGAAGCCGCATCTTATATGGCAAAAACGTCTGGCACAGTAATCAGTCCTTCAGAGGAAAACAGTGTTATTTACGAAAAGCTTTATCAATATTATTTGCAAGTACACGATTTTTTTGGGCGAAGCGAGCGAAATGTTATGCATGGATTGAAAGCATTAAGGAGGAGGGGAGAATGATCCATATTGCCGTAGATATTGGTGCTTCAAGCGGACGCCTTGTAGTCGGAGATATTAAAAATGAAAAACTGGAGATCAAGGAAATACATCGATTTGCAAATGGCTTTATAAAAAAAGATGGAATGTGTTTTTGGGATATTGAACACTTGCTCAACGAAATTTTAAAAGGATTAGAGCAAGCCAAAAATCTTGGCTGCGAAGTTTGTACGCTTGGAATCGATACGTGGGCAACGGATTATGTGCTGGTAGATGAAAATGGAAACCGTGTGCAGGAAGTGATCTCTTATCGCGATAAGCGAACAGAAAAAACGATTGAGAAAGTTACGGCTCATTTACCGCAAAAAACCATTTATGAAAAAACGGGAATACAGTTTTTGTCGTTTAATACCTTGTATCAATTGTATGAAGAAACTCCCGAAAACCTTTCAAAAACAAAGTTTATTATGACAGTACCTGATTATTTAGGATTTTGTTTAACGGGAATTCCGGTAACGGAGATAACCAATGCTTCGGCAACACAGCTGTTAAACATTCATACAGGGGATTTTGATGAAGACTTGCTAGCGCTGCTGGGCATTTCAAGAAACCAATTTCCGTCGCTTACTTATCCTGGAAGAAACCTTGGTCATTTGCTGCGTGGAAGGTTTCCTTCTTTTGATTTACCGATCACGAAAGTTATTACAGTAGCATCTCATGATACGGCTTCAGCCATTGCAGGTTCACCTGGACAAGGGAACAACTGGGCATATGTGAGCAGTGGAACCTGGTCTTTGATTGGCATTGAAAACGAGCATCCCGTCATTACAGATCTGACAAGAGAAAATAATTATACAAATGAGTGGGGCGCCTTTGGAACCTATCGGTTTTTAAAAAACATCATGGGAATGTGGATTATTCAGGAAGTCAGAAGACATCTGCCAAAAGATTTTAATTTTGAGCAGTTTGTGATTGAAGCAAGAAAAGAAAAAAATGGTGAACAGTTTATTGATTTTAATGAAGATCGGTTCTTAAATCCTGAAAATATGATTGAAGAAATCCAACAATATTGCAGAGAAACAAACCAGAAAGTTCCGCAGACAGCAGGAGAGCTGGCCAGTTGTATTTTTACAAGCCTGGCAGTGATGTATGCAGCTTCTATTGAACAAGTTGAAGAAATGAACGGAAGAGCGATTGAAGAGATTTATATTGTCGGTGGGGGAGCGCAAAATGACTTGATAAACGAGCTGACCGCACAGATAAGCGGAAAAACGGTTTATGCTGGACCTTTTGAGGCAACAGCTATTGGAAATTTGCTGATTCAATTAATTGCCGAAAAAGAGGTCAAGGATTTACAAGCAGGGCGCCAGTTAATACGGCATTCATTTAACATTAAAAAATATCGGCCAGTCAATCAAAAAGATGCGGCTTTGTTGAAAAAATTTAAAGAAATCGCTTCTAGGAAAGAAACATTGAAAGGGATGAGCTGATGAAGACTAATATACACCCAGCTGAACAAATTGTAAGTATTATGGAACGAATTTATAAATATGAAATGACGACGATATCCGGTGGAAATCTTTCTTTGATTGATGAAAATGGTGATATGTGGATCACTCCTTCGGGTGTGGACAAAGGAAACCTAACAGTGCAAGATATTATGTGTTTAAAAAAAGATGGAACCGCTGAAGGCATTCATACTCCTTCCGTTGAATTGCCTTTTCATCAAGGGATTTATGAAGCGAGGCCGGATATTAAAGCAATTGTTCATGCACACCCGCCGGCACTTGTTTCCTTTAGCATGGCACGCAAAAAACCGAATGCAAAGCTATTCATGAATACGTATAAGCACATTGCCGGCTCAATGGAAATTGCTGCTTATGCTATTCCAGGAAGCGAGGCGCTAAAAAACAACATTGCTTCTCAATTTGCTAAAGGTGGAAATGCTGTGATTATGGAAAACCATGGGTTAGTGGTGGGCGGAACAGATCTTTTCGAAGCCTTTCATTTATTTGAAACGCTTGAATATCTAGCACGTATTGAAATAAACGCAAATACTATTGGCAAAACATTTGAACTAACAGAAGAGCAGCTGAAAAAAGTAAACGACAGCGGGGCAAAGCAGCTGCCAGTACAAGAGAAGCATAGCCAAACGGAAGAGGAAGCCCAGGCTCGGGATGCTATTGTTCAATTTTTAAAGCGCCTTTACGACCGAAAACTCATTACGAGCAAAATGGGGAGTTTATCGGTTAAACTTTCAGATGGTTCAATCTTAGTTACCCCAGCTCATACCGATCGAAAGTTAATTTCTACTCAAGACATTGTTCATCTAAAAGAGGGGAAATGTGAAGCATTAAAAGAGCCCTGTGAATTCTATGAATTACATGAAAAAATTTATCAAGAGCACCCTGGAATCTCCTCCGCAGCTGTTATAGCACCGCCATACTTAATGGCATATGCGATTACAGAAACCAGCTACAATACCCATATTATTCCGGAAGCTTATGTTGTTTTAAGAGATATCGGTAAAGTTCCGTTTGATACAGGAAGTGACCATTATAAAGCTGTAGCGAAAAAGATTGCAGATAATAACCCTGTCTTATTAGTGGAAAACGGTTATGCGGTGGTAACCGGGGAAAATTTATTAAAAGTGTTTGACCGCATTGAAGTAGCAGAGTACAGTGCTAAAGCACTTGTCCAGGCAAAGCATGTAGGAGAGGTTATTAACATTAGGGAGGAAGATATTGACGCAATCATTCAAGGTTTTAAATTATCAGCTAAGTCCTAGTACACAAAAAAGACACTCTTTCAAAAACGAAAGGGTGTCTTTTTGTATGAAATGAAAAAGTAAAGCAGTCATTTTTGCAATCTATAAGGATTTCAATGAATTAATTGAGATGCTGAATTTTTACATGTTTAAAAACAGCTTTACCGCCATCAGAGAAAAGGGTAATGCCTTTATCGGTAAGAGGGGGGAAGATTAAGCTCGAATGGGCCACTTTTCCGTCATCGATAAATACCTCAATACTTGTTTTATCAACAAGTACTTTTACATGCACCTGCTTTTTGCCGGTATCAAATGGTGCCTTGCTTTCAAGAGAGTGATTCGTTTTATCAGGATGTCCCGTAAAGCCGCGGTTCACATAAGAGTAACCGCCAGCGGTGAAAATGCCTACATCCACATGGCGGGTTCGGTCCGCTGATTCCCGCAGCCGTAGGCCTATATTTTGAAGGTCTGACCAGGAAATGTCGGTTTCCAATTGATACACATCACCGGATACAGGAAGGGTTTTAGCACCATCGACTTCAATTTGTTCGTAATAATCGGTGGAAGCAGTCAATTCATTTAATGCTTCAATAGGCTGTGAAGCCAGATAATATTGATGATCGCCTGCATGCTTTAACGTAATGTCACGGACAATTGAGTCCATTCCATTAAAGCCTTCCTGCAAGGTCGGTGTATTATGGGCATAATCCCAATTATTCATCCAGGCGAGTGCATACCGTTTTGTCAGCTTATCGCTTTCCGTGCCACTTTCAAATGTGACCCCTCCATACCAATCAAAACCATAATCAAGCCACTGGGGTTCATTATAGTCGGGGGAAAATGCTTTTCCGTTAAAAGTTCCTGTCCAATAAGCATATGTGTTGGGCTTGCCGGCCGTCTTTCCATTTGCACTGGCTCCGAGCACCCATTTAACGGTCCCATCATCTGCACGCAGCATGTATAAATCAGGGCATTCAATAAGGCCGATATCCTTTGTAAAAAAGCCGCTCGTGTACTGCCATTTCTTTAAGTCTGCGGATTCATAAAAGCCAATTTTCGTTCCTTCCGCCATTACCATCATCCATTTATGGTGCTCGTCATCCCAGATGATTTTTGGGTCCCTGAAATCTTTTGTACCCGGATTGGACATAATCGGCTTGTCACTGTAAGAGGTGAACGTTTTTCCATGATCGGTGCTGTACCATAAAAATTGCTCCTGCTTTCCGCCATTCTTAGAGGGCTGTGTAACAATCGCTACAAAAGCGTTCTGGCCGAAGCCGGCGGTATTGTCTTTATCTACGACAACAGAGCCTGACCACGGGTCGCCATTCTTATTTGTGTATTTTGGAATAGCAATGCCTTCATCATGCCAATGCACCAGATCCTCTGAGGTGGCATGGCGCCATTCGGTTCCATTTCCACTCGGATAATCCTTGTTGTAAAGGTAATAATAATGATATTTTCCGTTAAAATAAACAGGCCGCTGCGGATCATTCTTCCACTTGTCAGGGGCGGTAAAATGGTAGTCTGCCCGGTACGATGGTGCTTTTTGTTCTTCTGTTGCGGTCTGTTCTGTTGAGGAAGAAACGAAATATACAGACAGTCCGACTGTACATACAACAAGAAGGAGCAGGTAGATCCAGACAGAGGGCTTTTTTTGCCAAAAATGTTTACTCATTTATGCTCACCACACTTTTTTTAAAAATAAAAAAGAAAATGCCATGTAAACGGACATTTTCTTTTTCGTAAATCTTATAAAGCATTTTAAAAATGCTGTTTTACTCGTTAATCGTAAGCTGGCCTTGTTCAAGAATGCCGTTTTCTACAACGGATGTTTTTGGTCCTTCGATATCAAGCTGGAAGCTTGGAGCAAAAGTAGACTTGTGGTCTTCAAAGAAGCCTCTGTTTGTCATGTAGCTTGTCACAACAAAGTTGTCGTTGTTCTTTTGCGGAATAATGTAGTGCGCATATGTCCATGTAATATCACGAGGGTTTAGGTCCTGATGCAATACAATACCTGTTTTATTTAACGGCTTGTATGGTCCGTCAATAGAATCTGCTACATAGCCAAGCATGTAAATGTCTTCGTTATCGATGCCGTCAATCGTCATTTTAGAACCGCGTGTGCTCGTAAACAGGTACCATTTGTCGTCTTTCTTAAAGATGTTTGGACGTTCAATTTCATCTGTGACAGTGTTAGATACAATTAAAGGCTTCATTTCTTTTTTCATTGTATAATCGTCATTGATTTCAATGATACCGATGGCGCCGTTTGCAAGCTCAGCCAAGTCCTTTTTAGGGCTTTGCAGAAGCTTTGCTTTTTCTTCCTGGAAGAATTGCTCGCTGCCGCCGTAGTAAGCTTTGTTATACAGAGATTCCTCGCCCTGGTAGCCATACTCCGTTCCTGTGTTTGCTTCAAATATAAGGTATTTATGTCCGTTATCTTCCACATAGTGAGGATCGCGCATCGTATGGTTATCTGCAAAGTTTCCTTCACCGAATGCCTTTGAAACCGTTTGGTACGTTTTGCTGTCTCCGCCTTCATAAATAGATTTATAATCTTCTACACCATCAATTTTCAGCGTGCCAGCTGCTTCTTCAGACACGTTTACTTGAGCAGTTGTCAGCGTTTGTTTACCGTAATGGCCCGATTCAGGTGTAAATGGCTCGCGGTTTGTATAGAACAAGCGGACTTTCCCATCCTCTGTGAACGTTGCAGAACCAGACCATTCTTCTGCCTGATATTTTAAATATGGATCGTTTGGCTTAAACTTATCGTCGTTTTTAAATACTCTTCCTGCATTTTTCCATGCATCAATTGAGTTTTCATTTGCTTTTTTATAGAACATGTAAATGAATGTGTCGCTGCCGTTTTTCGGATCTCCGGCGAGTCCAAACACGATATGGTAGCCGTTATATTCTGCTACGGTTCCATCCGCGTTCTGCAATGGCCATGTGTCCCATACATCTAAATCCATCAAGTTGCCGTTCTCATCCACTTTTTGGGCAGCGGGGATATTTTTTATTGTTGATGCGTCAAACTGAGGTACTGTATACTTGGCATCGCCATGCTGCTTGATCATATCCAGCATGTCAGAGCGGGTAATTTGGGAAGTTCCGTACGTTTCTTTATGATCGAACGTGTCTTTTGGTGCGGCAAATGCCTGCGGGCTGATTCCTCCTAGTAAAATACCAGCACTAAGCGATACAACGCTGGCTTTTGCGGCAAGCTTGTGAAATTTCATTTTTCTTCCTCCTGTACGTTTTGATAAAGGGACACCGCTGGGGTGACAAGCAGCGGTGCCGTCATGTATGTAATACAAGTAAAAGTATAAGAGAGTCCGGGTTTTCTGGATATGGCATAGATTGATCAGGATTTCGTCTTAAATTGATTTGGTGCGGGAAAAAGGAAGCGTGAAAAAAACACCCCATCAAGATGGGGTGTAAGTAAAAAGTATGAGGTTAGCGACTTGAAAACAAAAAACGGATGTTTTAATGAAATCAGCTGTTTGAAGCTTTTTCCCACGATTTTTGAAATTCATCGAGCAATTGCTTGCGCGGCAGCTGCTTTCCAATATACAGCTGCATAGCCGCGCCGAATTCTTCTTTAATGCCGCTCGGAAAGTGAAACCAATTGGCGTGCAGGGTATCTCCTTCTTTGTAGGCGTGGATAGTTTCATCCGCCAGCGGTCCTAAATGATCCGCTTTGATATGTTTAAAGGCAGGAATAAATTTAAAGCGGTCGGTCATAAACATCTGGCCTTGTTTCGTGGACACCATCCAGTTTAAAAATTCCTTTGCTGCTTTTTTTTCTGCAGGGGACGATTGCTTATTGATCACCCAATAATTTGGCACACTGACCACTAACTTGCTTTTAGTGTGGTCATTCAGGGGGATGGGGAGAAAGCCGATATTCATATGCGGTGACTGCTGATCAATCATCGGCTGTATCCAGTTTCCCTGCTGAATCATGGCGGCTCTCCCGGAAGCAAATAAATTCACTTCCATGTTGTAATCCGTCGTTAAAGGATCGCGATTTCCATATTTTAAGGTGACATCTAACAGATCAATAAGATCATGAAATGCCGGGTTGTCTTGAATGGTTTCTTTCCCGTTATTCAGGCTTTGGATAAAAGCGGCCGGATCTTTTTGCTGGGCAAATGCTACGTTCATTAAGTGGTCGCCTAATTTCCACTCTTCATAATAGCCGGTTGCAAAAGGGGTAATACCTGCTTTTTGCAGCTTTTGGGCTGCTGCTGTTAAATCTGTCAGCGTTGTTGGAACGGCATCAATGCCTGCTTTTTGAAACAAATCTTTATTGTAGATAAATCCGTAGCCTTCCAAATTCATCGGCATTCCATGTATTTTTCCGTCGAAGGTCATCGGCGTTAACGCTTCTTCATAAGCCTGCTTAACCCATGGCTGGTCAGAAAGGTCTTCCAAATAGCCCTGCCATTCTTTGGCCGTTTCGTAACCGCTGTTGGTAAAAATATCGGGTCCTGTGCCTGCAGCTATTTCTGCTTTTAAATCGGAAAAGTCATCCACAGCGCCGCCTACCGTATGAATATCTATTTTGACATTGGGATGGCCCTTTTCATAAGCGATCGCCATTTGTTCAAACTGTGTAGAAATTTCTACTTTTGGATTTCGGATCGTTAACGTAATCCTGGGTTCGTCCCTGTCTGTATGCACGTTTTCCTTTTGAGGAGCCGGCTGGCAGGCAGACAGGGACAAACTTAATAGTCCGGCTAAAAGGGCAGAAAGTGTTCTTTTTTTCATTTTATTACCCCGGTCCTCATTAAGATAAAGTGGATGTTTTTGTTTCATTTTGTGGTAACGCTTGACTGTTTCGATATTCAAAAGGGGTCATCCCTACGACCTTTTTAAACAGCTTGGAAAAATATTTCTCATCCTGGTAGCCCAGCATTAAAGAAATGGAATAAATACTTTCATCTGTATTCTGAAGCCAGCTTTTGGCTTGATCAATCCTTAATTTTGTCACGTATTTAGACAGAGGCATGCCGGTTTCTTGTTTAAACTTCCTTGAAATATGCTCACGGCTGAAGAAAAAACGGCTTGAGAGTTTCTCTAAACTTAATTCTTCCATATAATACATATCTACATAAGCAATAATATCTTTTATGCGGCGGGCTGCTTCTAAATCATCTAAGCGGTGGATCGTTCTAAAATGCTGCTCGTCCATTGATTTTTGCAGAGATTGAAACAATCCAGGCATTTCTTTAAATGAATCCAGAGGCTCGCTGACAAGTCGCACGGGCAGATCAAAATGCTGGCTGATCCACTCTTCCACAGCCAGCCAGCGGCCGCGTATGGTGAGCACGACACATAGGGCAGCGTCGTTTTGGAGGGCAAATGCATTTCCCCACTGTTGTTTTGAGAGCTCCTCAGCGAGCGACTGAATATAAGGGGAAGGGTCATGCATGTGATAAAACGAAAGCAGTGTCATATCATATTCCTCTGCTGCCGGCAGAGAGGACTGAAGAAGCGCTATTTCTGAAACGTCACCTGCGCAAACGGACGTAACGAGCTGGTTCATTTGCAGTTTTTTGGCATCTTCAAACAAACCGTTTTCTTCGTACAGCCGTTTTTCTTCATCGCTTATCCAGGCCCCAACCGCTTTTTGGAGCGTCTGGTTAAAAGCATCTGGTTCAATAGGCTTCAATAAATAATCAAAACTGTTGAATTGGATAGCTTTTCGCATAAACGAATAATCGTTGTATCCTGTTATAAAAATTAATTTGCCCGGATAGGAAATGGAATCGAGCCACTCGATTAATTCGATGCCGCTCATTCGGGGCATTTTTATATCGGTCAAGATGATCTCTGGTTTTTCTTTTTCAATCATGCTTCTGGCTTCATCACCATTGCAGGCCTCGATAAGCTGAGTGATACCGTATTGTTCCCAGTTTCCGAGATGGCGTATCACGTCACGCACATTAAATTCATCGTCGGCAATTAAGGCTTTCACTGTCCTCATCCTCCTCACAAAAAAGAATCAAAGCGTTTTTTTTTATTCATTTACTCCTCGGAACGTGTTGTTTCAACCGGAATGCGTATGGCGACCGAGAATCCCTGGCCGTCTTTCGAATCGACTGTGAAGATGGCTTCCGCCCCGTAATGCAGCACTAATCGATCATGGATATTTTTTAAGCCAATATGATTGCCCGAATACATGTCGCTGCCAAGAGAAGCATAAATATGATGTCTTAATGCTTGAAGCTTCGTGTCCGTCAGACCAGGCCCATCATTTTCAACGCGGAGGTATAGATCATCCCCTTGAATATGTCCAGAAATCGTTAAACGGGCCTCATAAAATCCTTCCTCATAGCAGTGTTTAAAAAAGTTTTCTACAAGCGGCTGAAGCGTCATGCTTGGTATTTTCTTATCCAGTGCTTGTTCACTAATCTGAATGGAATGATGTATATCGGGTCCAAACCGTTCCATTTGAAGAGTGAGGTAAGCGTTTATATAATTCATTTCATCCCGAAGTGATACCCATTGGTTGGCTTGAATGGAATAACGCATCATTTGAGACAAAGAAGTCAATAGCTGATATACCTTCGGAGATTGGGAACGAAGCGCGACCGCCCCGATGGACTGCAGGGCATTGAATAAGAAATGCGGATTGACCTGGGATTTCAATGCCCTGAATTCATTTTTTCTATTTTCAATTTCAAGCTTGTATTCACGGTCAATATGGCGGTTAATGCGGTTCATCATTTCTTTCATGTGCGTTTCCAGATGGCCAATTTCATCTTTTCTGCCCGTATCAAAAGGGACGTCCATATTTCCGCCTTCAATAGAGCGTACTTTTCGGCTGAGAAGCTGAATCGGGCGGGTAATCCGGTAAGAGATCAAGCCGATCATCAGCAGTCCTAACACGCCTACACCGATTCCGACCGCTATATTGATATAAGCGGTTTTTCGGGCGTCATGAAACAAAGCGTGGCTCGGAATGATCTTCACTAATTTCCATTGATCCAGCGGTCCTGATAACGTTTTGGATAACAGAATGTCCTTGTCTGTATCAGTGCTGGTCTTCGTTAACCGCTTCTTTAAATTAGAAGAAACGGAAGTGCCAATCTGTTCTGGATCATTGGCATACACAATACGATCATGAGAATCAATCAGCAGTACAGAGGCGCCGTTTTCCTGAACCAGATTATGAACGATGCGGGCATAAGCGGCTAAATCAATGTCCATTGTCATCATACCGAGAAATTCGTTTGAAGGAACGTCCACAATTTTATGGTGAACGGTCATGACCATCGTGTGGTCGGACTCCGGAATGATGGCCGCATTGTTATAATTTTGAATGGGATGCGGCGGCTCCATCACATATTTGGCATTAGATTGATAGAGCTGCTTGATCACATCTTGTTCCAAAAAACGAGGCTGCGGCTTACGTGTGCTGATCATCGCATTGTAAACCGTAAAGGATTCCTGATCTTTATCAATATAAAAGCGAAGCTGACGAATTTCCTTTCGCATCAAATAAAAGGTTTCGATGCTTTTTTCCATCGCCATAGAGTCAAAGTAAATCGAATCTTCAAACCCGTTTTCAAACATTCGAAGCAAGTCTGGATTACGGTATAAAATATAGGGCAGGTTCACAATATCTTCGGCGTATTGCTCCAGCTCTTCGGCGTTTCTTTGAATTTGCTCCCGGCTGTTTTGAAGCTCCTGCCGCTCCACACTGTTTTTTGTATAGCCATAAATTAAAAAAACAGAGAGAAAATAAGGCAGAAGAATGAAGATAAGTAACAATAACAATAAGCGGCGTCGAATACTTTTCACAGAACGCGTTCCTTCCTATTTAAAACATGCTAAAACTATAACAAATCAATCTATAACGTCAATGCTACATAAGTAGGCGAACGATTGTAATTGAAAAAAGCCAATTTTATCTTTTTGCTTATAAAAATAAGAGGAAAAGCCTTTTTTAAAATAGGGGAGCGGCCCGTGATACAAGTGAATAAGCGCTGTTTGCGGATCATATTTATGGAAAGGCGGAAATAGTGAATGGGGGAAAATTATGTTTATTCACGAGGTCCAATCCGGTGAATCTTTATTTCAAGTAAGCAGCAGATACAGAACGTCAGTTGATCAATTACGAATGGTCAATGGGCTGGTCGAAACTAATGTGGTGCCCGGGCAGGCACTTCTGATCCCTTTATACACCTATATTGTTCAGCCGGGAGACACGTTTTTTACCATTGCCAGAAAGTCGTATGTAACCGTCGCGCAGCTGCGAGCCGCCAATCCTTCAGTTGATCCCGATTCTCTGCAGGCTGGTACACGTATACAAATACCCAATACATCTAACTATTTAGCCACTACGTTAAGTTTTTACGTGGTTCGAAGCCCTGCTTTGGACCAGGCCCTTATTACAGACTTTGCGGCATATGCTTCTATTATTTCTCTTTTTGAATATCATTTTGCGGAAAATGGGGATATCGCCAATGATTTAAACGATGTAACAGCCGTTCAAACGACCTGGCAAAACCGCGTGACGCCCATCGTAACAGTTACCAATTTAACAGCGCAAGGCTTCAGCCCGGAGCTTGCTCATCAAGTATTAAACAATCCGACTGCAAGAACAAATCTGGTCAATAATATCTTTTCACTCGTTTCCAGAAAAGGATATGGCGGGGTCAATATCGATTTTGAACAGGTGCGGGAAGAGGACCGTGATCTTTTCACAGGCTTTCTTCGACAGTTGTCCGAACGATTGAAGCCGGCAGGGTTTGTTGTGACGGTAGCGGTCCCGGCTAAAACAAGCGAGGATATTCCATGGTTAAGAGGATACGATTACGGCGGAATTGGGGCGGTAGTGGACTACATGTTTATCATGGCTTATGACTGGCATCACGCCGGCAGCGAACCGGGGCCTGGAGCTCCCATTACCGAAGTAAGAAGAACGATTGAATTTGCGTCCAGCCGGCTTCCTCGAAGCAAGATTATTTTGGGCATGCCGCTGTATGGCTACGACTGGGTTGTTCCATACACGCCTGGCACAGCAGCACGGGCGATTTCCAATCAAGATGCCATTGCTACAGCGATGAGATATCAATCTCCTATTCAATATTCAAGGGAAAATGAAACGCCTTTTTTCCGATATAGGGATGAACAGGGCATTGCACATGAAGTATGGTTTGAAGATGTAAGAAGCATCAGCGCTAAAATGCTTGCTGTTCGTCAAAATGGCCTGCAGGGTCTCGGAGCCTGGCAGCTCACACTCGGTTTCCCGCAAGGTCCTTGGCTTTTAAGGAAGTTCTTCAGGATCCGAAAAAGGTAAGGGTTGGTATACAAGCGAGCGGCTTTTTAACAAAGCCGCTTTATTTCCTAAAAGCCGGCTAAACGGCTGTAATAAAAGGGAAACCCGAGCATGACAAGAAGACTCACGAAAAAGGTGTGCAGTCCAGCCGTTTTTTCAAAGAAAAAAGGCGCAAAAAGGTGCGCCTGTATCGAGCAAATCTTTAAGTATATGGCAGCAGGAGAGCACCAGATAGTTTTTAACACATGATGTCTGCAGCCTCTTTTTCTATAAAGCTTAACAATTAAAGAACATCCAGTTTTACTACAATAGCCAGGAGGATTTGAAGAAGGGCTTGGATGTTCACGGCCAAGTCAGTATCCGTTGTTGTCACTTTAACATGCTTGGAACCTTCGATCACCGTTTTCTGCGTATTTTTTTGCTTTGTTTTAATAAATTGCTTCAAGTCCTGCACCACAGCTTTTGTTTGATTTGAATCACCGACTGTGATGCTGAGAACAACCGCGATGGCAACCTGGATGCCCAGCTGCAATGATACGGCAGCCTGCGTATCTGTTGTTTGAACTTCGACATCTTCAGAATCCTTTACAATAATCCATTCGAAGGACTCTTGATCGTTAGAAACGGACTGATCTCCTTGTTGAAGTACGTCCGCATCTTTTTGTTTATCATCATCGCAATGATCCAAAGCTCTCCACTTTTTCTCACTCATGTTGTTCACCTCTTTCATTTTTTAATGAACTTGATTACAAGACGTCTAATTTAACAACTAAAGCTACAAGAACTTGCAGAAGTGCCTGGATGTTAACAGCCAGATCTGTGTCCGTTGTTGTGATTTTGACATCTTTTGAGTTGTCAATCAGAACCTTTTGCTTGTTCGTCTGCTCCGCATCAAATTGCTGGAACAGCTCTTGTGCAACAGACTCACCTTCATCTGAGTCGCCAATTGTGATGCTGACAACGAGTGCAATAGCCAGCTGCAAGCCTACTTGAAGAGATACAGCGGCCTGTGTATCAGTAGAATGCACCTCAACATTGCAGGAATCTTTAATCCAAATTAATTCATCTGATTCCTGATCCACAAATGATTTTTGAACACCGTCTTGTACCACTTCCGCGTCCTCTTCCTGTTCCTCGTGCTTGTCGTGATGATTCTCTTCCTCATGGCGCTTCCGTTTTCTTCTTTTGGACTCGTAGTCGTCATAGTATTTTGACATAGTTCTAACCCTCCTTTTTTGCGTTATATCATACCGTATGAAGTTAGCAGTCTTTCGGGAAGGGCATCTGTAACTGTTTTAGAAAATAAAAAATGCCCCAAAGACGGGGCTTTAGGGCAAAGTCGTTATTTTGATTCTTTTTTGTCGACAGGCGGCTTTTTCATAAATGAATCCACTTGCTTCGTCAGGTCTTCCACCAGATCTTTAAACATTTTTTTCTGCTCATCGGACAGTTTGCTTTTTGCTTTTTCGATATTCACACCGTTTTTTTGAAGCGTCGTGCTTACAAGTAGATCAATGACCTTATCGGACAGGATTTTCGGATTTTTGGAAGAATCGCTCATCAATACCGCTCCTTTATGAATAGTGATTTCTTATCAGCATATGCGCCTAATCTCCAGAAGGAAACTATATGCTGCTGATGTTAAGCGGTGGGTATGGAGTGAAAACAAAATGGCTGTGTCAGGGAAAGAAGATCGCTGAATGAGGTCTGTCACGAGGGATATATAATAAAAGGAGAGTTTAGAAGGACAGAAATAGAGACAATGAGAGAAAGGCTGTGAGAAGGTCAAACAGCATAAATGAGGAAGCTAGCGAAAATCTCTGCAATGAGGTCCTTTCCATGTGCAGAACGTGGATGTAACATAAGAAAGCAAAAAATTCCTGGTTATTTAACCAGCTTGTCTAGCTTGTCAGAAATCACTTTTAAAATTTGATTCTTTTCCTGTTGTATTTTAAGAAATCGAATGAGAAACCAAACAAGAAATATAATAGGAGCAATATAAAAGAAAAGAGTCAAAATTGGAAAAACAGCAAAAAAAGCATCTCCAGCCATCAGGCCGCCTCCTTTTTGAAAAAATGAAGTTTGCTTCAAACAGAGCATGAAGGAAACAGCGCATTTCAAAAACATAATCAGAAATTAAGAGAGAGCAACGAAAATTAAATAGATACATCCAATAATATAAAGAAATAACTCAAACATATTTAGGTCCCCTTAACAGTTATTCCATTATTATACACTAGTTAGATAGTAAGTAAAGATAATACTTGAATTACCCCCAGTTACTCACTGCGTTCGTTGAACATGGGGGATTCCTAAGTACAGAAACCTATCGGCCCCTAATTCATTAGGCTACACCCGTCACTCCGACGGTTGGCAGTACGAACGACTTTGCAGCAAGTCTCCTGCGGAAAATCAAATTGTGTGACTAAACCATGGCTAAGTCATGGATATTCCGGGAAGCATTGATATCCGCATTTTCGGAATGACCGCAGGAGATACAAGTAAATATCGCTTGTGTTTGACGGTTTTCTTTCGCTGTATGTCCGCATGAGTGGCATTTTTGAGAAGTGTAACGAGGATCAACGGCGATCACCTTCTTGCCGTACCACTTCGCTTTGTATTCCAGCATCGCGCGGAATTCCGACCATGAAGCTTCGCTGATTGCTTTGGATAATGTACGGTTCTTCAGCATATTTGACACTTGCAGGTCCTCAATCCCGATGACATCGTGGTTTTTGATGATCTCAGTCGTGATTTTCTGCAAGTAATCAGTCCGTGCGTTCGCAATCTGTTCATGAATACATGCCACTTTCATACGCTGTTTTTGTACATTTTTCGCTTCTGATAAAAGTTTTTTTTGCTGAATTGCCAGGCGCTGGCGGCGGGAAAGAACACGCTGTGCTTTGGCCAGCTTCTCTTCTAACGCTCTAAAAAATGTTGGATTTTTGTATACTTTCCCATTCGAGAGAATGGCAAAGTCTTTTAAGCCAACATCAATCCCAACAGTGGAATCTGTTTTGGGCAGGTCTTGCACGTCTGTTTCAACAAGTAAGGAAACGAAGTACTTGCCCGAAGGGTTTTTCCGTACCGTTGCGTTTAAAATACGGCCCTGCACGTCATGGCTGTTCGCAAAACGAACCCAGCCCAGCTTAGGCAGTTTCATACGATTGCCCAAAATGCTTACCTCCGGAAGCTGATTCTTTTTTTCAATATTTGTCGTGTAGGACTGAACCTTATTTTTCTTACTCTTAAATCGTGGAGCCTTGTTTTGCTTCTTGAGGAAACGGTCAAATGAGTCTGCAAGATGTTTCAAGGATGATTGCAGGGAATGTGAGTCAACTTCTTGAAGCCAATCTAGTTCTTTCTTGAGTTTGGTAAGCTGAGCTGAACAGGCACTGTACGATAAGCCTTTTCCAGTTGATTGATAGGTTTCGTTCCATAAGGAAAGGAAGCGGTTAAACACAAACCGCGAACAGCCAATGGTTTTCAAAATCAACACTTCTTGTTCTTTGGATGGATATAGGCGAAAGCGATAGGCTTTGTTCACCAGCATTCTACTCACCTCATTTGTTAGCTGTAATACAAATTATACCAAAATTATGACAAAGCTAAAAACGTTTGCTTCGCAAAACCGACATTCATCCCACCGCTTATTTCTGGGCTGCGCCCTTTACGAAATTGAAGCGGGGGTACTCTTTCGGTAAAATCTAATAGAATTTTGAAGCGGCCGATCGGCTGCTTTTTCTACTTGAAAACGAATCATAAAAAACAGCCAGGCGAGGGGAGCCTGGCTGCAGAAATGGTTTCGAGCTGTATCATATGAAATTTGGAGATTTAACAGTACCAGTTTAAACGGTTTACAGGACATTTATACAAAAAACGAAAGGGAAAGAAAGATACGGGTTTATGCCGGAAAAAGATAAGAGTCCGGCGCTTGAGGAGAAATTAGTGGATACTTAAAACAGCAGCCACCTTAGTTGATTTTGTATAAATGTGGTAAAATGTATAGGGGAAGAACAGGCTTTAATGTCGTTAATTATGTACAAAAATAGAAGCAGAGAATAGGGTTACAGAAAAAGAAAGTCAGCGATATGGGGGATATGAAGTGGGGCCGAAAGGGACGAAAATCAAGCTGTATAAAGGGCGCTTGTTGGCTGCACTCTTTTTAACAGGGAATGTATGGTTCGCATTTGCGTACCAGCAGGGTTTTACACAGAAAGGATTCGGGGCTTTTGAGCTCATTATTCTTTTTATATACATAGGCGTTATCTGGGGAGCAGGTGCTTTATATGACCGGCAGCAAAAACAAAAAGACATACTCCAGAACAATAATGACCGCTTCCGGCTGATCTTTGAAAAGTCAGGAGTCGGCATCGCTGTAATGGAGCCTGGGGGGAAAATTGTTTTTGTAAATCCAAAAATGACCGATATGTTTGGATATGAAAAAGAAGCATTCTTAAATATGACTTTTCGTGACTTTAGCCATCCGAAAGATATTCTGCCGAATAATGACCTGCTCGATAAGCTTGTAAGCGGGGAAATTGATTATTACCAGCTTGAAAAAAGATACATTTGCAAGGATGGCCGGACGGTATGGGGAAAAGTGACGTCTTCTTTAATGGTGGACGAAGACGAACAGGAAACACTGATTATTGGCGTTGTAGTGGATATTACGGAGCGTAAAATGATGGAAAGAAAGCTGAAGGAAGTCAATGAGTCATTGGAGAAAATGTCCCACACAGACAGTTTAACAGGCCTCCTTAATCGAAGAGGAATCGAAAAACGTTTAGAAGCAGAGTGGGAAAATGCCCGGAAAAACGGCCATTTTATTTCGTTTATGATCATCGATATTGATTATTTTAAACATTACAATGACTATTATGGCCACTTAAAGGGAGACAGCTGCCTTGTTAAGGTAGGAGGCGTCATTCAAAAAACACTGGAAGCAAGCGGCGCTTGTATCAGCCGGTACGGAGGAGAAGAATTTCTTATTGCGCTTCCCGGATGCAGCCCAGAAGAAGCTCTTTTGCGTGCAAAAGCACTATGCCAAAGCATAGAAGAGGAAAGAATCGAACATAAGAACTCGCCGGCAGCCCCGTGGGTGACGGTCAGCATAGGAGCAGCCGGATTGATCCCGGATGTCTCGCCTTCTTTTACAGCTTTATTCAAGCAGGCTGACCAAGCGTTATATCAAGCTAAGCAAAATGGGCGAAACAGGGCGCATACGAAGCTCTCATTATAAAAACAATGAAGCAAAGCTTTTAAGGAGGCATTCATGAGCCGTTTTCATTCACATCATCGGAACAGGCCTTTTCGTTTGGACGAAGATTGGGCACAGAAACTTAGATTATCCCAGCCGCTGAACCATCAGAAGCATGTATTAGCGCCCTATTGGTTTTGCAGCATCGATATAGGCGAATGGGAAGAAGTTGAAATTTTTATTGCAAGAGATGAAGGAGGCCCTCTTTAGAAAAAATCAAATAAGTCAACAGAATGCCATCAGTCTCCCACTGAAGCTCCGCTTTCGGTGGAGCTTCAGGCTGTTGACAAACGTCCGCTTTCGGCGTCACTTGCTGGCTGTAAATGCTCATGACCCCCCAAAAGGTCACTCCGTTTTCCGGCCAGCGGCGTTCCTGGAAGAGCAGACGTTTTCAATCAGCCTGCTTTCTTACTTTGTCTACACTCTCAAGCTCCGCCTGCGGCGGAGCTTTTTTATATGAAAGCCTTCCATCCCAAAAAACAGGTCTTCCCCGACAGCTCACATTCTATTCTACTATTGAATATCTTATAAAACAGCCTGAAAAGAAAGGAATGGAGACGGATGGACCTTCCTGTTATTTTATCTGGCCCTGTTTTAAGAAGAGTGGATCAAAGCAGTGTTTTTATCTGGATCGCCACAAGCAAGCCTTTTCAGATCAGCGCAAAACTGTACCAGCTCGAGCCATCAGGAAAAGACGATGGATTAATCAGCGGCCAAAGCGAGATGGAGTGTGTCCGTTTTGGACAGCGGTTGTTTGTTTATATGATTAAAATCACTCCTGCCTCAGGTACTTTTCCACTTCAAACCCTCCTCGGTTACAACCTTTTCTTTACAAAGGGATCAGACACCGTCGATTTGAGCCATTTTGGCCTGCTCGACCCCGGTGCGGACTCACTTGTCTATGGAAATCTTCCCTATCCATCTTTTTTCATTTCGGAAGGAAAACATACAAACGTTTTATATGGTTCATGCCGAAAATTTCACGGAAAAGGCGAAGATGCCCTGGCGGCAGGAGATATGCATATGGAAGAAACCGTTCATGCATTGGAAAAAAGACCGCAGGCACTTTTTTTGCTGGGAGACCAGATTTATGCGGATCATGTAGCAGACCCGCTGTTCCCGGTGATTACGTCTCTTGGCAGGCAGCTGGTGGGCCAAGAAGAACCGCTTCATAAAATAGATAAACGCTTGGAAACGTATTCTTCTCTTTATAAAATTCATGGAAGAAAATTGATTATGGATCATCTATGCCGGTTTACATCTAACCAGTCGCATAATCATCTTATTCAATTTTCCGAATATGCAGCCCTATACGTGTTATCCTGGGGTCCGCAAGTATGGGAGTATATTCAGGAAAACGGGGGGCTTCCTGTTTTTGAAGAAGAGTTAGCGAATGACCGGATTCACTTTGTATTTTCTACAGAGCCCGCTTTTCAAAAAATACACGATTTGGAACTTCGGCAGCATAAACAGCGTTTTGCGGAACAAACAGAAGAGCTGAGAGAGTCCATTGCTTCGTTAAAGCGCGTCAGGCGCTTGATAGCGAATATCCCGTCTTATATGATTTTTGATGATCATGACATCACCGATGATTGGAACCTGTCGGAGGAATGGAAAGAAAACGTCAAAAACTCGCCGCTTGGATCTCATGTTGTAGCCAACGGTCTGGGAGCGTATTGGGCTTTTCAAGGCTGGGGAAACGCACCCGATTCGTTTGATCAGCCGTTTTTAAAAACCGTGAAGCGATACGCCCGGCACTTCGACGTGGAATCGGAAAGCTATGGAGACTGGCTGCACACTTTATGGAATTATCCATCCTGGCATTTTATCGCTCCTACTGAGCCGAAAACCGTTTTTTTAGATACGCGGACGAAAAGAGGGTATGAGGTTTCATCTGCTCCTGGGAGGGTCGGCCGGATCATGCAGGAGAAATTGCAAAGCCCGGAGCTCGTGCGCCAAAGCGCCTGGCCGGCTATTGCTGCGTTGCTAAAAGAGAGCGGCTGGAAGAGAGGGGAAATGTTAATGGTCGCTTCACCTGCTCCGCTCTATGGAATTGGCTTAATTGAATCCGCTTTGCACACATATACCAATCCTCTTCGGCTAATCGGCATTCCTGTTCATGAGCTGTTTGATTTCGAAGCCTGGAAGTACAATGGGCAAGGCTTTACGGCTTTTTTAGAGCAAATCTTTAACTGGGCGCCGCACCATTGTTTTATTCTTTCGGGAGATGTTCACTACGCCTCCTCGGTTTACACAACCGTCGAATCCAATGACGGACGAAGCGCGCATATTATGCAATGCACGAGCAGCCCGATCAATAACGCCAGCTTCTCAGGCGTATGGGGCCGACTGATGGGGTCTGTGGCCCGGATCAATGCATTCAAACGAAAAAAGAAAAGCATCAGCCGCTATTGCGACGAGCAGGGTCGGATTGTTTGCCAAGAACCGGATACTGCTGTACCCAAGAACTGCGTATGGAAAGAAACGCTCCAGTATATAGCCACAACGGGTGGATCGATCATGGAAACCGATAACAATCTGGGGCTGCTCAGCTTTACAGAAAAGGTGGCACAAAATCATTTATTGATGCACCGGACGTGGCAGAAAAAGAAAGTTCTTTTTAACCAAATAGACCTTCATTAAGCACAGTCATGATTAAAAAGTCAGAAGCTCGCCATACTACCCAAAAAGGAGGGGATGGCATGTCACAAGATCGGTTTGAACAAGTATACGATCAGTACAAACAGCAAAGTCAGCAGATGGCTTCCCAGGTAATTGAAAATTCTTCTTCGGATGGCCAGGAACAAATCACCGCAGTCCGGAAAAACGAGGAAGGAGATATTATAGCATTTAAAACCAGCAGCGGCCGAGAGCTGGATTATATGGAAGCGCTGAAAGAAGCAAAAGCAGGACGTCTCGCTCATGTGGATGTTTTTGAGCGATACGGGCGGGAAATTATTCGCAGTGAACCGGATGGCACAAAGGAAAACAATTTAGATAATCTTGATACCTTTTGAGGGATTACTCAAAACGTTTTTAACTTGCAGGCAAATGATAATGCCTGCATTTTTTTATAACAGGACTATTAAATAAACATATAGCACTGTTTTAACAAGGGATAAATTTAAAATAAAAAAGCAATGCTGACTGCATTGTTCACTTAAATTCGCTTATTTTCTTTGATTTAAATTAGCAGACTTTTATTATGCTCGACGCCTAATAACTGAAGGGCATCTTTGACGGTCGACACAGTTGGGGTGGATTTAAAAGTTGTTCCTATCTGTACGGCCATTTGTGCTGTTTCTGGTCTTATCCCTGTTAAGAGAGAACGAACACCAAGCATGGATAATACTTGATTCATTTTAAAAATGTATTCTGTTACGACAGAATCTAAGTTATAAAGACCAGAGAAATCTATAATTAAGAATTTTATATTTTGTTTTTGTGCTTTTATCGGAACACTTTCTAATATTTGCGTTGCTCTTTGTTCATCTATAGAACCTGCCAGAGGAAGCACGGCAATTCCATCTAAAAGAGGAACGAGGGTTGAAGACAACTCATTTACTTGCTCTAACATCCTTTTTTGCTCACTCTCTGCTGCTTTTCTTTCTGTTATATCTCGTACATATGTCTGAATCGCTTTTGTCTCACCCATCCATACAGGGTGACAATATAATTCAACCTCAACGGTTGTGCCATCCATTCTGTAGATTGTTTCTTCAATTACCTTTGCTGGCTGTTCGTAAGCCGATTGTATTCTTTTTTCTATTGCTGATTTGGATGTATCTTTGAAAATATCTAAAGGACTTGCGCCGATAATATCTTTTTTGGAGGCTCTAAAAAATATTTCTGCGGCACGATTGATATCAATAATTTTTAGCTGTGAATGAATAATTAATGGTTCCAGGGCATACTCAATTACTTGTTTATAATCGATATCTGAAATGTTTTCACTCATATAGTTCACTCCTAATTAAATGGTATAGCGGTTTTTCAATTTTATCTAGTGATTAAACCCTTCTGTTTAATAAGGTTGTAATACACTGAAGCTGCTGTAATTGAAGAGAAACCGCAAAAGGATCTTAGATAATCGCCATGTAGTCAGAAAAACACGAATTATTATTTAATCAGGTCTCTATTAAAAAGTAACATAATATGATATAGAAATGTTCTATTTTAAAAAATAATCACGCTTTTTAAAATGGCTGTTAAGCTAAGATGATAAACTGACACCGCTTTTTACCTCACAGATAAATTTCCTTTCATTATCCTTTACATATTCATAGACCTATTCGGTTAGGAAAAGTTAATAATTTACTTTTTCTTTGACCAAAAAAAATGCTTCTGTTACTTATTGGGTTTTATCCTTTCTAGGAGATTTTCACTTCCTGATTCTGAAGATAGGAGTGTGTCAATGATCAATTTTCCATCACTTTCAATCAAACGGGCATTTACATTTTTTCTCTTTATAAAGCAGCTAATCCCGCTATTCCCTAAAACGGTTTCGTACGTTTGTGTGAATTCTTGTGCCATTAATTTGCAGGGATCCTAACATGTTTGAGTGATTTTCTGTTTAATATTTCCTTGGTAACCTATATAATAAAAATAAAGTTCTCGTTTCGAGAACTTTCGGGGAGAATAGCATGGAAAAAACCCGGTACTGCCTGGCAAAAGATTCTTTTGGCCACTACGTGTATGGAGAAACGGAAGATGTGTTACTTTTTATAAAGCCTAACCAAGATATAGAATGGAAGCTTCACTTTTATGTAGACATAGAGGAATTGTTGCACACTGTAAAAAATAGTAAAGAAAAGCGGCCAGTCATTATCATAGATTTATTATGAACAGCCAAATCCAAAGAGCCAGGGAAAAATATTTTTAATCGATATAAATAGTAGATTACGGCTTGCGTAAAGGAGCGAAAGGGATGAAAAAGTTAGTATCTGAGGAGAAGTTTTTAGAATACATTTTAGATTCAATGGATGAAACGCTTATTTTGATTGACCAGGAACTAAAGATTCAATATATTAACCCTTCTGGGGAGCGCTTATTTGGGCTCGAAGAAGTTGACTACGAAGGCAAGCATATTTATAACGAAGCAAAATTTGTACACCTGCCTATCGATTACAATAATAAGGTATTAGAAGAAGTTTTAAAAACAGGGGAAGCACGAAAAAACGTTTTAAGAAAAACATTTACAAATAGGATCTTATCGATGAATGCCGTTCCTTTAGTGGAAGAAGGCGTGAAAAAAGGCGTTTTGGTTACAGGAAAAGATGTAACGGATATTGTAGACATACAAAATGAAATCGATATGGCTTTTGCTTTAACACTTCCAAATACCAGAGTGGAATATAAATTGAAGAATACGGTAGAGTATAATGATATTTATGATCCTGAAACAAAGATGATTACCATCACAGGAATTATACCGGATGGCGGGTACCGCCACGTAGTGAATTGCCTTAAACTTCTTTCTAATTTGTATCAACAGGGTATTGCAAAAATCATTGGTATTGATAAAGATCAGTTAGTACAGGCTTTTATCTTTCATGACTTGGGTAAATCTCAGCCTATTCTGTCTATTGGCGATGTAGTCGATCCAAAAAAAGTTTTTGAAGACAGCAAATTGCATGCTTATCGGGGGGCTGAAATTGCCAAACAATTTTACTCCGTACATCAAGATATTGTCGACATTATTTATTACCATCACCATGGAGAGCATGAGCTTCCTGATACATTTCCATGGCGGCTGCGCCCGATGCATCGATTATTTCAAGTAGTGGATGGTCTGTCAGCTTCGATTACAAGAGGGGGAGGGAGAGTTGATTTCACTGTTCACGACTGTACCCTCACGATAACGGAAATAAATCACCGCCCTCAATACAATGGAACCTGGCAAATTGATTTGTTTACTGGAAAAAGAACTAAATTGAAGTAGGTAAAGCAATGTTTCTTTTATAGGAACATATTGAATAATTTATTTTTCTGAAAAATCATGTACACTAATGAAAGGGTATGGAGATTTATGGACGAGATCAACATTGCTCAATCACTAGAAAAGTTCATATATAGAAAAGAAATAAAAAAGACCCTCTCCCACATTGAACCTAGATTAAAGAACCATCAGGATTTATCAACGGTTTTTTTTAGTCTGTATGAAAAAGGGATTATTGGTGAGGATGAGCTGGCAGCACTTCAAACAAAGTTTATGTTAAACCAGTTCATTTCTTTAATCGAGCATCATTTTAAAGAATTAAGCTGCGGCATATACATACACGATGAAAATGAGAAGAAGATGTGGAATGGAGCAGTGACTAATATTTCACCAGGGTACAATGAATATTCGAGCGGTTTATCCACCGTAAATGATATTCTAGATGGTGATGAGATCCCTGTATATTCCAAACAAATCGTTGCCATTCCGGACCTGGAAAGAGGCGAAGACATTACCTCTCTTAACCATAAAAAAGCACTTTTAAAAAATGGGTACCAAGCGGTCTGCTGCTCGCCGCTTACCTATAAAGGCCATATCATTGGCCACTCTGTGATGTATTCCGAATCAAAAAGAATGTTTACAGCAGAGGAAATCAACATGTTCAGCATGTATATGACACTCATTGAGGAGAAATTAGCGGAAATTAAAAATCATTTACTCCCTATTCTTAAAAATGCAAAATAAGATACGTCAATCTATATAAGTAATCGAAAAGGGGTGATTACCATTATAGGATATGGAGAAAAATTAAGAGAACTTCGGTTAGAAAAAAATCTCACCATGGATGATGCTGCTAAAATTGTCAGTGTTGCAAGATCAACCTATGCTGGATACGAGTCTGAGTTCCGGCAGCCTTCTTTAGAAAAAATGACATTGTTTGCCCATTATTATAATGTTTCAGTGGATTACATCTTATGCTTAACGGACCAAAGAGAAAGAAAAGACCGGAATGAAGGCTTTAATACGAAAAACCTGCTCACTGGAGAGCTTCATTGGGATGGTGTCCCTTTAAACGAAGAAGAATTAAAGCATATTACTGAGTTTTTAAAAGCGATAGAAGAGAGAAGCAAAAAGAACCAAACAGGGAAAAAGTTTGGGTAATTTTTTCAGCAAATACACGATGAATAACCATAAACCCGCCCATATGAATGGAGGTTTTTTATTGTGTGTTCCGCTCAACGCACACAGCAGCTGAAGTGATTCTCGGCGGTTTTCATGTCGATGGTTTATTTCTTGAGTTTGACAAATTTGCTGACAGAAGAAGCACAATGGCAAAGGTACGCCACATTGTACATATTGCAAAAGATGTCCGGAAATAAGAAAACAGGGCTGCTCGAAAAGTCGATGAACATCGATTTCTGGAGCAGTCCTGTTTTTGTGTTTAAAACAGCTTTTTTCTTTTTATACACGGGGCAATACAGCGCGCAATTGCTCAGTCTATAAAAAAATTATTCTTTTTCAAAAAAAAATTTCATAGAACGGTAATTTAAAAGAATAATTACTAGTGTTGCGTAATATCCTATATTATTCTCTTAATTTTTAAAAAGAAACACGCTGCTTATCTCTATTGGCCTACTTACTAAAAAGGAGAGATTAAAATGGAGAAAACGTATGATTTGATTGTTTCAAACGATAATGGAAACAGCGAACACAAGTTGGTTATAAACGGGATTCCGGTAAAGCACCCGAATGTTTTCGCCCGAATTTCCAAACCACGGTCTGAAAAGAAAACCACATTGATAGAAGCGATAAACGAACTGCATAACAATATTGATATTACGATTTCAAGTCCGGCTATAAAGCTCGCAGACAATACAAGAGTATTGGTAGGGCATGCGGCAATGGCAGGGGTAGCCGCCAGTAAAGTAAAGAATATGAATTTAGAAAAAGGAAAAAAGCATGAACAGGATCTGCCTATTATTAATACACTCGGCATTGTAGCCGTAAAAACAGTACAAGAGCATTTTTCAGAAAAGAAAGAAATTGAAAACAACGATGTGTTAGAAGTAACGGTTAACATGTCCACATGCCTGCCGGCTTCTGTTTATAATGAAGTGAACGCAAAAATCTTTAAAGAGCGGTTCCAAAAAGGAACGCATATGGTCACTGTAAACATTAAAAGTGATTTAAGAGTAGTCGTGAAAGTTACATTTGGATATGTAGGTGTGTCCGCCGAAGGAACGCCGCCATTATTCGAAATTATTGAAGACGGAGAAGGAAACTACCGCTCCGGGGATATGTTTGATGAGTTTATTAAGCAGTATAATATGAAGCCGGATTTAGACGGTCAATATTTTCAGGATAAAAACTTAATGCATATTGATATTGGCGACGGGACGACCGAGCTGATCATTACAAACGGGTACGAATTAAAACATAGTGAAGGTCTGGAGTACGGGCTTGGCGTTGCACTTGAGTCGGTCGTGAGTATCTGGAAAGAGAAAAAGTCGTACACACGGCAGGACATCTCTGAAATTATCAAATCAAAATCTCATGCTTTTAAAGAAGATATTTTAACGGATTTAAACGGAGAACCGCTGGAAAACTTATCGTTTGATATTGCAGAGGATGTGCAGAGCTTCGTAAATAATATGCGTTCCAAAGAAATTCATATCGCGGTCGTGTATGGAGGCGGCTCGATTCTGCTAAAAGATCACTTGTACAGCAAATTAATGGCGATTGCGAAGAAAGAACGGTTTAAGCTGCTGTGGATCCCACCGCAATATGCAGTGGACATGAACGTAAATGGATTAAATACATTTAATGACATCTATATGGATGAATTGACTGCCCCTGTCTCATAAAAAAGGCACGGCAGAAGGAGGGGAGGGATCTATATGCAGGAAGACAAAAAGCCGACCATCTATGTAAAAACTGCAAGCTCCGCCTGCCCCGATATTGTCGGGGACTGGGCCGCAGGGCAAAAAAATCCGAATGAATCAGTGAAATACTTGATTATTCAGCTGGCTGCCCATTTCGGAAACACCGACATTTTTGATCCTGCTATTATTAACACATTAAATGCCATGCTGACCCGCAATCAAGCGGAGCGGATGCAGCTCTCCATCGGACAGGAGGACAGCAGCAAGCCCGTTATTGGACAGGAAATAAAAGAAACGCCGGGAGTCACAGCGGAAAAAGACCCAGCGGCAAAAAAGAAAACAGAACCGATCGCAAATAAAGATATCGTCGAGCTGAAATTTGTAAATGATTTAAATTCAAAAACAATCACCAAAAGCGAAACGGCTAAAACCGATCCGCCTGCCGTAAAAGAAAAAAGCGGCAAGGGCAGCGAGAAAGAAAATGAAGAAACGGTATCTTTAGAAGCAGCAGAGGCGGAAGAACCGAAAGAAGAAAAAGAAGAAAAGGCCCCAAAAAAGAAAGTAGCCAGACGGCCTGGTACGGCCTCAAATATTATGCAGTGAACACGAAAGAACCTGCCTCCCAAGGAGTGCAGGTTCTTTTTTATGCAGGCTTATTTGGAGGCAAACAAATCAATTCGGCGCCATTTGCCGAACCGGTAATAGCCAAAAGAAAAGGCGCTGCTGATCACAAAGCCAATTCCCATTCCCAGGGCAATGCCGTTTTCTCCCCAAAAAGCCGAGCAAAGATAGGTCAGCGGATAACGCAGTACCCAAAAAGAGAGGATATTCAGGACAAGCACCTGATACATCGCACCGGATGCCCGCACAATCCCATTTAAAATAAAATTCAGCCCGATAAATGGATAGAAAAAAGCGATTGTCTTTAAGTAAGAGGTGCCGAACTCGACGGCTTCTTCCTCTCGGATAAATAAGGTGATTGCAAACCGTGCCAGCAAAAAGACAATGACAGCAATGACCAGCATGGTAATGAAGTTATAAAGAGCACCGTAAAGAGCAATTTGGCGAACACGGTTCCAGTGATGGCCGGCTATATTCTGTCCGGCCATGCTGTTGACAGCTGTTCCGAGTGCCATGGCCGGAAGCGTAATTAAGCTGTCTAAGCGCTGCGCCGCCCCGAACCCTGCAGCAGCATCGCTTCCGAAGGAATTCACGACTGTCATGATTGCTGTTACCCCTGCATAAATAACCGTCATTTGTAAGCCGGCCGGGATGCCCAGCTTTAAAATAAGCAGAACCTCTTCCCTTTTTGGAAGGACCGGAATGGAAAAAGGCACGGCTTTCCTCCGGAGTGTATATACAACACCCATAACGAAAGCCAGTCCCTGCGAAATGACGGTTGCCCAGGCAGCGCCGTTTATGCCGAGCCCGAAGACGGAAATCAACACAGGGTCGAGCACAATATTCAAAAGAACAGCAGCCAAAACAAAGTAAAGCGGCGTTTGGCTGTCTCCGAGTGCCCGCAGCACTGTACTGATAAAATTGTAGCCAAGCAAAAAAAGAATACCGATAAAGTTAATCTGCAAGTATACAGCAGCATCAGGAATCATCTCAGTTGGCGTGTCCAGCCACTTTAACATCTCTTCCGCATACAAATATCCTGCAGCACCCATCAAAAGAGATAAACACGTTAAAAGAACAACAAAAGCATTGAGGTAGCTTTTTAACCCTGCAGTACTCTCGCTTTCCCGCTGCTGAGATAATATGGTGAGGGCGGCGTTGTTAATCCCGAGAATAAAAGAGAGGACGGTCAGGATCACCGTACTGGCAATACTGACGGCTCCCAGTGCATTCGCGCCAAGCAGGTTGCCGACCCATAAGGAGTCCACAAACTGGTAAGACACCTGCAGCAGATTCGCTGCCATAATAGGCGTCGAGAAGAAAAACAATTGCTTGAAAATATTTCCGTTTGTAAAATCAATTGGCCGCAAGTGATCGCTCCTTTTTATTTCATCCTTCCTACTCTACCATAAAATGGCCGTTTCCTCAGTGACAGTGATTGAGCTGTGTGGAAGCCTGCCCGCCTCCCATCTCAAACTGTTTGGAAGGGGAAGAGACCTTTTATTCAAAGCTAAGATGGTGATTGTTTTAGAGTTTCTTTATTGTCTATGTAAAATACATATTTTTAAAGTATAACTGTCTAATGTTATTTTGGATGTTAAGGAAAATAAAAATTAAATAAAGTTTTGCTCGGTCTTGCTTTAAAGCAAGGCCGTTCATTTTGTTTTTAACAGGAAGAACTACTGGTGCAATTTCATTTATCAAACGTTATATCATGATAATAAAGTTCCGATATTTTCTGTCGTATAACACCATGAATGTTTATTCTTTTGTTCATCATGATGTTGTACAATTAATCGACAGAAAGTGAGAATGAAAGCGTAAACAAAAATAAGATTTTTGTTGATACAATAAATGTAACGAAGGGAGCTGCTATCATGTACCTGGATGAAAGGAGCAATCAAATATTTAAAGAAATATTAGGGAATCCGGAAGTATCGAATGCCGAGCTGGAAAATAAGTATGAATTGTCCCGCAGACAGATTAGCTACAGTTTTACAAAAATAAATGACTGGCTAGAGGAGAATAATTATCCAGCCATTAAACGAACTAAAAGCGGAAAGTTTGTTCTTAATCCTATATTGCTGGAGCTTCTTGTTGAGAAGCCAGCTCATTCGCAAGCCACGTATATTCTTTCGGAGCATGAAAGAGCGATTCTAATTCTCTTCATGATATTAAGTGCAAAAGAAGAATTATCTCTTATTCATTTTTCCAGTGCGTTAAAGGTAAGCAAAAATACAATATTACGCGATTTGAAAAACGTGCACAAAATTATAGAGCTTTACGATTTAGAAGTTATTTATTCCCGCCTCAAGGGCTACACCATTTCAGGTGAAGAATGGAATAAGCGACGACTGCTTATCTCAGTATTAAAAAGAATATTGGATATTTACAAAGGAAAAGCGTACATTCATCAATTCAGCGATGTAAAACAAGAAACGATTCGCCAATTAAGCGAACAAGTAGAAGAAGTAGAAAATCGGCTTTCCATTCAATTTAGTGACGAAAGAGCCCGAATTCTTCCTTATATTATTGCGCTTATTCTAAATAGAATTGAAAGCGGTTGTTTATTGTCAGGTTCTTACCATATTGATTATCAAGAATTGTCCGATACGAAAGAATACGAAGCAGCGGAACTCTTCATTCAAAATGCAGCAAAACCCGTTCCGCATGAAGAGCGGTTATTTATTACTCTTCAGCTTCTTACGTCAAATATTCTATCGGCTCAGTTTTTAACCAATAAAGAAATCCCGCAATTAAGAACAGCACTCGAGGATTGTCTCCTTATGTTTGAAAAGCAGGCGATCATTACATTGAAGGACAAAGATAAGCTCTTAGAAAAGCTTGTTCTTCATATGAAACCTGCTTACTACCGTATCAAGTATCAGTTAACGACAAACTATTCGATGATTGAAAAAGTGGGAGAAGAATTTGAAGCCATTCACTACATTGTGAAAAACTCGATTAAGCCATTTGAAGATTATTTAGGAGAGCCCGTTCCGGAAAGTGAAATTATGTTTATGACGATCTTTATCGGTGGTCATTTAATTAGCAGCGGGGAGTCTATTCCAAAGAGAAAAAAAGCCGTTGTTGTATGTCCAAATGGTGTGTCGATTTCTAATTTAATGAACAACACACTTAGAGGCTTGTTTCCAGAATTCTTTTTTCATCCACCTCTTTCCTTGCGGGAGTTCAAACAGTTGGAAGAAGACTACGATCTTATTTTTTCACCCATTCTGCTTCAGACAAGTAAACAATTATTTATTGTTCATCATGTTTTATCGGAATTTGAAAAGCTTCAACTACGGCAGCGGGTGATGAAAGAAGTATTCGATCTTCAGACCCCGTCGTTTAATATGGAACAGTTAATTGAAACCATTGGAAAACATGCAAGTATTAAAGATCGAAAACAGCTCGAAAAAGCATTGGAAACATACTTTACGACTTCAACATTTACAGACCCTGCGTCAAGCACAGCAAAGCAGGACATAGACTACGTGTTATCAGATTTTATCAATCCAGAAACGATTGTTTTGGAAGAAGACGTAGATAATTGGCAGGATGCGCTAGAAAAGGCTTCTCAGCCGCTTCTTGAAAAGGGACTGATTACAGCTCAATATATTGAAACGATGAAGCAGCAATATCCGTCTGTTTCACCACATATTTTGCTTCGGATGAACATTGCGATTCCCCATGCATCACCGGAAGACGGTGTAAACGCATTAGGAATGAGTTTGCTCAAAATTAAAAATGGTCTGCCTATAGGTGGAAGTAAACGAATTTATTTCGTTACTGTAATTGCAGCAGTTGATAAAGACAAGCATTTAGGTGCTCTTTTACAACTGATGCGGCTGGCAGAAAAAAGGGAAGTCCTTGACCAGATGATTCACCTAAACACCAAACAAGAAATGTATGAGCTTATTCAAGCTCATTCATCATAAATTATTTGTCAGTTAGGGAGGATTACAGTGCCAATAGCAAAGTTTTTAAAAGATGAATTAATTAAGCTGAATGCAGACTGTGAAAGTAAAGAAGAAGTTTTTCAGTTAATGTACAATGAAGCATTTAGCCGCGGCTATGTGAGTGATTCATTTTTAATGAAGATTCAAGAGCGCGAAGAAACATTCCCAACTGGTTTAAGTTTGGATCATTACGGAATCGCGATTCCACATACAGATCCGGAATGTGTCTTCCAACAGTTTATTGGAGTGATCACTTTACAAAAGCCAGTTGTTTTTCAATCGATGGATGATAAGTCAAAAGCAATCGACGTGAAGGTCATTTTAATGCTTGGATTGAATGAACCTCACAGCCAGCTGGCCGTTCTGCAGCAAATCATGCAAATTGTCCAGCAGGAAGAAAACTACGATAAGTTAGTAGCAGCAGGTAACGCTAAGGAAGTTTATACACTATTTGAAGAATTAGATAACATTTAAAGGAGAGAATCATAATGAAAAAAACAGTATTAGTAGCATGCGGAGCAGGAATTGCGACATCAACAGTTGTGTGTGACCGTGTAGAAAACTTATTGAAAGATAACAATATCCTGGCAGAAGTTGTCCAATGTAAAATTTCAGAAGTGGCTTCACGCCAGGAAGGCGCCGATCTGATCGTTTCAACGACTATTTTACCGACTTCTTACACGATTCCATCTGAAATTGCGACAGCGTATATTACCGGCATCGGCATGGAAGCATTGGATCAAAAAATTGTTAACCATTTGAAAAATTAATCATTCGAACATTAAAGGAGAGAATCATAATGAAAAAAACAGTATTAGTAGCATGCGGAGCAGGAATTGCAACATCAACGGTTGTATGTGACCGTGTAGAAAACTTATTGAAAGACAACAACATCCCAGCAGAAGTTGTTCAATGCAAAATTTCAGAAGTGGCTTCACGCCAGGAAGGCGCCGATCTAATTGTATCTACCACTATTCTGCCGACTTCTTATTCAATTCCATCTGAAATTGCGACAGCGTACATTACCGGCATCGGAATGGAAGCATTGGATCAAAAAATCATTGATCATTTGAAAAAGTAAGTATCAAGCAGAAAAATGAGGTGGAACCATGGAAAAAGTGTTTGAGGTTGTACAATCAATTTTAAACCTGGGACCAACAGTTATTTTACCAATAGCCATTTTAATTATTGGGATGATTTTTGGTACAGGATTTAAAAAAGCGTTTAAATCAGGGATTATTATTGGGATTGGATTTGTAGGGGTAAATCTGGTCATTAATTTATTAGTGACAAGTCTCGGGCCGGCCGCTCAGCAAATGGTTGAGAGATTTGGGCTTAATCTGACTGTTATTGACACTGGATGGCCATCTGCTGCTGCGTTGTCTTTTGCTTCACCTGTCGCAGCTATTCTCATTCCAGTTTGCCTAGGGTTTAATATTTTGTTGATTCTATTGAAAGCTACCAAAACATTAGATATTGATATTTGGAACTACTGGCACTTTATTGCAGCCGGTGCGACAGGATATGTGGTAACCGGAAGCTGGTGGGTAGCGATTTTATGTACGATTTTATACCAATTTGCGGTCTTATTTGTGGCAGATAAAACAGCACCAATGGTAGCCAATTTTTATGGGCTTCAAGGAATTTCTCTTCCGACCGGCTCTACAGCTGCTTTTGCGCCAATTGGTATGTTAGTCGGAATGGTGGTTTCAAAGATTCCTGGCATTAAAAATTTACATGCGGATCCAGAATCAATTCAAAAACGTTTTGGGATTTTTGGAGAACCAATGATGATGGGTCTTATTCTTGGATGCGTCATCGGCTTGCTTGCCGGATACGGACCAGGAGATATTTTCAACACAGGTATTTCACTTGGAGCGGTTATGCTTCTTTTGCCGCGGATGGTAAAGATCTTGATGGAAGGACTGATTCCTATTTCAGAGTCAGCCCGTTCGTTCCTGCAAAAGCGTTATGGAGACCGTGACCTGTACATTGGGCTGGATGCTGCTCTTGCCGTTGGGCATCCGGCAGTACTTTCAACAGCGTTGATCCTTGTCCCAATTTCGCTCTTATTGGCAGTAATCCTACCGGGAAACAGAGTATTGCCATTTGGTGATTTGGCAACGATTCCATTTTACGTAGCCTTCGTTGTAGGGTTTTTACGGGGAAATATTGTTCATTCGGTACTGGCTGGAACAGTCATGCTTGCCCTTTCTTTATACATGGCTACGAACTTTGCGGTTGTCCACACAGAGATGATGGAAGGGGCAAAATTTACAATGCCTGAAGGCGCAACCTTGATTTCCAGCCTTGATATGGGAGGAAACTTATTTAACTGGCTTATTTTGAAATTCTCGCAGCTTTTGGCCGCTATTTTTTAATTAAATGAAGCACCTGGCGGAAGAAATCTAGCCAGGTGGCTTTTTTAGAAAGGAGATTGTGAAGATGAAAGCAGCTGTTTTACACGCTAAAAATCATTTTGTCTGTGAAGATATTGCCATTCCTCCGTGTGGAGAAAATGAAGTGAAGGTAAAAGTGATGGCAGCCGGTATTTGCGGATCGGACACTCACAAAATGACAAGCGAATGGAAGTATCCGCTGCCAGCCATTATGGGGCATGAATTTTCTGGCTGGGTAGTTGAAAAAGGCGCAGCGGTTCACCATGTGGAACTTGGTGATCGAGTAACGGTTATTCCGTTTTTGCCTTGCTATACTTGTGAACATTGTCAGCGCGGTCATTATTCTCTTTGTGAAGATCATGGAATGATTGGATCAAAATCATTTGGCGGCTTTGCAGAGTACGCAAACATCCCTGCTTCAAATGTGCTAAAAATTGGTGAGATAGACTTTGAGGAAGCCGCTATGATTGAACCACTGGCTGTTTCTCTGCATGGAGTGCTCAATATCGAACCGCGCCTTGGCGATATAGTCGCCGTTTTTGGAGCTGGAACGATTGGCCTGCTTGTCATGAAATGCTTAAAAATGGCAGGCGCAAAAGTGATTGCGATTGATATTTCAGATGACAAGTTGGCGGAAGCCAAGCAATACGGATGTGAATATACGATTAATCCTTTAGAAGACGATTTGTTAGAGCGGATAGATACATATACAAATGGCAGAGGTGTCGATATTGCGATGGAATGTGCCGGCTCTAAAATCACCCAGGAACAATGCCTTTTGATCACAAAGAAAAAAGGGAAAATCGGCTATTTAGGTATCGCGTATCAAGATGTACTGATTTCTCAGGAGGCATTTGAAAATATTTTCCGTAAAGAATTGACGTTAACAGGATTTTGGAATTCCTACTCAGCGCCGTTTCCGGGAGAAGAATGGACAAAGAGCGTGGAGTTGATCCAAGAAGGGCGTATTCAAGTGAAAAATATGATTTCTCATCGCTTTTCTCTCGAGGAAACACAGCGAGCTTTCGATATGATGATAAATCGTGAAGAAACCTATGGAAAAGTTTTAATAATTCCGCATGGAGAGGAGCATAACGAATGAAAGCAGTTATGAAAACAGCACCAGGATACGACAACATGGAGTTAGACAGCATTGAAGAACCAAAGGCAGCAAGCGGTCAAGTTAAAATTAAAGTAGAGTATACAGGCATCTGTGGCACAGATATGCATACGTTTTCGGGACAATACCGAAACTCCAAAACGCCTCTTGTTCTCGGGCATGAATTTTCCGGTACAGTGGTCGAAGTAGGAGAAAACGTGACAAAAGTAAAAATTGGCGACCGCGTCACAAGTGAAACCACATTTGAAACATGCGGCGAGTGTGAGTACTGCCGGGAAAAAGATTATAATTTATGCTCTAATCGAAAAGGAATTGGTACGCAGGTGAATGGAAGTTTCGCAGAATACGTGGTTTCGCGTGAAGAAAGTGTTCATAAGCTTCCTGATAATGTAAGCTTTGAAGCAGCTTCGTTAACAGAACCGCTTGCCTGCTGTGTGCATGCAGCACTTGAAAAAACAACGATTGAGAAAGATGACAAGGTGCTTGTTTTCGGACCAGGACCGATCGGGCTGCTACAGTGCCAGGTGATTAAAGCGCAGGGAGCATTCGTCATTCTTGCGGGTATTACCAAGGATGCAAAGCGGCTTGAACTGGCTAAATCGCTCGGAGTAGATGTAGTTGTCGATATTCAAAAAGAAAATCTAGAAGAAGTGGTCATGAAGCATACAAATGGATATGGTGTGGATAAATTGTTTGAGTGTTCAGGTGCCGTGCCTGCATTGAACCAGGGGCTTCCTCTTGTGAGAAAGAAAGGAACATTTGTGCAAGTTGGTATTTTTGCAGAAAAGCTAAATCCGCTTGACCAAGAATCTATTATTCAAAGGGAACTTACATATGTAGGGACTCGTTCACAAAAGCCAAGTTCATGGCCGATAGCACTTAATCTTCTGGCAGAAGGAAAGATTAATGCAGATAAAATAATTACGAAAGTTGTTCCGCTTGAGGAATGGCGTGAAGGGTTTGATGCCGTGCGTTCTGGTGACCAAATCAAAGTTCTTGTGCAATCGTAACGTTACACTCTTTGTTTTGTAAGATGAATAAGTATAAGGAGAAGGAACATGCAAGACATTTTAAATGCTTCACGTACTGCAAGGAGCACTTAGCTGACGATAAACAGTTTACTTTATTCATTACATGAAACAGTCAGGGATTCTTTTCTCCCTGACTGCTTTTTATGATTTAGGAGGAAACAACATGAAAATTGTCATTGCATCTGATTATGGAGGAGTAACGATCCGAAAAGAAATTATTTCTTTATTGAAAGAATTGAAAATGGACTATATAGATCTGGGATGCGACTGCAGTACATCCGTTGATTACCCAGATTATGCATTCCCGGCAGCAAAAAAAGTAGCGGATGGAGAAGCGGACCGCGGCATTTTGATATGCGGAACAGGCATTGGCATGAGTATTGCGGCCAATAAAATACAAGGGGTCCGCTGCGCACTTGTTCATGATACTTTCAGTGCTAAAGCGACTAGAGAACACAATGATACAAATATGCTTGCAATGGGGGAACGGGTCATTGGTCCAGGGCTGGCTCGTGATATTGTGAAAGTCTGGCTGGAGGCGTCATTTGACAATGGCAGCAGACATGAAACACGGATTAACAAAATAAATGAATTTGAAAATAATCAGTTGCTTCATGGTTAAAAATAGCTGCTATCCACCAGTAACTGAATAATTCCCTAATAAGGTAGAGCTGAATCGTATCCTGATTATTTGCAGGCTTTCGAACAGGAAAGCCTGCTGCCTTCTACAGCAGGAATGATAAAAGGTTACAGCTGGATTTCACATTTATTACAAAGATTGCAAGCGGTTTTATCCAAATATAAACAAAAGAAAAATAGCGATAGGCAAAAAGATGGTTTTTATGTAAGCGCCTCACTTTTTCTTTACTTTCTTTTTGATGAAAATAGCGGCTGTCTTTTTCAAATAATCTCCTTTTTGTAGCCCCAAACGCTTCTTTTTTATTATCTCGAAATTAAAACATTCTCTCTATGGTCTTCTTTTTTATATTCGTTATGATGTTGGTGTTCAAGGAACGAAGCGAAAAAGTAAAGAGAAATGTTACAAAGCCGCTTTGTTCGAAATAAAAGAGGGAGTTGAAGAAATGATCGGCTTTTTAAGAAAAAAACAAAAGCCCGCTATGCTCGGTCTCGCTTTGACGATGGCACTGAGTACAGCAGCTGTACCACTCGCTTCACCTGCAGAAGCAGACACGCTTCCGTGGATGGACAAAGCTCTTTCCGCTGAGGAAAGAGCGAACCTGTTAGTGGACAAAATGACACTCGAGGATAAAGTGGACTTTATCACGGGTAATTTAAACAACTACTACGGGTTTTACAATGGCGGAGTCGAGAAATACGGGATTCCTGCCCTGACGATGGCAGATGGTCCTGTCGGTGTTCGAATTGCCAACCCGGATGTACAAGATAAAAAATCAACAGCAATGCCGGCTGCGATCGGGCTTGCTGCAACATGGAATACAGAAACAGCCGAAAAGTACGGAGATTTGCTTGGGGATGAAGCATTTAATACAACCCATAATGTACTCCTCGGTCCAGGCTTGGACATTGCCAGAAATGCATTTGGATCGAGAAACTTTGAATCATTAGGAGAAGATCCATACCTGCAGTCTCAAATGGCGACAGAGTATGTGAAAGCCGTTCAAAGCAACAACGTATTAGTAACAGCCAAGCATTATCTGCTAAACAATCAGGAATTAAACCGCTTTGTCAGCGATTCACAGGCAAGTGAGCGTGCGATCAATGAAATTTACGCGAAACCGTTTGCCAGTGTAATTAAAGATGCCGAGATGGGCAGTGTGATGTGTTCCTTCAATAAAGTCAATGGTGTTTATGCATGTGATAATGAAGAGATCCTGACGAATCTATTAAGAGATAAATTAGGCTTTGAAGGGTTTGTCATGAGTGATTACAGAGCCAACGTAAGTACGTCAAACTCGATTAAAGCGGGAATGGATTTAGAAACACCAGGAGATCCTGGCGGTTTATGGGGCGACAAACTTGTACAGGCCGTTCATAACGGAGAAGTAAGTGAAGAAACGATTGATCAAAGTACATATCGCATCTTATATCAAATGTTTGATAAAGGATTATTTGATAATCCGGCACAAAACAATAAGATTGATGCCAAAGCGCATGGTGCCATTGCCCGTCAAATTGCGGCAGAGTCTATGGTTCTGCTTCAAAACGACGACAAGGCATTACCACTGGATACAGATAAACTAGATTCGATTGCAGTCATCGGTCCAGATGCCGATAATGCCTCTACGGCTGGCGGCGGAAGCTCGCTTGTCAATCCAACGTATACAGTCAGCCCATTGGAAGGAATCAAGAACCGGGCAGGCAAGGATCTAAAAGTAGAATATGCAGCCGGAACGGATCCAATTAGTGCAGGAGACTTGCTGCCTGGACCGAATGCCGTACCATCTTCATTCTTGGCACCATCTGCAGATTCAGAAGAAAATGGCTTAAAAGCAGAGTACTGGTCTAATGCCAAAATGGAAGGCAATCCTGTTTATGAACATACAGCTAAGCAGGCCAATCTGCACCTAGGATTTTATAATTATGAAGGTTTTAATGCGCAGTCAACAAAACTCGATAAGCTTCCAACAAGCTTAAACAGCATGATGTCAGCGCGATACACAGGCGTTATCCAAGTACCAAAATCAGGTGAATACAAGCTTTCTACTTCAAGCTACGGCTCAAGTAAAGTTTATCTGGATGGAAAGCTGGTCATCGACAATACGGGAGAAACGTTTGGCACGGTAGAAAAAACGGTTACATTGAATGCCAATCAAAAGTATGACCTGAAAATTGAATACAAAACAGATTATCCGTACAACCCTGGCCGTGACAACGGTGCGAAATTACGTTTTGGCTGGGAAGCAGCTGATGACGTAGTAGATGAAAATATCAAAAAAGCCGTTGAACTGGCGAAAAAATCAGATGCAGCTGTCATTGTAACTAAAACGTATGACAGTGAAGGGAACATTGACCGTTCTGATATGGAACTGCCAAATAACCAGGAACAGCTGATTAAAGAAGTAGCGAAAGTCAATAAACATGTTGTCGTTGTCAACGAAAGCGGCATGGCTGTTGAAATGGGAGACTGGAAAGACAGCGTCGATTCTATTGTTCAAGCCTGGTACCCTGGACAAGAACAAGGAAATGCTATTGCAGATGTTTTGTTTGGAGATGTGAACCCATCTGGTAAATTACCGGTTACGTTCCCAGTAGATGAAGACAAAACGCCTGTTTCATCTGATGAACAATACCCTGGCGTAAATGATGTATCAAAGTATTCAGAAGGTATTTTTGTTGGATACCGAGGATTTGAAGAGTATGGTATTAAGCCAGCTTTCTCATTCGGACATGGCTTATCGTACACAGAGTTTGGCTACAAAAATCTAAAAACAAAAGTACAGTCTTCAGGTAAGAACAAAGAAACAACGTTTGAAGTATCGTTAAATGTACGCAACACAGGCGACAAAGCCGGTTCGGAAGTCGTGCAGGTGTACACAGGCAAATTGCCGACGGATGTAGAAACAGCACCGAAACAGCTTGCTGGCTTCCAAAAGATTAAACTAGAGCCAGGCAAGCAGCAAAGAGTGACCATTCAGCTTGATTCAAAAGCACTTTCTTACTATGACGAAGAAAAACATGACTGGGTGATGCCTTCAGGCAGCGTGCCGGTTTATGTGGGAAGCTCGTCGACAGACATTCGCTTAACAGGCAGCATCAAGGTACCAGCTAACCAGTAAGTGACACAGCGAAATAAAAAAGAACGCCATGAAAGCGCGCGTTCATCCAATGAATCCTATAGAGAGAAATGAATACTGATTCCCTTTTCCCCACGCCGGATACCACCGGGTGGGGAATTTTTCTAGGGAGGTGAAGAGAAATGAACCAGTATCAAAGAAGAGCGCTTTTTATCCTACTCATCGGTGTGCTGCTGGTCACTTTGTTTATTCAGTGGGGATCGACCGAAGAAAACCAGCCGAAAGAGGAAACAGGAGAAACTGTTTCTGCCTGGCTGACAACAGGTGATCAAACAAGCTTATTAACGAAACAGCCGCCGCTTTCTTTTTCAGTTGCAGAAAAATCAAATGAGCGGCTCATTGCGATTGACCGACGAAAAACCTATCAGACGATGGACGGATTCGGCGCGGCGCTGACGGGATCATCTGCTTATTTAATCAATCAGAAATTGGATCAAGAGGCGAGAGAAGCGCTTTTGGAAGACTTATTTACGGATAAAGGAATCAATCTTACGCACATTCGACATACAATTGGATCATCTGATTTTTCTGTAGATGAACAGGGAAACCCTAGCACTTATACGTATGACGACACAAATGGGGAGCAGGACTTTTCCCTGAACCATTTTTCAATCGAAAAAGACGGGGATGTAACGGCCGTGCTGCGGTCGATTTTAGATAAGCAGCACCAATTAAATATTATGGGAACACCCTGGACAGCCCCGCCCTGGATGAAATATGGCGAACGTACACACAACGGCTGGTATTTGGATTACACGAACGAAAACATATATCAGGCATATGCGGAATACTTTGTCCGCTATATTCAAGCGTATGCGCAAAAAGGAATTCCGATTGACAGTATAACGGTTCAAAACGAACCGGGTCATACATCTCCGGATTATCCAACGATGAGCATGGGAGCAGAAGAGCAGGCGGTTTTTATTGGTGAGTACCTGGGGCCGGCTTTTGAAGCAACCGGGATCGATACGAACATTATCGCGTACGACCATAATTGGAAAGATGCTTTAGCGTATACGTCTTCCTTATTTAGCAATGAAAAAGCAAACCGCTATACAGACGGCGCAGCGTTCCATTGTTATGAAGGCAGCCCGGATGCCATGAACGAGGTACATGCCCGTTTTTCAGATAAAAACCTGCATGTGAGCGAATGCAGTGGCGGAGAGTGGAGCCGGGATTTCGGTGAAAATTTAAGCTGGCAAATGAGCCATTTAATGATCGAAAGTCCGAGAAACTGGGCAAAAAGCGTGCTGATGTGGAACGTGGCGCTGGATGAAAACAGCGGCCCGGCAAATGGAGGATGCCAGGAGTGCCGCGGGGTCGTCACCATTAATCAGAAAACCGGGGAAGTAACGAAAAACGTTGAATACTACGTGCTTGGGCATGCCAGCAAATTTGTACAGCCAGGCGCGGTCCGCATTGGCTCGGATACGTATGAGGGAGCGATCGAAACCGTCGCTTATCAAAATCCGGACGGCTCTACTGTTTTGATTGCGTCCAATCCAAGTAAAGAGAAGCAGTTATTCCAAGTAAGAGACGGAGAAAAGTCATTTGCTTATACACTGCCCTCTCAAAGCGCGGTAACCTTTACGTGGAAAAAGGCAAAATCCAGCCAATGAAAAATAAAAAGTATTTGACCCGTCCTTCGGTTTATAATAGAATAATAAAAATTGATAAATGGAAAACACTTGTAAATATTTGCTGCGATGACGAAGAAAAGTAAACAAAGCGGACACTTCAGAGAGCTGATGGGTGGTGGAAATCAGCGTGGAAATTTTGTTGAATGGGCTTCTGAGCACCCTGGCTGAACAAGAGAGTAGGCCGGGGCGGAGCGTCTCACCGATAAAAGAGACCATGTATCGAGCCAGTCTTGCTGGTTTCTGTACATCGAGCGCGTTTATAAATAAACGAACAAAGGTGGCACCACGGGTTTCTCGTCCTTTTTTGAAGGACAAGAAGCCCTTTTTTTATACTTAAAATTGGAATAAAGGAGTGTTTGTAATGAATGGATCAGAAGTGAAAAAAGGATATTTCGGAGAATTTGGAGGCAGCTTTGTACCGGAAAATCTTCAAGCTGTGTTGGACAGACTCGAAAAAGAATTTTACACCTATAAAGATGATCCCGAATTCCAAAAAGAATTTACAGAGTATTTAGAAGAGTTCGTCGGCCGTGAAAGTCCTCTTTATTATGCGGAGCGGCTGACGAAGGAATTAGGCGGCGCCAAAATTTATTTGAAGCGTGAAGATTTAAATCATACCGGCTCCCATAAAATCAATAATGTTCTTGGACAAATCCTGCTGGCTAAACGAATGGGCGCCAAGCGGGTCATTGCAGAAACCGGAGCGGGGCAGCATGGTGTAGCAACGGCTACGGTTTGTGCTATGTTCGGGATGGAATGCGTGATCTATATGGGGGCGGAAGATACAAAACGGCAGGCGTTAAATGTGTTTCGAATGGAGTTGTTAGGCGCTAAAGTGGTGGCTGTCTCAAAAGGACAGGGGCGTTTAAAAGACGCGGTAGATGAAGCATTTGCTGATCTGGTTGAGAACTATGATCATACATTTTATCTGCTCGGCTCCGCTGTAGGACCGCACCCCTTCCCGATGATGGTGCGGCATTTTCAGTCAGTCATTAGTAAAGAAAGCCGGAAACAAATTCTCCAAAAAGAAGGGCGCCTGCCATATGCGGTCATTGCGTGTATAGGCGGAGGAAGCAACGCGATCGGCTCCTTTGCAGAATATCTATCTGATGAACATGTCCGCCTAATCGGCGTGGAACCAAGTGAAGCAGCTACGTTAACGAAAGGAACAGCGGGAACGCTGCACGGCTTTAAATGCTTGGTACTGCAGGACGAGGAAGGAAATCCGGCGCCGACCTATTCCATCGCGGCTGGACTTGATTATCCTGGAAGCGGCCCTGAACACAGCTACTTGAAAGAAGAAGGCCGCGCCGATTATGTAGCGGTCAACAAGGAAGAAGTGTTAGAAGCCTTTTTGCATTTATCTAAAACAGAAGGCATTATCCCGGCTCTTGAAAGTGCGCATGCAGTCGCGTATGTGATGAAACTGGCACCGACGCTGCCGAAAGAAGAAAGTTTGATTGTCAATATTTCAGGACGGGGCGATAAAGACGTGGAGCAGGTGTTTGACATGCTGAGTAACCAATAAATTTTATGCTCCATGTGGATGACAAAGCTGAAACAAAAACCACCAAATGCGGGATAAAAGAAAAGGGAGGAATCCGGTGACAAAATCAGGGCTGGACTTAGAGCGGATTGTATTTATTGGACGGACGTTTGAAGAGTATATGGTCATGTTCGATCTTTCCATAGAAGAACTTCAAGGACAAAAAGTGCTGGACTGCCCGGCAGGCGCCTGTTCCTTTACAGCCGTTGGACGCCAAAAAGGGTTGGACGTCACAGCCTGTGATATTGCGTACTATCACCAGGCTGACGCACTTGCTTGCAAGGGGAAGAAGGATATTGAACATGTGATGGAAGGCATGGAGAAAGTCAAACAAGATTATGTGTTTAACTATTTTCGTGATATCGATGACCTTGTCCGGCACCGAAAACGGGCTCTTGATGAGTGTGCAGCCGGAATGAAAAGCGATCCGGAGCACTATGTCCCGGCTGAACTGCCAGTTCTTCCATTCGAAGACGATGAATTTGACCTTGTTCTTTCCGCTCATTTTTTGTTTACATATGGTGACCGGCTGGATCAGTCGTTTCATCTGGATGTAATCAGGGAATTGCTGCGGGTGGCTAAAAAGGAAATTCGGCTTTTCCCACTCGTTGATTTGTCCGGTAAACGGTATAAGCACCTGGATTACATGATCTCAGGGTTAGAGGAACAGGGATACCATGTAGAAGAAATGCGGGTGCCTTTTGAGTTCCAGAAAAATGCAAATGCGATGATGAAAATTCAAAAAAGATAAGAGCAGGATGCACTCAAAAAAGCGCTGGTTTTCTATTAGAAAACCAGCGCTTTTTTCAATATAAAATCTGTGATAAAAGAGTTACTCCCTGTGTGTAAAATAACTGCGATTGAATATGTTAGCTGCTAAACGTTTTCATATTTACTAATAAATAAATGAAAAACCAAATCGTTTTTTACTTAACAAGTATATCTACGTAATGAAGCAGCAATTGACTCAAACTGTTGGTTTGATTGACAATTGTTTTTTGTTTCTGCTAAGCAGTAAAGCGAAAGTTTCTCTCCTTTTGCTAATGGTTTTCTACTATTGTTTCTTTTGGCAAATGATTCGTCAGTATTTTAATAGAGTATTTTTGGCTATGAAAGATATCACCAATATGGCTTCCAAAATAAAGATATATTTGGGTATAATGGTAATGTCCGGCATTAGCATGTGGGTGATTGGTAATGAAACAGCTGAAATCAGAGAGCTGCCTTCACACAGGGAGTAAAAATCGTCATGCATCAAAGCAAAGTGAAGTGAATGAGGTGGAAAGAGAAGAATGTTAGTAGTAAGACATAAAAAGAAGTTTTTATTTAGTATTATACTAATGTTTCTAGCTGCAGGTCTTGTACTGTCTTTTCGTGGTTCTGAAGTAAAGACGAGCTTTCCTGTACCGAGAAGCGCTGAATTAACAAAGCAAGATATAAAAGAGAGATATGCCGAATACAGCTGGGATCCTGCTTCTGGGTCGTATGGCCTTCCATTCTATTACACAATCATCATTAGACTTTGGGGATGGAACCAGGAAATGCGCTTTGGAGCAACAACCTACTATGAAAAGCAAGGGACGGTCATCAGTGCCACCTCTTTAAACAATAATCTATTTATCAGTATAGAAAAGGAATAATGTTTTTCTTACATAAAAAGCAATATAGGATTTTAAGAGGTTACTATTTCATTTTCTCGGCCGTATGAAGGACACTGAATTCGTATACGCTTTGGTGTCCTTCTTTGGTTGTCCAAAAAGGAGCGAGACGGAGGGAAACCTTAAAAGAGCAGGTAAACTTTGGCGGCCGCATTGATTCATAAGTGGGAATCAAATAGAGTGAATGGATAAGAAATCACGCACTTTTTGGAAAGTTAAACAAATAAAATAAAATTTTGTTATTGACAAAACGTTTAACTGCTACTAAAATTAGAAACTATTCGAAAATAGTTATACCTATTTAAAAATTGAATAAATAGCAGGCTATGATTGCTATGGATCACACTATAGCAGGAGCAGCTTCTGGAGAGACCGCGGATGAATTCCACGGCGCCGAAGGGTTCACAATCTCAGGCAAAAGGACAGAAGAGTACTGAATATTTATTTGTCATGCGGATAATTGTCAGCGTGGCAAATATTATTTGTTATTCTTATGACCATGAGATTGGAGGACATCCAATCTCTTTTTTTTATAGGTTTTACTCTATTGCTCATTGTTTCACATTGAAGATTTTATTGTTTTTAAGGAGGCGTTACATGTGGCACAACAAGAATTAAAGAGAGATTTATCCAATCGGCATGTTCAGCTGATTGCCATTGGCGGAACGATTGGTACCGGATTATTTTTAGGGTCCGGTAAAGCGATACAAATGGCGGGTCCCTCTATCATCTTTGCTTATTTAATCGTCGGTATTGCGCTTTTTTTCGTGATGAGGGCGCTGGGGGAACTTCTGTTATCAAAAGGAGGATATCAATCCTTAACAGACATTGCTGAAGACTATCTTGGACCTTGGGCATCGTTTGTTACGGGATGGACCTATTGGTTTTGCTGGATTATGACGGCGATGGCTGATGTAATTGCTGTTGGTGTATATATACAATATTGGTTTGATATCCCGCAATGGATACCAGCGGTTATCTGCTTAATCATTTTATTAGGACTCAATCTATTAACGGTAAAGCTTTTTGGAGAGTTGGAATTTTGGTTTGCTTTAATAAAGGTTATTACGATTCTTGCATTAATTGGCATAGGGGTTATTTTGCTCGTGATGGGATTCCAGACAGATGCAGGGACCGTTACAGTTCAAAATCTGTGGGAACACGGAGGGTGGTTTCCAAACGGAATTTCAGGTTTCTTGCTGTCATTCCAGATGGTTGTATTTGCTTATGTCGGTGTGGAATTAGTCGGTGTATCGGCAGCGGAAACATCTAATCCGCAAAAAAATATCCCATCGGCTATTAATAAAATTCCTTTAAGAATTCTCTTTTTCTACGTGGGCGCACTGATCGTCCTGTTATGTATTAACCCATGGACGGAACTAACTGCAGCGGAAAGTCCGTTTGTTAAAACGTTTAGTTTAGTTGGGATTCCGGTTGCCGCAGGAATTATTAACTTTGTCGTATTAACTTCAGCCGCTTCTGCTTGTAACAGCGGGATGTTTTCAACGAGCCGAATCCTTTATAATTTAAGCAATCAGGACCAGGGTCCAGCCCATTTGGCCAAACTGAATAAAAATCATGTACCAAGTAACGCATTATGGATCTCCACACTTGTTGTATCAGCGGGAGCTCTTTTAAGCAAACTAATCCCGGAACAGGCTTTTGGAATCGTAACAACCATAAGCGCTATTTGCTTTATTTGGGTTTGGAGTGTGATTCTTATTTGCCATTTACGGTATAAGAAAACACAGCCGCACTTACAAGCAAAATCAACATTCAAAGCACCATTCACACCATTTGTGAATTACCTTGTTTTAGCATTGTTCGCGATGATCCTTATTATTATGCTGATTGCCGAAGAAACACGTCCGGCATTACTGATGACTCCTTTATGGTTTATTTTATTATTTGTTTTGTATTGGAGTAGAAAGAAAAAGAAGGAAAGCACTAAAATATCCGCATAATATTAATCATAAATAGGTGCCTGTCTCTGTTGTGTGAATGCGCTCATGGAGCGGAGATCTGCGCCTTACCGTATGTTGTTGAGCACCATACTGAGAAGCAGGAATAAATCAAAACGTATCTATATGAAGGACAGGATCAGTTCACTAGTTATTCCTTCCTCAACAATAGGACATTCTAATAAAGTAACGAAAAACACTTTTTTAGCAGCCAGCAGCCGGCACGTAACCGGTTGCCAGCAATTCCATTACCGCTGGCAGAGAGAAAGTGAGCCTGTGGCAAAGCTGCTCTTCTGAAGAAGTGAAATGATTAAAAATGAAAAGTGTTTCCAAGAGACAAGCCTTTCCGAAGCGAAAGGCTTGTCTCTTTTTAGATATGAAGGCTTTTTTACTTAAAAAGTAAAAAGTTCTCCCAGGTTTATTGCTCAATAGAAAGCCCCATCACAGCAGCCGGCCCCTTTGTCACAAGTTGAATCAAGTACTTTGCCATTTCTTCCGGTGAGTAGGGCTGCCCTGCTGAAATCCACCAAAATATCGTTCCGGTGACGGCCGAGATTAAAAATGGTAAAAAAATCTCTTTTGGAACGAGATGAACGGCGTTTGATCCGAATAAAACATGGAACTGCTCCGTAAAAAGAGTGTTTGCTGTCTGAGCAAAACGCTCCTTCACATTGCCTTCTCCTTCTTGGGCCAGCAGTGTTGTAAAGAAATCAGCATTTTGCCCAACGGCGGTAAAAACAGACTCTATTACAAATAAAAATTGCTTCTGGTATAAGGTTCCGTCATGTACATGCCTTGGCGGAGAAAAGTGATCTCGAAGAGCCGCTAACCGCTCGTCAATCAATCGGTCAAGCAGTTCATACTTATCGGCATAATGAGAATAAAAAGTAGCCCGGTTGATCATGGCGGCATCGGCAATATCTTGGATCGTAATGTCTTGAAACTGCTTTTTCGCTAACAGCTCCAAAAACGCTTTTTCAATGGATTGAAGTGTACGGCGAACACGCAAATCCACTTTTTTCATTCTTCTCACTCCTTTTAAACGACAATTTTGTCCCTTTTGTTCGATAAACAACAGATCGATTGTTTTGCAAATTGATTCTTTAAAACAGAGTCTTAATAATAAAGATAGAATACACAGCGATTCTTATACAACAATTGTTGTATAAAAGGAGGGGATCACGATGATTGTGGTTCGAGGCTACTCTCAGTCATTTGGAAAAAAGGATGTTTTAAAAGAAGTGGATTTTTCAATTGAGAGGGGAGAAATGGTGGGGCTGATCGGACCAAGCGGCTCGGGGAAAACAACGTTAATTAAATCGTTGATTGGCATGCAGGTTCCGACGAAAGGAACGGTTCATGTATTCAATGAACAGCAGCCCACCCTTAAGGTATCGAAGCAGATTGGGTATATGGCACAATCGGACGCTTTGTATGATGATTTAACTTCTAAAGGAAACTTGAAGTATTTCGGTAAATTATATGGACTCCGGAAGAAAAAGCTGGCAGAGCGAATGGAATATGTTCTGCATTTTGTGGACTTGGCGAGAGATGCGGATCGGCCTATCCATTCTTTTTCAGGAGGGATGAAGCGCCGGCTGAGTCTGGCTATTGCACTCATTCATGACCCGCAGATTTTGCTGCTCGATGAGCCAACTGTGGGGATTGATCCGAAGTTGAAGCGAACGTTTTGGGAAGAGTTTGAAGCACTTCGCTCCAGGGGAGTGACGATTTTAGTCACGACCCACATTATGGATGAAGCAGAAAGATGTGACCGTCTTTTGCTTATCCATGATGGACGGCTGATCGACGCAGGCACTCCGCGTGAACTGATCAATCGCTTCGGGTCTATTGAAAATGTATTTATTCAAAAGGAGGGGGTGTAATGCAGGCGCTCGTGGTCGCAGAACGTGTCGTTGCCCAGGTATTCAAAGATAAACGGACGATGGCGATGATGTTTTTGGCTCCTTTGTTTATTCTTTATTTATTATTTACCATTTTAGGGTCGAGTTCAGACAACGTTACGATCGGCACAGTTGGCCTGCCAGCGTCCTTCGAACAAATATTAAAAGAAGAAACGCCTGCCCGCTCGTATGCGTCACGCGAAGCAGCGGAAGAAGCGATGGAAGGGCTGCAAATCGATGCGCTTGTTTATCTAGAAAACGAAACACCTCATATTTTAATTGAAGGAGGCGATGTGTCCAAAAATGCGCAGGCGCTCCAGGTAATTCAATCTGCTTTAACCAAACAATCCGTTGAGCAGGGGCGGACGGTAAACAAGCAGCTGTTCGAACAAATCAAGCAGCTGCAGGTTCAGCTCGGCCAGGAAGCGAATGTGCCGGTTGAGTCTGCACCTACGGCTGTTGGAAAGCCGCAAATTGATTTTTTATACGGCGACGAAGATGCAGGGCTCTTTGATCAAACGGCCCCCGCTTTAATGGGGTTTTTTATCTTTTTGTTTGTGTTCATTATTTCAGGGGTAAGCTTTCTCCGCGAGCGCTCATCGGGCACACTGGAGAGAACACTTGCGACACCATTAAAGAGGTCGAGTATCGTATGGGGATATTTTATCGGCTTTTTTCTGTTTGTCGTCATTCAAACGCTTCTGATTCAGTTGTTTATGGTGAATGTATTGGATGTAACCCAGTCCGGAAGCTACAGTTTGCTGCTGCTTGTGAACTTACTGACTGCAAGCGTCGCTTTGTCACTCGGCCTGCTGCTGTCAAGCTTTGCAAAATCCGAGTTTCAGCTTATTCAGTTTATTCCGCTTGCAATCGTACCACAGATCTTCTTCAGCGGAATCTTTGATTTATCTGACGCACCCGTCTGGGTAGAGGTCATTAACCGCTTAATGCCGCTTACGTATGCGGCTCACGCCCTGCAAAATATTATGACACGAGGCGCAGGAATGGATACAGTCGGAATCGATTTGCTCGTCCTTGCTGGGTTCATTGCCGTCTTCGTTTTGCTGAATATGCGTGTGCTTCGAAAAGAGCGGCCTGTTTAATAGGTGTGAATAAAAGCAGGGAAGCCAGGGAGAACAGCCCTGGCTTTTTAAACGGTCAGTTCAAACCATGGCTGTACTGCGGCAAAAATGTAACGGTGCAGAAGAAGGGAAGTATCTCGGTTTAAGAAAAATTCATATACAAAAAAATGGAGTATGTAAAAGTGGAATAAAAAGAGAATTGGATGTGTTTAATTTCTTTAAAAGGAGCACTGCTGAAAAGATTGTTGTGAAGGAAGAGGGGTAAAGTAAAGTTTTTTGTCTATTCTGAAAATAAATTTTAGATGAAAATGATATTTATTATCAACAGAAGGGCTAAGAGATGGCAACCTATATTGCGGTTGCCTTAAAGAGAATTACAGCTCTGGAACAAATGTTTTGCAATCAGTTTCTTCACTATTAGATGCTTCTTTCCCCTTATGGCTGACAACATAAATCGCTTCTGCTGCACATTTATTTCCCGATGCCCAATACTTGCAGTTATTTACCTCACATAAAACGTCTTTAGCCATGATTGTATACCTCCTCTTTAGTTATTTATATTTTAGCCAGATTTATTTTTTATTAAACATAGAACAGGTAATGAAGAAGGTGAAGGCCATTTATTCATAAAAAAATCTCCAGCTGGAGCATGGAACTGGCCTGTTTCTCAGACAGGATCAGTTCCATGAGTAGAAAAAAGATTTTCCTCCCGCATAGAGATGCATGTATGCATTATTTTATTATAAGAAAAAAGTGTTTGTTTTCTTATTTGCTTTTCATAATTTCAGAAAGGTCATCCAGCATTTTATTTGCTGCAATAACTCCGCCGGCTGTGTTCCAAATTGAATCATCTACTTTATGAGCGTTTCCGGTTTTTACTGCCTGAAGATTTTTGAAAAGAGGATCGTTGATCCATTCTTTTTCAAGTTCGGTCGCTTCGCCGCTTCCTTCTTCAAATGTGAAGTAGAAAAGAACATCGCCATCCATGGCTGGAATACGCTCTTTTGTTGCATTTTTCTCAGCAAAATCATCTTTGTCCTGTTCTGCCGGACGGGCAAACCCAAGCTGTTCTAAAATAACACCGGAGAAAGAATCTTTATGATAAATACGAACATCTCCCGGCATGAAACGTACCATAGAAATTTCCTTCTTCACTTTGTCGCCCAGCTCTGCTTTTAAATCTGCAATCCGCTGGTCATATGCTGCAATGACTTCTTTTCCTTCTTCTTCTTTGTTAACTGCTTTTGCATATAATTCGAAATTTTCTTTCCATTCTCCACGCAGTGTTTCTGAAAATACAGTCGGTGCGATGGCACTTAACTGGTCATAAATTTTTTCCTGGCGTAATTTATTGCCAATAATCAAATCGGGCTGAAGCTTTGCGATCGCTTCTACATTTACAGGATCTTCCTGTCCCACTACTTCTACGCCTTCCATCTGGTCTTTAATATGGTCATACCATGGGTCGCCGGCGTAGGATTGAACAGCGCCAACCGGTTTAACGCCAAGCGCAAGCAGGGCTTCTGTTCCTTCATTTGTCAAGATCACGACTCGCTCAGGTGTTCCTTTAATCTCCGTTGTCCCCATTGCATGTTCAATCGTATAAGATTCTTCAGCCGGTGCTTCTTTTTCTCCTTCAGCGCCCGCTGTTTTTTCTTCTTTGTTTCCACAAGCTGCTAAGATGAGCAGCAATAGAACCGAAAGCAAAGATAAAATAGATTTGTTCCACTTCATATGTATGTATCCCCCTATAAAAAATCTTTGAAAATGATTTTCATTACCATTTACAACGTTTATAGTAATGGCATCTCATCCTTAAGTCAATAGTAAATGATAATGATTTTCAAAGTCATTGACGGTAAGGCTTGTTTTTCTTTACAATATCACTGGAATCGCTTTTAAAAGTTATGTATGGGCGGCAGGAAGGATACGAGGATGGAGAATGTAACAAAAAATCTATTATTTTTACTAGGTGGTATGTTAGCTGCAGCGCTATGTGTGCTGTTAAGTATTGTATACGGCTATACGGATACCTCCTGGAGGGAAGCCTATCAGGCATTTGTACAGTTTAACGGTTCAACCGATCACTTAGTGATCCAAAACGTCCGGCTTCCAAGAGCGCTCATTGCTGGAGCGGCAGGGGCAAGTCTGGCTATGGCAGGAGCTATTATGCAGACTGTGACTAAAAACCCGCTGGCAGCGCCAGGTATTCTTGGAATCAACGCGGGGGCGAGCTTTTTTGTTGTCGCTGCTATAACAATATTTGGCTTAAACGGAACGCAGACTCTGTCCTGGGTTGCTTTTGCGGGAGCAGGGCTGGCCGCTGTTCTTGTTTTCTGCATAAGTGCAGCTGGCAGAGAAGGGATGACCCCTATGAAACTAACTTTGGCAGGTGCGGCTATTGCGGCCATGTTTTCTTCGTTCACGCAAGGGCTTCTTGTTTTAGAAGATTCAGCTCTTGAACAAGTGCTCTTTTGGCTTGCTGGCTCTGTGCAGGGACGGAAGCTTGAGGTGCTGCAAGCCGTTTTTCCTTATTTAGCAGCTGGATGGGTATTTACTCTTTTACTGGCCAAAAAGTTGAATGTTCTGGCGATGGGTGATGATGTCGCGAGAGGACTTGGTCTTAACCTAGTGCTTGTGAAATCTTTATCTGTCATGGTCGTTGTACTGCTTGCGGGCGGAACCGTTGCAGTAGCCGGGCCCATTGGATTTGTAGGAATCATGGTTCCTCATATTGCAAGAAGCTGGATTGGAATCGATCATCGATGGCTGCTGCCTTTTTCAGGCTTGCTTGGCGCTGTTTTTCTGCTTGCAGCAGATGTCAGCGCCCGCTATATTATTATGCCGCAGGAAGTGCCGGTTGGTGTTATGACGGCTGTGATTGGAGTGCCATTCTTTATTTACATTGCAAGAAAGGGGTTTGGCGCTCAATGAAGCGATATCAAGTAACACGGCTGTCTCAAGGCCGTATATCTTTTTTGCTGGATCTAGCAGCCACAAAAAAAATTCTCTTATTATTTTTTGTACTTTTAGCCGTTTTTACAGTAAGTGCGGCTTTAGGTGATATCAGGCTCAGCTTTATGAGCGTACTTCAAACATTTACTGGCGGCGGCACACAGCTGGATCAGTTAGTTGTGTTTTCTTTCCGAATGCCAAGAATGATTGTAGCCATGCTGGCAGGAATGTCGTTGGCCATGGCGGGAGCTATTTTGCAGGGACTGGTGCGAAATCCACTCGCATCTCCTGACATTATTGGTCTTACGGCTGGGGCAAGTGCAGCTGTTGTCAGCTTTTTGGCTCTTTTTAGCAATGAAAGCAATGCCTTAACGGTCAGTATACAGTGGCTGCCGCTGGCTGCTTTTCTAGGGGCTGCGCTGGCCGCGCTACTCGTTTACCTATTGTCCTGGAAAAACGGTGTTTCACCTGTCCGCATGGTGCTCATTGGCATCGGGGTATCTGCTTTAATGCAGGCAGCTACGACGATGATGATGATCGTAGGGCCCATTCATCAGGCAAGCCAGGCCAACATCTGGATTACAGGGACGGTTCATGGAGTGAACTGGAAAGAAGTTTCCATTATGGCTCCTTATGCAGTATCTCTCATGATCATTACGTTTTTGGCAGCACGCCATCTTAATATACAAGAGCTTGGGGAGGAGCTGGCCGTAAATGCCGGAGTAAAGGTGGAACGCCAGCGTTTTTGGCTGATTTTACTTGCGACCGGGCTTGTCGGCGGTGCAGTAGCGTTCGCGGGAGGAATTGGTTTTGTCGGTTTAATTGCTCCTCATATGGCAAGGAGGCTGGTCGGTTCATCGTTTGGTCCCTTGCTCGCTGCTTCGGCTTTGTTAGGTGCTATTTTAGTTATACTGGCAGATTTAGTTGGCCGCACCCTTTTCTTGCCGTTAGAAGTTCCTGCTGGTGTATTTACGGCTGGAATCGGCGCCCCTTATTTTATTTATTTACTTTTACGGTCAAAACGGCTATAAGGAGTGAAAACAAATGGCTGAAACGAGCATTACAACAGAGCAACTAACATTGTCATATGGGAAGAATATTATTATTGACGAACTTGATTTAGCGATACCCAAAGGGAAAATTACGGTTCTAATAGGGGGCAATGGATGCGGAAAGTCAACGCTGCTTCGGTCGGCAGCAAGACTGCTAAAGCCGATTTCCGGAACGATTTTGCTCGATGGAGAAGAGATTGCCAGCATGCCGACAAAGGAAGTAGCCAAAAAAATGGCGATCCTGCCACAGTCGCCATCCGCCCCGCAGGGACTGACCGTACTGCAGCTAGTCAAGCAGGGACGCTATCCGCACCAAACATGGCTGAAGCAGTGGTCTTCTGAAGATGAAACTGCCATTCAAAATGCCCTGGCGTCAACCGGCCTTCTTGACTTGCAAGACCGCCCTGTTGATGAGCTGTCCGGCGGACAGAGGCAGAGAGCCTGGATTGCCATGACCCTTGCTCAAAACACCGAGACGATTCTGCTTGATGAACCTACTACGTACTTAGATATGACCCATCAGATTGACATTTTGGATCTGCTGTTTGAATTAAATGAGCTTGAACAGCGGACGATTGTGATGGTGCTGCATGATTTAAACCTGGCTTGCCGCTATGCACATCACATTATCGCCGTTAAAGATAAAGGGGTTTATGCGCAGGGCGCACCCGAAAACATTATGAACAGTGAACTTGTAAGACATGTTTTTCAAATGGAATGCCAGATTATAACGGACCCTCTTTTCGGTACACCGCTTTGTATTCCATATGGAAAAGGCCGTTCTATTTTGGAAAGGTCACCTTCTTATGCAAAGTAACTGGACAGCGAAAGAAAAAGAGCTGTTGGAATCGAGAAGTCGTTTTTTATTTGAGAAACCAAAAAGCGGAAAAGGTGTACCGCTTTCTGTGTTTCTCCAACCAGACGCTTTTTCCGCTTTTTTAAAAAAAGAAGCCGGCCGTATTGGATCAGATAACACAAAAGTCGCCGCTTCGATTTTCATTAAGCGTTATGCATTTTTACTAGTTGGGGTTCTTGCTTCCTGGTCGTTTTTCCGCAAGCCCTTTTTCTTTTCGCCCCAGGCCATTTGGCTGGTTGATGATGGCCATTTAGATGCTTGGAGGCCAAAGTTTTTCCTGGATGAAGCGGTCTGCAGGCAAAAACACGGGCAGATTGAAGAAGCGTTCTATCATATGAACGCGGTGATTGAATCTGCCAAAGAAGCAACGGGAATTTCTCCCGCTATTCTACGAGAAAACTTGGCGGTCTATATATCTTGGCTCTATGAAACGGTAGCGGAAGAAAAAGAATTATCTGCTGTATCGAAAAGAGCAAAAAAAGACTTTATGTGGCTGCTGGCACCAGACCGGGCCTCTCTTTTTGGAGGAGACGAGGCAAATCTGCTTGCTGCGTATTTTAAAGAAAAAGAAGTTATTGAAGGGCAGAAGAAGCCATTAAGAATTCGGTCTACCTGCTGTTTAAACGTTAAGCTTACAACAGGAGGGAAAAGATGCTCGGTTTGTCCAGTCCAACATAAAGCAGATTTCTAAGAAGGCAGAAAGAGAGCTTGTTAAGCAGGGCTTCACCGTTAGCATCTCTAGTCGAAGAAAAGTTTTAATGAAGGAAGTGTTTTTAAGGCTAATACATAATGAGGGCAGGGCGTTTGCTCGACTGTATAACCACTAAAGAGGTGCCGCGTATGGGGTTAATTAAGAACTAAAAATAGCTTTTATGAGTGCATCGTACAGCCTCTCAGCAGTAATAATTGAGAAGACATATCCATATGCTGTGAAGAAGGCGATGAACGGCTTTTGCATGTCCATAACAAAACAAGTAGGGGTGTGTCTATGGCTGCTATTACCGGTAACGGTTACATTGAGCGGATTGATCGGCTGCACACATGTGTCTGGATAGATGGAGTCCCGGTAACAGGCAAAATCTCGGAACACCCGGCATTCAAAGGAGTCATGAAAAGTCAGGCCGCACTGTATGACTTGCAGCATAAGAACTCCCTTAAAGGGACCCTGACATATCCGTCACCGTTAAGCGGGGCGCCGGTAGGGATGTCGTATTTACAGCCGAAAACAAAGGAAGAGTTAAGGAAAAGGCGGGCGATGATCCAGCAGTGGGCCTTGTCAAACAACGGCATGATGGGCAGAAGCCCAGATTATATGAATACGATGTTAATGGCGTTTGCTTCTTCGGCCAATTGGCTGACAGGGAAAGAACATTGTTTCCCGGAGCATTTACTGAAGTTTTATGAATATGCGCGCGAAAATGACGTATCGATGACTCATACATTTATCGATCCGCAGGTGAACCGGGGCAAGTTTTACTTTGAAAACACCGATGAACCGATAGCGGCCAAAATTGTAGGCACAAACAGTGAAGGCATTATTATAAAAGGAGCGCGTCTCCTGGCCACACAAGGCGGGATCACTGATGAAATCGTTGTTTACTCAGCAGGCGGCATTCAGGAAAAAGCCAAAAGCTTTGCTTTTTCGATCCCCAGCAACAGTGACGGTCTTACGTTTATTTGCAGAGGCTCGTTTGTAGAAGGAGACTCTGCTTTCAACTATCCGCTTAGCTCAAGGTTTGAAGAAATGGATACGATTGTAGTGTTTGATCATGTAGTGGTTCCATGGGAACGTGTTTTTTACTATCACAATATAGAAGTGTCTAACGGCTTTATGCCGTCCAGCTCCGTTTTGCCTTTTACACTTCATCAAGTAGCTTCCCGGCAGATTGTAAAAACAGAATTTGTATTGGGGATTGTTCAATCCATTATTGAAACAATCCATATTGGGGAATATCAGCACGTTCAGGACAAAGCGTCTGAAATCATTACTGCTTTAGAAACGATGAAGGCTTTAGTGATGAAGTCAGAAGCCGAGGCACAGATCGATGAGTGGGGATTTATGCGGCCGGATCAAACAACTCTTCAAATTGCCGTCCATTTTTTCCCGCGCATTTATCCACGGTTTGCAGAAATCATTCAGCTGCTAGGCGCAAGCGGATTAATGACTCTCCCAACTGAAAAGGCCTTTCAGTCTAATATCCGAAAAGACCTGGACCACTACCTGCAGGCTAAAGCAGCGAATGCGGAGGACCGTGTGAAAATATTTCGCCTGGCCTGGGATTTAACGATGAGCTCGTTTGGTACACGCGAAACGCTGTATGAACGGTTTTTCTTTGGCGATCCCGTTAAACTTTCCAGCCACTTATATTTTTCTTACGACAAAAAGCCGTATGTGGACCGGGTAAAGAACTTTCTGCAAAAAGAGTAGGCGAAATCGATAACAGAGGTAAACGGCAGACCTGCACTACCTCATAAACACTTTTTAAAAAGCTTGGAAACCTGGTAGAGAACAGCATGATCTCTGCAGGATTTCCGGCTTTTTTGCTGTGAACAAATGTTTCAACGAGGAAAAGAAAGCAGTGGTTCTTTATGGGGATCAAACTGCCGATAAAGAATGCGCCATCTTAAAATGCCTGAAGCAGCATCGCCAGCTTTTATATATCAACTTTGGGGGTAAGGTAAGAAAAAGGAGAGGATCTTATGAGCGAAGCAAATCATCAAACGGAAAAGCAAATGATTTCATATATTCGTGCTCATCATAAAAGCGGCATTTGTTCCAAACAGGAGCTGTCAAAGCAAATCGGTTCGATAAGTGAAATTAACCAAGCAATTGATGCATCGAGTCAACTGGTCGAATGGGGGAAAGATCAGGTTATCCTGGCTGAGAAGCTTATTATTAGAATCAGTGACCGGAAAATCATTACTAAATACTTTCACCATGCTTTTGAAAAAGGAGGGTTTTCTCCTCACCAGCTGCTCCAAGAAATGAAAACAGACAGAAGACTGGCTGCTATATTAAGAGAAAAAAGAATTAATGAAGCAGCCCAGCTCGCTTCCTTGATAAAGATGCTTCTTCCAAATGTAAAGGGAGACAGTCAATTTCGTGAACCTCTCCACCTAAATCAAAGATTTTGATGGAGCATCCCTTATCTTGAATACGGTACAACATCAGCGGGTTAAGCTTCCTTCGGAAGCCCGAGTGCATGATGGAGACTAATGAACGAAGACAAGGTCTGGGATGTCCTTATTGCCAGCTCAGGAACTTTTGCCTGAAGTGACAACCATTTCGTTTCCGAAATGGTTTTTTGAAAAGCCCGAATGAAATAACGGGCCCCGATATTATAAGAAGCGGACAAATCCGCGTGATAGACTTTGCCCGTTGAAAACGTGGCAAGGTCTTTTTTCCGGTTCCGTTCCACTTTTCCAGAGCCATCAAATGCCAGGGCGCTGGTGTTTCGCGGATTGATCCGGAATATACGCATGCCCTGGCAGTGCGCCATTTCTTCCACTTTGTTCTGGATGCCTATTTTTCGCCATCCGTGAAGCTTGAAACGAAGTTTCCTGGCTCCATAAAATCCTTTTGGGATTTTTATTTTGCCCAGATATTCGAATACGATGACGTCACAGCCATGCTTTGCTGCAAATTTTATAATTTCCTGGCTTGTGTGGCGGACAATATGCTGCTGGTACCCATTGATCTGTCGCCAAAAATTCGGTGCCTCAATGCGGCCGCTTGCCCGCTGGGCTTTCCGCAGCTTGTTCGTTAACGTCTGCAGACGGTCTTTTTCTTTAGGCTGGTCAATAAACTTCCGGCCTAAGACAGTGCCTCTTACATCGATAATTGAACAAACCGCAGAGTTCGTCAGTCCGAGATCTACCGCACACACTTTTTGCTCTTGAATAGGCGTTTTTGCTAAAGTGACTTTGTTTTCATAGCTGATGGAAAGAAAGAATTTCTTTCCCCGCTTAATCAGCTTAGGGTTGTTCTCTTTCCATTCCCAGACACCCCGTTTATAAAGGTCCTGCCCTTTAAATTCGATATCTGTCCATACCCAGTCATTCTGGTAGAATACCTTGATTTGCGCAGTCGTATCAGACGTCCTGTTGAACATGTTCTCACGATAAAAAACGGGGAACTCTTTATGTTTTACTTGCAGCCGTGGAGGCTGTTTTTTAAACTTTTTTCCTTCGGAAAGAGCGTATTTCTGCTCTTTTTCCCAATTTTGATAGTTAGAGCGGAAGCTCTTTACTTTGCCAAAAGCGGAAGCAATAGCACTTCTGCGAAAATAGGACGGAAACTTGTAAAAACGTTCGTTAAATTCTTTGTATTTCGGAAGAGGGTTTGATTTGGTTGCGTGAATCAGTTTTTCTACTGCCGGCACAATTGATTTTGTTGTCAGGTCGTCGGTATGATCAAACTCTTTGTCGATCACTTGAATGATGAAAGACAGGGCATCATTATAAATATCTAGCGTATCATTGAAGATTTCGGTCCGGTTTGTAATTTTGTGCAGCAGTGACTTCGCAACTTTCATGATCAAACCCTCCTTTCCATTATTTAGTCCTTACGATACGTTGATCGTATCAAAATGGAAATCAATTGTAAAACGAAAAGAGAATCAATATGAGTGATTATAAATAAGAAGTAGCAATGGGTCTAATGAAAAAATATATAGAAGAGTAGGAAGAATTAAGACCTTAGCGCCTAACCCCCACTAAATCGGAGATTTTGAAGGGGAATGCGGCGCTAATTTTTTGTTCAATTAGCGGATAGTCCGATTGATAGTTTGAACAAAGCTGAAACGTTTATCGGACAGATTCCTAAACCATAATGTAGATAAGAAATTTTATGGCATTTTAGTGATGAATTTTTAAAAGGAACGAGCCGGCGAGGAGATAAAGCGTGAGGATGATCGCGAATGGCTCTCTTGATTTTTTCAGGGATTTTCAGATACCCATTATTTTGAAAGTGGTTTTATCAGTAGATAATCATTGCTTTACATTAGTAGGATCAGTTTTATTCAAGCAGCTTTAAAGCCGCTTTTTAAATTTAATGAAAGTTTTTATAAAAAGAAGAGTGATATATTTTCATAAAATGTTTTTTATCTATATTACGTTTTTTCCTTTCTGACGACTCGAATAAGTGCACAGCATTGCTGTTACCTCACCTTTTTTCCTTGTCATTCCGCATCATTCGCCTTTAATCAGCAGAAAAAGCCCTGCCTTTTTATCGATTTTTTTACCTTTAAAAGTTATTAGCGAAGGAATTTAGTCAATTTTACCTTTTACAGGAAAATAAAAATAACAAAAAATATGAATTAATAGATACTTATGGAAAATAAAGATAATTATGTATGTACATATCATGGTTCACAGCGTCGAAAATAGTCTAATGAATAGTCCTTCAACTCTATTAAAAGCAAGCAAATAACGTGATAAAGTCGAATAGGGAAGTACGATAAATGGAATGGAGGATGACGAAATGAATGTGAAAAAGAAAGTTTTATCTGTTTCTTTGTCCGGTTTAATAGCGTGGGGGGCTGTAACGGCTGTTTCTCTTCCAGTCAGTGCAGTAGGAAATGGCCCGAGTGCTGGTAATGGTTCCGTCCAAACGTCTAACCTGCATACATATGAAAGCATGGCGGCGTATTTAAAAACAGAAGACGCAAAGCAGGAAGCGATGGAGCTTGAAATCATCGGACAGACAGTAAAAGGCCGGGATATTTATATGGCCAAATATATTTCGAATCTTTCGAATCCAACCATTTTATTTTTAACCCAGCAGCACGGCAATGAGCAGCTGACTACAGAAGGAGCTTTAGAATTTATTAAACACTTGGGTACCAGCAAAACAAAAGATGTTTTAAACCATGTAAATATACTGGTGATCCCAATGCTCAATGCGGATGGAGCGATGGGAGATGTGAACTTCTCTCTTGATGAGTATATGGCTGATGGAGACCGCCATTTAACACGGTATAATGCGAACAATGTTGATTTAAATCGTGAGCATGCTAAAGCCATTGACGAGATGCAAATTGAGGTAAAATCTTTATACGAAAATGTGTTTGAAAAATACGAAATTAACTACATGATTGACCTGCATCACCAAGGAACATTAAGCGAGACCAATGGCGAATTGGTATCGGGTTCTATACTTTATCCTACAAATGCTGATGTGAAGCCAGAAGTGCTGGAGGACTCTAAAAAACTTGGTTCTGTCGTTTACCACGCTATTGAAGAAACCGGATGGGGTCATATTGGCAGATACGATGGCGGTTCAGGTGTGAATATCGGCCGAAACGGTGCCGCCGTGCGTTATAATATTGCCACCCTTCTTTTTGAAATGCGCGGCATGTCTGATCACTATATTGAATCCTATGCACTTGGACAAAAAAGCAACGGTTACTTAATCAAACAAACCATCACAACGCTCGATGCGGCTGTCAGAGCCATTGCAGATGGATCTATTGAAACAGCGGATACTAGCTTCTGGGATACGCTTCCGACTCAAACGAACAGACCGGGCGGGGAAGCGGACGAGTAAAACAATGATATTAGAAAAGCCGCTTCAATATGCAGGGCTGAAGCAGGTTTGTTGTTCGATCTCTCAGAAAAAATGATCGATGTCGCTAAGGAAAGATTCGCAAGGGATGAAGATGTTGATTATATCATTGCTGATTATACCGACTATACATTTGACAGAAACTATGATCTTGTTATTTCTTCACTTTCTATTCACCATTTGCCTGATGAAGAAAAAAAGAAGCTATACCAAAGAATTTTCTCTTTTCTAAATTCTGGAGGAGTATTTGTAAATGCTGATCAAGTTCTTGGAGACACTCCGTTTATAGAGTCACTGTATAAAGAGGACTGGCGTAACAAAGTCGAAAGAAGCGGTTTATCACTACAAGAAATCGAAGCGGCTTATGAACGTACGAAGCTGGATAAAATGTCTACGCTTGAAGAACAGCTTTGCTGGCTAAAAGAAAGCGGCTTTCATGACGTTGACTGTCTCTAATAAATACTTGAACTTTGTTGTGTTGTTTGGGAGAAAAATGTATTAATGATTTACTCCATAGACCAATAACGGAAAAACCCTGACGTGAAACAATCAGGGTTTTTCTCAAGGAAAGCTACTTGGTTTCGCTTTGTCTATAGAAAAAGCGGTGTGCAAATTTTGCGTTAAAGAGCCTCTTTTGATCAAGCTGGGCTAATAAAATACCACAGAGAATGAGGGATGACCCGGCAAAATCTTTTGATGTAAAACTTTCTCTCCAAAAAAGAACGGCGAACAGAGCAGCAAAAATGGGCTCGGTCGCAAAAATGAGTCCAGTGTGGGTAGGAGATGTATGCTGCTGGGCGATAGCCTGGCATATAAATCCGATAGCACTGCAAAAAATGCCTAGCCCTAATATCGCAATCCATGCATCAGACGTTGCCGGCAAAGAAGGGTGCTCAAACAGCATGCTGCATACCAAAGCAATAGCGCCTGCGAAGCCTAATTGAAGGACACCGAGGGTGATCGGATTTCCTTCTTTAGCTGCCCAGCCTGTAAAAAGAATGTGAATCGCATAACTAAGCGCAGAGCCGATACACAAAAGGTCACCTAAATGAATCGTCAGAGAGGACTTTAATGTGAGTACACTAATGCCGATAAGGGTGATCATCACACCTGTACCTACTGTCCATGACGGTAGGCTTCTTTTCAGCAAGCAATGAATCAGAGGAACGAACACAACTGTAAGGCTTAAAAGAAACCCCGCTTTAGAAGCGGAGGTCATGCTGACACCGAAAGTTACCAAAGTAAAAACAGAAAATAATAACACCCCTAAAACAAAAGAAGACGTGAGCGTTTTAATATTGATGTTGACAACCTGCTTACGGAATAAGATACCGGCGATGAAAAAAGCGATTAAGCACCTTAATGCAATAATATTAAAAGCGCCAAGTGAACCGAGCCCCATTTTCATAAACACATAGGACAAGCCCCAGAACATATTTACTCCGATCATCATAACAGTCGCTTTTAGCTGAATACTCATTTTAGTCATCCCCTTTATGTTCCTCTCTTACTAACATACAAAGGGATTTACCATTAGTAAAATGAATCTTTATAATTAATTCCATGAATTAATTTAATGAAAGGAGACGAAAATGAGCTTAGTAAAATATGAAATTTTAAATAAAGTGGCCGAGATGAAAAGCTTTACCAAAGCGGCAGATGTTTTAGGACTAACACAATCAGCTGTCAGTCATGCGATAACCGGCCTTGAATCAGAATTTGGCTTTTCTTTAATACATCGGAATCGATCCGGCGTTACCCTGACCAGGGAAGGGGAAGAGATGTTGGTGACGATTCGGAAAGTTTTATACTTTAACGAAAAAGTACATCAGGAAGCAGCTGGCATAACAGGGCTGATAAAAGGAACATTAAAAATTGGCGTGTTCACCAGTGTATCGGCGAACTGGCTTCCGGATATTCTTAAAATCATGGAAAACCGCTATCCTTATCTCCGGATAGAATTAATAGAAGGAGATTATCTTGAAATTGAACAGTGGCTGTTAAGCGGAGAAATTGATTGCGGATTTATCAATATGGAGCACTCCGACCAGTTTAATGTAATCCCGCTGAAAAAAGATCGGCTGTTATGTATTGTTTCCAATGAAAGCAGTCTTTATCATCATGCTTCAGTCCGTTTTGAGGATCTGGAAAAGGAGCCGTTTATTATGCCGGCATATGGAGGCTATCACGATGTGAAGCGCTTATTTGAAGAAAACGGTATTCAGCCAGCTGTTCGCTTTGAATTAATGGAAGAGAGGGCCATTATGTCTATGGTGGCCCATCACTTAGGCGTGAGCATTTTGCCTGAAATGGTGCTGGACCCGCTTTTGCCGGAACTTCGTGCGATTCCTTTAGAAACAGACAGCTACCGTTCCATCGGGCTTGCGACCCGCTATGCGCTTTCTCCTGCTGCAGAAAAGTTTGCCCAAATCACTCAATCATGGGTCACGAATAATTGAAAATAAACAGGTATTGTGAGCAAAAAGGCAATGAGGGTTGAGAGTGGGTACTTCGTTAAACAGCCAGGGAATAGCCTGTGCAGTTGCGGAAGCTTTGGCTTTAAAAAGCCAAAGTTCTCCGTAGTGTTCCAAGAAAAAGATATTTCATTATATAGTCTGGCGGTAATAGCGAAGAGGTCACACCCGTTCCCATCCCGAACACGGCCGTTAAGCTCTTCAGCGCCGATGGTAGTTGGGGGTTTCCCTCTGTGAGAGCAGGACGCCGCCAGGCAAACAGCGAGGACAGCGAAAGCTGTCCTTTTTTGTTTTTTTAGATCGATTTTGTCCAACATAGGAGCGTCAATCCAGATTAAGGAAACATATAGGCTACTAAGTAACCACTATAGAATACAAACTTTTATCTCTTAAAAAAGTTGTCTGATTTAGTGTTGACAACCCAATCGAAGAAACAGCAAGGAGAAGATAGCATGTAAGAGATTAGATTAATAGAATATTCTCATCCTGCTAGTAGAAAAATATTATTTTTAAAGGAAAAAGAAGAACGGATGGAGAACTATTTTGTAATATAAGCGAAAAGAAAGCAGTTTGATGGCAGTTAATGTAGTCAAGTCAGTTGTCTGCAAAAAAAGTAAGCGCTATCAAAAAAAGACTTTGGGATGTAAGCCTGTCTCGTAAAGAGGACGCTCGCTTAGATGGAAGATGTAAGAGTGTAACAATTTAAGAGGAAGGATGAACAAAGATGGCAGAAGAAAAATACAAAAAGCTGCAAGAAATTCTTCAAGAAATGCAATCAGTCGTTGTCGCTTTTTCAGGTGGTGTGGACAGCACCTTCTTGTTAAAAGCTGCCGTCGACACGCTAGGCAAAGAAAATGTGCTCGCAGTTACAGCAGATTCAGAAACATATCCATCCAGTGAATTAAAAGAAGCACAAGCACTTGCTGCACAAATTGGCGCGTCTCATCTTGTTATTGAAACATCAGAGCTCGCCATTCCAGGCTACACAGAAAATAATCAAAGCCGCTGCTATTTTTGCAAAAGCAGTTTGTTTGACCACTTAATTCCGGTTTTAGAGGATCGAGGTTTTCAAAACATTGTCTACGGGGTCATTGCTGATGATATGAATGAATTTCGACCGGGCATGAAGGCAGCAAAAGAAAAAGGAATCCGCGGCCCGCTGCAGGAAGCCAATTTGTTTAAGGAAGAAATTCGCCGTTTGTCACAACAGTTTCATCTGCCAACCTGGGATAAGCCGTCTTTCGCCTGCTTGTCTTCAAGGATTGCTTATGGGGAAGAGATCACAAAAGAAAAATTAACAAAAGTAGAGAGAGCAGAAGCATACTTAAAGTCACTTTCGATCCGCCAGGTGCGTGTCCGTACACATGGAGAAATAGCCCGGATTGAAGTAGAGCCTGCCGATATTGCCCTTATACTCGAATATCACGCGGCAATTGATAAACGTCTGAAACAGTTTGGCTATAAATACGTATCACTTGACCTCGCCGGCTACAGGAGCGGCAGTATGAATCAGTCATTAAAGAAGGAAGAAACGGAATGGCTGAAAAGCGTGTAATAAGGCTTGATACCAAACAGCAGCGATAGATTTGGCCAGAACAAAATACATAATCAAAAGCTGCTATACACATGACTCAGCATGCACCCAATTGGATATTTCCGGGTAAAAGATGCTGAAATATTTTAGATAAAAGCAGGTGGAAAACGTGATTGATGATATTTTAGCGCGTGTGGAAAGCGGAACATTAACCGCTGCTGAAGCAAAAGAAAAATTGGCTTCTTATGAAGATCTCGGTTTTGTAAAAATTGATCATCATCGGCATAAACGACAGGGAGTTCCGGAGATCATTTTTGGGGAAGGAAAAACGGCTGAGCAAATTTTGGCGATTATCAAGTCGTTGAAAGGGCGCGGTCATGAAGTACTTGCTACGCGTGTTTCCGAGGAAAAAGCAGTGTTTATTTTAAATGAACTGCCGGATCTATCGTATAACAAAATCGCTCAAACATTGTCCTTCGTAACAAAGAAGCCATCTGGAGAAGGTTTTATCGCTATTATATGTGCGGGTACGTCAGACCTGCCAGTCGCAGAAGAAGCAGCGGTTACAGCAGAGACGCTCGGTGTACCGGTACGCCGTTTTTATGATGTGGGCGTGGCGGGGCTTCACCGGCTGCTTGATCATATTAGCGAGATACGCGAGGCAGCTGTTTCGGTCTGTGTGGCCGGCATGGAAGGCGCACTTCCAAGCGTGCTGGGCGGCCTTGTTGAAAATCCGATTATTGCTGTACCGACCAGCATTGGATATGGAGCTAACTTTAATGGATTATCTGCACTGCTGTCGATGCTAAATTCCTGTGCATCCGGAGTAAGTGTGGTAAATATCGATAATGGTTTTGGAGCAGCTTACAACGCGGTGCTGATTCACCGTCTTGCATATAACAACAAAGGAGAAACAACATGACAATATTATACTTTGACTGTTTTTCAGGGATTAGCGGCGATATGGTTATTGGTGCTCTTTTAGATGCTGGCGCCGATTTGGCTCAAATGGAGGAAGAACTAAAAAAACTGAACATGGAAGGTGAATATACACTTTCAAAAAAAACTGTAAACAAAAATGGCATTACCGCTGTTAAATTTGATGTAGAGCTGAATCAAGAAGAAAAGAATGGTCATCATGATCACGGCCACAGCCATAGCCATGCACATGACCATCATGATCACAGCCACAGCCATAGCCATGCACATGACCATCATGATCACGGCCACAGCCATAGCCATGCACATGACCATCATGATCACAGCCACAGCCATAGCCATGCACATGACCATCATGATCACAGCCACAGCCATAGCCACGCACATGACCATCACGATCACGGCCACAGCCACAGCCATAGTCATGCACATGACCATCATGATCACAGCCATAGCCATGGTCACTCACATGATGAGCACAGTCATAGTCATTTGCATGACCATCACCACCGTGCGTATAAACAAATCGCTGATATGATTGAAGCAGCCGGATTCAACAAAGCGGTTACAAATACAGCTCTGTCCATTTTTAAAAAGATCGGCGAAGCGGAGGGAAAGATTCATGGTCTGCCGCTTGAGCGTGTCCATTTTCATGAGGTGGGCGCTGTTGATTCCATCATCGACATCGTTGGGGCAGCCATTTTGATTGATCAGCTCGGTATCACCAAGATTTATTGTTCTTCGATCCCGACTGGAAGCGGCCATATTCACATTGATCACGGGACATATCCGGTTCCCGCACCCGCAACACTGGAAATCCTAAAAGGTGTCCCTATTGCACGGACAGCGGTTAAAGGCGAGCTTGCAACACCGACTGGCGCAGCAATTGCGGCTGTATTAGCTGACTCATTTGGCACAATGCCATCTATGACGGTTGAAAAAATCGGCTATGGTGCCGGTACGAAAACATTTAAAGACCGTCCAAATGTGTTGAGAGTAGTTATTGGAAAGGAATGAACAAGTGTGAACAGTCACCGTCCGCCGAATCAAGAGCATAAAGACAGCGGTATGATCAAAATGGAAGTTAACTTAGATGACATATCAGGAGAATGGCTTGGCTATGTTATGGATGTATTATTGGAAGCAGGCGCCAACGATGTATTTTACACACCGATTTACATGAAGAAAAACCGTCCTGGTGTGCTTCTTCAGGTTCTTTGTGCTGCCCAGGAGGCTGCTGAAATGGAAGCTATTTTATTTCGTGAAACGACGACTCTTGGCGTTCGTTATTATCCGCTTACTGTCCACCGTCTGGAAAGGCAGTTTATCCAGCTGGAAACGAAATGGGGACTGGTTACGGTTAAATATGGCCTTATGGATGGGGACATTGTGCAGCGTGCTCCAGAGTATGAAGAGTGTAAAGCGATTGCTGTGAAATGGAAGGTGCCATTAAAGGATGTGTATACAGAAGTCTGGAAGCATTTAGAGAGTAAACGGACCTGAATGTCCTTGTTTTCAAAGAAGAGATTGATCAATCGCAAGCAAAGAAGAGAAGTCATGACTGTATTTTAAGATAATTACATTCCTTCATGATTAAACAGAAAAATAAGTTGTCAAAATAGTTTAAAAATGTATTGACACCCATTAAATGAGGTAGTTATAATCAGCTTAGGTTATAAATTATAAAACATTGTTCTATAATGTAAAACAAACTTGAAGCTGTTTCTTTTCAAGTTATTTTTTACAGTCCCTATGTAAGCGCTTCAAATTTGGTTAGCAGGAAAGGAATAAACAGAAAACTTTTCTCACCAAATATGAGAACGTAGTTTTATATTATAAAACTACTTGCGGCGAGAGGTTCCAGAAATAAAAAAATAAGCCAATTCAGGGAGGACAAAATGAAAAAAACGTTTCTTGGTGTGCTAGCTGCTTCTGTGACAAGTGCAATGATTCTTGCAGGATGTAACGGTTCCGAGGAAGCTGCTTCAGGAGGAGGGCAGACAAAAACGATTAAAGTAGCTAATTACTTTGCAGAAGACCATCCACAAAATATTGCATTAAAAGAAAAATTTAAAACGATGGTAGAAGAAGAGAGTGGAGGTCAATTAAAAGTACAGATTTACGCAAACAGTACGCTGGGAGCTGAAAAAGAATTTTATGACGGTGTCCGAAACGGAACGATCGAAATGGGCATTCCAGGCTTAATTATGCAGGCAGATATTCCAAAGATGGGTGTTCCTGAATGGCCGTTTTTATTTAGAGACTTCGAGCATGTAAAGAATGTATTAAATGGTCCGATCGGTGAAGAAATAACCGCTGATTTAGAACCGAAACATGGAGTTACTCCACTTGCATGGAGTGCAAATGGATTTAGAATGTTCTCAAGCAACCGCACGATCGAAAGCATGGAAGATTTTGACGGACTCCGTCTCAGAATGCCGAACATTCCAAACTATATTAAACTAGGTGAATCGCTTGGGGCAAACGTAAGTCCATTGCCTATTTCTGAAGTATTTACAGCACTTGAACAAAATGTAGTAGATGCTCAAGATAATCCAATCGCTACTTTGAGAAATTCAGCATACTACGAAGTTCAAAGTGATGTACTAGAATCAAAGCACATGTTCAGCCCTAATATATACATTATTAACACTAAATTCTTTAACAGCTTGACAGAAGAACAGCAGGATATTATTCAAAACGCTGCCAAAGAAGCTGCTGAATATGAGTTTGACTTGCTGGAAAAAAGCTATGAAGAAGATAAAAAGTTCCTTCAAGAAAATGGCATAAAATTCACGACGCCAGATGAAAAGTTTGCAAAAGAAATGGAAGAAGCAGCGAAGCCTGTATATGATGATGTTTTCAAAGAAAATGAGTGGGCAGAAGAGCTGGTTGAAAAAATTAAAGCAGAATAAGTAAGCGCTTTAATAAGGAGGGTGAAGAAATAAGATGAATAAAATATCGAGGTCCCTAGAAAACACTTTGAACATTATCATGGCCCTTGCTCTGGCGGTGATGGTCGTTCTCGTATTCGGCAACGTAGTTCTTCGCTACCTTTTCAATTCAGGTATTACCTGGTCAGAAGAAATGTCGCGGTACCTTTTTATTTGGCTGACGTTCCTCGGTGCCATTGGCGCTTTTAAAAACAAAGAACATTTAGGCGTAGATATGCTGATTAAGCGGCTTCCTACTAAGATGAAAAAAGTCGTCATCGTGATCAGTGATTTACTGATATTACTCGTCCTTTACCTTGTCCTTGACGGCAGCTGGAAGATGACGATGATTAACATTGACAGTAAGGCGCCGGCTACAGGCCTGCCGCTGGCTTTTGTATATGGGACAGGCATTTTAGTCAGTATTTCTATGGGACTCATGACCATTTATAACTTGTATCAGGTGATGTTTAACAAGATTAAAGATGAGGATTTAGTTAAGATTAGTGATTCAGAAGAATTGATTGCTCTTCACGAAGAGGAATTTGTGACAGACGACATCATGATAAGCAAGGAGGAGAAAAAGGCATGATCGGTGTATTTGTCGGATCTTTACTCGGTGCAATGGCATTAGGAATGCCGATTGCCTTTGCCTTGCTTGTAAGCAGCGTTATCTTAATGTACGCCCTTGGTATTTTTGACAGCCAGATTATCGCGCAGAACCTCATCAGCGGCGCGGATAACTTTCCTCTGATGGCGATTCCGTTCTTTATGCTGGCGGGAGAGTTAATGAATCAAGGAGGACTGTCACGGCGGATCGTTGAAATGGCTATGACACTGGTTGGCCATATTCGCGGAGGCCTTGGCTATGTAGCTATCATTGCGGCTTTATTATTTGCGAGTATTTCCGGTTCAGCTGTAGCCGATACAGCTGCCCTGGGTGCCGTCTTAATTCCGATTATGGCTAAAGCCGGCTATAACGTAAATCGTTCGAGCGGACTGATTGCTACAGGGGGAATTATTGCCCCGGTTCTGCCGCCAAGTATTGGTTTTATCATTTTCGGTGTGGCAAGCGGTGTGTCGATTACCCAGCTGTTTATGGCGGGAATTGTGCCCGGCTTATTAATGGCTCTCGGCCTGGTGATTACATGGGCGATTGTGGCCCGCAAGGATAAGGTAGAAGTGCAGCCCCGTGCATCGGCTAAAGAGATGCTTGCAGCACTCCGCCATGGAATTTGGGCCCTGTTCCTTCCAATTATTATCATTGCAGGATTGAAATTTGGTATCTTTACACCGACGGAAGCGGCGGTTGTAGCCGCTGTATACGCACTATTTGTCGGTCTTGTTGTATACCGTGAATTGAAAGTGAAAGACTTATTCAACGTATTTGTTCATGCAGGCAAGATGACCAGTGTTGTCATGTTTCTTGTGGCAGCCGCACTCGTTTCCTCCTGGCTGATCACGGTGGCTAACCTGCCTGGCGCAGTTATTGGAATGTTAGAGCCGTTCCTGGACAAACCGCTCCTTCTGCTCATTATGATTAACCTTCTGGTGATCGTAGTTGGAACCGCCATGGATATGACGCCGACGATTCTAATTTTAACCCCTGTTTTAATGCCGATTATTGACGCAGCAGGCATTGATCCTGTTTACTTCGGTGTCCTGTTTATTTTAAATAACGCGATCGGACTGCTTACGCCGCCAGTTGGAACGGTCTTAAATGTCATGTGCGGAATAAGTAAAATTAGTTTAGAAGATTTGATGAAAGGCATCTGGCCTTTCCTGCTTGTAGAAGTCATTATCTTAATTTTGTTAATTCTGTTCCCTTCATTAGTATTAGTCCCTCTTGAATGGTTTACATCTTAAGAGGAAGAAAACAATAATTAGGCTTAAATACACTTATTAACAATAGTTTAGGAGGAATGAGGATGAATACTTGGCTGAAACGTTTGGCTGCTGGCGTTGTACTGCCGGGAGTTTTACTACTCGGAGCCTGTAGCGATGGTGGAGGGAATGCCACCAAAACTGGAAGCGCTTCAACGGAAGGCATTCAGGAAAGAACGATTAAAGCAGGAATTGGAAACAGTGAAAAACACCCCCAGGGACAGGGAATGGTCAAGTTCAAAGAACTGGTTGAAGAAAAAAGCGGCGGGAAAATGAAGGTCCAAAACTTTTTTGATGCTACGCTCGGCGATGATCAAAAAATGACAGAAGCACTTCAAGCCGGCATGCAGGAAGTAACGGTTCCATCCACTTCACCGCTTGTCGGAACGATCAAGGAATTTGGGATTTATGACTTCCCGTTTGTTTTCAATAATGAAGAAGAAGCGTACGCAGTCCTTGACGGTGCGGTCGGCCAAAAACTTTTGGATAAATTGCCGGAGCATGATTTAGTCGGTCTTGGTTACTGGGAAAACGGCTTCCGGAATTTAACGAACAGCAAACACCCAGTGGAAACAGCTGCTGATTTTAAGGGCCTTAAAATTCGCACCATGCAAAATGAAGTGCACTTAGATGCTTTTTCAAAATTAGGGGCGAATCCATCACCGATGGCTTTCTCCGAAGTGTTTACTGCGCTGGAAACAGGCACTGTAGATGGCCAGGAGAATCCGCTCGCAACCATCCAAACACAAAAATATTATGAAGTACAAGACTATTTGAGTATTACAAAACACGTTTACACACCGTTTGTTTTCCTTGTCAGCAAAAAGTTCTGGGATGGCTTGTCGGAAGAAGAACAAAAAATTATGAGCGAGGCAGCACAAGAAGCGGGCAAATATCAGCGTGAATTGAATCAAAAAGAAAATGAAAAAGCCCTAAAAACTTTAAAAGAAGAAGGAATGAAAATCAACGAGGTAACACCAGAAGAAATGGAAAAAATGAAAGAAATCATTCAGCCGGTAACAGATGAATATGCCCAAAAGTTTGGTGCTGATCTTGTAGACGAAATGATGGCCGAAGTTGAAAAAGTGCGCGGTAAATAATCCAGCGCTTCAGTAAGGAGATCAAACAATGGATATTATTGCAGAGCTTTTACGAGACATCCAATTACCAAAAATGGTGAAAGTAAAACAGAAATTTCATGCACCCGAACTCGCTGATACAGCGGGTGAGGTGCATGAAGCCATAAAGAAAGCAAATGTTTTATCAAGGATTTCAAAAGGAGACCGTGTAGCCATTGCTGTAGGCAGCAGAGGGGTCGCGGATCTTCCTATACTCGTCAGAGAAACGGCAGCGGCTGTAAAAAAAGCAGGCGGGGAGCCATTTATCGTACCGGCAATGGGAAGCCATGGGGGAGCCACAGCGGAAGGACAAATTGATGTGCTGCTTCAGCTGGGGGTTACGGAAGAAGCGGTTGGGGCACCGATACATTCTTCAATGGAAGTAGAAAAACTCGGCGAATTGCCGAACGGGCTTCCTGTTTATATGGACAAGCTTGCTTTTGAAGCAGACAAGATTATCGTGATCAACAGGATCAAGCCACATACGGCTTTTCGCGGGCCTGTGGAAAGCGGCTTAATGAAAATGATCACCATCGGTCTCGGTAAACAAAAAGGAGCCGAAGCTGCACATGCATACAGCTTTAAATACATGGCTGAACATGTTCCGGAAATGGCGAAAATCTCTTTGGCGAAAGCACCGATCATTTTCGGTTTAGCCACACTGGAAAATGCTTACGACAGGCCGGCCAAAATTGTCGCAGTACCGGCAGAAGATTTGGAAAAAGCAGAGCCGGATTTGCTGCTGGAAGCCAAATCCCTTATGCCAAAAATTCACTTCAATAAGTTTGATGTGCTCATAGTAAATGAGCTTGGCAAGGACATTTCAGGTGATGGAATGGATCCGAATATTACCGGCAATTTTGCCACGCCATATGCATCGGGCGGTCCCGATATAGCGCGGACTGTCGTTCTCGGATTGACAGAGAAAACGCATGGCAATGCCAACGGAATTGGGATGGCCCATATGACAACAAAAGAAGTCGTTGATCAAATTGCCTGGGAAAAAGGGTATGCCAATGCTCTTACCAGTACTGTTATTGAAGTAATTAAGCTGCCGATGGTGTTAGCAACGAAAGAGCTGGCGGTAAAAGCAGCGATCAAAACCTGCAATGCCTTTGATTTATCGAAAGTACGGCTTGTCCGGATTCAAAATACGTTAGAAATCGGTGAAATATGGATTTCAGAAAGCATGATTGAGGAAGCGGAACAAAATCCCAACCTGGAAATCATCTCATCGTTAGAGCCGCTTTCACTTTAAAAAAGGAGGAGCACGCGTATGACCGACTTATATCCATTGATTGAAAATGACATTAACCCGTATCGGGATAATGTGCAGGGAAAAGCAAACGAACCGATTACAGTCGCCGGGCTGCTTGATCGGTCAAAGCAGGTGCTCGGTTCTACATACGAAGGAGGAAAACCGGACTGGACGCTGGAAGAAATTTATATGCGTTTAGAAAAAAATGCTCCACGCATCGCGATTATTGGCGGTTCGTCTGATCACCCGGCTCATATTATGGATTATCAAACATCAGCGAGAGCGGCGATTCGCATTTGGCAAAACGGCGGTGTGCCATTTTATTTTTCAACACCGGTTATGTGTGATGGAACAGCTCAAAGCAATCAAGGGATGAGTTATTCTCTGCAAAGCCGGAACGCGGTTGCCCAGATGGTTGTCAATCAGCTTGAAGCCCACAGTTATCATGGCGCATTCGTGATCCAGGGGTGTGATAAGCAGCCACTTGGAGTGGTCAGCGCATTAGCCCACGTCGACCGCGTTCGCCGTGAGCGTGGAGAAGCCCCATTTTTTGCAACGTTTGCACCGGCTCATGTATTGGAAGGCGGGTCCATACCGGATGATGTAATTGAAGAATTGGAGGCGCTGGCCCGGAAAGCAGAAGAAGAAGGAGCAGCAGACGTAGCGCTCGATTTGCGCGATACAATGGCTTATATTCTGCAATGCTCATCTAACACAGCATTTCAAGGTGTGTTCGAGCGGGCGTACGAACGGGGCATTTTAACGAAAGAGCAGCATAAATATTTTGAAATGCGGCTCGCGGTCGCAACATGTGATGGGCAGGGCGGTGTGTGTGCTTTTAACGGAACAGGCAACAGCTCGCGGCACTTAGTGGCAGGATTGGGTCTCATTCATCCGGCGGTAGAATTGCTAACCGATCCGCCAACCCAGCGCCAGATCAATTCCGTGCTCGACAGCTTTGCTCACATGATTAATAAAGAAGAATACGGTGTGGCCAACATTGTCGGTGCCAACATTAAAAATGCGATTCGGATTCACAGCGCGTCCGGCGGCTCGACAAACTTAATGATGCATATGGTCGCAGGCATGCTGTATGCAGGATACAAATTCAGCCTTTGGGATGTAGATCGTATCCATCACGAGCATCCGATTCCAGACTTATTTGATTATAGTCTGACAGAAGGGCGCGACATTTATTCACTTGCCACGCAGTGCTGCAGCGGAACAAGCAGAGGAATGGAAACACTGTTTTACGAATTGCTTGAGCATGGCGTACCGATGGATCAGGATGTGCCGACTGTCGCCGCTAAAACATGGCGGGAGCGGCTGGTCATTACCCGCAGTCTGCAGGCAGCCAATGTAAAAGAAAACCCGGTCATTTTGTCGACACCGCGCCGCAGCTTCAGCGGGGTGGATGTGCTGCAAGGCAACTTCTTTGAAAGTGCCGTTGTAAAGATCAGCGGAATGTCAACGCCACAGCTTGATTTGTTTGATGATAAGCTTGCTTTTGTGCTCTACTATGAAAACGAGGATGATGCGAATAAAAGCCTGCTTGATACAGAGCTTTTGTCTACCATCCGCGACCAGCAGTTATTCGCTCATGATCGGCTGATTGCTTCCTTGAAGTATAACAGCAAAGAAAATTGGCAGGATCATCAAAACAAGCCATATGACGAGCTGTTTGATTATATGGCAGAGGAAGGAATCTTAAAAATCAGCGTTATCATTGCCGGGCAGGGACCAGTCGCATTCGGGATGCCGGAAATGTTTACGCCAATGCAGCACATCAATGCAAGCCGCGTCATGAAAAAACTGGCTACTATTATAAGTGACGGCAGGTATTCAGGTGTCACTTACGGGGCGGCAATTGGGCATATGACGCCTGAAGCATATGAAGGCGGCGGGATTGGCCTTTTGCAGACGGGTGATATGGTTCATCTGCAGCTTCGCAAAAGACGCATTGACTTTGTGCAGGTGGACAAGCTGTTACAAGGTGAAATTGTCCACTCATTTGAGGAAGAACTAAAACAGCAGCGGGCAAGCTTAGCGGCAGAGCGAAAACAGCGCATGAAAGTAAGACAGAAAATGGTCGCGGCCAGCAATCGAATGTATGGTCATACCGATGCCGCAAACGGCGTTGTACCTCTTGCAGTAGTGGAAGATGCAGTTCACGATTACGAGAAAGATATTCTGCTGTTTGAACAAAACATTACAGCGAAATAAAAAGTGCGGGCTCGTCAAAAATCCGGTAAACTAAAACAAACAACAACGGGAGTGAGCAAGATGCCGATTATCCAGTCAGTGGAGAGAGCATTGAAAATATTGGATTTATTTGACGAGCGCGATCGCGAGTTAACGATTACAGAAATCAGCAAAAGAATGAACCTGCATAAAAGCACTGTTCATTCTCTGCTGAAAACGCTTCAAGTACAGCGCTATATTAAGCAGGATGATGAAACAGGAAAGTATTCGCTAGGTTTAAAGCTTTTTGAGCGAGGCAGTTTAGTCATTGGACACTTGGATGTAAGAAACGTTGCCAGAAAGCATCTGGAAGAACTTTCAGAAGCAACAAATTTGGCGGTTCACCTTGTGGTACTGGACGGGCAAGAGGGCGTTTACATTGACAAAGTAGAAGGCAGCGGCGTAACCGTCCTGTACTCGAAAGTCGGGCGGAGAGTCCCGCTTCACACGAGTGCAGTCGGCAAAACACTTGTTGCGACAAAATCAGACGAAGAGCTGAATCAGCTGCTTGAAGGCTATAAATATACAACACCGACGGAAAAATCGATCCGGTCCAAAGAAGAATTTTTATCTGTTATTGAGCAGGCCCGAATTGCTGGTTATTCAGTAGACAATGAAGAAAACGAGCCGGGGATCTTTTGTATGGCGGTTCCAGTCAAAGATTACTCAGGAAAAGTCATTGCCGCTATTTCCATGTCGATGCCTTCTTCCAAAATGAAAGAGGAAGTGCAGGGAAGATATGTGGAAATGTTAAAAGGATGTGCCTCAAAAATTTCTCAAGCGCTTGGCTATGAATATCAAAAAATATAAACGGTGATGGTTCATCACATAGGAGGATATAACAATGAGAGTTATTCGCTATATGAATGGAAACCAAAAACAGCTGGCTGTTGTGACCGAAGAAAACCAAGCAGTGGATTTGCCATACGCAGACTTTATGGCACTTGTGGCCACTGCTCGTTCAAATAATAAAACAGTATTTGATATTATAAAACAATCAAGCCTGGAAGGAGAAGGAAAAGCAATCGATTCACTTGTTCTGACCACACCAATCGATGCCCCGGAAGTATGGGCTTCGGGTGTCACATACAAAAAAAGCAAAGAAGCACGCAATTACGAAGCGACACAAGGAAAGCTTGACCGCGAAACGTTTTACGACAAAGTGTATGATGCAGAGCGGCCGGAGATTTTTTTCAAATCAACGGCTGCCCGTACAGTCGGACCGAACGATCCAGTGTACCTTCGTTCAGATTCTAATTGGCAGATCCCAGAGCCGGAGCTGGGCCTGGTACTCGATAAAGAAGGAAACGTACTCGGCTATACGGTCGGCAATGATATGAGCTGTCGTGACATAGAAGGAGAAAATCCGCTTTATTTGCCGCAAGCAAAAATGTGGAAAAATTCCTGCTCCATCGGACCGGCGATTTTATTAAAAGAAGCCGTGAGAGATCCATATGAATTGCAAATTATTTGCAGAATTTTCAGAAACGACGAAAAAGTATTTGAAGGCTCTGCTCACGTAAACCAGCTGAAGAGAACCTTGGATGAACTCGTTCAATATTTAGTGCGTGATAACGAGGTATTCGATGGAACGGTTCTTTTGACAGGTACATGTGTGGTGCCGCCAAATGAATTTACACTGCAGGACCAGGATCAAATCGAAATCGAAATTCCAGGTATCGGCGTTCTGATCAACCCGGTGAAGCAAAGTGAAACAGCGGTCCAAGTAAACTAAAGAGGTGTCGGCATGAGCGGATACAAAACGTTATATTTGAGCAGCAAAGACAGTGTGGCAGTTGCACTCGATGAGATTCCTGCACATACAGAGGTGACTGTGAAGACAGATGGCGAAGAACGCTCCCTGACTCTTACAGAGCCGATCCGGTTCGGCCATAAATTTGCGGTCAAACCCATCCGGCAGGGGGAGGACATTATTAAATACGGAGAAGTGATTGGAGCAGCCGTCACAGATATTCCAGCGGGCGCCCATGTTCACATACACAACCTGGAAGGGAAACGGGGAAGAGGTGACAAAATTGCCAACTGAAAAAATGCAGTTTTGGGGATACCGCCGTCCGGATGGACGCGTCGGTGTCCGCAATCATGTTCTCATTTTACCGACCATTACATGCGCAACACAGACCGCTCAGCGCGTAACCGAGCTCGTCAGCGGAACCGTCACTTTTATCCATCAGCACGGCTGCGCACAGGTGGGAACCGACTATGATCAAACAGCTAGAACGTATGCGGGCATGGGCATGAACCCAAATGTATACGGTGTCATTGTGCTTGGACTTGGCTGCGAAACCCATCAGGCTCACCGGATTGGCGATGAAATTGCAAAATGCGGCAAGCCGGTCCAAACGGTTTCGATCCAGGAGCATGGCGGCACGCTTCAAACGATTGCAGAAGTAGCCAAAATTGCGGTGAAAATGGTCCAGGATGCCTCTATGGTTCAGCGTGAGCTGTGCGATTTCAGTGAGCTGATAATCGGAACAGAATGCGGAGGCTCAGATGCATGTTCAGGTCTTTCGGCGAATCCCGCTGTTGGGCGCACGAGCGATATGATTGTAGAGCAGGGTGGTACGGCTATTCTTGCGGAGACAACAGAATTAATCGGTGCTGAACATTTGCTTGCGAACCGGGCAGCGAATGATCAAGTAGCGAAGAAAGCATATGCCGTCATTAAAATGATGGAAAACCGCTCGATTGAAATGGGTGTAGATATTCGGACCGGTAACCCGAGCCCTGGCAATATTGAGGGCGGCCTCAGCTCCTTAGAGGAAAAGTCACTGGGCGCCGCGACTAAATCCGGTACCACAAGGCTGGAGGAAGTCATTGATTATGCACAGCAGCCAACAAAAAAAGGGCTTGTCTGGATGGATACACCAGGGCATGACATTGAACAGCTGACCGGGATGGTGGCAGGCGGCGCCCAAGTTGTGCTGTTTACGAGCGGGCGCGGCACCCCAACCGGTTCGCCGATTGCGCCGGTTATCAAAATTTCAACCAATACACCTATGTTTGAACGAATGAATGAAAACATGGATTTAAATGCCGGCACAATTGTAGACGGGAAAGAAACCGTTGCAGAGGTTGGCACACGGATTATGAATGAGATTCAATCTGTATCAAACGGGAAGCTGACAAAGTCAGAAATCCTGAAGCAGCATGATTTTGGTATTTGGCGGATTGGCCCAACATTTTAACCCAAAGGAGAGCGAAACGATGACAGTAACTACATTTGAAACGAAAACCTATCAAAACTTTATTAATAACGAATGGACAGCCAGTTCTTCTGATGAAACGATTGAAAGCATTAACCCGGCAACAAAAGAAGTTGTGGGACTTGTACAAAAGTCAACCGAAGAGGATTTGAATAAAGCGGTTCAAGCAGCGCACGAGGCGAAAAAAGCATGGCGGCGGATCGGTCAGGCAGCGCGCGGGCAGTTTTTGTTCAAAGCAGCGAATATTTTAGAAGAAAATCTCGATCATATTGCGGAAACAATGACACGTGAAATGGGTAAAACCCTTCCGGAAGCAAAAGGTGAAACAGCACGCGGTATAGCGATTTTGCGTTACTACGCGGGCGAAGGAATGAGAAAAGAAGGGGATGTGATTCCTTCATCGGATAAAGATGCGCTTATGTTTACAAAGCGTACGCCGCTGGGTGTCGTTGGAGTGATTACACCTTGGAACTTCCCAGTTGCCATTCCGATTTGGAAATTTGCACCGGCTCTCGTTTATGGAAATACGATCGTTTGGAAGCCAGCAACAGAAGGCGCGGTAACAGCAGCGAAAGTTGCTGAGTGCTTTGTCGAAGCGGGATTGCCAGAAGGTGTGTTTAATTTTATTACTGGTTCCGGTTCAGTGATTGGACAAGGGCTGATTGACCATCCTCTTTTAAATGCCATCACGTTTACCGGTTCAGAAAATGTCGGGCAGAATGTGGCAAAATCAGCGGCCGCCCGCGGCATTAAGTTCCAGCTTGAAATGGGCGGGAAAAACCCGGTGATCGTGACGAAAGATGCCAACATTGACCAGGCGGTAGAAGCTGTAATCAGCGGCGGGTTCCGTTCTTCAGGCCAGAAATGCACAGCATCGAGCCGGGTTATTGTAGAAGAAGCGGTCTATGATGAGTTCAAAGAAAAACTTGTGGAAGCGGCTGAAAAAATTACAGTCGGGAACGGCCTGCAAGAAGGAATCTGGATGGGGCCGTGTGCAAGTGAAAGCCAGTTTAATACGGTAACAGAAAGCATCGAAAAAGGCCAACAGGAAGGAGCTACGTTGATTCACGGCGGTGAAGTGCTGACAGGCGGTGAATATGATAACGGATTTTTTGTTACACCGGCCATTTTCGAAAATGTAACAACAGATATGGCAATTGCACAGGAAGAGATCTTTGGACCAGTCGTTGCCCTTATTAAAGCAGCTGATCTTGAAGAAGCCATCGATATGGCCAACGATACAAAATATGGACTGAGCGCGTCGATTTTTACATCGAATATCAGCTCACTGCTTGAATTTGTAGATGAAATCGAAGTAGGCCTCGTTCGGATCAATGCAGAAAGCGCCGGTGTGGAGCTGCAGGCGCCATTCGGCGGCATGAAAGCTTCAAGCTCAGGATCACGCGAGCAAGGTGAAGCGGCCAAAGAATTCTTCACTGCGATTAAAACCGTATTTATTAAAGGATCTTAAGAAAACAGCATTTCAATTTACTGTTGGATGAGGTGCGCAATGAAAATTACTAAGCTTTCACTATACAAAGTTCCACCAAGATGGCTGTTTTTAAAAATAGAAACAGATGAAGGAATCTCCGGATGGGGAGAACCGGTTGTAGAAGGGCGCGCTGAAACGGTCAAAGCGGCTGTAGAGGAACTCTCCAGCCTGCTCATCGGCCGCAATCCAAACGATATTGAAGATTTGTGGCAGACGATGTACCGCGGCGGTTTTTATAGAGGGGGCCCTATCTTAATGAGCGCGATCTCAGGTATTGAGCAGGCGCTTTGGGATATTAAAGGAAAGTACTACAACATCCCCGTTTATGAAATGCTTGGCGGCAAAGCGCGCCAGAAAATTAAAATGTATTCATGGATCGGTGGAGACCGGCCAGCAGACGTGGCGGCAGCGGCGATCGAAAAGCAAAAGCAAGGATTTCAAGCTGTGAAAATGAATGCTTCCGAAGAAATGAATTACATTGATAGTTTTTCTAAGGTGGAAAAAGTGATCGAGCGGGTCGCGTCAATTCGTGAAGCGCTTGGCAAAGACTTTGGCATCGGTGTTGATTTCCACGGCCGTATTCATAAAACAATGGCGAAAACCCTTGTCAAAGAGCTAGAGCCGTATCGTCCGATGTTTATTGAAGAGCCGGTGCTGCCAGAAAACAATGAAGCACTTCGCGACATTGCGCTTCATACAACATGCCCGATTGCAACGGGTGAGCGCATGTATACGCGATGGGGCTTTAAGCAGCTTCTCCAGGACGGATATGTCGATATTATTCAGCCGGATTTATCCCATACAGGCGGCATTTTAGAAGGGAAAAAAATTGCCGCTATGGCTGAAGCATACGATGTGGCGATTGCGCCGCATTGTCCGCTTGGTCCGATGACACTTGCCTCATCTATTCATTTAGACGCATCGACGCCGAATTTTATTATTCAAGAGCAAAGCCTTGGTATTCATTATAACGAGGGCATGGATATCTTAGACTATATAACCAATCCGGACGTCTTTCATTATGAAAACGGATACGTGAGCATCTCAGATGAGCCGGGTCTTGGCATTCATATTAATGAAGAAAAAGTCAAAGAAGCTGCAAAAACCGGCCATGACTGGAAAAATCCGATCTGGCGCCATGAAGATGGCAGCATAGCGGAATGGTAAAGGAGGAGCAAAATGACTTTTCATGGCATTGTACCACCGGTTGTCACGCTGTTTGATGAGGCGGGAAATTTAGATATTCCTTTGAATAAGCGTTATTTGGATGAGCTTTTGTCACGGAATGTAGATGGACTTCTTTTGATGGGGAGCTCTGGAGAGTTTTCTTCTCTGACGATTGAAGAGAGAAAGCTGTATGTGCGCGAGATGATCAAGCACATTAACGGACGCGTGCCGGTGATGGTCGGTGTCGGCCACTCGGCATTAAAAGAAGTGATTGAACTGGCCCGTTATGCCGAAGAGCAGGGAGCGGCCGGGGTGCTTGCAGTCAGCCCGTACTATTGGAAGCTGTCGGAAGAGCAGCTATATCGCTTTTTCTCTGCTTTAGCATCCGAAACGAGCCTGCCGGTCTTTCTTTACAATATTCCGATGCTGACCGGCCAAACGCTATCCGTCGAGCTTATTCAAAAACTCGCGGCAGCATATCCAAATATTGCGGGCATTAAAGAAACCATCAGCGATTTCGGCCATATCCGCCAGGTCATCGCTTCTGTGAAAAAAATTCGGCCTGATTTTCTCGTCTTTACCGCGTTTGATGATCACCTGCTTCCAGGCCAAATGATCGGCGCAGATGGAAGTATTAATGGAAGCGCTGTTTTTATGCCGGAGGTCTCTGTGAATTTATACAATGCCTATCAGCAGGGCGAGCTGCATGAAGCGGAACGCCAGCATCAGCGCTTATCACAATTAATGGACATTTATGCCGTCTGCCCGACTTTTTTCACAGCGATGAAAGAAGCGGTTCATCAGCGCTGGTTTGATCAGCCGGCCGGACATCGCGCGCCGTTTGATGTGTATCCAACTGATTTAACGGAAAAAACAGCTGCTATTTTAAATATAATAAACGAGAAAGAAGGGGTTCAATTATGAAAGAAACACGCGAATTTCTAGAGAGCTTAGGCTATCCATCGTCAGATCCAGGTGAGCTGCCGACATCGACCAAAACTTTTCCGGACGGTGCACAATATCGAATTGAGCTTCCAAGTGTGGAAGGGCCTGAAGCATTAAAAGCAACGCTCGCGGAAATTGACCGTCTTGGTCTGACCATTCACCGCATTTCACAGGGAAGCGGCATTATGCTGCAGACCGATGAAGAAATCAAGGAAATGTGCGAGCTGACAGCAGAACGCGGCATTGAATTAAGCCTGTTTGTCGGTCCACGCGGAACATGGGATATTAGTGCAGGGCCGCTTACTGCCGCCGGAAAAGCGCAGGCACTTCGCCATGAAGGAGCAAACCAGCTTGTATACGCGATGGAAGACTTAAAGCGCGGCGCGGCACTTGGCCTTCGCGGAGCGCTTGTTGCCGATGAAGGACTTTTGCTCCTGACGAAAGAAATGAAAAAACAAGGACAGCTGCCAGAGGATTTTGTGGTGAAAGTGTCGGTTCAAATGGGATCGGCCAACCCTGTGTCAGTGCGGCTTATGCAGGACATCGGAGCGGATACATACAACGTGCCGACCGGGTTAACGCTGTCAAAGCTCGCAGCGATTCGTCAGGCTATCGATATTCCTATTGATCTATATGTAGAAGTGCCGGACAATTTTGGCGGCTTCCTCCGCTACTATGAAATTCCGGAAATCATCCGGGTGCTCGCGCCGGTTTACATTAAATTCGGTTTGCGTAACCATCCTGATGTATATCCGTCAGGAAAGCAGTGGGAAAGCACGAATATTTCTCTTACCCAGGAGCGTGTGCGCCGTGCATCAATCGGCATTCAAATGATTGAACGGTACTGCCCGGATGCCAAAACGTCAAAGCTTGGAGCCGAGGGGCTTGGCATCGCCAAAATTGTAAAAGAAGCACCCATGAATTAAGAAAAGGAGCGGAATCACATGACTTTTAAAGTATTGCTGACGGATTATGAATTTGCCCACCTTGAGTACGAAGAGCAGGTTTTCAATGAAAGCGGTCTCGATATTCAATTTATTAAAAAACAATGCAAAACAGAAGAAGACGTCATCGAACATGCAAAAGATGCGGATGCTCTTTTAAACCAATACGCACCTATTTCAAAACGTGTAATCGACTCTCTTGAAAAAACAAAAGTTATTTCCCGATATGGTGTTGGTGTCAATACGATCGATGTCGACGCTGCCCAGGCAAAAAACATTACTGTGGCTAATGTGCCGGATTACGGAATGGAAGAGGTATCGAATCATGCGCTCGCCTTGCTGCTCTCATGGGCTCGAAAAGTGACCCTATTAAATAATGAGGTCAAGCAGGGAAATTGGGATTTTAAAGCGTGCGTGCCGATCCACCGTTTTGATAAACAAACCGTCGGCGTACTCGGCTTCGGCCGAATTCCACGCCGCTTTATTGAAAAGGTAAAACCGCTCGGGTTCCAAACTGTCGCCTATGATCCATTTGTGTCAGCCGAAGAGATGGCAGCGGCCGGCGTTCGAAAAATGGAACTGGATGAAATCATCAAAGAGTCAGATTACTTGTCTGTTCACGTTCCGCTTATCAAAGAAACCCATCATTTACTGAACGCCGAACGGTTTAGTCAAATGAAGAAAAATGCCGTAATCATTAACACAGCCCGTGGTCCAATTATTGATGAAAAAGCGCTCATTGATGCACTTGAACAGGGGATGATCGCCGGGGCTGCGCTGGATGTGACAGAAGAAGAGCCAGTCAGCAAAACAAGCCCGCTTCTTCAAATGGATAACGTCATCATTACACCGCACAGTGCCTGGTATTCAGAAGAAGCAATGGTGGAACTGCGCCGAAAAGCAGCGAAAAATATTGTGCAAGTTTTAAAAGGCGAACAAACGCCTTATGCGCTTACGTAAGAAAGGCGGAACAGAAGAATGAAATTAGCCCTGTTTTCAGCGGAAGAAAAACATCACCTCGGCGTTGTCCGGGGTGAGCACATCATCAGCTTAACGGCAATGGATCCTGAAACGTATCCACCCTGCATCAAAACATTTATCCAGCGGGGGAGCACAGTTCCTTCTCTTGAAGGACAGCCATCGTTTTCTTTAGAAGATATTGAAATTGACGTACCAATCGCTTCACCGGAAAAAATCATTTGTGTCGGCTTGAACTATATTGACCACTGCCATGAAACAGGTATGGAGCCGCCGAAATCTCCGGTTATTTTCTCGAAATACGCGAATGCGTTAACCGGTCATAACACCGCTATAGAAATACCCATTAATTCAAACGAAGTCGATTTTGAAGCGGAGCTGGCTATCGTAATCGGCAAAGAAGCAAAACATGTCTCAGAGGAAGAAGCAGAAGAATTCGTTTTTGGCTATACGATCATGAATGATGTGAGTGCTAGAGACCTGCAGTTTGCAGATGGACAGTGGTCACGAGGCAAAACAGCGGACACTTTTGCGCCGACGGGACCGTATGTGGTGACGCGTGACGAAATCGGCAATCCACACGATCTAGCTATTTCACTGACATTGAATGGCGAAACGATGCAGGATTCCAATACGAGCAATTTGATTTTTACGGTTCCACAGATCGTTTCCTTCTTATCGCAATCTATGACGCTGAAGCCGGGAGACTTAATCGCGACTGGAACACCGCCGGGCGTTGGAATGGGTCGCAGCCCAAAAGTGTGGCTGAAGGACGGAGATCAAATGGACGTAACAATCGAAAAAATTGGCACACTGTCCAATCATGTGCGAGGAAGATCATAAACAAGAAAGAAGAGGATGAACATGGATGTTGTAACCGTGGGCGAAACGATGACCCTATTTTCACCAAATGAGCACGGCCAGCTGCGCCATGCTCATTCTTTTTCTATGAAGTTTGCCGGTGCGGAATCCAATGTTGCCATCGGATTAAGCCGCCTTGGCCATAAAGCGCGCTGGATCAGCCGATTAGGTGAGGACGAATTCGGTGATGCAATGGAGATTTTTATTCGCGGGGAAGGTGTGGACGTATCGTATGTTACACGCGATGAGCAGGCGCCAACCGGTGTGTTTTTTAAAGAATTTCGCCGTCCAAATGATACGCGCGTTTATTACTATCGGAAAGATTCCGCCGCCAGCCAGCTGACGGCGGATCATATAAAGGAAGAAGCGATTAAAGGAGCCGTCTATCTACATATAACCGGTATTACACCGGCTCTCGGTGAATCGTGCCAGTCTGTCATGGACAAAGCGATTTGGCTGGCGAAAGCGAATGGGGTAAAGATTGTGTTTGATCCAAATGTGCGTCTGAAAATCTGGAAAAGTGAAGAAGAAGCACGCCGGCTGATCAAACGGTATATAGCAGAAAGCGACATTGTGCTGCCGGGTGAAGCGGAGGCCGAATTTTTATTTGGCAAAAAAGATAGAGCCGCTTATGTAGAAGCATTTCATGATCTCGGTGCAGATATTGTCCTGATGAAAGTCGGAAAAGAAGGATGTCTTGTATCGCAAAGAGGAAAAGCAGTGGAGCATGTTTCCGGGTTTTATGTGGAGAGAGTGATCGATCCAATCGGTGCAGGTGACGCGTTTGCGGCCGGCGTTTTATCAGCTTTATTGGATGGACTGTCGGTTGAGGAAGCGGCCAGGCGCGGCAATGCAATGGGTGCAATAGTGACCATGGTAAATGGAGATGTCGAAGGGCTGCCAAATCGAGCGGACCTGTTTTCTTTTATGAATGGCGGATCGGATGATGTAACGAGGTAGAAAGGAGAAACATACATGAATCAGCTCGAACGATTAAAAGAAGGTAAGCTGGTCGCAGTGATTCGCGGCGCCCAGCCGGAACAAGTGATACCAATTGCAAGGGCGCTGCAAGAAGGCGGGATTGTCTCGCTTGAAATCACAGCCGATACGCCTAAAGTGTGTTCTGTGATCGAAGGAGTAAAAGAAGCATTTGGGGACGATATCATTGTCGGAGCCGGCACGGTGCTGGACCCGGAAACCGCCCGTGCGGTCATTATGGCAGGAGCGGAATTTATTTTCTCTCCGACCGTTAATGTGGAAACAATTAAAATGGCGAAGCGCTACGGTGTAATCAGCATTCCAGGCGCACTGACGCCAACCGAAATTTTAACAGCGTATGAACATGGAGCGGATTTAATTAAAGTTTTTCCAGCCGGTGCAATGGGAGCCGGATACTTTAAAGATTTAAAAGGGCCGCTGCCGCATATCCCGCTTATGCCAACAGGTGGTATCACTCTCGATAATATAGGGGACTACTTTAAAGCCGGGGCAGCAGCAGCCGGACTGGGCAGCGCCCTTGTGAATCCTGTGAAGCTTCAAACCGAGGAATCCTATAAGGAACTGACCAAAATGGCGCAGGCTTTTTCAGAGCTAGCTGCTGGCTGGTAAGGCGTTTCTTTTGAATAAGGCACAACAGCAGACATCGCTTTTGCTCTTAAGAGCAAAAGCTTTTTTATCGGTATGCCGTTATTTTACAGAGATTATCTAGTTTCGAAGGAACAATTTTGTTCCATACACATCATTTTCCACTGAGTCATCCAAACGAAACAGCACATATGATCCTAGAGAATGAAGAATATACGGAAAGCTTTAGTAAAGTGCAATAGCGATATTTAAAAAACGGTTAGTATGCAGCATCAGGTACTAAGTGTAAAAGCAAAGTTCCAGGATACTAGGATTCATTTTTATATTTTAGGAAACATAAGAGCACCTTAACACTACTTTTGGTGCTCTTTACTATTCATTATAGGAACTACTGCATTTTGTAGGAATTCAGCCGTTTTCTGGCAGAGCTTTGTCCTGTCGTAATCGGCATATGGTTCAATGCTTTTCCTAAACCATAGTGAGGCATATTTCCATAGATCGATTCATAATCTCCATTTTTTACTTGATAGGTTTCATGATAAATTCCCACCGCGGGGTTGTTACCGACCTTTTTATTAAAGTTGGCCCATGCTGTTAAATGCTTTTCATTTTTAGCATAAGCGAGTAAGTCATCCATTGAACGCCAATATTGAATCATAGAAGTGGTTCTAAGCCCAAAATAGCTTTCCATTGATAGGAAGCCCAATTCATCCTTGTTTGTATAAAGCTCCCGAATCATTCCAGGCATCGCGTTAAATACCGGCAGCCACTTATTTAATGCGATGGGCTTGTTAATTCTCATGCCAATGATAAAAACGACAATATCTTCTGTATTCTCCGTTGTATAACGACCAGGATAAATATGCTTGCCCATCAGGAAACCCCCTCATTTAACAGCTTGTTAAGAGTATCTTCACACCAGGCAACAGCAGCTTCCGCTATCCTTTTTCCATAGTCTAATGTAAACAGCCAATACATTGCATCCTCGGATTTCTCTTTATGATTGGCAATGGCCTGTTCAATCGCTGCATACGTTTGATAACGGGTTTCTAAATCCCGTTTATAACTTTCCAGCAGTAATAGAGTTCTTTCTTTAGGCTGATGGCGGCTAAAAAATAATTTAAGTAATAGTTCATTTCGTTCAACAGGCAGTTGTTTGATGGGCTTCTCTAACCAGCTCTTTAAAGTTTCTTTTCCTTTTGGAGTGAGGTAGTACTCATTTTTATCTGGCTTTCCCGGGGTGGATGAAATCCGAACTTCTGCAAATCCCTCTTCGACAATGGATTTTAATGTCGGATATATCTGGCCATAACTAATTTTCCAGAAATGATTCAAGCTTTGATCAATAAACTGCTTAATGGCATAACCAGATTTACAGTCTGTCGTTAATATTCCTAAAATGGCGTAGGTAGTATCACTGTAACTTTTCAAATTACTCATCCTATCTAAAAGATATATATCATTTAGATATATAGTATAGAACAAATCAAAAAAATACAAGTGCTTCTTGGGAAAAATAACCGATTTGGCAAAGAGCCATATTGCTGCTTCTTTTTAGAAAAAAAGCGGGCTGCCAATAATGCAGACCGCCGAACAAAAAATTATAACGAAATATTTATTATATTTAACCGTGTTTTATTTCTTTACAACAAAACCCACTGATGCTTGAAATATCAGCGGGTTTTGTTTTTTTTAAAAGTTAGCATCATTACATTACGTAATAGGAGCTGGGTTGAATAGGGCTAAATCATTATGCAAACCCCAATGCTCTGTCCAGGTTTTCTTGTGTCCACTTGCAACATCTAAAATGAATCGGAAAATTTCCCATCCAACTTCTTCAATGGTCGCTTCTCCGGTAGCGATCGTTCCAGCATTGATATCAATAAGATCTTTCCATTGTTCAGTTAAAGAATTTCGTGTAGATACTTTGATAACGGGAGCCATAGCCAGGCTATAAGGTGTTCCTCTTCCTGTGGTAAACACTTGAAGATGCATGCCTGAAGCCAGCTGTAACGTTCCACAAACAAAATCACTAGCGGGTGTAGCTGCAAAAATCAGTCCTTTTTCTGTCGCTTTTTCACCAGGAGCCAGTACGCCTGATATAGGGCTTCTTCCTGATTTAGCAATAGAACCCAGGGATTTTTCTACAACATTGGCTAGCCCGCCTTTTTTGTTTCCGGGAGATGGATTGGCGCTTCGGTCAGCATCACCCAAAGCAAGGTATTGATCATACCAGTCCATTTCTTTTATTAAAGCCTGTCCGACTTCTTCATTCACAGCACGCGGCGTTAACAGATGAATAGCATCGCGCACTTCTGTAACTTCTGAAAATAATACCGTTGCTCCCGCTCTAACTAACAAATCCGCAGCATAGCCGACTGCCGGATTAGCGGTTACGCCCGAGAAGGCATCACTTCCCCCGCATTGAGTGCCGATAACCAGTTCAGAAACCGAACACGTTTCACGCTGTCTGCGGTTTAGTTTTATCAATCGTTCCTCGGCCATCTCCATAATGGACTGAACCATGCCCGCAAATCCTGGCTGATCCTGAAGTGAAATAATATCAGATTCTTTCCCGTTTGGGTTGATTCTCATTGGCGAAAGTTTCTCGCATCCTAGACCGACTACCAATGCTTCGCCACCGAAATTCGGGTGTTTCGCCAGGTTTTGAATCGTACGAATAGGAATAACCGCTTCAGGAGCATTGATCGCTACTCCGCAGCCATAATTGTGGTTTAGGGCGACAACATCATCAACATTAGGATACTTCGGCAGAAGCTCTTTTTTAATACGGTTTACCACAAAATCCAGCACACCTACTACACATTGAACACTTGTTGTAATGCCTAAGATGTTCTTCGTCCCTACACTGCCATCTTCATTGCGAAATCCTTGAAATGTATACCCTTCAAGAGGAGGCAGGGTTTCCGGTATGTTCGTTGCTAACGGTAATTCACTCAGTTTTGGAGATTGGGGCATTTTGACTAATGATTCCTCAACCCAGTTGCCTTTTTCGATTGGTTTTAGCGCATGCCCGATCACTTCACCATAGCGAATAATAGGCTCGTTCTCCTTTATATCTGTCAAAGCTACTTTATGTCCCTGTGGAACTCTGTCTTTTAATTGAAGACCATTTGGAAAGCTTGTTCCTTTATCTAGTCCACCTGTATTCACAATAATCGCCACATTGTCTGTTTCATTAACTTTGATATAAAGTGGTTCAACAGCTTGCATGCTTTTTGTGTTCATCAGAATCGTCTCCTTATAAGCAATTTCATGATTAGCTAAGATATCACTCTGTTTATAAAGTAATACGTATATTCCTAGAAAAAAGTATTCTACTTTATTTTCATAATCCGGCGAAATATAAGTAGAACGGAAGTAAAATCACCATAATGAATCCGTATATCCAGTTCCACCTGATTGCAATGTTTGTAAGTTTTTCTTTTAAAGAATAAGCAATTAAATTATTAACAGCGGTCGCGGGTGATAAAACATTTGAAATGCTCCAGCTGCCGAGAAGAGCAATCGCAAAATAATGGATAGAAAAATCCAAATCACTTGGTTGAATACTTGTAATTAATATAGTAACGGTAACAATTGGATGAAGCCCGCCCATCGCTGTTCCGACAATGATGATAGACAGTACGATTGTCATCATGACAGGAGAATGACCGAACACACTGCTGAACGCTTCAACAAGCATTCCGCTCCATTCTGAGGCAACAAAAGCGGAACTGAATAGGCCAGCCAGCAAAAATAAGGAAATTTCCTGATTTAAGTTCGGTAAAGTGATCATAATATGTTTTTTTACTTCTTCTTTGTAAAGAGGCATCGTTCCTTTGAAAAAACACCAAATCACAGGGAAAAACAATGCCGTAAAGCCGATTGAAACAATCATGTTAACAAACGCAAAATGTTCAATAAGTAAAACGGTGCCGGTTGTCACAAACAGCAGTGAGATAAGTTCAAATAATGTATGGCGTGTTCCAGAAGGAATGGGAACAGCTTCTTCTCCCGTCTCTATCTCGCTTAAGCGCTCTTCTTCACGTTTTATCACTTTTCCTTCCAGAAAAAAGCCGACAAGAAAGGAAAGAAGAGAAAACCCAATTGCATATAAAGCAATTGAAGTCCACTTTATATGCAGCTGGCTGATGACAAGCGCCATAGCCGCAAAATATGGTGACCAGGCAACCGCTCCGGCAAAGCCCCTGTTCAGCGCATTCGCAATCAGGCGATTTGATTTTACATTGGATGCGCTTGATAAATAATAGTTGATTGAAATTGCACCTACATTAATAACGGCACCAAGAAGATGGGTTAAAAAAGCGATACTTATATAGAAAAACGAGGCACTGTTTCTTTTCTTATATAAGATGGATCGTAAGGACTCAATGTAACCCCCTGTACGGAACGGAATCCCAAGGATAGGGGTAAGAGCAAAGATCGCAACGATAGTTAGATTGACAAGAGCACCGCTTATAATGATATCTATCCATTTTTCCTGGCCAATGAGCAGTAAAATGGTCAATGCAGCGAGTCCCCCCATTAATTTAGCTGTCATTCCTTTTAATGAAGGGATTGAAATAAGAATAAAGGTAAATACCGTGAAAGAGACCAGCCATTGAAGCCAAACGGGTTGATAAAAGGTCATGATTATATAGCTAAGAGCTAAAAAAATAGACATTCCTTGCTTCATTTGCATCAACTCATTTTCTAGCAGTCTTATATAGTGAATTGCACATTAGAAAAAGTAACGGTGTATCATTTCTTCCATAATCCTTTTGCCTGTCAATATTATGAAAAGCTTTATTCTTGTGTAAGGGAGTACTGAAGTACTTTATTACGGACAAAATCAAGATGTTGATACATATGGTTAAATGCTTCTTGAGGGTTCCGCGTCTTCAGGGCTGCATAAATCGCTTTATGGTACTCTAAAGTCCGTTCACGCTCTCTAATTTGAATCAAACTATTAATTCTATTATGAGTGATTAAAAGAGAATCAATCATTCCTTCAAGAACTGGATTGTTAGCGCTTAGGGCAATAATCAAATGAAATTCTTTGTCCGCATTGCCATAGTCATCATCATTACTGTTGGCAATCGCATCGATTGTTGCTTTTAATCTTGCAAGCTGTTCGTCTGTTATCTTCTCAGCAGCTATAGTCACAAGTCCTAACTCCAATGCCATACGCGCTTCAATGATAGCCGGTAAGTTATCGGTTGCGAGCGCTAGCATAACAGAGAAGGGGTGGGTACCGATTTTATTATTAAAAAAAGTTCCTTCGCGTGTTTTCCGTGTAATAACACCGAGCGTTTCAAGGGCACTAAGAGCTTCCCGCAGTACAGACCTGCTCACTTCCAGTTCTTCCATGAGTTCCATTTCAGGAGGAAGCTTGTCACCGGCTTTCAATTGTCCGCTGACGAGAAGCTGTACAATCCGTTCTACTACTTGTTTTGAAAGGGTATTGCGGTTCACTGATTGAACCCCAAGCTTTCTTGCTGGAGCATTCATTGTTTAACCTCTTTTCTGTGATTATTCCGCATATCAATGATATTGTAGGGCCAATTATATGGCAGTACTCATTGCTTTGTATCGAAGAGGGCAAAGCAATTTGTAGAAAACAGTAAATGCGCCGCTCACAAAGAGGGCGCGTTTACTAAAAAGAACTTACCTAACAAAGCAAGGGCGTTTCGGATCAAACGTCCATCCTGGAATCAAATACTGCATAGCGAGTGCATCATCGCGTGCACCGAGTCCTTTTTCTTTATACAGCTGGTGGGCTTTTTCCAGCTGCTCCATATCAATCTCCACACCAAGCCCTGGTTTTGTTGGAACATCGACCATTCCACCCACAATCTTAAACGGTTCTTTTGTCAGGCGCTGTCCGTCCTGCCAGATCCAGTGTGTATCAATAGCGGTGATTTTTCCAGGGGCAGCGGCTGCCACATGTGTAAACATAGCTAGTGAAATATCAAAATGGTTGTTCGAGTGAGATCCCCATGTGAGTCCCCAGTCATGGCACATCTGCGCGACCCGGACAGAACCCTGCATCGTCCAGAAATGCGGATCTGCCAGCGGAATATCCACCGACTGCAGCTGGATAGAGTGCCCCATCTGACGCCAGTCTGTGGCAATCATATTTGTAGCAGTAGGAAGTCCTGTCGCGCGTCTGAATTCGGCCATCACTTCACGAGCTGAGAAGCCGCCTTCTGCTCCGCAAGGATCTTCTGCATAAGCCAGAACATGGTGCTGGTCCCGGCATAAGCGGATGGCGTCTTTCAGGAGCCAGCCGCCGTTCGGGTCCAGGGTAATGCGTGCTTCTGGGAACCGTTCTGCCAGTGCCGTGACGGCTTCGATTTCTTCTTCACCCCGTAAAACCCCGCCTTTTAATTTAAAATCATTAAAGCCATAGCGGGCGTGAGCCGCTTCTGCGAGACGGACAACCGCTTCAGGGGTTAACGCTTCTTCATGGCGGAGGCGGAACCAGTCATCCTCTACATCTGCTTCGTTCCGGTACTCCAGATCCGTTTTGTTCCGGTCCCCAACATAAAATAGATAGCCCAGCATTTCCACTTTGTCCCGCTGCTGTCCTTCGCCTAAAAGGGCGGCGACTGGAACGCCAAGGTATTTGCCGACTAAGTCGAGAAGAGCGGCTTCTAAAGCGGTTACAGCATGGATTGTAATGCGAAGGTCAAACGTCTGCAGGCCGCGTCCTGCCGCATCCCGATCTGCAAACTGGCGGCGTACGTTATTTAAAATATTGTTGTAGGTGCCGATAGACTGGCCGACCACGATCTCACGCGCATCTTCAAGCGTCTGGCGGATTTTCTCCCCGCCTGGGACTTCACCCACACCGACATTTCCTGCATTGTCTTTCAGCAGCACAATATTACGCGTAAAGTAAGGGGCGTGAGCTCCGCTTAAGTTCAGGAGCATGCTGTCATGGCCCGCAACGGGAACAACAATCATTTCTGTAATAATAGGCGTACCTGTCTGGACGTTTTCCTGGATTAATTGAGTGTTCATATTTTTTCTCTCCTATTCAAATTAAAATAATAGATTACGATTTTAATTCAACCCGCTTAATTTCACCTACAAGGAACAGGTAGCTGCAGATCGCAACGAGTGCATTGGCACCAACGAAAACAAGCGCCCCGTTAAATGAACCGGTTGTAGCAATAATGTAGCCGATAATGATCGGCGTCGTAATACCGGCAATGTTGCCGAAGGTATTGAAAAGGCCGCCGCTGACGCCTGACATTTCTTTTGGCGATGTATCTGCGACCACTGCCCAGCCAAGTGCGCCAAACCCTTTTCCGAAGAAGGCAAGCGCCATCACAAAGATCACAACCCATTGTGTATCCACATAATTTGCGGCAACTAACGTCATAGACAATAACATGCCGACCACAATTGGTGTTTTACGGGCAACCGTTAAAGAGAAGCCTTTACGGAGCAGGAAATCTGAAAACGTTCCTCCTAAAATTCCACCGACAAATCCGCAAATCGCAGGCAGGGAAGCGACAAAACCAACTTCAAGAATGGTCATGCCTCTTTCCTGTACAAGATAGACCGGAAACCAGGTAAGGAAAAAGTATGTAAGCGTTGTAATGCAGTATTGGCCAAGGTAAACGCCTAAAAGCATACGGTTTGTCAGCAGCTGCTTAACCTGGCTCCAATTAATGCCTTTCTTTTTTTCTTTCTTTGTTTCTGCCTGATCCATATTTGTCAGGGCGCCGCCTTCTTCAATATAAGCAAGCTCGGCTTCGTTAATCCGCGGATGTTCCTTTGGACTGTGGATTACTTTCATCCAGATAAAAGCTACGATGATTCCGACCGCTCCCATAAAGAAGAAAACATATTCCCAGCCAAGTTTATATGCAATATAACCCATAATCGGTGCGAAGAGAACGGTTGCAAAATACTGCGCTGAGTTAAAGGTAGCTGCAGCGGTGCCGCGTTCATGGCTTGGAAACCAGGAAGCGACGATCCGGCTGTTGGCAGGAAAAGAAGGAGCTTCTGCCAACCCAACGAGAAACCGGAGTGCAAACAAAGCCACGATAGCTGTTCCTGCAGAGCCTAAAAATCCGATAAATCCTTGTAAAAGAGTAAACACCGACCATATAAAGACGCTCCAAAAGTATACTTTCTTCGAACCGAACCGGTCTAGCAGCCAGCCGCCAGGAATTTGTCCGGCTACATAGGACCAGGCAAAAGCAGAGAAAACGTATCCCATCATGACAGAATCAAGGCCAAGCTGACTCGACATTTCAGGTCCTGCGATCGAGAGAGTAGCGCGGTCAGCGTAGTTGATGGCGGTAACAACAAACAGCATAAAAACAACAAACCAGCGTACGCGTGTTTTTTTCTGAGCACCAGGAGCTATTGGAGAGGGCTGAAGGATTTTTTCTGGATTAGCCATATACACACTTCCTTTTCAAAATATTTAACTTTTAATAACGCTTTCAAATAAGTAAATTTAATAGTTCAACAGGTATTTAAAATATCCAACTTCTGATACCGCTTTCAAACGAATGAATTTAATAGTTTAATACTATAGAATTGTCTCCATCAAAAGCAACACTCCTTTTGTAAAAATTCAAACTATTTATTTTGTCCAATGGTAAGACAAATAAAATTGTTTGTCAACCGTTTTCAGGCATGATTTTTCGGCCGCTGTTTTATATCCAAATTGCTATATTATCAGAAGAAAGCCGGCATTTTAGGACGAATTTTCAGAAAATAAAATTAAAAGTTGACCGATAAATATATTTGTCTTACAATAAAACAAACAACACAAGGGGGATATACCATGACTCAAAATCGTCAGGCTCCGACCGGGATTTTAGGATTCCCGATTGCACCATTTACAAAAAACAATCAGCTGGATGAGCAGGCACTGGCCCAAAACGTACAGGATTTACTGGATGATGGACTGGAAGCGATCTTTGTCGCATGCGCCGCAGCGGAATACCCATCCTTAAGCAAGAGTGAATACGAAGCCATGGTGGAAGTTGCCGTATCGGTGACCGGCGGAAAAGTACCGGTTTACACAGGTGTAGGGGGCAATATTCAAACATCTTTGGAACTGGCCCAGATTTCGGCAGACAAAGGCGCAGACGGCTATCTGATTCTGCCGCCCTATCTTGTAACAGGCGAACAGGAAGGGCAGGCTGCTTACTTTAAAGCGATTGCCGAAAGCACAGATTTAAATGCGATTGTCTACCAGCGTGACAATGTCTCTTTTTCAATCTCTACTTTGGAAACGCTTGCTGAAGTGCCGCAGGTGGTCGGTGTCAAAGACGGCCTTGGCAATATGGAGTTAAATACACTGCTCACACAGACATTTGGAGACCGTTTTGGATGGCTGAACGGAATGCCGCTGGCGGAAGTGACGATGCCGGCGTATATCCCATTAGGCTTTGATTCGTATTCATCGGCGATTTCGAATTACATTCCGCATATCTCCCGGAAGTTTTACACGAGCCTGCAAAACGGCGACCAGGAAACGGTTCGTGATATTTTTAAACATGTGATTCTGCCAATCCACAATATCCGCTGCCAGCGTAAAGGGTATGCCGTTTCTCTCATTAAAGCGGGAATGGAGATTGTCGGCAAGCCGGTTGGCGAACATGTAAGACTGCCGGTTCTTCCTGTGGAAAAAGAGCATTACGCACAAATGGAAAGCATCCTGAAAAATGCATTGGACCGTTTTCCAAAAGAAACAGCTGTACAACCAATCCAATAAAAGGCGGGATTATGATGATAACAACAATTGACACAAAAACATATCTTAATTTTATCAATGGCGAATGGGTTCCTTCCGTTTCAAATGAAGTGGAAAAAAGCTTGAATCCAGCAGACAGAAATGAAGTCGTCGGCTATGTACAAAAATCAACAGCCGATGATTTGAACCAGGCGGTGGCCGCAGCGAAAGCAGCGAAAGAAGGATGGCGCAGGCTGTCAGGGGCAGAACGTGGAGAGTACTTATATAAAGCAGCTCACATTCTCGAAAAAAGAATCGATGACATTGCGGAATGTGCCACACGGGAAATGGGCAAAACCTTTGCCGAAACAAAAGGCGAAACGGCCCGCGGCATTGCCATCTTAAAGTATTATGCAGGAGAAGGCATGCGCAAAGTAGGCGATGTGATTCCATCGACAGACAGCTCTGCCCTTATGTTTACAACACGTGTACCGCTCGGTGTAGTCGGAGTCATTACTCCCTGGAATTTCCCGATTGCGATTCCTATCTGGAAAATAGCGCCGGCGCTAGTATATGGCAACACGGTCGTCATGAAGCCGGCGACAGAAACAGCGGTGACAGCTGCTAAAATTATTGAATGCTTCGAAGAAGCCGGATTCCCGGCTGGCGTCGTGAATTTAATTACGGGACCAGGCAGAACAATCGGCCAGGGCATCGCTGATCATGAAGATATCAACGGCATTACGTTTACCGGTTCTAACGGCGTTGGCAAGCAGATCGGCCAGGCAGCGCTGGCACGTGGTGCAAAGTACCAGCTTGAAATGGGCGGGAAAAATCCAGTGATTGTGGCTGCCGATGCCGATCTTGATCTGGCAGTGGAAGCGGTTGTGACAGGCGCTTTTCGTTCAACGGGACAAAAATGTACGGCCACAAGCCGGGTGATTGTAGCATCTGAAGTGTTTGATGAATTTAAAGAAAGGCTCGTTCAAAAAACAAAAGAGATCACCATCGGCAGCGGCCTTGACAGCCGTACATGGATGGGGCCGTGTGCAAGCGAAAATCAATTAAATACGGTCCTTTCTTATATAAATAAAGGGATAGAAGAAGGCGCCGAACTCCTTATCGGAGGAAAACGTGCAGAGGAAGGAAGCCAGGCAGACGGATACTATGTGGAACCAACCATTTTTGACAATTGCACACCGGATATGGCCATTGCAAGAGAAGAAATATTTGGCCCAGTGATTGCCCTTTTAAAAGCAGCATCTGCGGAAGAAGCGCTGAAGCTTGCGAATGATACCGAGTACGGCTTAAGTGCTTCTATCTTTACAGCGAATATTGGGCATTTATTGTCCTTTGTCAATGATATGGAAGCAGGGCTCATCCGGGTAAATGCAGAAAGTGCCGGCGTAGAGCTTCAGGCTCCATTCGGCGGCATGAAGCAATCCAGCTCCCATTCCCGTGAACAGGGAGAAGCCGCGAAAGAATTCTTTACATCTATTAAAACTGTATTCGTCAAATAAAACGGTTGTTGAGAAAGGAAGAAGAAAAGTGTGGATCGTAACCGTTTTTTCTGAAAAACAGGTACGCATGTTTGAATACAGTTGTGAGAATGATGCACGATCGGCAATGAAGAACCTATCAGGAACCGCCTTTTTAACGAATGTAATATAAAAAGGTTTAGCACGACAAGATGAATCTTGTCGTGCTTTTTCTGTATCGATGTAAGTCTCATCTAAATAATTATGCCTTTAAAAAGCTTAATACATCGCTTCTGTAAAGGTATGAGGCGGGTTTCCCAGTGTGTTTTCACTTGTATTTTAAGTTAGACCTGAATGTTCGTTGACTGCATTTTTCGTTTTATTAGAACGATAAATTGAGAGAAAATCTTTATCTTTCCACGTGGTCTTCGAATGATGTCGGTGAAAGTCTAAACTTTAAAATGTTAATGCGATCTGTTGACTTATAATGACATTTGTCTTACAATTAAACAAAAGAAAATTTAAAAGTTAATGAAACTAAGGTGATAAAAAAACACAATTACAAGTATGTAGGAAGTTAATTTGTTAAATGTGTACTTGTTTCTAAACAAATAATTAAACATGAGTTTGATCTAAATTCTTAGAAAGTTTTGAAAGAGATTACATAAAGTAAAAAACCTTGTTAAGTTGGAAAAGTTCAAGCATATTATTCTTTGCTAGCTCCTAAAAAAAGGTTTTAAAAAAGAATAATTTGAAAGCGATTCCAATAAAATAGTTTAATGAGAGATATTAAAAGAAATCCATACTGTATTCAATGTAACAACTTAGTTAAATCAAATAATGGATAGGAGTCGGGGTTCATGATTCTAAAGAATGTTATAGATTTAAGGAAGAATATAAGAAAACATCGGCAAGATATGTACGAATTAGCTAATTATAAAGGAATAGCTCATCCCGATGTTATAAAAGCCAGCCAACAATTAGATGAAGAAATTGTAAGATTACAAAAAATTATTCAGGAAATTCGTTTATTCTCATAGTGAACATTGCTTAAGAGGTATATCAACATATCGATGTCTGTAAGCGTCAATTAAAGTTATGTTATGCAATGCTGAAGACACTTAATTTTAAAAAATAAGTGTATGAGTATAAGATAATGTTTAGCAAGTAACTGTATCCTCAGAATAGTTAGCTAGTAGCTAATTATGTAGAAAATCATTTGATTGAACGGCACCAAAAATATTTTTACTTTATGAGCGAGTTAGTCTAAGAAGATAAATAAAAAACTTAGCCAGCAGGAGTGTACCTAATCATAAGTGCACTTAAACAAAAGTATACCTTTGAATAGGTATACTTTTGTTTTATTAGGATTCGCATAAGTTTCGCTTTTACGCGACATTCACTTTGAGCGTCAAATACTTCACTGATAGGTTAAAAAAGTTCTAAAAAGAAAGTAAATCATTCTAAAGCGGTCATTTGCGAGACAGTACTACAAGAGTGTAAATGTTCATTTTATTTTGAATGTTGATCAATAGTTGATCGAAACGGTTGATTTGCTTCATCAGTGAACCTCTCCACCTAAATCAAAGATTTTGATGGAGCATCCCTTATCTTGAATACAGTACAGCATCAGCGGATTAAGCTTCCTCCGGAGGCCCGAGTGCATGATGGAGACTAATGAACGAAGACAAGATCTGAGATGTCCTTATTGCCAGCTCAGGAACTTTTGCCTGAAGTGACAACCATTTCGTTTCCGAAATGGATTTTTGAAAAGCTCGAATGAAATAACGGGCTCCGATATTATAAGAAGCGGACAAATCCGAATGATAGACTTTGCCTGTTGAAAATGTGGCAAGGTCTTTTTTCGAGTTTCGTTCCACTTTTCCAGAGCCGTCGAACGCCAGGGCGCTGGTGTTTCGCGGGTTGATCCGGGAAATGCGCATGCCCAGGCAGTGCGCCATTTCTTCTACTTTGTTCTGGATACCTATTTTTCGCCACCCGTGAAGCTTGAAACGAAGTTTCCTGGCTCCATAAAACCCCTTCGGGATTTTCATCCTGCCCAGGTATTCGAATACGATGACGTCACAGCCATACTTTGACGCGAATTTAACAATTTCATGGCTGGTGTGGCAGACAATATGCTGCTGGTACCCATTGATCTGCCGCCAAAAGTTTGGCGCAGGAATGCGGCCGCTTGCCCGCTGTGCTTTCCGCAGTTTATTTGTTAACGTCTGCAGACGGTCTTTTTCTTTAGGCTGGTCAATAAACGTCCTGCCTAAGACAGTGCCTGTTGCATCAATAACGGAACAAACCGCAGAATTCGTCAGTCCAAGGTCTACCGCACACACTTTTTGTTCTTGAATAGGCGTTTTAGTTAAAGTAACTTTATTTTCATAGCTGATGGAAAGGAAGAATTTCTTTCCCCGCTTAATCAGCTTAGGGTTATGTTCTTTCCATTCCCAGACACCGCGTTTGTAGTGGTCCTGCCCTTTAAATTCGATATCTATCCATACCCAGTCATTCTGATGGAATACCTTAATTTGTGCAGTCGTATCAGATGTTCTATTGAACATGTTTTTGCGATGAAAAACGGGGAACTCTTTATGCTTCACTTGCAGGCGCGGAGGCTGTTTCTTAAATCTTTTTCTTTCGTAAAGAGCGTACTTTTGCTCTTTTTCCCAATTTTGATAGTTAGAGCGGAAGCTCTTTACCTTGCCAAAAGCAGAAGCAATAGCACTTCTGCGGAAGTAGGATGGAAACTTGTAAAAACGTTCGTTAAACTCTTTGTATTTCGGGAGAGGGTTTGATTTGGTTGCGTGAATCAATTTTTCCACTGCCGGCACAATCGACTTTGTTGTCAGGCGTTCGGTATCATCAAATTCTTTGTCAATGACCTCAATCACGTAAGCCAAAGCGTCATTGTAAATATCGAGCGTAGCATTGAAGATTTCCGTCTGGTTTGTAATTTTGTGCAGCAGCGACTTCGCAACTTTCATGACCAAACCCTCCTTTCCATTTTTTAATCCTTATGATAGGTTGATCGCATCAAAATGGAAATCAATTGTAAAACGAAAAGAGAATCAGTATGAATGATGATAAGTAGGAAGCGGCAATCGGTATAATAAAAAGATAGAGGAACAAGAAGAATAAAGACCTTAGCGCCTAACCCCCGCTAAATCGGAGATTTTGAAGGGGAATGCGGCGCTAATTTTTTGTTCAATTTTTATTGTTTTTAAAAATGTGATATGTTATATTGGCACTAAACTTATTAAAGATGTTTAATAAGTTTTTAAATGTATGTTAATAGCTACTTATTAAACATATTTAATAAGTTTAGGTGGATAAATTACTAGCTGCTCTAAAATCGATGAAGAGAATGAAAGAAAAAACATGAGGAGTTATTTATTATGAAAACTGAAAAAGAGAAAATGTTAGCGGGAGAAATGTACAACCCGGCTGACCCGGTATTATCAAAAGAACGTAAGGAAGCAAGACGCAAGGTTAGAATATATAATCAAACTTTAGAAACTGAAGGAGAAAAACGGACTAAGTTATTGAAGGAGTTATTGGGTTCAACCGGAGAAAACGTATATATGGAACCAAATATCAGGTTCGATTATGGCTATAACACACATGTAGGAGAAAACTTTTTTGCAAACTTTGACTGTACCATTTTAGATGTTTGTGAAGTGCGATTTGGGGATAATTGTATGCTTGCACCTGGCGTACAAATCTATACCGCAACACATCCACTACATCCAACTGAACGTAATTCAGGTAAAGAATATGCAAAACCGATTACTTTCGGAAATAATGTATGGGTTGGAGGAAATGCCATAATTAATCCAGGTGTAACAGTAGGAGACAATGTTGTAATCGCATCAGGTGCAGTAGTGACGAAAGATATACCAGATAATGTGGTTGTTGGGGGAAATCCAGCAAGAGTGATTAAACACGTTGAAATATAAACCCCATATCTTTCTGTACATTTAGGGGTTTAAGGGATTTTTATATGATCAAGTATCAGCAAATCGCAGCGGAAATTGAAAAGTATATGGAAGAAAATGTCCTTCAGCAAGGCGATAAACTGCCTGTATTAGAAGCTTTAATGGCTCATTTTGATGTGAGTAAAAGTACGATCACGAAAGCGTTAGAGCTACTGGAGAAAAAAGGCGCCGTATTTCAAGTGAGAGGCAGCGGCATTTTTGTTAGAAGGCAGAAAAGAAAAGGATACAGGGGCCTTCTTTCTAATCAAGGGTTTAAAAAGGATCTTGAAGGTGTTTGTCTAACCTCAAAGGTAATCGAGCTAGAAGTGATGAAGCCGACAAAAGAAGCAGCCCATAATTTAAATATTGGACTTGATGACGATGTCTATTATGTAAAAAGGGTTCGGTATATGAACGGTCAAACCTTGTGCCTTGAAGAATCTTATTATAATAAATCCATTGTGACCTATTTAAATAAAGAAATCGTTTCTGAATCGATTTTTGATTATATCCAGAAAGGGTTAGGGGTAAAGATCGGCTTTTCGGATGTGTATTGTCGCACAGGAAAGCTGGAACAAGAAGAGGCAAAGCATTTATGCCTGGAAAGTGAAGTACCTGCCTTTTATGTCGAAACCATTTTTCATTTAACGAATGGACAGCCGTTTAACTTTTCAAAAGCCACCTATAATTATGAACAATCCCAGTTCTTTGTCCAAACGAATAGCCCCTTTTTCTAAAAGTTAAAATAGGGCTGTCTTATAAGTCCCTTTTAAATAAAATCACACAAGGAGCAGGAATGGAGGTAAAACCTGCATTCTTGCTTTTTTGAGGTTTTAAAAGGAAGGAAAACATAAACTCCCGCTGCTCCTTTTCTAAAATAAACAAAAATCCTATGTACATACTTTGGGTATTAAAATTTTGTCAATCAAAAAAATGGCAGCTTTCAGTAAGAAATAAAAAGCTGTCATTTTTATATCTTTCACGTCTCAAAATTATGTAAACGGGTCCTTCTAGTAAAATCGTATGGTTTTTATGTATCAAAACATTGCTTAAAATCTATATCTCATTGATTGCCGTTTATAATATATGAGCAAGGAAGAACTGACCGAGTTAACTTCGCTGAATCTTTCTCAAAGCCAGAAGATTATCCGGGAGCTTGCTGCTATAAGAGATGTTTTTCTCTAGGGAGAAGTGAACAAAGCATCACAAATGATTAAATAAAAAGATTTCAAGACCGCAAAGCCTTTCTCTAAGAAAGCTTTGCGGTCTTTTCATATTTCTCGTACTTTGATGACTGTTAACTAAGGTTTTTTCTGCAGCAATGAGCGAATGGAACAAAGAAAAAACGATGATAATAGGCATCCAAACAAGACAGCAAACCATCTCAATAACATTGTCAGACAGGACCATGAGGTTATTAATAATTGTAGTCGTTTAATGTTATCAAAACCCATAATTTCTGAAAAAAAAAGATATATATGGGCAAAAAAGAAAACTTATATCACAAGTCAAGTGGCCTGTAATTAAGTAAAAATTATCCATATGTGATTTGAAAATGCTGCCTAAAAAGAAAGCAGCGGAATTATATATTTTTTTAAAACAATTACCATCTTTACGGTGATGCTGATTTTTATTTCTGATGCATAAGACCTACTATTCAGCTTTGTAACTTTAAATTGCTTCTTCTGGGATGATTTTCATATTTTTTATTTTTAGATTGACTTTGATAATCATTATCAATTAACATGGAATCCGTTAACGATAATGAAAATCATTATCAATTCAAGTGATATCATGTAGCCGTTTAGATTGATCAGCAAAATCTTAATCTAAACGCAGTCACCATGATTACAAATAAAGGAGTGTTGGATGATGAATGCATCTGTTGGAACTTATTCAGGAAATGAAGCATTGTTATCAATGCAGGAAAAAAGGGAATCAAACGCAAGATCTTATCCACGAAGATTACCTCTTGCCATTAAACGGGCAGAAGGCGTTTATCTAACAGACATGGACGGAAAACAGTATATCGATTGTTTGGCAGGAGCGGGAACACTGGCGTTAGGCCACAATCACACCGTCGTTCGGGAAGCCATTAAAGATTTTATGGAGTCTTATGTGCCCTTGCATACGCTTGATTTGACGACGCCAGTAAAAGAAGCATTTATTGATGAAGTATTCGCTTCTTTACCTCCTTCATTTGCTGAAAAAGCAAAAATTCATTTTTGTGGTCCAACGGGTGCTGATGCAGTAGAGGCAGCCTTGAAGCTGGTAAAAACGGCAACCGGTAATAGAGCCATTCTTTCTTTTCAAGGAGGCTATCACGGTTCCACGCACGGTACACTCAGCATCACCGGGACAACAGCTCCTAAAAAGAATATTCACGCACTTGTACCGGATACCCATTTTCTTCCGTATCCATATGAATACCGGTGCCCTTTCGGTGTCGGGAAAGATGGACACCGCATTGGCGCCCAATATATTGAGAATGTACTTGATGATCCAGAAGGTGGAATTGTTAAGCCCGCCGGTATCGTTGTAGAAGTCGTACAGGGCGAAGGAGGATCGATTCCTGCTCCTGTCGAGTGGTTAAAAGAGCTTCGCCGCATTACAAAAGAACGTGATATTCCGCTGATCATTGATGAAGTACAAACAGGTATCGGACGAACAGGAAAAATGTTTGCGTTCGAGCATGCCGGCATTGAACCGGATGTTCTTGTGCTGTCAAAAGCAATAGGGGGAAGTCTTCCGCTATCTGTTGTTGTGTATGATCGCCGTCTTGATCAATGGGAGCCGGGAACGCATATTGGAACATTTAGAGGAAACCAGATGGCCATGGCAGCCGGCCGTGCCACTTTACGCTTTGTGAAGGATCACCAGCTTCCGGAACACGCACAAGAAATGGGGGCTTACTTAACGGCCCAATTAAAGTCTATGCAAAAGCAAGTAGGCTCCATCGGGGATGTAAGAGGCAGAGGACTTATGGTTGGTGTTGAAATTATTAATCCAGCGGAACAGCCAAACCAAATAGGAAGTTATCCGGCATACTCTGAACTTGCCAAAAAAATTCAACAAGAATGCTTGAATCGAGGCTTAATTTTAGAGGTTGGAGGGCGTTTTGGCACGGTTATTCGCTGGCTGCCGCCGCTGATTATTTCAAAAGAGCAAATCGATGACGTATTACAGCGCTTCTATGAGGCAATCACAAGCGCTGAAGCTCAATTTGGTCTGCGATAGGAGGCGGCGGAAGTGGAAAAGAGTTTTGGAGAATGGTTTCTTCATCCAAGCGATAAAAGCGAGAATATGTACCATACACTGATGGATAAAGCTGTCGGATTAATTGCTGATCAAACAGTAAGAACAAATCAACCTTTTTCGGGTGCCTCTCGTCAAGAGATTCAATCAGCCGTGAGGGAAATGCTCACGATCCCGGCAGCAGGACAGAAAACGGATAAGGTGATGGAAGAGATTCAAAATGTCATTGTGAAAAATTCTTTATGGGTTTCTCACCCTTCTGCCATGGCGCATCTTCATTGCCCGCCTTTAATTCCGTCTCTCGCCGCAGAAGTGATCATCAATGCACTGAATCAATCGATGGATTCGTGGGATCAGAGCCCTGCTGCTACTTATGTTGAAACAGAGTTCATTCAGTTCTTTACGAAGCATATCGGTTACTCAGACGAGGCGGACGGTGTCTTTACAACAGGCGGAACACAATCTAATTATATGGGATTACTGCTTGCTCGAAACAAAGCATGCCAGACACATTTCTCGGTTAATGTTCAAGAGGAAGGGCTTCCGGCTGAGGCGGGAAGGCTGCGGATTCTTTGTTCAGAGCACGCCCATTTTACAGTGCAAAAATCGGCGGCTCAGCTAGGGCTGGGAACGAATGCTGTGATCAAAGTAGCGACAAATGATCAAAAGCAGCTTTGTGTAGAGGATGCCAAAGAAAAAATTGGGCACCTCAGACAACAAGGACTTCTTCCCTTTATGATTGTGGCAACCGCGGGAACAACGGATTTCGGGAGCTTAGATTGTATAGGAGATATAGCTAAGCTGGCAGCCGAGGAGCAATTGTGGTTTCATGTCGATGCCGCCTACGGAGGGGCCCTGCTGTTTTCCCATCAATACAGGAGTTCTGTTCGCGATCTATACTTAGCAGATTCAATCACAATTGATTTTCACAAGCTTTATTACCAATCGATCAGCTGCGGTGCTTTTTTCGTCAAACATAAGCAGGACTTTCAGCAAATCGCCTTCCATGCCGATTACCTAAATCCTGAAGAAGATCACGAAGACGGCGTGATCAATTTAGTGGAAAAAAGCGTACAAACGACAAAACGGTTTGATGCTTTGAAGCTATTGATGACTTTTAAATTGATGGGAACGGACTTATTTGGGGAGATGGTGGATTATACGATCAGTCTGGCGAAGGAAACGGCCAAGCTCTTAAAAAACGAACCTTGTTTTGAGGTGCTGAATGAGCCGGAACTTAACGCCGTCTTGTTTCGCTACGTGCCATTACACCAGTGCGAGGACGAGCGGTATGTTAATGAAATAAATCTTGAGCTTCAGCGCGATTTTTATCAAAGCGGAGAACTCATTATGGCTAAAACAAAGCAAGCTGGAAAAGTGTACTTAAAATTCACCATGCTGAATCCTCTCAATACGATAAGCCATATGAAAACACATATAGAGCGAATAAAGCAAGCTGGAGAAAAAATAGAGAAAGAGCAGGGAGAGATCCGCTATGAATATTCCGTTCGTGACTAATCATCTTACCGTACAGAATTTAATCAATTGTTATGTAAGAGAAACAGGGGAAGGAGAATGGAAGTCCGCTGATGAAGTCGCTGTTCCACTAGAAGACGAAAGAATCAAACAAGTATTGGTTATTTCATTTAGCCGGCAATCCGTTACCTTGTATATTCCAGCCCGGTATAAATCGGCAACAGAACGCCATCTGTTTTCGCCAATTATGTATTATCAAGTGAAAAACGGTGAAATGAAACAGCTTGACTACATGACACTAATCGTATTTATCCAACAAGAGCTGTCGCTCCTATCTGACAAGCCTGTAGAAACCGATGAGTTTATGCTCCGGACTATTTTAAGCTATCAAAACATGAAAAGAATTATTGGGGATAGAAGCAGTGATCTGGAAGAATGCTATCAAACGGAAAAAACGTTTCTTCAATCCGAGCAATCTTTGTTAATTGGGCACCAAGTACACCCGACCCCGAAAAGCCGTCAAGGAATCGATGAGGAGGAAGAGCATATTTTCGCTCCGGAGAGAAAAGGGGCTTTCCAGCTTCATTATTTCCGGGCTGTACATGAGATTGTAGATGAAGATTCTATGCTGGCTCAAAACGCTTCTATGCTTATAAAAGAAGAACTAAGGAAAGATCCATTCGTTACAAAATCTTTTCAAGACCGGTATTGCCAGGAAGATGATTTTTCACTGATCCCTGTTCATCCGCTGCAAGCACGAAAGCTGTTAGGGCGGGAGGATGTGTGTGATCTCATTCAATCAGGCAAACTCGCTTATCTTGGTCCGCAGGGAAGAAAGTTTTATCCAACTTCTTCTGTTCGGACGGTGTACCATCCGGAAGCAAGCTTTATGTACAAGTTTTCAATTCCTGTGAAAATTACCAATTCACTGCGTGTAAACAAACGAAAAGAGCTCGACCGGGGAGTAGAAGTAAGCCGCTTGCTTCACAGCGGGATTTCCGAAAAGTTAAAAGAACACCATCCTTCATTTCGCATTATCGAGGACCCTGCTTATATTACGTTAAAGCTGGCCACAGAAGAAACGGGATTTGAAGTGGTGATCCGTGAAAATCCATTTCAAACGGGGAATGATTCACGGGTGACATTGCTTGCGGCTCTTTGCCAGGATCACATTACAGGAGAGGGTTCTCATTTAACCAATGTTATTTCCGCTATTGCAAAACGGGAAGGGATTTCTACTGCAGAAGCAAGTGAACAGTGGTTTGCCCGCTATTTAAAAGTAGGTTTGCGTCCACTGTACTGGTTATATGCTGCATATGGAATCGCACTTGAAGCCCACCAGCAAAATTCGATTATACAGCTTGACGAACAGGGCTATCCAGCTGTCTTTTATTATCGTGACAATCAAGGATACTACTTTATGGAATCAAAGGCAAAAGCTTTAAAACAGCTTGTCCCGGCCTTAAATGAAAAAAGTGACACGGTATGTGCTGACTCGATTGCAGAGGAGCGATTCCGGTATTATGTCTTTTTCAATCACATGTTTGGTTTAATCAATGCCTTTGGAGTTAATCGTCTGATCGACGAACAGCGATTGCTGTTCATGATGAAAGAGGAGCTGGCAGGCTTTAAGAAGCAGTTAGGTGATCATACGGCCTTATTAGATTCTTTGCTGTTTGAAAAAAAGCTGCCATGCAAAGCAAATCTGCTGACAAGGGTGCTTGATATGGATGAGCTTGTCGGATCTCTTGAAACTCAATCGGTATATGTTCATGTCACGAATCCGCTGTTTGCAGCAGCAGGTGAACTGCATGAAGTCTAACATCAGCATTCAACAAACGTATCCGTTTGAACGATATGAGCCTCTGATCCAAAAGGCCATTTCATTTCGTCATGTGAGTATGGAAGAAGATGTAGAACGGCTTCATTCATGGATGCATGAAAAGCACGTTATTCCTTTTTGGAATTTAAATATTTCATTGGAAAACTACACAGCCCATTTACAAAGATTTTTGCAGGATGACCATCAAACACTCTTGATTGGTGAAATCGGTGGTGTTCCCATGAGTTATTGGGAGTCGTACTGGGTGAAGGATGACATTATTGGAACCCGCTATCCGTTTGGCGAATATGACCAGGGCATTCATTTGCTGATTGGACCAAAAGAGTTTTTAGGGAAAGGGTTCATCTACCCGCTGCTGCTGACCATTTTATATAAGAAATTTCAAGTAGTCGAAACAAACCAAATTATAGCAGAGCCTGATATACGAAATGAAAAAATGATTCATGTGTTTAAAAAGTGTGGTTTTCAGCCTGTCAAGGAGGTTGAGCTGCCTGATAAAACAGGTTTATTGATGATATGTGAACGGAAAGGGTTTGAAAGAAGGTGGACAGATTGGCAAACGAACAAATTTTAGATGTTATTGGAGTGGGGATTGGCCCATTTAATCTCGGATTAGCCGCATTGCTTGAAAAAACGGAATGCCGTTCCTTGTTTTTTGATCAAAAATCCCGATTTGAGTGGCATCCGGGGATGCTGCTGGAAGGAACCACGCTGCAAGTGCCTTTTATGGCGGATGTCGTGACGATGGCAGATCCGACAAGCTCTTTTAGCTTTTTGAATTATTTGCATGAACAAAAGCGGCTGTATCAGTTTTACTTTCTTGAAAAATTTCAAATTCCGCGTACGGAATATAATCATTATTGTCAATGGGTAGCCGAGCGGCTTCCTCAGCTTCAGTTTGAATGCAAAGTGGAAAATATTGAGCAAACAGAGGAAGGGTATTTTCGCGTTACCGTTTTTTCCGGTATCGAAAAGCAGAAACAAACGTATTACGCCAAACATGTGGTAATAGGAGTGGGGACGAGGCCATATGTGCCCGAGAAATTCCAGCCAGCTCTTGGTGATCGCATTTTTCATTCTTCAGCGTATAGAAGAAAGCGGGAAAATGTCCTGAGAACAAAAGCGGTCACGGTTATTGGTTCCGGACAGAGTGCCGCTGAAATTTTCTATGACTTATTGTCCAGACAGCCGGATCATGATTATCAGCTGTCGTGGTTTACAAGATCCAAAGGATTTTATCCGATGGAGTATTCCAAGCTGGGGCTTGAGCATTTCTCGCCTGATTATACCCGTTATTTTTATCACTTGCCGAAAGAAAAGAAACAAAGTGCTTTAAACAATCAAGCACTGTTGTACAAAGGCATCAGCTTTAATACGATCGGCGATATTTATGATTTATTGTATGAGCGGACAGTCGGAAATGGAGAACTGCCCGTTCATCTGCAAGCGTTGACTGAACTGTCATCCATTGAAGAAAGGGACAATCGATACTGCTTATCATTATATCAGCATGAACAAGAAGAACATAAGCAGATGGAAAGTGATGCCGTTATTCTGGCGACCGGCTATCATCCTTATATCCCAGATTGCTTAAAAGGGATAAAGCATCTGGTGGAAACGGACGAAATCGGCCAGCTTGTTATTGAAGAAGACTATAAATTGAAATTAAACAAGGAAAGCCATAATCATGTATTTATTCAAAATGGTGAGCTTCATACACATGGTGTAGGGGCACCTGATTTAGGGCTGGGAGCATGCCGGAACGTGACGATTATTAACCAGCTCGTCGGAAAAGAAGTCTATCAAACCTATGACAAAAACGTATTCCAGCAGTTTGGCCTATAGGAGAAAGAAATGACAAAGGGAGAAAAAGGGTTTGTTTATAGTTGTTTGCTTGTGACATTCATTTCAGAAATGCTGTTATCACCCTTTTATCCGCAGTTATTTTCCAGCTATTTCGGAGTAGACGGGGTGCAGGCAACAAGCTTATTTATTATTTGCTGCCGCCTTGTCGTCGTGATCATGACACCCCTTTGGGCGATGGCTGCTAAAAGGTGGGGACTTAAGAAGCTGATTGCGATCGCGTTGATAGTAATGGGAGGATGCAAAATACTGCTGCCCATGAGCCATACCTTTCCACAGTTTTTAACAGTGTCACTCGTTTTACTCTTTTTTCAAAGCAGCATTTATTTGCTGTATCCAGCCATGGTCGCTTCAAGCAAGAATGATCATGAAAAAGTAAGGGCAACGACGGCTTATTTATTCATGTTTCACGGAAGTGTCATCGTATCAGGCATTGCAGGGAGCTTCGTCGTCACCCAGTTGTTTCCGTTAAACAGCTATTATCTATTTGCCATCATCGATATCATTTTTGCAGGTGTAAGCTGGTTTATTCTCTCAAACAATGGCGCTGTTACAAACCAGGAGACTTTGCAGAAGAAAGAAAATGTACCAAAAGGGATGAGATGGCAAGGGGAGTTTCTGGTTTATTTACTAATTGTGTTTCTCTTTTATATCGGACATCAGACGATTCGTCCTTATTTTACGGTCTTTCTTGACAGTCGCTATACAATCTCAGAACAAGGGTTGAGCTTGTTGTATGTGATGCCGAGTCTTGTCGCGGTTGTGCTGCAGTTTTTACTGCCAAAACAGTATCTTCAATCACATATTAAGGTAACCTTAATCAGCTTAATGGGAATAACAGCAGGGTTACTCTTTATTCAAGCGTTCGTCGGACATATTTGGCTGTTTGTTTTAATTAGAGTGATATATGGTATGTGCTTTTTTGTTAGTCTGGCGGCAATGGATATTCTCTTTTTCAAAATGAGAATTGGAAAAAAATCGCCGCTTTCATATAGCCTCGTGGCATCCGTACAAAACGCAGCTCTGTTGTTTTCGCCAATGGCTGCTTTGATGATGGTCGAACAAAATGGAACCGAAGGGCCATTCCTTTTAAGTGGTTTTCTTTTAATTGGATCGGCATTATGTACAGCCTTTCTTTTAATCATGATGCATAAATCATCATATCAAATAAAAATGGGAGTTGGACCTCATGAAAATGTGTGAAACGCCTCTACAGATGTTAACAGAGGAAAATTGGGAAAATGCAGATCAGCAGCTTTTAGCTAAAATGCTTCAGGAATTTATGTATGAAGAAATTATCACGCCAAAGTTGATCAGCGAAACGGAGAACGTTCAATCTTACGAATGGATCGATAAAAAAGGAACCGTGTACCAATTTCAAGCAAAGCCTCGTTTGTTTAATAGCTTCTATGTTTTGCCTGAAAGCATTGAAATCCTCACAGGCGAGACAAAAGATATACCATTGTCCCTTGCTCTTTTGTTAAGCATTCAACAAGAGGGAAATATGACAGGCTCTACAGCGGGTCATTTAATCAAAGAGTATTTGCATACACTACTGGCGGACACTCATTTAAAAGAAAGATCCAAATCATCCGATGAGCTGACCCAATTGGATTATGCCGAGCTGGAAGGGGAGATGAAGGGACATCCATGGATTACATATAACAAAGGGCGGATTGGTTTCGGGTATGATGACTATGTACAGTACGCACCTGAACAAAAGAAAAAAGTACAGCTTTCATGGATTGCGGTCCATAAAAACCTCGGGACGTTTCATTCGGTGAAAGGATTGGATTATGAGCACGTAATGGAGCAAGAGCTTGATGAAGAGGCTCGTCAGCGTTTTTTAGAGAAATTAAGAGACAAAGAAGTACAAGAAAAGGATTATTATTTTATGCCCATACACGCATGGCAGTGGAACAATGTGATTGTATCCATGTTCGCTGCTGAAATTGCCAGCAAAGAGTTGATACCACTGGGAGAAGGGGAAGACGAGTATCTTCCTCAGCAGTCTATCCGTACATTTGCGAATGTAACGAAGAAGAACAAGTATCATGTGAAGCTGCCAATGAGTATTTTAAATACACTCGTATACCGGGGATTGCCAAGCGAGAGAACGGTGATTGCTTCTGAAGTTACGACATTTATGAAAAACATATTGGACAATGATCTGTTTTTAAAAGAAGAATGCCGCCTTGGTCTATTGGGAGAGGTGGCGACTATGAACGTCAACCATCGGACTTTTTCGAAACTGGCGGGAGCTCCTTATCAATATCTTGAAATGCTTGGCGTGGTTTGGAGAGAGAGCGTTTATCAGGAGTTGCGAGATGATGAACAGGCGATTACACTGGCGGCGTTGCTGCATGTGGACCATGAAGGAACACCATTTGTATCCACGTTAATTGAAAAATCAGGTCTCACAGTGGAACAATGGGTGAATCAGCTTGCAAAAGCGATTTTACCTCCATTGCTTCATTACTTATATCAATACGGCACCGTCTTTTCACCGCACGGACAAAACACGGTGCTTGTCTTGAAAAACTATAAGCCGGAGCGGACCATTATGAAAGATTTCGTAGATGATGTTAATATTAGTGATCAGCCGTTTCCGGAGCTTTCGGTGTTGTCTCCCGAATTGAAAAAAGTATTGCGCAGTGAACCGCCTGAAGGTTTGACCCAGTTTATTTTTACCGGGTTATTCATTTGTCACTTCCGTTATTTAAGTAACATCCTGCAGGAAAGTGAACAATTTTCCGAGCATCGTTTCTGGGGCATTGTACGTGAGGAAATCCTGTCTTACCAGCGAAGTTTTCCGCATTTAAAAGAACGATTCAAGCTATTTGATTTGCTGCGTCCGACATTCACAAAGCTGGCACTCAATCGAAACCGTATGTTTGATTATGGCTATGAAGACGGAGATGACCGCCCACATGCGAGTGAGTTTGGAAAAGTTTCTAATGCCCTTTATGAAGTTGCGTCTGAAACAATAATGTAAGAGGACTGCGCGGTTTGGAAGAACAGCGATTGATGAGTTGTTAAATAGATATGTAAAGAAGGTGAGCATTGTATCCTATTTGCTCACCTTCTTTAATGCTTATTGGTTCTTTGGTTGAGCTATAAAGTTTCTAGCGCAGCCTAGACGGCAGACACTTGATTCCGGAGCTGCCTGGACCCCGCCGATTTATCCCATTCACGTGCACGATTCATTAATATAATTTGTCTACCGTCTGAAAGCCCACTATTCATAAGTGGGTTTTTTATACTATAATTAAATGAGATTATTTGAGTCAAAAGATGGGCAAACCTTTTGTCTTTATCCCAAAATACAAAGCGAAAGTGGTGAAAAAATATAAAATTAAGAAAAAACACCTGTGTAAACTAAAAAACTTCATCAATGGAAAAGTGGGAGAAATGCCTGTTTGGGAATAGCAGTTAAAAGGAGACACATAAATGAAAGTTACCATTGGTAAAAAATTGTTGGCGGGGTTTTTGGTTCTTGCCATTCTCCTCGGAATGGTCAGCGCTCTAGCCTACTATGAAATTCAAAAAATCAATCACTCTTATTCAGATTTAGTAGACCGGCGAGCGGCTATTTTAGCAAACGTAAAAGATATCCAGCTTTATGCTTCACGGGAAATTGCCAGTTTAAGAGGCATTTTGATCGCAGATGAAAATGCAGCAGAATTTTTGCAAACATCGATTGAAGAGATTGAAAAAGAAGTGAATAGTACAGAAACATTAAATCCCGATCAGGAAGCACAAGCATTACTCACGACGATTAAGGATTTAAATGCACAGCTTAAAGATCAGTCGGAAAACTTAACTAATTTACAAGGACAAAATAGCGGCGAGGCAATGCAGCTGGTCAAAGAAGACATTATGCCTTTAGCTATCGAAATAGAAGATGCTGCAAGTCAAATTGCGGAAATACAAGAAAAAGATATGCAGGAAGGAAGCATAGCAAATTCCGAAACCGTTGCTTCTATTAAAACTTTAATGTTCATTTGTAGTCTTGTTTCTTTCGTACTCGCCGTTTTCATTGGTGTGTTTATGACTCGGATGATCACCCGCCCTATTTTGCTTTTAGTAGAAAGCGCGGGGAGAATTGCATCCGGTGACTTAACAGAAGACGATATCAAAGTGAAAAATCAGGATGAAATTGGCGAATTAGCACATGCTTTTAACCAAATGAAACATAACCTCCGCGAATTGATTCATCAAGTGCGTTTAAACGCAGAACAAGTTGCTGCCACTTCCGAAGAATTGTCTGCGAGTGCTGAGGAAACAAATCGGGCAACGGAGCATATTACGGTGGCCATTCAGGAAGTTGCAGCTGGGACAGAAAAACAAGTTTCCAATGTCGTGCAATCTGTTCAATCATCGGAGGAAATTTCTAAAGGAATGAATAAGGCAGCTGATTCTATTCAGTCTGTTGCCCACTTAACCGTAAAGGCGAATGAGAAAGCCAGCCTTGGCAATGACGTCGTCCATCGAACCGTTGAACAAATGAATCTGGTACAGCATTCCGCAACAGAATCAGCAGAGGTTGCTCACACGCTTAGTGAAAAATCGAAAGAGATTGGCCAAATTATTGAGCTGATCACACAAGTGGCCAGCCAAACGAACTTGTTAGCCCTAAACGCGGCAATCGAAGCTGCCCGGGCGGGTGAACAAGGAAAAGGATTTGCGGTAGTAGCAGATGAAGTCCGCAAATTGGCTGAGCAATCTGCCGATGCAGCAGGCCAAATCCGTACGCTGATCGAAGAGATACAGCAAGAATCCCAAAAAGCGGTTCAATCGATGAATAACGGCACTCAGGTGGTAAAAGAAGGCCTGAAGATGGTTAGTCAAACGGGTGACGCTTTCCAGGACATTGTCCAGTCGATTCAACAGGTAGCAGCTGAGTCTCAGGAGGTAGCTGTGATTGTGAAACAAGTCAACTCAAACTCACAGCAAATGACGGAAGGAATGAAAGAAGCCAGGGAGATTGTAGAACAATCTGCAGATCATATACAAAAAGTAGCCGCTTCAGCAGAAGAGCAGAACGCGACAATGGAAGAAGTATCTTCCTCAGCCGAAGTATTAAGTAAAATGGCTCAGGAATTGCAAGGAGTCATCAGTAAGTTTAAAGCTTAATACAACTCATGAATGAAAAAAAGGAAGCTCTTTAGGCTTCCTTTTAAACTGTAGATAAAGTGGTTCTCAATTGAGGCCGCTTTGTTTTTTTATGTGGTTAGACGTCCCTGTTTAAGCTGGCTGTACTGGTTTCCATAACCAGCGGGCCAGCTTTTTTTAAGGTCCATTATAAACAAAAGCCTGCAAACATTGCCTTCAAGGTGAAGGCTGTGTCTACAAGCTGAAGCGTAAAGTCCGCTTTTTTTGTTACTTTGATAGAAGAGATTGTGCCTCATCCAGAGCCATTTTGTTGCCGACCGCGGAGTAATCCAGCCACGGCTGCTCTTTAATCACGAAAACCTGCCCCTGCTTCACCGCTTTTAATCCCTGCCAGATGGCGCTTTTTTGAATCTCTTTGAATGACTGCTGTGCATCATCTTCTGCATCGACAACGACAAAAATCGTATCGGCGTCAAAGTCTGGCAGCACTTCCTGAGAAATAACCTCGTACGGTTCATTTGAATCAAGTTCTTCAATCCCTTTAGCAGGTGTTAAGCCAAGATCGACAAACAAAATCGGTCCAAGCGGACGGGCTGTTGTAAAAACACGAAGCTCTTTTGCATTAATACGAATAGCCATCGCTGTACCTGACTGAATGGTGTCCGGCAGTTCAGCTTTGACTTGCTGCGCTTTTTGGTCGTATTCCTGAATAAATGTGCTTGCTTCCTTTTCACGGTTGAGCAGCTTGCCAAGCTGTGTTAAATGGTCGCGCCATGTCCCTTGGTCAAGGTCAATGACTTCGACAGGTGCAATGTCTTCATACTTGCTGAGGTCCTGGCCGGCAAACTCTTTATCAACGATAATTAAGTCAGGTTCTAATGCAAGCAGTGCTTCCATATTGACATCTTTTGCTTCACCGAGTTTTTCTGTTCCTTTCAGCTGATCAGCTACGTGGGGAAGAAAGTCTCCTACTTTGCCGCCGACAACGGAGCCGGCTGGCTGAATGCCAAGAGCTAATAGGTTATTCGTTACGTGAATCGACAAGGAAGCAATTTTTTGCCCGTTTTCCTGTGACGGTGCTGATTCACCGGCAGAGTCAGTAGATTCCTTGCTTCCACAAGCGGCAAGCAATAAGGTAAGGCACATGCATAAGCAGAATAATGTTATTTTTTTCATTACGTAAGCTCCTATCATGAGTGAGTAGATTTTCGAAATACATATAAAAAATAGGGGGCACCGAGCGCTGCAGTCACGATACCGGCCGGAATGCCAACTGGCGCAAATAACGACCGGCCGATCGTATCAGCTGCCATTAAAATCAGCATGCCAATCAAACCGGACAGCGGCAGTACATATTGGTGAAGCGGACCGGCAATTCGGCGGGCAATTTGTGGAGCGGCGAGTCCGATAAAGCCGATCCCGCCAGCCATGGAAACACTCGCACTCGACAGAGCAACAGCACAAAGCAGCAGGCCAGCCCGCTGTTTGGCCACGTTAACACCAAGCCCGGCTGCCGGCGCTTCACCAAGCGACAGCATATTTAATGCGCCTGCATGAAAAAACGAATACGGTACCAAAACGAGTAGCCAGGGCAGCAATGCTAGAACGTGTATCCATTCCCGTCCCCATATATTTCCCGCCAGCCAGTAGGCTGCAAAAGAATACACTTCTTCATCAAGGCGAAGCGACAGCACAAGTGTCAGGGCACTAAAGCCCGCTGCGAGCGCGATGCCGTTTAACAACAAGCGCTGCGGCAGAAAGCCAGCCTTGCGGTCAAAAGAAAAAAAAGTAATCAGCCCTGCTGCGCAAAGCCCGCCGATAAAAGTGAAAAGCGGAATGAAAATGGTGAAGCTGCCTTCAAGCGTACCAAAAAAACGCAAAAAAAGAATTAGTCCGAAAGCGGCTCCAGCATGAATGCCAATCACCCCTGGGTCTGCCAGCGCATTGCGAGATAAGCCCTGCAGCAGGCATCCAGCGATTCCCAGACCAAGACCGGCCAGCATCGCAATTAATAGGCGGGGAAGCCGGTAATCAAACAGCACGATGGAGTCACGGGGAGAACCGAGTCCGACAGCTGTTTTTAATACTTCAACGGGGCTGAGGCGAATCGTTCCGGTATTTAAGCTGATAAGCAGTACACACAGGCATAAGAGTAATAAAACAAGTGAGGCCCTTACAGCTTTTTTCTGGCGCGTCTTCATGATTCCTCCCTCCTTTGCCGGCGGGAGAGATATAAAAAGAAGGGCACGCCCAAAAGAGCAACCATCGCACTGATAGCCAGCTCACGCGGCGGGTTTACCATACGGGCCCCGTAATCAGCCAGCACAAGTAAAATCGAGCCTCCCAGGGCGCTAATCGGAATAATAAACCGATAGTCAACCCCAACCAGTTTACGGGCAATGTGGGGAACGATCAGTCCGATAAACCCAATGGAGCCGGCTGCTGAAACCGATGTGCCCGCCAGAAGAACGGCAATTCCGATCGCAGCCAGGCGGATCAGCGGCACGTTTCCGCCAAGCCCAGCTGCAGTTTCTTCTCCAAGAGAGAGCAGTGTAAGCGGCCGGGCAAAGGAAAGAGATAATAAAACAGCGGCCAGTATAATCGGTGCCAGGTATGTAAGATGCCCCCATCTAATGCCGGCAGTGCCACCTGCAAACCAAAAAGCAAGGTCCTGGCTTAAGTCAAAGTAAATCGCAATTCCTGAGCTGAGCGAGCTGAACAGAGCAGCTAAGATTGCCCCGGCGACCGTCAGGCGAATCGGTGTGATGCCGCCGGGTGCACCAGAGGCAATCCAAAAAATGCATAGTGCACTCATGACCGATCCGAAAAAGCAAAACACGATCAGCAAAGAATATGGTATACCGGGGAAAAAAGCAAAACAAAGGGCTGTCATAAGAGAAGCGCCGGCATTTATCCCTAAAATGCCTGGATCCGCCAAATCATTCCGGGTAACCGCCTGCATTAAAGCGCCGGAAACGGCCAGGGCACAGCCGACAAGCGCAGCGCCAAGCACACGGGGAAGACGAAGCTCATGAACAATTTGATGAGACGTCAGCTCTGCATTGAAATGAAAAACAGCGGCCCAGACGGTGGGCAGGTTAAGCTCTTTCGCTCCCGAGGAAACGGCGGCGAACAGGGACACACCTAACAAACAAGTTCCCACAAAAAAAATGATAATAAATAAGCTGTACCGTTTTTTCATCAGAATAGAACAAGACCTTTCTAACTGCTATTGATAATCACTTTCAACTAAGTATAATAATAGGAGAAATGAGCGTCAATGTACGATTTTTAGCTTCTTTTCATGTATTATTTTTGTTTCATTATTTTTTATCCAGCAGGGGGCATTGCAGGTGAGAATGGAAATTTTAAAAACATGTTTTTTAAGCAGAAAGCAGACTCAGCAAGCTGTGCCTTCTTTTTGTCTTTTATCGATTGAAAAAAGCAGCGGGTCGTTAATTATAAATGGAATTAAGCAGGCACTCAGAAAAAAAGCTGTTTTTCTGCTGCATCCAGGCACATCTTTTTCGATTGAAGCGGTAAATGAAGATGAAATAGACGGCTATATGCTGCTATTCGACTTATATGAGGAACAAAGCCGGACCGCTGAAAAACTCGTATACAAAAAAGTTCGGACATTTTCGGTAGAAGGGCTGGTTTCCTATCACTGTTCGGCGATTTGTCGCCTTCTATCTTCTATATATCATGCTGATACCGATCCTCCCTATGTAAAGCAGGGAGCAGCGGCAGAACTGCTTCACTGGCTTTCCGATCAGCCGTCATCCCTGCGGCTTGAAGACAACGAAGAGCGTATTCATCAAACGCTTGGTTATATGAGCACTTGTTTTACTGAACCTATTACCCTTACAGGGCTGGCTGAAATGGCCGGCATGAACCCAGCGTATTATTCTCATCTATTTAAACAAAAAATGAATAAAACACCGATGGAATGGCTGACCCACCTCCGGTTGAACACAGCGAAAGAGCTGCTTTTAGCAGGAGACATTAAAATCAAGGAAGCCGCCCGCCGAACCGGGTATCAGGATGAACATTATTTCAGCCGCCGGTTTAAGCAGACCTTCGGCATTTCTCCGTCCCATTACAATAGAAGACATATTAAAAAAGTGGTTTCTCTTTCTTATCCGTATACCGACCATTTGCTTGCACTGGGCGTGACTCCTGCAGCGGGCCAGCTTCAGGAAAGCTTCGACGGCCGAATAAAAGAGCTGACGCTTCCTTATCATGCGAGCGAACCATGGGATATTCAGCGGCAGTTTTTTTTAGAACAGAAGCCGGACTTAATTCTGTGTAAAAACAACGTCGCCGGTATGGCGAAAGAGCACATCGGGGACATTGCTCCTGTTGTATCGATTGACTGGACAAGCATGGACGTATACAACCATGCAGACACCATTGCCCGCTTGCTGGGAAAAGAAGAGGCTTTGTCAGCATGGCATACAGCGCATAATGAAAAAGTCAGAAAAGCACGGGATGCAGTAGAAAATCAGATTGGAACCGGAAGATCTGCTGCTGTTTGGAGTGTAACAAACAAGGGAGTCCGGCTGTATGGAGCCCGTAATATGGGACATGTGTTTTATCGGCTGCTGGGCTTTCGTGCTCCTGAGTATATTCGGGAAAAGATAGAGGAACATCCAATGGGTACAATGTTTACCTGGATGCCCGCTTCTCTTGAACAGATGAAGAGGGATAGAAGTGATTTCATGTGGATTGTCACGGATAGTGAGCACCACCGGCGGATGATGGAGCATGAAATTAAAACGGATCCTCTCTTGTCAGCCCACCCCGCTGTTCAAAATGGCCGCTGCTTTTTTCTGGACTGGCAGAAGTGGATTGTGTACGCGCCTCTTGGTATTGAGAAACAGCTCGAGGAAGCCTTGCTTTTTTTACTATCAGGTGGGAGCTGATACAAGCCGGCTTGTTTCTTGTACGCTTGAGCCGGATACAGAATAAAAAAAGCGGGAGATGATCAAGGTGGAACAGGAAAAGTAGACGTACTATGTAGATTTAAACAGGGACGTTTAACCGGATAAAAGAGACAAAGCAGCCTTAAATCAGAGATTTGAAAATCATTTTGTTTACAGCCTGAAAGGAAGCCTAAATGGCTTCCTTTTTTTATAGAGTCATATAAGAGATGTTACTTATTGAACAAGTTTACTTTTGAATGAGGCGTTTTTTCCAACAGTGAATATCGACTAAAAAGGGGAGTAGCTGAAATAAATGCTAAAATGAAAACAAAACTTGAAATCATCTTGATAGGATGAGCTCTGTATCCAGCAGAGCTCATCCTTTTTAATTTATGTAATCCTGTTTTCTAAAGATATTTGAACAAAAAGGAAAGTTTGACTTTCTGTATACAAATGTATACAATTAATTCGTATACATTTGTATACAGAAAAGGAGAGATAACATGAGAGATCAATATGGCAAAAGATATCGCCGGGATGAAAGACCTTTCGCTCATGAACATCACCGGGAAGAACATCATCACAGAGGCGGCCACAGACGTAAGGATCATCCTCGTGGCGGTGCCAAAACGTTCCGCCGGGGAAGAGCAATTGAATTTTTAGATAGGCTGAATGTAAAACGTGCCACACTGAAACAGCAATTGGAAACACCCGAGCTGCAATCCATTAACCCTATCTTGGTGGGAGAACTAAAAGCAGTGGAAACGATTATAAATGAATTTACTCAGTTGTTTGAAATTCACGAAGATGAAATCAAGCGGCATGATGCTCCAGCAAACGAGGAAGAAGCATCAGAAAAAGGCCCAGCTCAAGAGGAATAATGAGAATGGCGGATCTTTTATCGTTTAAAGGTCCAGCTAATCCAACATAAGAGTACGTAAGGGGGATAAACGATGTTCGTTCAATTAAGAAAAATGACGGTGACAGAAGGTAACGCTGAGCAGGTGGTGAATCGGTTCAGTAAACCAGGAATCCTTGAACAGCAGGAAGGATTTGTGGACCTTAAGGTGCTGGTGAAACAGGTGAGACGCGGCGAGGAAGAAGTAATCGTCTTAGTCACCTGGGAATCAGAAGGCCATTGGAAACAATGGGAGAAAAGTGATGCCCATATCGCCGGCCATAAAGCAAAGCTGAATCAGCCAAAACCGGAATATATGATTCATACAGAAGTCGGAAAATATGAAGTAAAAGCTGTTAAAAAAGCAGAAGCTTCTGTATAAGTTCAAAGCAAGCCTTTGCATCATGACGGGAAAGGAATAAAACTTCATGAAACAAATAAACAGCTACATCGATTCAGTATTTTGTACCGAAGATGCTCTTTTGAAAGAAGTTATTGCGTCCATCAAAGAAAATGGAATGCCTTCTATATCAGTATCTCCTTCTTCAGGAAAACTGCTGACCATGCTTGTATCGATCTCAGGCGCTAAAAAAGTGCTGGAAATAGGAGCGCTTGGCGGCTACAGCGGCATTTGCCTGGCAAGAGGATTCGGGAAAGAAGGAATGTTAACGTCTCTTGAGCTAGAAGAGAGATACGCAGAGTTAGCACACAGCAATCTAGCCAAAGCGGGATTTGGCGATCAAGTATCCTACATGACCGGGGCAGCTTTAGAAAGTCTTGAAAAACTGGCTGGCGAAAACAAGCGGTTTGATTTTTTCTTTATTGATGCAGATAAAGCAAATTATGAACTTTACCTGGAGTACTGTATTCAATTGGCAGAGCCGCATGCATTAATCATCGCGGATAACGTACTTGCGAAAGGCAGTGTAGCGGAGCCGGGTGTACCTCCTAAACGTTATACAAAAGCCATGAAGAAATTTAATGAACTGGCAGCGCATCATCCGCAATTAGAATCCGTGCTTATGCCAATTGGTGATGGCATGACACTTTCGAGAGTCAAGAAGTAGGGAAGTGTGAGTTTGGCACCAATGAGGAGCAGTCCTATGTATATTTTACTTCATAAGAAAATCATCTGAAAAACACAAATACAAGGAGTATTTGTGTTTTTTTATATGCAGGGTTGTGGCTCAATGAACGCAAAGTGTGCGGGTCTTTGCTGTAAGAAGGTTCTGAGGATAAATTATACTTTTTTAAAAGTTCTTGCTTGTTTTTTATTTTTCACCATATTTTCACTATTGAAGAGTAAAGTAGCTCTTGTACCAGGGAGGTACATACAAAACGAAACTATTCAGGAGGAATTTAATTATGAAAACAAAAAACAAATTATTTGGACTAGCAATGGCAGGTATTATCGGACTGAGCTCTTTAGGTACGGTTTCCGCTTATGCAGCCACAGATACAACAACGACAAGCACAGCAGTGGTTCAAGAAGAAAAAGCGAAAAATGCAAAAGCAACATTAGATGCAGCCTCTCAAGAAAAAGTACAGGCGATCATGGATAAATTAACAACGGGATTACAGGATCTTGGTGTTACATTGCCGGAAAAAGGAGATAAAGCGGACTTGTTTGCGGATCTAGATGCGGACACACAAGTGAAGGCGGAAGCCATTATGGATAAAATGAAAGCCGGCACGATCACGTTTGAGGAAGCGCAGACTCAGCTGAAAGAGCTTGGCGTGACACTTCCAGACAGAGCGGAAAAAGGCGATAGAGGCGGCAAGGGCGACCTATTTGCGGATCTAGATGCGGATACAAAAGCGAAAGCGGAAGCCATTATGGAAAAAGCAAAAGCGGGCACGATTACATTTGAAGAAGCCCAGACTCAATTGAAAGAGCTTGGTGTGACACTTCCAGACAAAGGCGATCATGATATGTTTGCAGACCTGGATGCAGACACGAAAGCAAAAGCAGAAGCGATTATGTATAAAGTAAAAGCGGGTACGATTACATTTGAAGAAGCCCAAACTCAGTTGAAAGAGCTTGGTGTGACGCTTCCAGACAAAGCAGACAAAGACGATGCTAAAATAGCAGACCTATTAGCAGACTTGGATGCTGATACAAAAGCGAAAGCGCAGAAACTGATTGATCAAGCTGAAACACAGCTGGCCGAGTACGGTATTGATCACCTGCCTCTGCATGGATTCAACAAATCAGCTAAAGCAGAGTAATTCACTGCTTTTCATTCACTTCACTATTCCTATATAGGTACAAAAAATGGGTTTAAGAAAACACGGTTTTCCACATCTCTTATTTTATTTTATAGAATAACCTTCAAGGTGAGAAACTGATCCTAAATGAAGTTAACAAGGAGAGGAAGAATACAATGAATGAAATTATTTGGCCTGAGGGCTACCTGCCAGGAATGACAGACAACTTTGTTTCCAACGAAATCATCATAGCTGATCTATCCGCTGCCCAGGTTTGGAAGTTCCTCTATGATACGTCAAAATGGGAGTCATACTACAGCAATGTTGCGGATATCCGTTTCCACAACGTTACAGGCCCTGAATTAAGTCAAGGGGCTCACTTCCGATTCACAACCTTTGAATTTCCCATAGAGGCAGAGGTATTAGAGTACGATCCGCCTGCTGATGGCAAGCCTGCACGACTGGCTTGGCACGGCTGGGAGGAAGGCTCAGAAGAGGATAGTGAGCTGCAAGTTCACCACGCTTGGCTGCTAGAAGACCTGCCTGGAGGACGTGTACGCATTCTCACTCAGGAAACACAAAAGGGGAAAGCAGCTCAAGAGATGGCAGTAACAAAGCCAAACCCAATGCTTAACGGCCACCAAGAATGGATTGTCGGATTAGCCGAAGCCGCCTCACAGCAAAAACGTTTTTAAAAACGTTCATATGATATAATTTCCAACAGAAATGGAACTTGAACAGACCGCCACTCATTAAGAGACAGTGGTCTGTCCATTTTATTTAATGAGGTAGGAGGAATAGAAATGCATACGTTAGGTTGGATTGGATTAGGTCATATGGGTGAACCTATGGCCACGAACCTTTTACAAGCAGGGTATAAAGTGAACGTATACAACCGCTCCCAAGAAAAAACAATGCCTTTAATAGAAGCAGGAGCCGTTAACCTGTATTCGCCAAAAGAAATAGCTGAACAATCGGATATTATCTTTACGATGTTATCGAACGCGGATGCTGTACAATCTGTTTTAACTCAAGACAAGGGTGTATTAGAAGGAATCAAACCCGGTAAAGTGATAGTAGACATGAGTACCATTTCACCACAAGATTCACGTTCGTTTGCGGAGCTCGTATCAGAAAAAGGCGGAATCTACATAGACGCACCCGTATCTGGTTCAGTAGGACCAGCCAAAGCAGGCCAGTTAGTAATCCTTGCGGGTGGGGATGAAAGGGCTGTAGAAATGTGCCAGCCTTATTTTAATATCTTAGGAAAAGAAACGATTCATTTTGGTTCTAACAGTAAAGGCAGCTCTGCAAAATTAGCGATTAACCTGCTGCTGGGTATCATAGGACAGGGGATTGGAGAAACCTTATTATTTGCAGACAGATCAGGACTGGATAGGGAAAAAGTGTTGGATATGATCTCCTTTTCTGCAGTGAATACAGGTTTATTCCAAGGGAAAAAAGAGATGTACCGTAAAGAGGAATTTCCGTCTGCCTTTATGTTAGAACTGATGGCGAAAGACTTAGGCTTGATTAAAGCAGAGGCAGACAGACTGGCAACAACATTGCCGCTTGCTGAAGTAGCGAACACGACCTACCGTTCCGCTAAAGAAAACGGAAAAGGACAATTGGATATGGCGGCCGTTTATGTAGAGTTAAAAGACAAGAATAAAAAGTAAGGCAGAGGAGCATCCTTTCGGGTGCTTCTTTTTAATATCTGAAGTATACGTATAAAGCTGTTTTGACTAAGCGATATTGAGGGACTTCCACCTTTTCAAAACTTTATTATCTTGTAATTCAGTGCTTAATGTAGATTTATTAAAAAGTTTGATCATTTAAAACAAAATCTGATTATTTATAATAAAGATTGATAAGACAAGATATTGTGAAGTAATGTACTTAAACTAAAGAAGCAGTTTAGTGGAATAAGTGTTGCCTTTTAATAAAGGCTGATAACAAATATCAGAGTTTGATTAAAAACATCTCTCCTCAAGGATTACATAGAGGGGAGATGTTTTAATTGGGTAATTCTGTTAGTATTATTAGGCGTGGAAGCGGTCTTTCTGCCTAGAGATCGGTTATGTTGCCAATGCCATTGCTGCATGCCAATTCCGGCCCGTAAACAGCCGCAGGGGATTGAAATCCTCGCTTAAAATCGCCTCGCAGGATCCGATCGGCAATCTCAGCACTCATCTCACCCGTGTAAGCATAGGGGGAGATAGTTCGGATCGTTGAGCGGAAAACGTTGCCGTCGATATCGGTCATCTCAGTCGAGGCAAGCGAATAGGCTTTTTGCGTTTCCTCGTCGTTCCCGCCCTCCGGCAGTGCATCGATTTCCTCTGGTTAAAGCGTTGGGCCGGGACCTGGATGGCTTACGCGGGCAATCAGCTTACCGTTGACCCCCCCACCAAGACGTTCAAGCGCCTCAGGCACATCAGTAAAGGATACGACCCGGTCGATCGGCACGGTGATCTTCCCTTCGGAGAACAGTCGCCCAAGTACGGTAATTGCCTCATCGCGCTCATCGGGAGTACGCACACTGTGCAAAGCTCCGGTGACCGAGATGCCATGTATAAGGATCTTGAAAGGCTCAATCTCCGGAAAATCTGAGCCACCAGCGAAACCGATCAGGACATATCGTCCGCCGATGGCGATCGCATCGAGCGCCTGTTCGACTAAGGGCGATCCGACCGTGTCATAAACGATGTCGGCACCCTTGCCTCCGGTCAGCGCGCGCACCTGCTCGCTCATCGAGCCCGTCTCCAGCTCGATGACATGGTCAGCGCCTTGTTCACGGCAGAACGCGGCCTTCTTAGCATCGCGCACGGTAGTAATTACGTTCAGACCCAGAGCCTTGGCGAGCCGGATTGCAGTCGAACCTGTTCCACCCGTTCCGCCGAGCACCAATAGCGTCTCGCCCGACTTTGCGCGAGCGCGATTGACTAAGCCGACATAAGCGACGTGAAACGTCCCCAGAAAAGCTGCGGCCTGCTCGTCGGACATGTCATCGGCCGCAGGCACCGCTCCGTCGCCTGACGATAGACAATATTCCGCCAATCCGCCGGAGTTGGCACCGCCGATTACCCGTGTGCCGACGGGAAACGGATAGCCCGGTCCCGCTACCTCGACAATACCGACCACCTCTTGACCGGGCGTTACCGGCGGGGTCGGCGTTAGGAAATATCGGCCTTCAAGCATCATGCGGTCAGGCAGACCTATGTTGGTTGCCAATACCCTAAGCAGCGCCTCACCCGGTCCTGGTACCGGAACGTCGATATCTACCAGCTTCAGGACATCGCTGGGTTTTCCAAATGTTTCTGCACGCCAAGCCTTCATTTTCAACCATCTCCATTCATTCTCAATTGATTTTCTCGGTCCAGCGCATCACAGCCGATACGATAGGCCTAACCATGCTGTAGCAGCGCATGCGATAGGGCGCTCTGTCGCCAGGACCGGGCGCCTATCCATTTACATGAACAGTGCTGAGTTTCAGTCTTGCGACCGTACTCCCCAGGCGGAGTGCTTACTGTGTTGACTTCAGCACCAAGGGTATCAAACTGACACCTAGCACTCATCGTTTACGGCGTGGACTACCAGGGTATCTAATCCTGTTTGCTCCCCACGCTATCGCGCTGCAGTGTTAGTTTTTACATTTTTTCATCCCCTTTATAACCCATGAATTAAATATTTCTCTGTTCATATTCACAATATCTTTATTTGAGAGGGGCTTGAGGTTAGACGCTGATAACTTCTCTATTGCCCTATCTCGTAGGAATGGGGCTTTTGCTTTATTTGATTTTTTCAACGCTATCGTTAGTTCATCTTTTGTTAGCTCTGTGCAGTACGCAGGAGTTCCTGGCTGTTGTCTCCACGAATCACTTAAAGAACCACTATCTACTGCGTCGAAACCTAGCTCGTTTACTACGTCCATAACTACTTGTTTTTGTGATTGGTCATTACCGGCAACTGCCATCGCAATTCGTCCACTCGTACCTTCGGGAGTTCCTTCATTTTCTAAAGTATAGGCTAATAAATTATTGAAAGCTTTGATTACAGGTCTACCTAATTGATTTGAAACCCAAACACTTTCAACCATCCCGTTCTCAATTTCTTCGATATTATTGCTTATTTGAGGATAATAATTTGAAGTGTCTACAACGACTACGTCCTTCCCAACTCTATCTACAACGTTGCGAATGCTTGGCAGTGCGTGGAAAGGGATAGAAATAATAAGAACATCAATATTTGTAATTACATCTTCAACATCTACGGGTGTTCCTTCAAGTTCCTTTCTTTCGAGACGTTCAATCCCACGGGCATCTGCAATTTTGACATCATGTCCATTCTTAACTAATTTTTTAGAAAGAATTGACCCAATTGGTCCTGCACCTATAATTCCAAATCTCATTATTGTTCCTCCTGAAAAAATTGTATATCAAAGAATTATTCTGCTATTGAGTATTTCTGTTACATATACTAGAATAAAATCATTTCTCATATTTTTGAAGTAGGCAATAAAAATTGACGTAGTACATTTTTTTGTACTTAACAGTAGAAAGCAGGTGTAAGAGTGTCTAGAATATGTAAGGATGGATTTGACAAAGAGTGTATAAAGGAACAAAGAGAAGTATATGGCATTGCCTATACCCAAAACATACTCTCTGGACGTTGGAAATATCTCATTCTTTGGTTTTTAAAGTCTAAAGAGCGTCGTTATAGTGAAATCAAAGCTTATTTATGGGATATTTCACAAGGTTCTCTTACAAAGCAACTTCGAGAACTAGAAGGCGATGGCTTAATTAATCGCAAAGTTTATCCAGAAGTTCCTCCTCGTGTAGAGTATTCATTAACCTCAAAAGGGAAAGAATTCATTCCTATTATTGATTTGATGGAAGAGGTCGGCAAGAAGTTTGGGGAGCAAGGAGACTAACCAAAGCGAACACATCTATCGTTTTCCCCAAAATTCAAAAATTAAATGGTGAATAAAGTGAAAGTTGTGGGAGGAGAAATCGTTTTAACGGCAGCTTTTTCTTTTACGATAAAAGTTTGTGAAGAAATGTACTTAAAGTAACGGGGGCGTTAATTTAATAAGCAATAAATTAGGACCACACATATTAGATACGTCTAATATGTGTGGTCCTTTTAATATCAACTGTTTTACGCAACTAACCTAAATATAAAGAGTAATGATCGTTATCAAAGAAATGACAGAAGATGTGGCGATGTGTTGCGCCAGCATGAGGCTGCTGCAGCAGGGATTGCGCTTGGCATATCTTACAGCCGGGATATTGAGGACCGCGGCTTCAGGCATCAAATCGTGCTTCCAGGAAGCACAAATAAAACAGCTGAACTATGTGAGCACTTTGTCCGGCTGTTTAAAAAGTATTGGGACGGACAGCCGGTACGCCAAATCCATGTAGTATGCAGTAAATTACAGCCTGCAGCCCATGAACAGATTGATTTGTTTACACCCTCTGAACTGGATGAAAGGCGCCACATTCTTGATGAAACGATAGATCAAATACGTGATCGTTTTGGCAAAAAAGCGATTTTTCACGCGTACAGCTTAATGAAAGGCGGTACGTATCTTCAGCGAGCTGGGCATATTGGAGGGCATAAAGGCATTTCTTACTAATTCTACATAAGGGTACTAGCATTCAGCTAGCACCTTCTTTTATTCGTTACATATTTGCAATTACATTTGCTATTTAAACGCCTTGTTAAAAATTTATTGATATAAAAACGCTTCCTAGAAAAAATGATTTACCGTTATTAAGTAACCGATACACTTTTTACTAGTCTTTAAAGAAAGTGAGGGATTTTGTACTAAAGAGTAAAAAGTTTGTGAAGGAATACACTTAGACTAACGAAGCAGGTTAGCTGAAGAAGAGCAATCAATGCAGTAACGTTGACAGCTAAAAATAACCGTGATATATTTAGCTGGCTAAATATCTTTGGCTAGAGGAGGTTCATCTATGAAGGTTAGTGTTGACTGTGATATTCGTATGTCCTTGGATAAAGTTTCTTCCCAAATGCGTCGGAATTATAGTGAGAGCCTTAGAGAACTTAATCTTTATGTAGGCCAAAATAATTTACTCTGGCGTTTGTGGCTGGGTGATGGAATAACACAAATGCAGCTATGTGAACATTTAAAATGCGAACCGCCTACGGTAACAAATATGGTTAAATCGCTAGAGCAGAATGGTTTCATATACCGTAAACGTGATGAAGAAGATGCAAGGGTTATGCGAATTTATCTAACGGACAAAGGCAAAGAATTAGAAGAACCCGTTGAATTTAAATGGAAACAGCAGCAAGAAAAATTACTACAGTCAATTTCAGCCGAAGAACGCTTAATATTAAGGGATTTATTAAAGCGTATGGAGAAAAACTTATACTAATTTTTCTCTCTAAATATATATTTAGTATACTAAATGCATATTTAGCACCCTAAATATATATTTAGAAGCCATGAAGGTACTCTGGCCAGAACGTTGCACTAGTAAATTAGCCAAGGAGGTAAAAAATATTTACCAAACTAAGTATTTTTTTAACCAACTGAAGGTTGTTGAAAATAATCGTAAACAGGAGGATTCAATAATGAATAATAGAAAAAAATTAAAACTGGGCGCTGGGGATGTTCCCGACACAGACGCAGGTACGCCGGAAATGAAAAACAAGCACATGATCCTGGGCGTGGGCCTGGGGAACAACTTTGGTACGCACCCCGCCACATGGCGGATGCCGCACGTGGACCCCGGGTCCTACACGAACATCGATATCACGGTGGAGCAGGCACGGACAGCGGAACGAGGTGGACTGCAGTTCATCTTCCTGGCCGACCGTCTCTTCATGCACGGAGACCTGGCCACGTCACCGTCCCTGTTCAACATAGATCCGATCATCACCCTCTCGGCGTTGGCCCAGGCGACCGAACGGATCGGACTGATCGGCACGGCGTCCACCTCCTTCACCGAGCCGTACCTGCTGGCCCGTCAGCTCAAGGCCCTCGACGTCATCAGCCACGGCCGGGCCGGATGGAACGCCGTCCCAAGCTACGAACCCGACGCCTTCGCGAACTTCGGCAAGGTACTACCGCCCCGGGAGAACAAGTACGAGCGTCTCCACGAAGTGATGCAGGTCGTCCACGCGCTCTGGGGAAGCTGGGGGTACGAGGCGGGCCAGCCCGACCAAGCCGGCATGTTCGCCGACCCGGCCCATATCCGACCGGTCAACCTGCAAGGCAAGCACGTCGGAGCACGCGGACCCCTTCCCGTCCCACCGTCCGAGCAGGGCCAGCCGGTTATCATGATGCCCGCCAGCAGCGGTTACGGCCTGCAAGCGGCCGGCATGTACGCCAATGTTGTCATTGGAATGCCATCCAGCATTGGGGAAAGTCGAGCCATGCGCCACACCGTGCGCCAGGCTGCAGCACAGGCTGGCCGGAACCCTGATGAGATCAAGTTGGTCGTATTCGCCGCGTTCACCGTTGGTGAAACGGAACGCCAAGCCTTGGACGCACGTCGCGCGCTCGATGACCGGATAGGCGTCCACGAGCAGCTGTCACGCCTAAGTGCTTACCTTGGCCTGTACGAGGAACTCACAATGCCCGACGAGCCCCTAACTACTGAGCAGCTCGCCTTGGTTCGGGCGCATCCACAGGACGCACGTTCCGTACGTGCGGTCGAGCTAGCCAAAGCAGGATGGTCGCCCCGTGATATCCTCGCACACGGCGTATTTGACCCAACCCCCTCCGTGGTCGGCACCGCCGAGCAGGTCGCCGACCACCTCCAGGAATGGTTTGAAGCCGAGGCAGCGGACGGATTCGCGACGAACTTCGACGACTTCCACACCGGGATCGGCGAATTCGTCGATCGCGTCGTCCCGATCCTGCGCGAACGCGGCCTCTTCCACGACGGCTACGAGGGAAAGACCCTCCGTGATCACCTGGGACTGCCACCGCAGTACGGACTCGACCCCCGCATCGCAACCGGCTCGACAGGAGGAACCCATTGACAGACAAGAAGATCATCCTCGGTATGGCGCTCATCGACGGGTATGGGGTACTGAAAAACGCCTGGCGCGCCCCGCAGGTCGACCCGGGCAACTACTGAACATGCAAAAGCTGCAGAAGAATTTGGAATAGATGTTTATGTAGCGACTGGATTTGATGAAGGTGGTACGGTTCCAGAACGAGTTATTGGAACATTTTCGATTGTTCCAATGATTGTAGATGCTATAAATACTCCTGTAATGGCAACTGGTGGTATTGGAGACGTTAGAGGAGTACGTGCCGCATTTGCTTTAGGCGCTGAAGGTGTGTTTGCTGGCAGTGTCTTTATTTCAACAAAAGAAAATCCAGCAGCAGAAAACGTGAAACAAATGATTGTCGATGCTACAGCAGAAGATTTACTAATGTTCCGTACTTTGCCAGCATATTATCGGTCTTTACCTACTAAATTTGCGAATAAACTAGTCGAAATGGATAAACAAGGTGTTAGTCGTGAAGAAATAGCAAAAATGATGCGTGGATCAATTGGAATGCGTATTGGCATGCTGGAAGGAAATACAGACGATGGCTATATTTCTATAGGTACAGGAATTACGCCAATTAAAGAAATCAGAACTGTAAAAGAAGTGGTTGATACTTTAATGCAAGACTTTAATTAAAATATTAGGGTCTTCGGAATATATAGTGGAATTGCCTTTTTAATAGTTACAAACATTTAACTTATAACTCGGACTATTTGGCGATATGTTAGGTCAAACACTAGTTAAATTAAATTCGATATTCGAATGAATGTGAATGCATCACGTGCAAAATAAATTTCACCCTAAACTAAGAAATAGTTTAATGGAAACAGAGTCCCTGAAGTGAAGTAATTTAAATTAATATTTATTGAAGAAGAGATTCGTATGGAAACAACGATTAATATTGTAGCCCTGTCAGGAAGTAGTCGAAAAAAATCATCAACTCAAAAAAGTTCGTGAAGCAATGTACTGCGTAAATATTTTTCCATTAGAATCAACTATACAACAAATGTTGTCTAAAATAAACCTGTTGAATAGAAAGAAGACTTAACTATGAATAATAAAAAAGAATTCACATCTGGTGTTCAAGATGTCGATAACACAGATGCAAGGACACAAAAAATACAAAAGAAACAAATGGTTCTGGGTGTAGCCTTAGGGAACAACTTTGGTATCCATCAAGGCGCATGGCGTATGCCGCATGTCGATCCTAATGATTACACGAACATCGATGCCGCTGTAAAACAGATACAGGCAGCTGAACGAGGTGGACTACAGTTCATCTTCTTGTCTGACTTTTTCTTCATGAAGGAGGACTTGAGCGCAACACCACCAATGATCAGTTTAGATGTACTCATTACTCTTGCTGCATTATCACAGGCTACAGAACGCATCGGATTAATCGGCACAGCATCTACTTCTTTCACTGAACCTTACTTACTGGCACGACAACTCAAGGCACTCGACGTCATCAGCCGTGGCCGTATTGGATGGAATGCTGTCCCGAGCTACGACGCTGAATCATTCGCGAACTTCGGCAAGACTCTACCGCCCCGTGAGAAAAAGTACGAGCGTCTCCATGAAGTGGTACAAATCGTTCAAGCACTTTGGGGCAGCTGGGAATATGAGGCAGGTCAGCCTGACCAAAATGGCATGTTCGCCGATCCGACTCATGTCCGACCAGTCAATCTTCACGGTCAACACGTCGGAACACGTGGTCCACTTCCAATCCCACCGTCTGAGCAAGGCCAGCCTGTCGTCGTTATGCCTGCTGGCAGTAGCTACGGCCTACAAGCAGCTGCTATGTATGCCAATGTCATTATTGGAAGACCATCAAGCATCGAGGAAAGTAGAGCATTACGTAACACTGTACGAAATGCCGCAGAACAAGCAGGTCGTAACGCTGATGAAGTTAAGCTAATCACATTCGCTGGTTTCACTATCGGTGATACAAAACGCGAAGCTCTTGATAAACGTGCTGCACTCGATGATAAGACAGACATCCACGGTCAGCTACGACTCTTGAGTGCTTACCTTGGTCTGAATGAGGAACTCACTCAGACTGACGAACCACTTACAGAAGCACAGCTTGCTGCAGTTCATGCACACCCATTAGATACTACATCTCAACATGTAGTAGAGCTAGCCAAAGCAGGATGGTCTCCTCGCGATATTCTTGCTCATGCCGTGTTAGAGCCATACCCAACGGTAGTTGGCACTGGCGAGCAGGCCGCTGACCTTCTACAAGAGTGGTATGAAGCAGATGCAACAGACGGCTTCCTGCTCATTTTCGATGATTTTAACACTGGAATAGATGACTTCGTAGATCACGTCGTACCAGTCTTACAAGAACGTGGCATCTTCCATGATGACTATGAAGGAAGAACCTTCCGTGATCACTTCGGACTACCACCACAATATGGACTCGATCCACGTATCATAACTGAATAGGTGGAAGAAGATATCTGTGAAATATAATCAGACTCTAAGAGAAGGAGAGATTCGTATGGAAACAAAGATTAATATTGTAGCCCTGTCAGGAAGTAGCCGAACAAAATCATCAACTCAAAAAGCACTTAATAGCTTAAAAAAATTCATGCCCGACAGTGTTGAATATGAAATATACAAGGGTATTGAAAAACTTCCGCATTTTAATCGTGATTTAGATAATGATAAACCACCAGTAGAGGTACAAGTATATAGAGAATTGCTTTCAAGAGCAGATGGAGTCATTATCTGTACACCCGAATATATAAAGGGTGTACCTGGTGTCTTGAAAAATGCTTTAGAATGGTTGGTGTCGTCTGCTGAGCTTTATACGAAACCAGTAGCGGTTATTACAGCTTCGTGTGATGGGGAAAATGCTCATCAAGCATTACAGCTCAATTTAAGTATGTTAAATGCGAATGTATTTGATGGTGGAGCATTATTAATTTCAGGAGCAGATAATAAATTGAACGAAGACGGGGAATTTGTAAAAAATGAGGTTAATTCTTCGCTAAAGTTATTAATATCTAAATTGCTTGAAGAAGTCAATAAGAAAGGTTCTTTTTGAGAATCGGTGTTTTAGATAAATAAAAAGGACAACGAAAGGAAAAATTTCCACACTTATTAAGATTTGGAGAAGGGGAACTTGTAGACCCTTTCCACCAAATTTGCAAAAAAATAAATGGTTATTATTTAAATTGATTTATAAGGAGATATAGAAATGAAGAAGCAATACAATACGCGTGCCATCTTGGCATCGCTGCTTATCTGCGGTTTTGTCGGCATGTTTAGCGAGACCGCTCTAAATATAGCAATGACTAATTTAATGGACGTGTTCCAAATTTCAGCCGCAACCGCACAGTGGTTAACAACCGGTTTCCTGCTGACTCTTGGTATTTTAATGCCGATGAGCGGGCTGCTGCTGCAGAGGTTTACAACGAGACAGCTGTTCACAGGTTCGCTCGTAAGCTTAATTCTAGGTACGCTCATTGCGGCGCTCGCGTTCAATTTTGAAATGTTGATGTTCGCCCGGGTTTTACAGGCGGCAGGCATGGGGTTATTGCTCCCGCTCATGTTCAATACGATTCTTGTGATATACCCGCCGGAAAAGCGGGGAGCGGCGATGGGATTCGTTGGACTTGTGATCATGTTCGCGCCAGCAACCGGCCCGACCATTGGCGGTCTATTAATCGAGTATTTAACATGGCATTATATCTTCTGGTTATCGCTTCCGTTTTTGGTTATTGGGTTGTTGGTAGGGCTGAAGTACTTGGAAAATGTCACCGATGTCACGAAGCCTCGGATCGATCTGCTGTCTGTCGCATTGTCAACGATCGGCTTTGGAGGAGTTGTCTTCGGCTTCAGTAAGGCAGGCGAAGGATCTGAAGGCTGGGGCAGCGCAGTTGTGGTCACTTCAATCGTCGTTGGGATCGTCGCGCTGGTGCTGTTCATACTGCGGCAGAACGCTATGCGCGATCCGATGATGAATCTGAGCGTTTTCAAGTACCCAATGTTCGTCGTTGGGCTGCTCCTGATACTGTCGTGTATGTTGATTATGATGTCGAGCATGATTATCCTGCCGATGTTTCTGCAGACGGGTGCAGGTCTGTCTGTTTTCACTGCGGGACTCATGCTTTTGCCGGGCAGCGCGCTGAACGGTATCCTCTCCCCGCGTATGGGGCGCCTGTTCGATAAATATGGGCCGAAATGGCTCGTTATTCCCGGACTCGTGATCGTTGCAATCATGTTATGGTTCTTTACGACCCTGTCTCCTGCTTCTTCAGTGGCCTTTATCGTGGCTTTGCATATCGGGCTCATGGTGGGGGTAGGCATGATATGGATGCCTGCTCAAACGAACGGGCTCAATCAATTGCCGCCGGAGCTATACCCGCACGGCACGGCAGTCATGAACACATTGCAGCAGGTCGTGGGCGCGATTGGAACAGCGGTCGCTATTAGTATCCTTACGGGCGGTATGGAGAGATACTTGCACGGCTCCTCCGCTCCGGCTAAACAGGCCGAAATGGCAAACGCGATAACGGCTGGATCACAAAACGTGTTCTTGTTCACGATGATTATAGCACTGATTGGCTTGGTCATAGCGTTCTTCATTCGCCGCGTCGTAGTCAGCCGCGAAGCGGTGCATTCGCCACATTGATGTTTTGTCAGCGAATCCCTTATCGGTATTTATGAAGAATGTTTACACTAAATGGAAGGGAAAATGGGGTATCGGTTGGAATTTTATGAGCGGGTATCATCCGGATATGCCCATTGTGAAGAATTACCTTAAACAAACCAGAGCATTGATCCAAGAAGGATCAATGCTCTTTTTTTTGTTTAGCTAAAGGGCGGTATTCCTGTAATAAAAGAAATAGCAAAAGACAAGTTTGTGAAGGAATGTACTTAAACTAACGGGGTGCTTTAGTTGAAGAAGGTCTTACAAAATAATCAGCATAAAAAGAAGCTCTAGATCCGCTGCATAGGCGTCCAGGGCTTCTTTTCTATGGCTGTTTTCGTAAGGATTGTTGCTTATGGTATATAAAAGGGACATATTCACTATTTTATGGTGTTATTAGATGTAGATGTCTTCTTCAACTAAAGAAGCAGTTTACTTTAAGAAGGATTACTTTAACCAACCCTAGAATAAATAACAAATTGAATTTTTAATGCAGGCTAACGGGTGCTTGAACACAAGATGATTGTCACTGCGCGGTCTTTTTTCTTATTCAACTAAAACTGAACGATACGATTACGAAGGGCAGGCGCAGTGTTTTAATATAGAGTTGGAGTCGGAGGAGAACAATAGAAGGAAACAATATCACTTAAAGCAACCGAATAAGGATTCCATCTTCCGCCGAAAAACCTATAGCCATAAACTCTTGACTCCCCGACAGTCGTTAAAAAAAACCAGAAATTGTCTCCGTTCCTAAGCCACAAATACGTGAAATGATACAAACAATCTTGAAGACCCCAGGGATTCATTCGAGGTTCACTCCTTATTGAAATTAGACTTTTAACCAGTCTATGCTCAGGGTCAAAGCTTAGATTGGATGTATGCCTAGTAGCCCACCTAAATTCAAATATGAATGAAGAAGCTTATATGAAATTGTTTATGGATTGGGCAACTATTTTTATTGAGAACGGTATCTCTAATCCAAAGGAAATTATGAACAGTTTAAATAAGCCACGGAGTTGTTCAAGTAACAGAGGCTTGAGTTGAAGGATGTAATCGTTGCGGCGATCATTTTTTCTTGCTGAATTAACGGTGAAGTTTAGTCCTTAAACTATTATGAGTAAAATAGTAAGGGGGAAACTAATATGACGAAGAGAAATAAGGGGTTGTCCCTAGAACAGCTTGAAGAACTACTCAGAACTTTGAAAGCCCGTTTTGAGAAAAACATGAACCGCCATAAAGGTCTTGAATGGGCTAAAGTACGAGCTAAGCTCGAAGCTAATAGTGAAAAACTGTGGTCGCTCAATGAAATGGAAGCAACTGGCGGTGAACCGGATGTTGTTGGCTATGATAAAAAGACGGGCGAATACATTTTTTATGATTGTTCAGCGGAAAGCCCTAAAGGTCGCAGAAGTGTTTGTTACGACCGTGAAGCGCTGGAGTCCAGGAAAAAACACAAACCAGAAAATAGCGCTATTGATATGGCAACTGCCATGGGCATTGAACTTTTAACGGAAGAACAATACCGGGAGCTGCAGAAGCTTGAAGATTTCGATATAAAAACGTCGAACTGGGTGCAAACACCTGCTAATATTAGAAAACTCGGTGGGGCCATCTTTTGTGATCGTCGCTACGACACTGTCTTTATGTACCACAATGGAGCAGAATCCTACTATGCTGCAAGGGGTTTCCGTGGCTCACTAAGGGTCTAAATTTTGCACAGATAGCTAAATTTTAATTTGAGAACAGATCATCTGGGGAAAGGCTTAATTTCATTCTTCAACTATCGAGGCTTTTGTTTAATATCTCGGCTGCCATTTCGGCAGCCTTTTCTTATTCAGCTAACAGGCAGTTTAGTTTAAGAAGATTACCAAGTTGACATCTCGAAAAATTCAAATTATAAATATTATTCCCTTGAAGTTAAAGGGTAATTTTGGTAAAGTTAAGTTTATAAAAGGACTATTACAATGTGTACTGGCGATTAAACGTGGGTCACCACGGGGGATCACATTGATATTATAAGCCGTTCGCCTGGGCAAAGTGTTTGAGTAAATCAAACACTTTTTTGTATTTTTATGAGAGGGTGAACGAATAAATGGAAGAAGTATTAATGCGGTATGGTATTAATCCCAATCAAGGTAGTGCAAAAGTCAAATCATTTAAAAAGTTACCTTTTAAAGTTCTTAATGGAGAGCCAAGCTATATTAATTTACTAGATGCTTTTAACTCTTATCAACTTGTAAGGGAACTTAAATTAGCAATAGGAGAACCTGCGGCAGCGTCTTTTAAACACGTAAGTCCTTCAGGAGCTGCCATATATAGTCCATTAAGTAATGAACTAGCTAAGTCTTATTTTGTTGATGATATGGAATTATCTCCTCTTGCAACTGCTTATTCAAGGGCGAGAGGAACAGATCGAATGTCCTCCTTTGGTGATTGTGCAGCTCTAAGTGATAAAGTTGATCTTTCTGTTGCTAAACTCTTAAAAAGAGAAGTCTCTGATATGATTGTGGCACCTGCTTTTGATGATGATGCCTTGGAAATCCTAAAGTCTAAGAAAAAAGGAAAGTACCTTATTATTGAGATTGATCCAAAATATGAGCCTGAACCGATAGAGGAAAGAACTTTGTTTGGGGTTACCCTTGTTCAGGAAAGAAATAATCTGCTAATAACAGAGAAGATATTAAATAATATAGTGACTGAAAACAAATATTTACCCGATTCGGCAAAGAGAGATTTATTAATTTCTGCAATAACACTAAAGTATACGCAATCCAATTCTGTATGTTTTGCGAAAGATGGGCAGACGATTGGTGTGGGAGCAGGACAACAATCTCGGATTCATTGTACGAGACTGGCTGCAACAAAATCAGAAAACTGGTATTTAAGGCAACACCCAATAGCTCTTGCGATGAAATTCCGTGAAGGAGTTCCACATACTGTACAAAATAATGCAATAGATAAGTGGCTTTGTGATGATCTCACAGTACCAGAAAGAAAAGCTTGGGAAGAGTGTTTTGTTGAGGTACCTCATAAGCTTACTGATAACGAAAAAAGAGAATATTTAAATGGATTAAAAGAAATCTCGTTTGCTTCGGACGCATATTTACCTTTCCGAGATAATATTGATTGTGTTTCACAAAGTGGTGCCAAGTATATTTTACAAACGGGTGGCTCATTACGGGATAAGGAAGTTATTGATGCGGCTAACGAATACGGTATTGTAATGGCGTTCTCTGGGGTACGCTTATTCCATCATTAATTTGCTGATTTCAAATGGGTGAATTTTAGATTGTGAAAAGTTGTACTTAAGCTAACGGGGTGCTTTAGTTGAAGATGGATCATAAAAATGATCAAACTTTATTATAAAAATCACATAATTAATTTAAAGAAAACACTTGATTTGGATCAATCTTTTTTCAAAACCAAGTGTTTTTCGTTTGTTATCAAATATGAATTAATTACGTATTTTTAATCAAACTTTATTCCAAAGTTACACTTAAGCTTATTGTCTTCTAGCTTAACTGTGCGTGTTGGAGTTCCAACATAAAGGACGGATTACGAAGAGAGAAGTCTAACTCTGCAAGCAAGGCAAAAAATCCACCAAAGCACTTGATTCAATGGTGGATTATTTCCTTTTAAATTAGAACTATTTCATCATCTGTCATGAAAAATTGATGGCACTGCAAAAGAGCATTTTTAAATTCCTTTGTTATTCTGCCCGTCCTATAAGCACATACTGATGTAATATCATTCAAAACAATTAATTTATCTATATTTTGTTCATACTGCTCTACTTCCCGGTATGCATCCTGAAGATCTCTCCACTCCACGTGTCCCCACGTTCGAACTGTCTCACTTCTTTCAAGATGGGGTTTTAAGGACTTCGCAAAATGATCGAATACGACGACAGGATTGAATGTTCCATTCGTAAAATAAAAATCAAAATTATTGGTGTAATGAATGCGGGACAGCTGCTCTTTATTTAAGATTGGTTTCAGTTTTTGCTGAAGAAGGGAGAGAAATCTCTGGTTTTCAACCATTAAAATATGGCTGCCCTGTTCAATGCCTGAGACCACGTAGGTGATCGCATTTTCTAAATACTTATTTGGATCTTGAAAAGAATAAAAGATATGCCCGTTGATTGTCTCTAAAGCACTTTTTAGTTCTGGCTTTTTTTCTATTAACATAATAGTCGCCCCTTGTAATGAATTTTTTTATGTTTATAGACAAAATTGCTCAAGCAGCTGATCTGCCGTTTCAGGAGTAACCCCGATGTAGCGAAGTGTGACCGATGGGGCTGAATGGCCAAAGATTTGCTGAAGGGTGGCCACATCTTTTGTTTGCTGGTAAAAGTGGTAGCCAAACGTTTTGCGCATGGAATGCGTGCCGGTCGCTCCCTCAATGCCGCAAACCTGTGCAGCATTATTAATGATCCGCCATGCTGTTTCACGCCCGATGGGGCCGGTGCCTTTTCGAGAAGGAAATAAAAGATCAGAATCTGCCATCTGACGTGTATATTTTTCTATTTCTTGTTTTAGCACACTTGTCATGCGGACTTTTCGGGTCTGGTTCGTTTTTTTCTCTTTAACCTGCAAGTAATCAGTGTTTTGTACGTCTATGACCCGAAGCTTTAAGATATCATTAATACGCAATCCTGAGTTAATGCCAAAGGTAAATAAAAAGTAATCCCGGTAAGATTGATGAAGAAGATATTCTTTTATTATCTGGATTTGTTCGAGGTCTCGAATTGGATTTACCGTATTTTGTCCTTGTTTTACTGCCAAAAAAGACCCCCCAATTGTTTTCAATATGTCTAGTTAAATGCAACTTTAATATTCAATATGTTGTATTGTAAATCCTTCTTAATTATTTGAAAAAGGACTATTTCCCTGTAGATAGGAGTATCTTCGTTACGTATGCCGTCTGTGAAGGGAGCTTAATGGAGCAGGTTCTGTGTTGTTCTACTAACCTGCCCATCAATTGAACAAAAGAACAGATAAACACTAAATACACTATAAAAATCGTGAAAACCATTGAAATATTAAATTTAAATTATCTGAATAGTGTGTTTTAATAAAAGTAGTATTCATTTTACATGTTCTATATAAAGGGGAGGATAAAATGGAAGAGAAATTTCAGCCTTCATTTAAACTACAAGCCTTCTTCGAGATAAACAATCAGAAATTTGAAGAAAAGTTATTAGAAGAGGCTGTCAATGTTAAAAACAAAATCGATGAAATTTTATCCATTGGCAATATTAACCTTGTTAATAATGCTCATAAGCTGGTTGTTTATATTCTTGATGGAAAAGTAGAAGAACTTGAATTGTTTGCCAAACAGGAAGGTATAGCATGGGCCACTCATTCCATTGACCTATCCTTCAAATTAGAGTGGGTGCAGGCCATCCGCAGAACGATATGGAACTTTATAGAACAGTATAACGACTTAACAGATGAACAGGTAACGTCGAATTTTTTTCGTTTGGAGAAAGAAATTAATAATCAAGTCGATGCGTTTCTAAATGCCTTTTTTATTAGTTACTCTACATATAAGGATTCTCTAATTAGAGCTCATAGAAAGCTGGTTGAAAATCTATCCGTTCCTATTATTCCAATTAACAATTCTGTTTGTATCCTCCCTGTGATTGGTTCGGTTGATATGTTTCGAACGTCTATTCTTGAGGAAAAGGTTTTAACCGAAATCGGGGTATCACGTATCCAGACTTTGATCATGGATTTATCGGGAATCGCAGATATGGAACCTCAGGTCATAGATCATTTAACGAAAATTATTGATGGCACTTCCCTCATGGGATGTAACACAGTCATTACAGGTTTAAGAGCAGAAGTAGTAAGAAAAATGATACATATGGGACGCTCATTTGATCCTGGCACAAAAACACTGGGCACGCTGCAGCAAGCATTAAAAGAATATTTAATAAGCTAGCTTAAATTTAAATGCCTTAATAGAATAAGCTGTAGGAAATAAAGCTGGAGCAACCAAAAAAAGCCCTGGATGCTGAAAATCTAGGGCTTTTCCCATGCAGTATTGTTTTGTTTATCATGCATTATGTGGCCTGCACATTACCATTATGCTTCAATGTGTTGGATAATAAGGTACATGAATATGCAAAGTGAAAAGCAAAAGGAACAGTCGGAAAATCGCTTTTCCTGTGAATAAGCAGAGAAATGTTAATTCGATAAAATATCTACAAGTTTAGTTTTCATAGAGTATACATGTGATGATGTCATATTTGGATATTTTATGGGCGATAAAATTTTTCAAAAATATTACTGCTCATTGTCGGCTTCTATAATATATTTTAAGCCCTCATATGTTGTGCTGAATATCAATATATTCCTATTTAAATGGGTCATTAATCTGGCCAGTGCAGGAGGAATACCGACGAGAATACATTGAGAGCCAATTAAATTTACGCAATCAATCAATTTTTGCATTTGATATTCTACTTCATTGTCAAATGTATACAACTCACTCAGGTTTAATAACACAAACTCAATCTGGTTAGCACTGCATTCTTCTAATATGGAGGAAATTAATAAGTCGAACCGGTTTACGCTAAACTCACCGATCAAAGGCAATGCAATGGCATTACTCCATATCTTCAATATAGGAGTGGACAAAGCCTTAATCAGCTTTTCCTTCTCTTTTTCTTCCTCTGCCTTCGTCGTCACATCCATAAGCATCACGACAAATCCTTCAACAGGCTGGCTGCCTTTTTGTATCGGCGTAATCACAATATCTGCAACGAACTGGTCACGTATGGTAATGCGAGCTCGATGGGAGCCGGAGAGCTCGTCCATAAATTTTTTCTGCTGTTCTGGTTTGCGATGAAAACGACTCATGTTTAACCCAATCATGTCATGACTGCTTGTCAGTCCAAATAAAGGAGCCACCGTTGAAAGAACCTGGTGGGCCTGAGCATTCATCCATACTACATTATAATCTTTGTCTGCAAGAATAATCGTTTCTCCTATACTGTCTAACGCATGCAGAGGAGAAATATTTTCCGGTATTTTTCCGTATATACTCATTGGTCTCCTCCTATTTATGTGAATTTTTCGCTATAAGCTGGTCCTTACTCTTGACCTTATTATAACGTGAACTTCAAAAGGTACACACTAAACATTGACTAAAACGACTAAGTGAAGGCTCTTTCGACAACCGGCGTAAAAGCCTCCAGGGCAGGTTAGTAGAAAGGAGCCCAGGTATTTTAGCTTTAAAATGAGTATGATTGACTGTCATTAAAACGGTAGAGGCGATTCTCTTTTCTTAAGTAAAACTTTGAAGAGAAACAACAAGGCGTAAAAAGGTAGAGAAAGAAAGCCATCCAAACATTATATAAACGAATGTCTAGATGGCTTTCATTTATTTAGCAGTTAATTCATCCTCTGTTACCCATTTGTGATTCGTCACTTTTTCACCATCTGTTGTAGTGAAATCAATCATGTACACAGTGGTATTAACCGCAGAATCGACCATGGCTGAAGCACCTTTCATACCTTCCATGTGATCCGCTGCAAGCGTCACTTCGTCTCCAGCTGCAAAAGGCTTATCACCGGCATCCTCAATTTCTTCATGAATGACCCACTTATGGTCTTCAACCGGATCGCCGCCATTTGCTGGTGTATATGAAACGGTGTACACTGTCGTATCATACGCATCAACAATTTTGGCTTCCGCGCCTTCCATGCCATCCATATGGCCATGTTGAATGATGGCTGTAGAACCGACTGGATAAGCAGGGTTTGCTGCTTCCTCTAATCCTTCTGGAACCTCGCCGCTGCCAGAATGATTCATGTTATGGCCGGAATGTGCATCTTCCTCTTCCATTTGCTCCGCTGGTTGGGCTTCGGACTCCACATTTGCTTCTTCTGTGTCACCGCAGGCTGCAAGCAAAAATGAGGCGAAGAGTGCTGTGCCAAGTAATTTTCCTGTTTTTTTGTTCATTAAAATCATCCTTTCGTTTTAATGTTATCTACCTGCCTATCTTATACAAACTTTTTGCAGTTCTTGTGCATTTTTATTTTTTTCTGCACAAAAAATGAATAACTTCCTTCTATAATAAGGACAGAACGATCTGGAAGAATAGGGGGCACCCCGTGTTTACAAAATTATCATTAAAAATAGGTTTCTTATTTTTTGCCTGCATCCTGCTGATTGAATCACTTTTGTTTTATACATTGTATGTCACGCTGGTAAATGACCGGGTGGACGAAGTAATGGAGAGTTTGCTGGCAAGAGGAGAAACACACAGCGCTGTCTTAGCATCCAGCTTTGAAGAAGAAACGTTAGAACATGTAGGAATGATGGAAGCTGCATCGAGTCTCATTGTAATTGTGACAGACGCAAAAGGGCAGGTTTTAATCCACTCTGACCCAATTGAACCGGAGATGAAAGCAGTGATAGATAATACGAATTTTTTATCCATGCCTGCCGGCGGTAAAGTAGTTGAAACACATTGGAATGAAAAAAGATACATTGCCTCAGATAGTCCAGTAATGAAAGATGGGGATCATCTTGGACATGTGTTTATGTTTTCGGGCACAGAAGGTATTGCACGAATGGTGGAGAATCTGCAGCAGCAGTTTTTCTGGATAGGCGTTATGACAGTAGCGTTAACTGTAGTAACGATTATGGGGTTGTCAAGGCTGATTACGCTCCCGCTTATTCGAATGAAAAAAGCGACGGAACAGCTGAGCCTTGGCAATCACCATGTAAACTTGATGATTGACCGGAATGACGAACTGGGTGAGTTGGCGGCTTCGATTACGAAGCTATCACAGGATCTTGATCAATTGAAAAAGAGTCGGCATGAATTTCTGGGCAGCATTTCACATGAACTGCGCACACCGTTAACCTACATAAAAGGCTACTCGGACATTTTAAACCGACCCGGCTTGTCTGAAAGCGAAAAAGAGAAATATGCTGCCGTTATTCAGGAAGAAACGGCTCGTTTAACAGGCTTTATTCAAGAGCTGTTTGAACTGGCTAAAATGGATCGCCATGAATTTCACATTTTTAAAAAAGAAGAGTCCCTGGATGTCTTGCTTGAATCTACAGTGCATTTTGTCAGCGCCGCTTTTGAACGGGAAGGAAAATCACTATCAGTATCAGGAGATAAAGATATTCGCGTATTGATCGATATGGAGCGGATGCAGCAGGTGCTGCTCAATCTGCTCGACAATGCACGTAAATATTCAGAGGCGGGTTCGCTTGTATCTATCATTGTATCCGAAAAGAAAGATGAAGTGATGATTCAAGTGAGAGATGAAGGTATCGGCATTCCAAAAAAAGAGATACCACTTATCTTTGACCGTCTGTATCGTGTGGAGAAATCACGATCGAGAGAAAGCGGTGGATTTGGCATCGGCTTATCGATTGCAAAAGAAATTGTCGAAGCACATGGCGGACTTCTTGAAATTCATAGCGAAGTGGGAATTGGCACGGAAGCAACAATTCGGCTTAAATGCAAGGAGGATCAAAATGGTAAAAATTTTATTAGTTGATGATGAGCAGCGGATGCTCGATTTGATTGCCCTTTACTTGGAACCACACCACTACACATGTTTGAAAGCCAGAAATGGTGAGGAAGCTCTGTCATTGATGAAAAAGGAAGCAATTGACCTTGTTATGCTGGACATTATGATGCCAGGTATGGACGGATGGGCAGTATGCAGGGAAATTCGCTCTTTCTCCGCCGTGCCCATTATCATGCTTACGGCCCGCCAGCAGGAAGAAGATGTCGTCAAAGGTCTTAGGCTTGGAGCAGATGACTATGTAACCAAACCTTTTGGTGAACAGGAGCTTCTTGCCCGGATCGAGGCACTTTTGCGGAGAAGCGTTCCATCAAAGAACATTCAGATAAACGGCCTGAAGTGGGATGAAGAACAGTTTGAAGTCTCTTATGAGGGGAAATCCGTTCGCTTAACGCGAAAAGAGTTTTCCCTGCTCGGTATTTTAATGAGGCACCCAAATAAAGTATTTGAACGTGGCCACCTGTTAGAACTGGTGTGGGGTTACGATACCGAAACAGAAGGGCGGACGGTTGACTCCCATGTGCGGAATATCCGAGAAAAAATCCGTGAAGCTGGATTTCCTATTGATGACCATTTTCAAACAGTCTGGGGAATTGGGTATAAATGGGTAAAATAAGTGAAAGAGAGTAAAGGTGTAAATGAAAAAACTAATTGAAACGTATTTTAGAAGCTCTGCCTGAAACAAGCGGGCTGCCAAAAAGCAGCCTGCTTTACACGCTTAGTTTTGCTTTTTGCGTGGATGGTTTAACGTATTTAGTTAATAGCCAGCGTGAGATTGGCCCAACAATAAGTAACTGCGCTGGGAGTGCCACGACAAAATTTAAACTAACTGTTTTAAGATAGGCTGTGAAAATCGAACCTTTAATTCCTGATATGAACGCTGTTAAAGCAAGTCCGTATACAGACATGATTAAACCCATCGCAGGAACCATACAACAGGAAAGTGCCAGAATAAAGTTGATTTCTTTTGATTTGTTATAAGGGAGTGATAAAGCAATTTTACGTGCGATCGGCTCCACAAATGATTCTAAGACAAAGGCAATAATCAGTGTGACAAGAAACTGAACCACTGCACTTCCTGCTGTAAATGTTGAAAATCCATGTAAAGCTGTGTTGTAAACGGACATAATGAGAACCATTCCAAAACATATAAACAGCCCAAAAATAATGCCCTCTTTTTTATTAGTAGGCAAACAAAAACATCCTTGTTGTTTAGCAGGAAAGAAGAATTTGCTGATTTAAGGAAATGCTAGGTAGATATTGTTATTTCCTTTTGTTTTACAGATAAGCTTGTGCTACAATCATTTTAATTAACATGCAGAAAGGAATGACGGGTGGACGATGATTAACTAATCTTATTTTTCGAATTTGAAACCGCATATTTCAAATCACAAAAAATAGGATTAGTCTGCCCATCTTCAATACGTTATACAGCTATTATTGAAAATAGCTTATTTCATCATGCAAAGGTACGGCTAATCCTTCCAACTAACTGGGAGGATTTTTTTTATTCTCCCTTTATGAAAGGGACGATGATATGAAAGAATTATTAAAGTTATCCAATATGGGTTATGAAATAGGGGACTTCAAGGTTTTTGAGAGAGCAAATGCAAGCGTTCAAAAAAGGGATGTGATCGGTTTAATTGGTAAAAACGGTGCGGGCAAATCCACTTTACTGCAATTAATCCATCGTGACTTAACCCCAACACAAGGGCATATAGAGTGGCTGCAGCCAGATCCGAAATTGGTCATAGTTGAACAAGAAACCGAGTCACATTCATTTAAAGATAAAACACCTTCCGAGGCCAAGCTGTTAGAAAAATGGAGTGTGCCAGAACAGGAATACTCGCATTTAAGCGGCGGGGAAAAATTGAAAGCACGGCTTGCCCAGGGATTTTCAAAAGATGCCGACCTTTTACTGTTAGATGAACCGACAAACCATCTCGATGAACAAAGTATAGAATTTCTCATCAGACAAATTAAACATTATAAAGGCACGATTATTTTGGTGTCGCATGATCGTCATTTTTTGGATGCGGTTGCCACGAAAATCTGGTCCATTGAAGGAAAAAAGCTTATAGAACAAAAAGGAAATTATTCCAGCTATATGGAGGACCGTAAACATAAAAGACTCACCCAGCAGGGGGAATATGAAAAACAGCAGAAAATGGTTAAACGAATCGAAGACCAAATGCAGAATCTCACTTCCTGGTCCCAAAAAGCCCATGCGCAATCAACAAAGCAAGAAGGCTTTAAAGAACATTACCGCACAAAAGCAAAGCGAATGGACACTCAGGCAAAATCAAAACAAAAGCGTTTGGAAAGGGAGCTCCAAAGGGCAAAAGTTGAACCGGTTGAGCCAGAATATACGGTGCGTTTTTCCATTAAATCAGACCATAAGACAGGAAAACGCTTTTTAGAAATCAAAAATGTAACAAAGTCATTTAACGGACGAACACTTTTCAAAAACGTTAATTTTACGATTCAGCATGGCGAAAAGGTATCAATCACAGGTCCAAATGGCAGCGGTAAGACCACTTTATTGAATATAATGCTTGGACAGGAACCGGCTGAAGGCAATGTATGGATATCACCGTCTGCAAATGTTGGCTATTTGACTCAGGAAGTGTTCGATTTACCGCTTGACCAAACTCCAGAGCAGCTTTTTGTCCAGGAAACATTCGAAGCAAGAGGAAGAGTTCAAACCTTAATGAAACATTTGGGGTTTACAGCTTCTCAATGGACGGAACCCATTCGGCATATGAGCATGGGTGAGCGTGTGAAGTGTAAGTTAATGAAATATATTTTAGAAGAAAAAGATGTGCTTATTTTAGATGAGCCGACCAATCACCTGGACCTGGCTTCACGTGAACAGCTGGAAGACACCCTGGCGCAGTATAACGGAACGTTAATCGTTGTTTCTCATGATAAGCATTTTGTAGAAAAAACGACCAGCAGCAAACTCGTTATAACGAATTCCACTGTACAAAAACAACTAGATAAAGTGCAGCCCAAAAGAGACAGTCTGGCTGAATTACGGTTAAAGCTTGAAACAGAAAGACAAGAAGTGTTAGGAAAGCTGAGCTTTATGACCCCAAAGGATACAGCATACGCAGAGCTTGACCAGAAGTTTAAAGAACTTACAAAGCAGATAAATGAACTTTTATAAAGAATCTTATAAAAAAAGTCCTTCTTCAACTGAGGATACTCCAGTTGAAGAAGGAGTCGTGCAAAGTCGAAAAGGTCTTTCTAAGTTTAATTTAGTTGTTCATAAACGCTGCCAAGTAATAAGGAGGATAAGAGACTGAAAGATTCCATGCGTATCCATCTGCTTGCACGCCTATGTCAGCATCTCTTTCATTTTTTATTACAATCTCCAATTTTCGGCCAGTTTACCTTGATCAAACGGATAACGATAAGAATAGCTTTTGATTTTAATGTATTTCCTTTTTTAAAATATAGATACTTTTTTAGAAAAATATTGTAATTTCAAACAAATCCTTGTACAATAAGCACAGTAATGAAACCGCTTTAAAACTCCTTTATGTTTCCACTTAACCAGCTTTCTATCATTTCTCATAGCTGGGCTTATAGATGTATCTTAGGCATTCTAATGCAATCCAGGTACATCCCTGTAAAATATAAAACTATTCTTTAACCAGTATTTTATCCAAACGATTTTTTAATAGGGAATTATGCTAAGAAGGAACCAGCCCATAGGGTGAGTTCTTTTTGGTCATGCTCTATTTGCTTGTCGACTTATCAGAATATATAAAATATTTTGTCTACTTTTGTCGAATGTAGAGGTGTCGAATGTAGAGGTGTAGAAATCTATTAAGTGGAGCTTAACAAGGTGATACGCGGAACCCAGCTAACTTGCATACTAGGTCAAAATGAATATATAGAAGAGAAAAGGAGATGGAGCAACATGACAAAACAAAAATGCGTTGCCATGCTTTTGGCGGGAGGACAAGGAAGCAGATTAAAAGAACTGACAGAAAATCTGGCAAAACCAGCAGTGCCATTCGGCGGGAAATACCGGATTATTGATTTTCCATTGTCAAACTGTGCTCACTCAAGTATCCAAACGGTTGGCGTTCTAACGCAGTACCAGCCTCTTGTTTTAAACTCTTATATCGGAAATGGCCGGGCATGGGATTTAGACCGCAGCAGCGGGGGAGTCACGGTTTTGCCGCCTTATGCTAGTGCTTCAGAAATCAATTGGTATACGGGTACAGCGAGTGCCATTTATCAGAACTTCAACTATCTCCAGCAATATGATCCGGAACATGTACTCATTTTATCCGGTGATCACATTTATAAAATGAACTACGATTTAATGCTAGACTACCATATTAAACAAAAAGCAGATGTAACCATTTCTGTGATTGAAGTGCCATGGAGCGAAGCAAGCCGCTTTGGTATTATGAATACAGACGAAAACTACAAGGTTACGCGCTTTGATGAAAAGCCAAAGAAACCGGAAAGTAACCTGGCTTCAATGGGCATTTATATCTTTAAATGGTCTGTTTTAAAGAAATATCTGGAACAGGATGCAAGCAATCCGGATTCTTCTAATGACTTCGGAAAAGACGTAATTCCAGCCATGCTTGAAGATCAGCAAAAACTAGTTGCTTATCCGTTTAAAGGCTATTGGAAAGACGTAGGCACAATCGAAAGCCTTTGGGAAGCCCATATGGATTTGCTAAGCGATGAAAATGAGCTGAATCTGCATGATCGTTCCTGGCCTATTTACTCGGCCAACAAGAGCCTGCCGCCGCAGGTAACAGGGAAAAATGCCTGCGTTAAGCATTCCATCTTAAATGAAGGATGTATCATTGACGGCGAAGTTCAATTCTCTGTCGTATCTCAGAATGTAACCGTTGATGCAAAAGCGGTTGTGAAAGATTCAGTGGTGATGCCAAATGCGTACATAGGAAAAGGTGCGTTTATTGAGCGGGCAATCGTGATGGAAAACGTTGAAGTGCCGGAAAACATGGTGATTCGGAATGAATCAGCGGACATCTTGCTGATCACAAAGGATTTTGTGGCGGCCCATGCAAAAGAGTCACTTAACGTCTAAGCGTAATTGAGCGCAGGCATCTTGAGGGGAGCCGGCTTTCTAGCGTATGGAATGGAAAGTTCTGTCCGAGCATTTTGGTAGAATTGCTGGCTGAATCATGATACATTCAACAGTATCTTTTCGTCCAATGAAATGAAGTTCTATGTTTCATTGGGTGTATTAGGACAATCTTACAAAAGTATCGGAAGCAAACATATAAAAGCTGGTTTCGTTTGGTGAGAAAGGATGACAAAGATGGCAAAGAAGGTAGCGGAAGTAGGCAGCATCATTGAATTCCACAATGGAATCAAAGGTGTCGTTCAAAAAGTGAATGAAAACTCGGTTATTGTGGCGATTACGGAAAATCAAACGCCACTTGAATATGAAGGAAACCGCACGGTGGTTAATCATAAAAGGTACACAGTTGTTTCTTAATAATGAAAAAGGGCAAACAGACTTCAATGTCTGTTTGCCCTTTTGTTTTTTGTAGAATACTCATTGATTAGTATCTAATAATCCTATCTTAAAAAAGGCTTTAAGGGAGCTTTTTACGGTAAAACACGGATGATTATCAAAGGAGGAAATACTAGAACAGTTATCTTTCTTTCCAGTCATCTATGATGGATTCCACTTGCTTTTTGTCCACGATATTAACCGCAAAATAAACAATATCCTTATATGTCATCTTCCGGATGGGATTTTGAGCCGCGTTATGCAGGTCTCTCAAAACGATGATATCCGGCAGGGTAAAAGCCACTAAGATAATGCTCTTTTTTCCGCTTACGCCCCAGGTGCCTCTTGTACCCAAAACAAGAGGCAGGGGATCCTGTCGGTTTCTAACATAATCATATACCCATTCTTGTTCGCTTAGCGCTTTTTTATTCACAAAGATCGTCTTCCCTTTATTTAAACTACGTTCATACGGTTATATATTTATTATGAAGAGAAAATGGAAACTTATGCGGGGCCAACATACAAAGGATGATTCTTGCAATAAGCCGAAGTTGGTTATTGTGGGAAATTTGTTTTTTAGTAGTGATTTTCTTCTTTTAAAAAAGAACTGACTATGAAGAGAAGGAAGATATAGATGTAACAACATATTTTTATAAGAAGTAGATGGATATACGCGTGTAGATGCATATACAAAATATGAGGTTGTGTTTAAGAACAATAAAGGGTGATATGAAGCTGCTGTTGTTTTATCCTAATACTTTTCGTACAAACATCTCAACTCCAATATATCTAAACAATTTTGCAGGCAGGTTTCCCGCCTGGCTTTTTTTCTTTTTTAGAGAAGATTTTTCGTCATTGTGGCTTGAAAATGTACAAAGTAGTCGTCAAAGGATAAATACAAAAACGCTTTCTCACTTTACTATTTGAATTAGAAAGGAAAGACGCCGGTGAAAACGATCGGTAATTATTGATGGCGATTACCTAGTAATCGCTTTATACAGAAAGGGGCAGTGACAAGAAATAAGAAGAAAAGTCATCCTTGTTTAGTAAGCGCTTTCTTTGAGGATTTATTATAGGGAGGGGATTTTAAATGAAAACAACGAGTAAATGGATCATGATTTTTATTTTATTATTGTCAGTTGGACTAGCAGGATGTAGTGGGGAAGACAGCAATAAAAAAGTAATCGGTATTTCCCTGCAGAACTTTAGTGATGAATTCCGTACCTATATTATTGATGCGATGGAAGAAGAACAAAAAAAGCATCCTGATATTGAATTTGTATACGCAGATGCTCAAAACGACAGTTCGACTCAAAAAGGGGATATTGAAAACTTTGTTGCGCGCGGCGTAGATGCCATTATTTTCACGCCAGTTGATACCGTCGCGGCCATGGATATTGTCAATATGGTCAATGAGGCAGACATTCCGTTGATTGTACTAAACCAGACATTTGATGGTGCTGACAAAGCAGCTGCTTATGTAGGGTCTGAATCGATTGAATCTGGCATTTTGCAAATGGAAGAAGTCGCAAAACTGTTGAATGGAAAAGGAAATATCGCCATTATGGATGGTACACTGGGCCATGAAGCACAAATTAAGCGGACAGAAGGAAATATGCAGATTATTAAAGAACATCCAGACATGAAAGTAGTCAAACAAGGATCCGCAAACTGGTCACGTCCGGAAGGTATGGACTTAATGGAAAACTGGATGCAGTCAAGCAAGATTGATGCGGTCGTCGCTAATAATGATGAAATGGCGATTGGTGCCATTATGGCGTTGGAATCGGAAGGAAAACTCAAGGATACCGTAGTAGCAGGCATTGATGCCACACCAGCAGCCCTGGATATGATGAAAGAAGGAAAATTAAAGGTTACCGTTTTCCAGGATGCGGCCGGGCAGGGAAAAGCGAGTATTGAAACAGCTGTTAAAGCGGCAAATGGAGAAGAAGTAGAAGATGCGATCATTCCGTATCAGCTGGTGACCCCGGAAAACGTGGATGAATTTGCGGCTAAGTACGAGTAAAGCATCCATGTTCCTGAGAAGGAAGAAAGGGCTCTGGCAGTAATGAATTTGAATCGCCAACGCAAAGAAATATAATGAGTGTTCCAAAACAAAAGCTTCTGCTTAGGCAGAGGCTTTTGTTTGTTTTGAAACAACTAAATATAAACTGCAATTGCTGGTTTAAATAAAGTTTAGTCACTTTACTCACTACAACCAGAATGACCATTATTTTATAGGCACACAGATTTCGCAAATACTATTGGAAATAATTTTCTTGATGTACCTTTCAAATCCAGGCCGACCGTCAATCTGATAACTGCGGTTTGACAGCTCAGAAAAGGTGTTATTCCATGCTTTTTGAATGTCTTCTGTTGTGCATTTCACTTCATGAATAGCGTATTTTCCACCGAAGAATTCGCCTTCGTTGACTTTCAGTGGCAATATTTACTGCAGTTTGGATGTTAGCATGATATAAAAATATAATCATTTAGTTTTTTAAAATAAAAGCACTATATGCAAAATACAAAAAACGTATGCAGATCCGATAAAGTGGCAGGCTGAGCAAACAATAAGCATTTAAGACTGAAAAAATGATCAATCTTTCTAAAAATTAAACTGAAATTTGCTTGGCAAGTATCCATTTGAATCAATTTTTTTAGATAGATTCAGTGAGAATGTCCTTAAAGTACAATGAAAAGACCTTATAGTGTAAATACATATTTTCTTTCCTGTCCTATAATTACGAATATAAGCAATAAGATCTTTCTTATTTTTGTACAAAATGATAACGATTTCATCGTTGAGTTTGACTGAGAAAGAGCTAGTTTTAAAAGGGAAGGCTGAAAATTCAATGAAACGATTTTCAAGTGAGAGAAGACCTTAAAAGTTAAAAGGATCGACTTGAGCTTGTCTTCTTTTTACAGAGAAGATTCTTTCCCTTCGTATGAATCTTACTAAATATATAGGAGGAATTTAAAGATGATGAAAACAGGATTAGTGACAGATATTTTGGGATACATGCCGTTCGAGAAAATGCTAGATACGTGCGTAGAGTTAGGGATTGAATCACTGGAGCTTGGATGCGGCAATTGGTCAAAAGCCCCACATGTAAATCTTGGTGAGTTATTAGAAAGCGCTGTCAAACGTGAGCAGTTCATGGATGCCATACAAAAACGCGGCCTCAGTATTGCTGCGCTGAACTGCTCAGGCAATCAGCTGAACCCGTCGGAAGAAGGCACATTACATAAAGCGGGCGTTGAAAAAACCTTTCAGCTTGCTGGCCTTTTAGGGGTTGAAACCGTAGTAATGATGTCCGGATGCCCGGGCGGGGGACCGAATGATCAAACACCAAACTGGATCACACACCCGATCCTGCCGCAGCATTTTAACATGCTTGACTGGCAGTGGAATGAAGTAGCGCTTCCTTACTGGGAGAAAGCGGTGAAATCAGCGAAAGAATACGGCGTTCAGAAAATTGCCATTGAAAACCTTGGCTACAACCTCGTTCATAACGCAGAAACATTGTTGAAGCTGCGTAAGGAAGTCGGCAGCATGGTCGGTATGAACCTTGATCCGAGCCACTTGTTCTGGATGGGCGGCGACCCTATTGCGGCAGCACGGACGCTTGGAGACGCAATCTACCATGTTCATGCGAAGGATGTACGATTAGAGCGCGGAATTGTGGATGCACAGGGATTGATTGATGTGAAGCCAATGGAAAGCTTTGCGTCCCGTTCATGGAACTATGTAGCGCTTGGCTACGGGCACGATGCAGCTTATTGGAAAGAATTCTTCACGGTTGTGAAGATGACTGGATACGAAGGACCGGTCGTGCTTGAAATGGAAGATTTAACGATGGAGCCGCTGACAGGTGTGAAAAAATCAATGGATATATTGAAAGAAACATTGCCAAGAGACTTCGAAACAAAACTACGTACGGTACTTGTTAACTGATCTATAGGCACAGAAAAAGGATTATGACGGCCACGGAAAAGCATTACACTTGAAGGGAGAGATTTACATGAGTGAACAGAGAAATCAGAAGTCGTTTTTAACTACTATCATTGTTATTTCTACGTTCGGCGGGCTTCTCTTCGGATACGATACCGGAGTGATCAATGGTGCTTTGCCTTTCATGTCTGAAGCGCTTGGGCTTAACTCATTTACGGAAGGTGTTGTCGCAAGCTCTCTGCTTTTTGGGGCTGCATTAGGTGCCGTAGTGGGCGGCAGGCTGTCTGACTACAATGGGCGCCGAAAAAATATTTTATACCTGGCCGTATTCTTCTTTATTGGGGCTCTGGGATGTACACTTGCTCCTAACGTCACGGCCATGGTCATTTTTCGCTTCTTGTTAGGGCTTGCCGTTGGTGGTGCATCGGTAACCGTTCCGACTTATTTAGCAGAAATCTCTCCGGTGGAGAGCAGGGGGCGAATGGTGACGCAAAACGAATTGATGATCGTTGGCGGTCAGCTGCTGGCTTTTGTCTGCAATGCTGTCCTGGGCAATATGATGTCTGACAACATTCACGTTTGGCGTTACATGCTTGCCATCGCAGCACTGCCAGCTGTATTTCTGTTTGTTGGGATGATCAAAATGCCAGAGAGTCCTCGCTGGCTTTTTTCAAAAGGGAAAGACGAAGAAGCTCTGGCGGTTCTTCGAAAAATACGTACAGAAGAGCAGGCACAAGCAGAGTTTAACAAAATCAAGGGTACGGTTTTGAACGAAGCAAAAGTGAAACAAGCAGCATTGCAAGATTTGGCTGTTCCATGGATACGCCGTATCGTTTTCCTTGGAATTGGTATTGCCGTTGTACAGCAAATTACCGGTGTTAACTCGATTATGTATTACGGTACTGAAATCCTGAAAGATGCAGGCTTTCAAACAGAAGCAGCTCTAATAGCCAACATTGCTAATGGTTTAATTTCGGTGATTGCTGTTTGTGTAGGGATCGTACTTCTCGGCAAAGTACGGCGCAGACCGATGCTTTTAGTTGGACTTGCCGGCACTACGACTTCGTTGCTGCTGATTGGGATCTTTTCCAACGTGCTCGATGGAAGCGGTGCACTTCCTTATGTGGTTCTTTCTTTGACTGTTACTTTTCTTGCGTTTATGCAGGGAGCTGTTGCCCCGGTCACATGGCTTATGCTTGCCGAAATATTCCCGTTACGTCTGAGAGGCCTGGGAATGGGGATCAGCGTATTTTGTTTATGGATCGCAAATTTCTTTATTGGATTGACGTTTCCTGTGCTGCTCGAAAACATCGGCTTATCGACGACTTTCTTTTTCTTCACCGCCATGGGGCTTGCCGCCATCGCATTTGTGAAGAAGTTTTTACCTGAAACAAAAGACCGGACACTGGAAGAGCTGGAATTTTTTTTCCGTGCCCATCACACCACACGAATTCAAAAGAACACATCTGAAAAAGTCCTTTAACGACTATGCTCATTCGTATAGAATGGCTATAATCTAGTTTTTTGATTACTATCTTAATTTTTTAAAAAGTACTTATTGCTTTTTTCGTTTGAAATCTGTTTATTGAGGGGGTTCTGCTTAATGAATTTAAGTATGGCTGTTCGATCTTTGCAGCGTGGAGCTAATCTTTGTGAGGGAAAAGACCTTTCTATCCGCGTTCACTATTGGGGAGCTGACAGAAAGCATGTGGATACCCCTCTTCATAAACATTCATTTTTTGAAATTTGTTATGTAGTAGACGGCAGCGGTCTTTACTTTGAAAATGGGCAGGATTTTCTTCTCGAAAAAGGAACGTTTTTCTGTTCCCGTCCCAACCAGCTCCATAAAATCTATGAAGGAAAGAATTTATACCTTTTATGGGCTGCCTTTGAAATAGAAAAAGAGAATACTTCACGGGAACAGCAGCTATTGTTTGAGGAACTAGCAAACGAGCAAAACGTTTACCTTCCTAATTCCGAAAACGAGCCAGCGGTACTGTTATGGAAGACCTTAATGAAACATGCTGAGCAGCAGTCTTCGTCAGAGGTTTTGAAAGCAATCAGCCTGTCTCTTATGCTGTCCCTTCAGGCTTTGTTCTGTGGAGTACGGGATCACCAAAAGCCCCGGCCGTTTTATGACAATAAGGAGCAGATGATTGAGAAAGCCCAAAGATTTATCCAGGATAATTTAGCCCAGCCGCTTTCTTTAAACGAGGTGGCCCGCTTTTTTCATATTTCTCCTCGTCATTTATCGCGTTTATTCAGTGAAATAACCGGTATGTCCTATACCTCTTATGTGCGGCAGGAAAGGGTAAGGGAAGCTTCTAAAAAAATCAGGTCTACAAACCGCTCAATCACATCGATTGCATACGAGTGCGGTTTCACTTCTGTTCATTATTTTTGCCGGGTTTTCCTGCAGGAAACAAGTATCACACCGGCTGAATACAGGAGACGAAACCAAGTTTGAGGAAAGTTCAAACGAAATGCAGTAAATCAGAGTCTTATAAAAAGTAAGCGTTTCAATATGTCTTAAAAGTACAACATCACGACTTGATAATCTAAATACAAAAATAAACACCGTTCTTATAATGAAATTGTAGAGTTTCGATATTGAATAGGCTTTCTTTTTAAGAAGAGAAAGCGCTCGCAACAAATGCCTGATATCATTTCTAAAAATGGAGAGGAGTTTTCGATATGTTGAATGGTGAAAAAAAGATCGCAAGACCACTGCGCTGGGGAATGGTTGGGGGAGGACGGCTTGGACAAGTCGGCTATAAGCACCGTATTGGTGCCCTTCGTGATAATACCGCTTTTCAATTAGTAGCGGGCGCTTTTGATATTGATCCAGAACGCGGAAAAGATTTTGGCGTAAACCTGGGTGTAGAAGAAAACCGCTGCTACCCTGATTACCGCACGATGTTTGCGGAAGAAGCGAAAAGAGAAGACGGCTTAGAAGTCGTGTCTATCGCGACGCCAAACGGCACACATTATGAAATTACAAAAGCAGCGCTCGAAGCAGGCCTTCATGTAATCTGCGAAAAACCGTTGTTCTTCACGTCAGTGGAAGGGGAAGAAATCAAGCAGCTTGCCGAACAGCAGGGCAAAATCGTAGGCGTTACATACGGATTCTCAGGCAACCAGCTGCTGCTTCAGATGCGTGCGATGATCGAGCAGGGCAAAATCGGCGACATCCGCATGGTAGAACTGCAGTATACGCACGGCTTTAGCGCCACAGACGAAGCCGATAAATTCAGCGATGCACAAAAGTGGCGGGTGGACCCGAAGATTGCTGGACCGACCTTTGTTCTAGGCGACCTTTCGACCCACACGTATTACATGTCACAGCTTATCATGCCGAACATGAAGATTAAGAAGCTGCTTTGCGACCGCCAGAGCTTTATCAGCAGCCGGGCGCCGCTGGAAGACAATGCTTACGTCATGATGCATTATGAAAACGGGGCGGTAGGCAGACTATGGACATCTTCTGTCGATGCAGGCTGCATGGACGGACACCGCATCCGCATCGTTGGCTCAAAAGCAAGCCTGGAGTGGTGGGACAGCAAGCCGAATGAACTTCGTTATGAAGTGCAGGGTGAGCCGATTCAGACACTGATCCGCGCCATGCCTTACCTGGATGAAAGCTGCAACGCCGATGAGCGTCTAGGTGCTTTGCATATGGAAGGGCTGTCTGAGTCGTGGTCCAATATCTACCTTAAATTTGCGATAGCAATGGATGCGAAAAACCGCGGCGATGAAGAAACAGTAAAAAATCTAGTGTATCCGGACATTGACGCTGGAATCGACGGCATCCGCTGGATTGAAAACTGTGTTCGTTCTGCGGAAAACGGTTCTACATGGGTCGATTATGCTGACCAGCCGGCTTTAAACCTAAATTAAGTTACAAAAATGTTGAAAGCCGGTTAAATCAGATTGCGATTATAGAAAAGTGAAAAAGAACCAATGAGTATCCTTACGATAATATGGATGTCTGGATTTGTTTTTTAACGGCTTTTTTGTTCTTGGTTAGCTTAAGTAATAAAACCCGCCCAGAAGCGGGTTTTTTGTTTTGCAATAAATAGAAATTCAAAATGATCTAAATTCCGTTTTCTTTTGTATCAGTATTCTCTTTTTTCCTATATATCAGATTTTAATAGGTTAAGAATATACTTCATCATCTAATGCTGTTTTGTAATAGAGAGGTCTTTTGTATATCCGTATACAAATATATGTATATATACATATATTTGTATACATAAGAGGAATATAAGTGCAGGGATAGAGAGTTGTGCAAAAGAAGCTGTTGCCTAAGAAAGATCAAAGTTGCCTTTCTGGGCATGATGTAGTAAAAACGCATTTGTATAAAAAGTGAAAGAGTTGAAAGGGGATGTCTAGAAGAAACTTGTCTATTTTAAAATCAAGCCGTGTTGTACTCCATTTTGGTTTTTTAAACAAAAAAAAGCCGTTTTTTAAGCGGCTTTTTGAGCTTTATTCTTCGGTTAACGCAGCTTTTAGGGAAACATAGATTACTGATTTTTTTCCAGTACCGCAAAGTAATTTTCTTCATTGTCAGCAAAGTTAAATACTCTTCCTTTATCAGAAGGCATATTGACTATCTCTCCGACTGTAACATTTTTATTTGATAAGTCGTTATATAACTGGTCGAAATCTGCAGTAAAAAACATTAATGAAGGAGTATCAAGATTTAACCCAGGGGACATTTTAGCAACGAGTTCTTTATTTTGCAGAACAATGCTTGTTTCTGCATCTTTTGTTGGAGCTATTTCGATACATCTCATTCCTTGTCCATTATTCTCTTCAGAAACGATGTGAAATCCTACTTTTTCTGTCCAAAAATCCACTGCATCATCTTGATTGTTTACATACAACATAATTTGTCCGACTTTGCTGATCATAAACTTCATCACTCCTCCGCTTTTACGTTAAGTATTCGTTATTTGAAAGAAAAATCCTCTTCAACCCTACACCGTTAAGTTAACAGGAAAATCAACAGCCGCCTTTAACAGAGCTCAAATATTAAAAAATTAGCAGCATGCATGAAAAGTACCGCCACTTCTCATCTGCCTGTGTACACAGCTTAAAAACCTCAAAAACAACGAGCTGTCTTGGCGAATGATAAGCGGAAAAGAAATGAATTCATTTAGTTAAAAATCAGGAAAGTTGTTTCCTTTTTTATTTCTTAATTTTGTAGTAAATCGGATGATGAAATATCTAATAATACAGCCAACATAATCAATAATCATAAGGGATATTGCGAACTGATCTATTTTTTAGTTAAAAAACGTTTGACTAATATTTTGTAATGGCTTACAATCTGATTCAAAGGAAAGTACTTTCCTAATTTAAGCAGGGATATAAACCATTTTGGAGGGATTGTTATGAATAAAGTAAACATTGGGTTAATCGGCGCCGGGCGAATGGGCGCTTTTCATGGAGAAAGCATTGCTTACCGTGTGCCACAGGCTAATTTGTATGCGGTTGCAGATCCGGTTCCTGGTGCTGCGGAGAATTTAGTAAAGAAGTTAAATGTAGATGCAAAAACGTATACAGACCCCCTGGACTTGATTCAAGATCCGCAGGTGGATGCTGTGGTTATTGTTTCACCTGCCCGGACGCATGCACGCAGTGTTCTTGCGGCGATTGAACACAAGAAAGCGGTATTTTGTGAAAAGCCGATGGCAGTAAACTTGGAAGAAGCCAATGCCATTGTGCAGGCAGTAGAGGAAACAAACACGGTCATGCAGGTAGGATTTAATAGGAGATTTGAAAAAGGGTTTAAAGCAGCTCATGAAGAAATCGTTTCCGGAAAAATAGGCACTCCGCAATTAATAAAATCGACGACAAGAGATCCAAAACTAAATAGAGCGGAATCTATTCCAGAATGGACCATCTTTTTAGAAACCCTCATTCATGACTTTGACACCCTTATGTATTTAAATCCTGGTGCAAAGCCAGTTGAAGTGTATGCAATGGCGGATGCGCTGATTCGGCCGGATTTGAAAGAAAGCGGACTATTAGATACAGCACTTGTTACAGTGAAATTTGACAACGGAGCCATGGCTACGGCAGAAGCAAATTTCCAGGCCGTATATGGTTATGACATTCGAGGTGAAGTATTTGGCTCAAACGGCATGCTGACTGCCGGTGGAATACGTCAATCCAGCATGACAAGATACGACCAGAACGGCGTAAGTTTTGATACATCCCGTTATGACCAGGATTTACTTTTTGATGCTTACGTTGACGAATTAAGAAGTTTCGCCGATTGTGTGATCAACAACAAGCAGCCTTATGCGACCGCAAAAGATGCACGCTGGGCGCTGCAAATCGCTCTTGCCGGTATAGAGTCAGTTAAAACCAATCGTCCGGTCAAAATCGAGAGCCCTGTTTTCATTTAAAGAGAGGACAGGAGAGCCGCCAAATAGGCCGATTAACGGTTTTAAGTTTCGGATAATTCAAACTACTTTGTATGTGGAGGGAATCAAATGGTAAGAGAGTATGGTCTGTGCCTTTGGACATTTGGAGAAATCACCTTCGAGGAAAAATGTAAGCTTGCAAAAGAAATCGGCGTAAGCGGAGTAGAAGTTCAAGGAAACTTGTCTCAAGACCCAGCTGAATTAAAAGCTGTCTTAAGGAAGCATGATTTAAAAGTTTTATCCGTCACCCCTGATAATGTGGATATTTCCAGTGCTGATGAACAGGTTCGTTCCAGTGCGGTTCAATATTTCCTGGATCTATTAAGCTGGGCACAGGAACTGGGTGCTCAAAGAATCTGTCTGCATGGTGATGTGGGGAAAACGCAAGGATGTGGAGACTCAGCGAAAGACTGGGAATTGCTTGTGAAAAGTTCAACGGCGATCCTGCAAAAAGCAGAGGAACTTAATGTTGAGGTCGTGTTTGAAGTACTGAATCGTTATGAAAACCACCAAATTGTTACAGCGGAAGAAGCACTGCGTTTACTGGACGAAGTGAAAAGCGAAAAATTTAAGGTACTCTTAGACGCTTACCATATGAATATTGAAGAATCTTGCCCTATTAAGGCAGTAAAGAAGGCAAAGGATAAACTGGGTGTTTACCATGTGGCGGATTCGAATAGACAGGCGGTTGGCAACGGGCATGTAGATATTAAAGGCCAAATTGAGGCTTTGTATGAAATCGGTTATAAGGGGCCGATCATTATGGAAATGACGGCTGAAGGGCCAAATCCATTTACACCAGTTAAAGACGGGGATTATGTAAAAGTAGTAGTGGGGTACTACAAGGATTCATTGCAAAAAATAAAGGAATGGGATCTAGCTAAAGTAAGCTCTTAAAAACAATCATTCTATTTAAGCTGTTAAGCTGTTTGGAACGGGACTGTCCAGGCTCATGTCAGTATTCCATGAGTCTGGATAAAAAATCATTATTAACACTCTAAGAGAAGAAATCATTTTAAGGAGCAAAATAAAAGCTTAACGCGTGGAACCAGGCGCCAGGCAATTACTGAAAGGCTCCTTGTCAAATTTATAATGAAGGTGAGTCTGAAAGATGAAGCCAAACATGAAATATATGATTTACTTAACGTCCATTACTGCATTAGGAGGTTTGTTGTTCGGGTACGATACGGCAGTCATTTCAGGTGCGGAACAGTCGCTGCAGGTCTACTTTATTGAGAAGCTGGGATTAAACACCGTGTTTCACGGGCTGACAGTATCAAGTGCTTTAATTGGATGTGTCGTGGGCGGGCTGATTAGTGGAGTTGTCGCCAATCGAATAGGGCGCAGAAATTCACTGATCATTGCAGCGGTTTTGTTTTTTATTTCAGCATTGCTTTCTGGTTATCCTGAGTTTCTCTTTTTTGAAAAAGGGGAACCGACGATTGGCCTTTTCATTATGTTTAACATTTACAGAATTATTGGCGGCGTAGGTGTTGGCTTGGCTTCAGGATTAGGGCCGCTATATATTAGTGAAACGTCTCCTGCAAACATTAGAGGAAGACTCGTAACCTTAAACAATTTAGCGATTATTTTTGGCACGCTGCTCGTTTATTTTGTGAACTGGAAGATAGCTGCCGGGCAAAGCATCAGCTGGATTAATGATTTAGGCTGGAGATACATGTTTGCTTCTGAGGCCATCCCGGCACTTTTGTACTTTTTTCTCCTGTTTTTAGTACCTGAAACACCGCGCTATCTGATCTCTAAAAATAGAGATGAAGAAGCATTAAACATTTTAGAAAAAATAAATGGATCAAGAGAAGTAGCAAAAGACATTTATCATGAAGTCAAACAAACGATGGATACGCAGAAAGCGCGTGTTTTTTCATACGGGAAGCTGGTTGTCATCGTCGGAATTTTAATAGCGGCTTTCCAGCAGTTTGTCGGGATCAATGTTATTTTGTACTATGCACCTCGTATATTTGCTGACATGGGAGCGAGTGCAGATACATCTATGCTTCAAACGGTTCTCCTTGGTGTCGTCAACTTTGTCTTTGTTTTTCTAGCTTTGATAGCAGTAGACAAATGGGGAAGAAAGCGTTTACTGCTTTTAGGATCGCTTGGAATGACGGTTGGTATGTTCGGTGTCGCTGCTTTATCGTTTTCAGACTCGATGGGAGTCGGAGCATTGGTACTGATTTTGCTTTACGCCGCTTTTTACAATTTATCTTGGGGTCCGCTTACGTGGGTCTTGGCTTCTGAGATTTTCCCGAATAAAATAAGAGGCCAGGTGATGGCAATAACAGTAGTAGCCAATTGGAGCTCAAATTTACTAATATCCGCCACATTCCCTTCGTTGCTGGAAATAAGCGCTGGCATGACCTATAGCTTCTATGGATTGATGTGTGTGCTCGCTTTCATTTTTGTGTGGAAATGGGTTCCTGAAACGAAAGGGAAAACATTAGAAGAAATTGAAACACATTGGAAGCCGGCACAAGCTGAAACGACTGCCGATTTGCGCCCGAAAAAAGTTGGTTCATAAGTGCATGCAGATCCAGCTGCAAAAAAATAGTTTAAGGTGCAAAGCGAGACGGCTATGGACGTTCAAATGGTTAACATGCACTTCTGATATGGAGCGCTTTCCTTAAAAGGAATGTAAGGTTGAACCCGTTTTTTTATACACTTTTTAAACAAGAGATGTGTCATAGCCATCTAGCGAAAGGAAAGCGCTTCCTCTTTTCGGTTCTACGGGAAGTTCAAATTGTGAAGATGGATGATGGTTACGATGCAAAATGACGGGACTTTTAAACGAAGTCCCGTCGTTTTGCATCATAACAACAATAAAGTTTAATACAACTATTTATTAAGTTGTCTGGAAACTGATTTGAATTTAAAATTTTAACATAAGTCTTACATAATCTTAACAAAAAATCTCCTTTCATCTGATATGCTCATTTTGGTTAAAACTATGAAATGAACACTTCGCTGGGAGAGTGAATCTATATGAAAAGAAGAAAGAAAGATTCTGTAAAGAAATTCTTACGAACATCATTAGCGGTAACGGTTTTATCCTCTACTGTTGTTTCATCTGAAGTTTTTGCTTCAGAAAATAAAGAAAAACAGAATAAGCAAAACCAGAATGCAAGTACAGTCAAGGTTCAATTGCTGGGGTTAAATGACCTGCATGGGCAAATCGATACCGTGACTAAACTAAAATTAGATGGTGAGAATGTGCTTGCCGGAAGTATGGAATACACGGCTGCGGCCATGAGACAGAGAGAGGCGGCAAATCCAAATACTCTTTTAGTACATACTGGTGATATGATTGGTGGAAGCCCGCTTGTTTCAGCAGCTTTCCAAGATGAGCCAACTGTTGAAGTGATGGAATCTATGGGGTTTGACGTAGGAACACTTGGAAACCATGAATTTGATGAAGGGATCGAAGAGTTGCATCGTATGATCGAGGGTGGGGACCATCCAAAAGGGGTTCCTGGATACGATGGAATGAATTTCCCAATCGTTGCGGCTAATGCGTTTGATACGGCAACAGGAGAATTAATCACAAAGCCTTATGTCGTTAAAAAAGCAGGCGGTAAGAAAATTGGATTCATCGGGGTCGTAACCCAGGAAACACCTAATATTATCGTAAGCAAAGGGAATGAAACCCTTAAAATTACGGATGAAGCTGAAGCCATCAACAAGTATGCGGAGAAATTGAAGAAAAAAGGCGTAGAGGCCATTGTGGTACTCGCTCATAATCCGACAACCCAGACGGGTAATAGTGATGCATTTGATGCGTCCAAAATCGCCGAGAATGTGGACGATGAAATAGATGTAATCTTTTCTGCCCATAACCATGCAAAAGTCAATAAAGTAGTCGACCGCAAGTTAATCGTGCAATCATATTCATACGGTTCAGCATTTTCTGATGTGGACCTTGAACTTGATCCAGTTTCTGGAGATGTCGTGAACAAGCAAGCCGAAATCGTGACCGTGTATCAAAAAGATTACACACCAGATGCGGAAGTTTCAACCATTATCAATAAGTACAAGGATTTAGTGGAACCCATTAAAGCGGAGGTGGTTGGGCATTCTTTAACTACGCTGTCTACCGCTAAAGCTTATACAGGGGATTATCGTGACCTGCCGCTGGGGAATTTGATTGCCGACGGAATGAAGGTAAATATGAATGCGGACTTTGCCCTTATGAACGGCGGCGGAGTGCGGGCGCAGCTTGACGCCGGGGAAGTAACATTTGGTGATTTATTCTCTATTCAGCCTTTTGGCAACGTGCTAAATAAAGTAACTGTAACAGGTGCTGATTTAGAAACGATATTAAATAACCAGCTCTCTCCTTCAGGATATGACTTCCATGTTGCTGGATTCAACTATACGTATGCGGTGGATGCCCAATCAAACACAGCAAAAGTTGTGGATATCACTCTTCCTGACGGAAGTAAAATTGATAAAACAAAAGAATATACCGTCGTCGTAAACAATTATATGTTTGGTAATGCAAAGTATGGCATCGCAGCTGTTTCCCGAGGTATGGAAGTAGGACCGGAAGATATCCAAGCAACGGTCGACTATGTCAAAACATTGCCTAGCCCATTTGAATACAAGCAAGAGGGACGTATTAAGGAAGTAACTCCAGTTGCGGCGGCTGCTCAATAATAACAATTAAATCTATCAAGAAGTTCTAAACTTAAAATAGATATAAAAGGAGAGCGGCTTTCACTGATCTGAACCCAAAAAGTTAGACACGAATTTTAAGCAGCTTCCTGGGCATGAGTCCGGTATTGAACCGGACTCATGCCTTTTAATTTTGCCTTGATCCGTTTGTGGTTGTAATAATGAATATACTTCTCTAATTCTTGCTTAAAGTGCTCCATACTTTCAAATTCTTTGAGGTAGAGTAATTCACTTTTTAATAAGCCAAAGAAACTCTCCATGGCTGCGTTATCTAAACAGTTACCTTTACGAGACATACTTTGGATAATCCCATGCTCCTTCAAGGCTTGTTGATACTGTTTCATCTGATAATGCCAGCCCTGATCCGAGTGAAGGACAGGGGAATCTCCATCTTTTAAGTGTTTAAAAGCCTTCGTCAACATCCTTGAAACAAGGGAATAAATAGGACGGTTTTCAAGGTGATAGGAAATAACTTCTCCGTTGTATAAATCAAGAATCGGGGATAAGTATAGCTTTTCACCATATAAATGGAATTCGGTTACATCCGTTACCCACTTTTCATTTGGTTTCATCGCCTCGAAATGGCGCTCCAGGATATTTGGGGCGATTTTCCCTATGCTGCCGCAGTAAGAGCGATATTTTTTCATGCGCACAAGACATTTCAACCCCATTTCCTCCATTAAGCGACGGACCGTTTTGTGATTTAATAAATAGCCTTTATTCCGTAGTTCCAACGTGATACGGCGATATCCATACCGACCTTGATGTTCATCAAAAATCTGCTGGATGACTTCTTTCACTTCACCATATTTATCTGGTCGATTCGCTTGTTTTACCCAGTAATAATAAGTACTCCGTGGAATACCGGCGATTTCAGCTAATTCTCTTACTTTAAATTCATGCCTTAACTCGTAGATTATTTGCGCTTTGTCTTGTGCTGTAACTTTTCCTTTTCTTGAATTAAGGCGTGTAACTTTTTTAAATAGGCAATCTCCATCCGTAAGCGCTCGTTTTCAGCTCTTAACGCTTCTTCTGTGCCTTCTGCCGGCTGATTATTTTGGGATTCTTTTTTCATGGATGGACGCCCCTTTTTCTTTGATTTAAGAGCGTCTATTCCTTGTGTTTCAACTAAATGCCTCCACTTCCAGACTGTACTTGGGGAAGGGATATTATAGACCGCAGAGGCTTCTTCGGTAGACACTCCTGTTTCGTTCATATAGTTTAGTACATCCATCTTAAACTCTGCCGAATAATTTGTATATGTTTTCTGAAAACCTGCCCATCCATGTTCTCGAAATGTGGCGATCCATCTTTGCAGCACTGACCTATTCACATTGTACAGTTGAGCAATGTGAATAATAGACTCTGTTCCTTCAAGATAGGCAGCTACAGCCTCTAATTTAGTTTCAAAAGAATATTTGGTCATAGAAAAAACTGCACCTCCAATTGTTAGACTGTGTCTAACAATTGGGGTGCAGTTCATCACCAGCTGTTCTTCTTTTTATCGCAGTCAACTATTGATGAAATAACAACATTAAAGCTTAACAGAGCGAGCCTTTCTGAAAGAAAGCAGGAAAAAGTAGAGCATTCCCGTTAAAGCCTTCAATTATGAATCGCTTTCTCAACGACAGCATCTTCTTTAATTCCAGTCAAAATGGGTTAAAATAGATAGTAAAGCAGTGAGAAAGAAAAGAGGGGAAAGGGAATGATGAGACCTACCATCTATGATGTAGCTAAAAAAGCAGGCGTGTCCATTTCTACTGTATCTAAAGTGCTTAATAATACTGGGAACCTGGCAGATAAAACAAGAAAAAAAGTGCAGGAAACGATGCAGGAATTAAATTATCAGCCCAGTGTTACGGCATCCGTAAAAAAGCGCATTCAAACGGTTGGGCTTTTAATACCGAGCATCGCCAACCCGTTTATGGCAGAAATAGCGCGCAGCATTGAAAACCATCTTAAGCGGCACGGTTACAGTCTGATGATTTGCAGCACAGACAATGACATTAAAAATGAATTGGAATACATTTCGATTCTAAAGCAAAAGTATACAGATGGCATCATTGTCGCAACAGGACTGAAAAAAGAGAAGTCTATCAAAGAGCTGATGAAAACGAATCTTCCGATGGCCTTGCTTTCAAGAGACGTTCCTTCTCTTGCGGTAGATACGGTGCTGGTGGATGATTATTTAGGCGGTTATGAAGCCACAAAACATTTAATTGATCTTGGACACGAAAAGATTGCGATGATCACAGAGGACGCCACCTATTCAGTCGTCCGATCAAGGGTTCAAGGCTATAGAAATGCGCTTGAAGAACACGGTTTACCGTATGATGAAAGCTTTGTTATACATAACAATATTTCCATTGATGAAGGAAAAGAGGCGATGTTGAGCCTATTAAAAAAACAGAGTCCGCCAACAGCCGTTTTTGCTTCTACGGAAGCATTGGCAATCGGGGCACTGCAGGGAGCACGCGGGTGGAATATACAAGTTCCAAATGAGCTATCGATTGTCGGATTTGATAATACCATTCTATCCACAATCTGTGAGCCGCCTTTAACAACGATTGCCCAGCCGATTGATGAGATGGGAAAAAAAGTAGTGGAGCTTCTTATTGAAGAAATTGAGAAAAAAAAGGAATCCAAACAGCGCGTCATCCTGTCTCCTAAATTGGTGGTGCGAAACTCTACAGCAAAGAAAAAAGAGAGTTAATATTTTACCTTTTTCTAAAGAACCAGGTCATGGTTCTTTTTTCTTTTATTGTTAAATTAGGGGAAAAGATTGAGTAAAGGGAGTGGGCAGGCTGAGCCAAATAGAAAAAATTTGAAAAACATTAAGGCAGGTGCTGTTAGTCAGCCTGCTTTCCCCCTTAGCCAATATATCTTCCAATAAGAAAACAAAGGGGCTAGTCAATCTCAATGATGGTTTCTGCTTGTTCTCTTTTTGGGATAATGACTCTCAGCAGTCCATGCTTAAATGTTGCTTTTACTTTGCCTGTTCCAGGCGAACAAGGGAGTGCCACAATTCTTTCGACTTTCTGTACGGATTGATTTTGAAGAATGATTTCATCTTTATCATTTTGGGCTGTAGTAGAAGTAATGTTTTCTACACTAATTTTTACCTGTCCGTTTCTTAGCATATAGATTTGTATCTGCTCTTTCCTGCAGTTCTTTAACTCTGCTTCAATGACCATATTTGAGCCCGTTTCATAGCAGGTCAAATCGGAAATTGGCTGGCTGAAATAATGGCCAACATACTTCATCGATTCATTAAAAAAGGAATCAAACGATTTGATTAAATCTCCGACTGAGCCTTGAAACAGGTCGGGAAGGTTTTTTTTATTGAAATCCAATGGTCTCTCTCCTTTGTCTTTTTTAACAAATTATGCGCAAGACTTCGGAAAGGAACTTAGTAAATCTTCATTTTTGTTAATGATAATAATGACGTCGATCGACTCCGTTATACTTCTGATTTCCTGACTTCATTACGCTAAACAGTCATTTGCTGCAGGCTAAAAATACACAGGTTGCATAAAAAAAACAGCCAAGTATGTACTTGGCTGCCGTTCAATAGGAGAGAGTTCAGGGGTATCATTGATTCCCGCGGCTTCTTAAATCAACACGTTTGATTTTTCCGGAATCCGTTTTTGGCAGGTGGTCAACGAACTCGATAAGCCTTGGATATTTATAAGGTGCTGTTATTTGTTTAACAAAGCTCTGCAGTTCCTTCACAAGTTCAGCGGAACCTTCAACTCCAGTTTGTAATACAATAAAAGCTTTCACGACATTCCCTCTAATTTCATCAGGGCTTGCAACAGCTGCACATTCCAGTACAGCAGGATGTTTCATTAAAGCATCTTCAATTTCAAAGGGGCCGATTGTATAACCGGAGCTGATAATGACATCATCACTTCTTCCCTGGAACCAGTAGAAGCCTTCTTCATCTTTGCTGGCGCGGTCTCCCGTTAAGAAATAATCTCCTGTATAGGAACTTTCCGTTTTTTGAGGGTCTTTATAATACATTTTAAAGAGTGCCGGCAATTCTTTCCGAATGGCGATATTGCCAATCTCTCCTGTTTGAACAGGAACACCATCCTCATCAACGATGTCAATCGTATCATTCAAGATCGGTTTGCCCATTGAGCCTATTTTATGTTCGGCACCCTGCAGCGTTCCGATTAAAAGTGTGCTTTCCGTTTGTCCATAGCCGTCCCTTATTTGGATGTTAAATGTATTTTTAAATACATCGATCACTTCCATGTTAAGGGCTTCTCCGGCAGAAACAGCACTTCTTAAGTTCGAAAGGTCGTATTGATTTAATCCTTCTGTTTTGGCCATCATTCGGTACTCAGTAGGCGTACAGCACAGCACGTTGATCTTTTGATCTTGAAGCAGCTTTAAGTATTTCTGAGGGGTGAACCTTCCCTGATAAACAAATCCGGTTGCACCTGAACCTAAAACCGAAAGGAAGGGGGACCATACCCATTTTTGCCAGCCTGGAGCAGCTGTTGCCCATACAGTATCCGATTCTTTAATATTAAGCCATTCCTCAGCAGCGATACGAATATGGGCATAACCCCAGCTGTGTGCATGAGCAACACCTTTTGGATTCCCGGTTGTGCCGGAAGTGTAAGCGAGAAAAGCAAGGTCGTCGCGTTTCGTGATTTGGTTGTCGAAGTTCTCAGAAGAAGAATCCATGATGCTATGAAGATCTGCCCACCCAGCCTTTGTTCCTCCAAAAGAAACCTTGCGTTCAAGATACGGAAGTTCTTCCTCAATGGCATCAATTTCATTTGTAAAATCAGCATAAGAAATCACCGCTTTGGCTTCAGAGTGGTTCAGCCGGTAAGCGATATCCTTGGCACGCAGCAGTTCAGAAGAAGGGATAATGACAAGTCCTGCTTTTAAACAAGCCATATAAATCACATAAGACTCAATTAAGCGAGTCGTCACGATCATGACACGGTCTCCCTTTTCCAAACCAAGATGGTTTAACCCATTCGCAAGCTTATTGGATTGTTTAATCAGCTCGTTATACGTGATCGTTTGAGTAGCTCCAGCTTCATTTTGATAAACGAGAGCCAGTTTATCCGAAGCATGCTTCTCAATTTCCTGCGTAATATTATAATTTTCCGGTGCCGTTAACTCCGTTTTATAATCATACATGTATAAAGGACCTCAATTCGTGTAAAGTTATCTCATCTCTATTATATTATACCTGGATTTAGTACCTGGCGCTAATAAATCGGACTGAACGAATCGGATCTAAAGAATTGAAATGGTATTGTATTCATACAAATAAGCCCCATTCCTTGAGCAAGGAATGGGGCTTATTCTTTCATTTGTAGAGTTCCAGGCTTTGTTGTTCTTTACCGATAGCTCACGAAAAATCAAATACGACTCCTGTTAATTCCTCGGACACATCCCATAGTTTCCTCATTGTCTTTTCATCATAGACTCCTTTGGCAGGCACTTCGATCGCAGGGTATCCTTTATGGTTTCCTCTTCCGTCGGGGCCGATGTATTCTCCGCCTTTCAATGTTTCTTTGGTCGCAGCATAAATGGTAGGTAAGGCTCCCATTTCCGGTGTCTGGAAAAACCGATAGAGCAGAGATTTCACGATTGGCTGCATGCGTTCCCCTCCGACCTTGAAAAGGTTCGTCGCACTAATCCCCGGGTGGCACGCTAGACTCATTGCATTTATTCCAGCTTGTTTCAGCCGGTTGTCGAATTCCTTTGCGAACAATAGGTTCGCAAGCTTGCTTTGACGGTAAAACTTCATTGCTTTGTAGCCTTTAGAGCCGTCCAGGTTACTAAAGTCGATGGCTGCTTTTCTATGTGCAATGCTGCTCAGCGTGACCACGCGGGCGGAAGGGGTCGCTTTTAGCAGCGGAAGCAAATGGCCGGTTAGGGCAAAGTGGCCCAAATGGTTTCCGCCAAACTGCAATTCAAATCCATCCTTCGTTTTTTGGTAGGGAGGGACCATCACGCCTGCATTATTAATCAGGATGTCGAGCTGGTCAAAACGCTCTTTGTACGCATCAGCGAATGTCTTTACGCTGGCAAGGTCCGCCAAATCCAGTGCCATAACGGAAACTTTTGCTCCTTCATGCTCTTTTTTAATATTTTGTACTGCTTCTTTTCCTTTTTCCTCGTTCCGAACCGCCAGTACGACGTCGGCACCTTGTGCTGTCAATGCTTTGGCAGCCTCAAAGCCTATTCCGCTGTTTGCTCCGGTAATAATCACTTTCTTTCCTTTTACGTCTTGTTTTCCCAAACCTATTCCTCCCGTTAACATGTTGTAAAAATCTATTAATCCAAAAAATGTGCCATTTCCTTCTCTGTTCTGTCCGATATGTAACAAATCGATACTGCCCTCGTTGCAGTTATTAAAATTAAGGACTATATGGGAAGAATCATATATAGGAATGCAAAAGAAAGCAAAGAAAATACCCGGTTTTTAAAAAGCAGGAGAAACTTTCTTGCTTTCTTAGGGTTACTGTCAGCGGTTGACAGATTTGTACATATCCGTTTTTACCTTGACAAAGCAATTAGATGATTGTAACATACATCCCGTACGATGTATCGTATTCGATGTATCGTATGGGATGATTTTTGGGAGGAAGATAGAAATGAGGGAAAGAGCTGAATTTATTCGTGAATCCATCGATTTTTTACATCGGTATATGATGAAAAGTATTCAAAAACATGCGGAGGAGCAGGGTGTCACCGTACCCCAGGCACGGGTTATAGCCGAAGTATTGGTAAATGAAGCAATCAGTATCAAACAGCTGACGCAAAACCTAAGAATGACTCAAAGTACTGTTTCGGATATTGTTGAACGGCTTACCGCAAAAGGAATTCTCATGAAAACCCCTAATCCTAAAGACAAACGGTCGGTAAACATTACCCTGACTGAGGAAACCCTGAAAGAAATAAATGAAGGTGCACCAGAACCCTTCAACCAGGCAGTAAGAGATGTATTAAATCTGTTAAAGCCAAATGAACAGGAGATCGTGGAGGAAGGAATGCGGTTATTCGTTTCAGCTGTTAAAGAAAAAATGGAGGCAGAAGGAATGGATCACTCAGAGTATTTTGATGTCCTGTTTTTCCCTCAAGATAACCCGTGGGGAAATAAAGATTCCAAATAAAACTAGGAGGAGATTAAAATAGCAAAGTATCTTTACAGGTTAGGACAATGGGCAGCCATACACCGGAAAAAAGTAGTTTTTAGCATGCTGGGAATTTTGCTTGTATTAGCGGCTCTTGCCTTGAACATGGGTTCCTCGTTTAATGAGGATCTGACCATTCCAAATACACCGGCAGACCGGGCAGGCAAAGTCATTAGTGAAGAATTTAAGGGAGCAGGAAGCCAAGGGGCCAAAGTACAAATCGTCTTTAAAGCGCCTGAAAATGAAACGCTGGAATCGGCAGAAGTACAACAAGTCATTACAGATACATTAAATGAAATCAAAAAAGACCCAGATGTCGCTTCTGTGGCAACACCGATGCAGCTTATGAATATAAGCGAAGATAAGAGGATCGGGTATGGAGAAGTAACGTTCAAAGTCAAAGCCGAAGAGGTAACAGAGGATTCTAAAAACAATATTTTAGACCACATTAAAACAACAAGGGATGCAGGCATTCAAACGGAGGTAAGAGGGGATAACCTGGCATTTTCTGAATCAGCGGCCCATTTTGCTGAGGCAGCTGGGATTGTGATTGCCTTTTTTGTACTGGCTGTTACCTTTGCATCGTTTGTCGCAGCTGGACTGCCGATTCTTACGGCTGTTCTAGGATTAGGCATCGGGCTGATTGGGATCGTGATAGGAACCAATTTTATCGACATCCAATCTGTTTCTATCTCCTTGGCGGCCATGCTGGGACTGGCAGTAGGAATCGATTACGCTTTATTTATCATGTCGCGCTTTAAAGAGCAGCTTGCCAAAGGATATTCTGTTCAGCAATCGATTGCCATAGCTAATGGAACAGCTGGGGGCGCCGTTGTATTTGCAGGAATTACGGTCGTTATTGGGCTTTTGGGATTGGCTGTTGCGCAGATTCCGTTTTTAACCATGATGGGAATCTCGGCAGCCGTCAGTATCCTGACAGCGGTTTTAGTATCCATCATCGTATTGCCGGCGATATTAGGCATGATCGGTCATAAAATTGGACCGTCTAAGGAAAATAAATTCCTGCAAAAGCTTACGGGAATGGATAAGAAAAAAGAAGGCTCAAGCAAATGGGGAGAATTTGTTACAAAGCGACCTTTAATAGTTTCCATCGTTGCGATTGCGCTGCTTGTAATCATTGCCGTTCCTATGTTCCATATGAATCTTGGGCTGCCTTCTGATGGGACAACGAAGTCAACAGAGACAACGGAAAGAAGAGCGTATGATTTGCTGACAGAAGCATATGACGAAGGATTTAATGCCTCGTTGGTAGTAGCAGCAAAAGCTGAAGAAGCAGACAGCAAAACGCCACAGACAGTGAATGAGATTGCAAAAGAATTGAGCGAGCTGTCTGGTGTTAAAAGTGTAACCCCGGCTTTTCCTGGACCTTCTGGAGAATTGTATGTAATGAATATTATACCAGAAACCGGACCGGATGACACAAAGACTAAGGATCTGGTAAAGACCATTCGAGAAAAATCTGAGCAGGCTGAAAAAGAAAACCAGATAGAACTGATGGTTACAGGCACGACAGCGATGAATATTGATATTGCACAAAAGCTAAATGATGCCCTGCCAATATTCGCCTCACTCATCGTAGGGCTTGCTTATGTACTCCTGGTTCTGGTATTTAGGTCTCTTTTAATCCCATTAAAAGCCGTATTAGGATTCCTGCTTTCCCTGGGTGCTACACTTGGATTTGTCGTATTTATCGTGCAGGATGGAAACTTGCTTGACCTCTTTGGTTTTCCAGCTTCAGGCCCGATCTTAGCGTTCCTGCCTGTTATCTTGATCGGAATCTTATTCGGGCTGGCAATGGATTACGAGATCTTCCTGGTCAGCAAAATGCGTGAAGTGTATGTTCATACAGGAGATCCCCGCAAAGCCATTTTAGATGGAATGCGCGACAGCGGCAGGGTCGTGACAGCAGCAGGATTGATCATGATGGCGGTATTCATCGGCTTTATGATGACGCCCGATGCGATGATTAAAGTAATGGGAATGGCCCTGGCGTTTGGTGTTCTCTTTGACGCGTTTGTTGTGAGAATGACCATCGTGCCTGCCGTTATGGCGTTAATGGGGAAATCAGCTTGGTATTTGCCAAAATGGCTGGATAAAATTTTGCCAAATATCGACGTTGAGGGAGAAACCATTATGAACCATATTGAAAAGAAAAATGAGAGAGCTGTTTAAATAGAAAAGCAGAAGTAAACTCGTCATTAAGTTAAAAATCCGCTGTCCTTTATGGAATAGCGGATTTTTTATTCAAGGGCTGAGTCATATTTCTATTGAACAAATGGTTACGAACGAACTTTCATTCAAGATATTGCTGATGCTGTCACTTTTGCCGGTAAGCTGCACATAGCTTTGCTTATGGTGCAGAAAAGAAAAAGCAATCTTATACAGGGAAGATCGCTTGTTGTGTTATTCAAGGTAATTAAATTAAGTTATTTCAGTTATAACATCATTTTCTTTTTGAATTCTGGATCGGAAGAAAGCTCTTTACGTTTATCGTAATATAAAAGGGTGCTTATTTCTTCCTGTGGCATGGCGGAAATATGTTTAGAAGTTACTTTAAAAATAAGATTTTGATCTTCTAGTTTTTCACAAAATCTCCGGTGCATTCCATTACGAATTTTGGCCGTAATAATCATGTTTGGAATCGAATTTAAAAACCCTCGGAAGGTCTCATCATCCATTCCTTTGTCCAGCAATTCTGAAGAAAGTTCATCGCACCAATTCAGAAGATCAATCAGTTCTCGTATGTTAGATGCTGCAAGGTATTTTTCCCAAAACTCGTTAACGTGTATCTCAATTGTTTTATTGTTCATAGAATCAGCAGATTAAGTAAAAATCCGCTTTCCTCCTTTTGTAAAAGTATTGGTGTAAATGTAAGACGCTATTATATGTCCATTTATTTCTTAAGTATATGTCGTTGAAAAAATAAAAATACTTACTTTTTAGGACAAATTGCGTACTGCTGGTTATTATTTCTGAAGAAAAGGTCGTGAACACTGCAAACATTACAATAAGTGACATGATTATGGCGGAATCTATAGTACTAATTCCTATAGTATTTATCGTTCATAATGACTAAATCTTTAATAGTAAACTATATGGTAATTGGGGAAATGCCAATAATAGTGTAAAGGGAATCGGCTAGGCGTCGGAGCTATCCGCCATTTTTAAGTGCCTTTATCCTTTTTCATCAACAGTTTCGGTATCCGATTATTATCTATTTGGCTACAAAAAAATGAGACAATGTGCAAAAAATCATAAAGAGGGAACAGCAGGTTGTTCACCAGCAGATCCATTAAATAAGAACAAGTCAAAAAGCAGTGATGTTGATATCACTGCTTTTTGACTTGTTTAGTTGTAACATAGCAGAAGATTATTCAAGTTCATCCTAAGCCTTCTTTACATTTGTTTTGTGTCTTACGCTTTTTTAATTAGCAGCTTTATTCAGGTTAGTGCTGGAAATCTCTTCGGAGCTTTGTTCTGTACGTTTGATAAAAAAGGACAAAACCAATGCGATAACCGCTATTCCGATAATGACCACATAAGCGTCGTTAATCCCCTGAATAGTGGCTTCTAACATCATTTGTTGTTGGGTTGCTCCGTTTCCGCCCGTAGACATCATGTCCGTTAGATGTGTTTTAGTGCGGTCTGTCATCACCGTTACAAGAAGGGAGGTGCCGACTGCACCTGCTACCTGCCTGATGGTATTGGAGATTGCGGTACCATGAGCACTCAAGCTTGCAGGCAGTTGATTTAAGCCAGCTGTTTGAATTGGCATCAGCATCAGTGCCATTCCAATACGACGGCCTGTAGACATAAGAATCAAGTATGTGTAGCTGGTTGAGTCTGTTAAATCAATAAAGCCAATCGTGGTAATGATGGTAATGATCAAACCGATAATAGAGAGCCATTTTGCTCCATACCGGTCAAACAGCCTGCCGGTAACAGGCATTAAGAAGCCCATCACAAGCGCACCAGGAAGAAGCAATAAACCAGACTCTAAAGCTGTGTAGCCGCGTGCACTCTGCAAGTACAATGGGAGCAGCATCATATCTGCATACATCACCATTGTAATCGCAATGTTGATGACGGTTGTCAGGGAGAACATATTGTATTTGAAGGCACGAAGATCCAGCAACGGACTCTGAGACGTTAACTGTCTCCATGTAAAAAGTCCAAGTGTAACGACCCCTACGGCAATAGAGAAGAGTACCTCACTGCTGGACCAGCCTTCGCTGCCAGCCCGGCTGAAGCCGTATAATAGCGTGCCAAACCCTATTGTTGAGAGGATGACACTGATCGTATCAATTTTCGTTATCACTTGTTCTGAAATGTTCTTTAAATAAACAAAGCCGCAGATAATGACCAAAAGGGCAAACGGAATCATGCCGTAGAACATAACTTCCCATTTGAAGTTTTCCAGGATATATCCAGCCGTAGTAGGGCCGATGGCTGGCGCAAAAATGATCGCAAAGCCCACCATGCCCATCGCTGCACCTCTTTTATTGGGAGGAAAAAGCGTAAAAATAACGTTCATAAGCAGCGGCATAATAATACCTGCACCTGCTGCCTGGATCATACGCCCGGTTAAAAGAACCGGGAAGCTTGTAGCTACAGCGGATACGATCGTACCTGCCAGAAAGATCAGCATCGATGCTTGAAAAAGCTGGCGGGTAGTAAATCTTTGCATAAGATACGCGGTGATGGGAATGAGCACACCATTCACTAACATATAGCCAGTTGTCAGCCATTGTGCCGTAGCAGCTGAAATATGAAAATCAACCATTAATTCCGGGGTGGCAACGCTCATGATGGTTTGATTCAATGTGGCTAGAAATGCTCCCAAAATCATGATAAACAGGATAGGTCCTTTTTTAACAGAACGACTATCTGTACCTATGTCTTTATTCAACCTGCAAACTTCCTTTCTTTTCTCACTAGATTTAATTTACAATGTGTAAGATAATGAACAATGTATAAAATAAGTTACAGTAGGGCGGTATATTTTACAATTTACAATATATCGAAAGGTGTAAAGTAATTTACATTTAATCAATTTGTGTTGTTTAGTTGGGGAATATAATACATTTTCTAATTAATTGTATATTTTCATTTTAAGGAGAAAGGAAAAGGAAACCGATGGATCATACGAAAGATCATACAGACCCTCGAATTCTTCGTACGCGGCTGTTAATTAAAGAGGCTTTTGTGGATTTGCTGCAGGAAATGGATATCGAGAAAATGTCTGTCAGCCGTATAGCGGAGCGTGCTACGATTAGCCGCGTTACGTTTTATCTGCATTATCGTGATATACCGGATATGTTAGAGAAGATGGCGGATGCTATGATTGAAGACATTCAAAATGTCATAAACGGTCAGCCAGTGAATGAGGACTCTCCCAAAAATACGGATTGGCTGAGACTCGAGAAGTTGCTTGAACATATTGCTCAACATTCTAGCTTTTATAAGGTTACTTTGGCGTCAAGGAAGGCTCCAATCTTTACTGAGCGCTTGTTAACAATGCTCACGGAAATTATTACTGAAAGATTCGAACATAAAGGAAGGAATTCTTTCATTGATAAAGCAGGAATTCAAAAAGATATTGCAATTTGGCATAGATCTTCAGCTTTGATCGGTACGATCGTATCCTGGCTGCGAAACGATATGCCGTACACACCGCATTTTCTCGCAAAGCAGTTTTACTTGCTGACTTCTTATAATCAAGATAAAAATCCTTTATGAGTGATCAGTAAGTTTCCTGGCATCTGCCGGCGAGAAGAAAAAAGATCTTTTTAAATAATGATTGCTTTAGTTGCATGAAAACAAGGCAAAGGGCCAAAACTAAACCGTATTCCAATTGTTGCAATTCGCAACTGGACGTGCAGTTTAAAAAATGGTCCTCTTTTTTTAATAACGATTAATACTATCGTTTAGCAGAGCCTGCATAACAAAGCAAAGTTCCTCAGCAGTTCATTCATACAGGTAAATTGTACTGACGGCGGTTTAGTAGTTGATCGTCGATACTGTTGAATTTCAATATTGACTTAGAAAAAAACTTATTAAAAGATATGGTTTGTTTTCTTGTTAAACTAAACAGAACCGAATGGATTAATAAAGCTTTTCCTATTAATTGATTTCCTGTAATATGTTTTTGAATAAACTGAAAATAGATGCATGCTTCGGGGGATATAAAAATGGAAAATGAATTAAAGATTCTTGGGGAAACAATAGTAGAAGCAAAATACGATATTGCTAAAAAGGTCCATGAAATTAGATTATCTGAAGCTGCTGAGGCACAAAAACACCTCATTTCTCAGCTGGACGAACAACAAGCGATAGAGATTAGAGCCAATTTTGTGTCTCTTTTTGGGGAAGCTCTTATACTAGGTGTAGATAAAGAAAAAGCATATGCGGATATAGAAAAATGGGGGAAAGAAACAGGGCGATTTATTCACAGTTTAGGCGTGCCATTAGATGAGGCGCTTAAAGATACAGCTTATTATCGTGCTTTTATAAGCGAAGTCATAGAAGAAGCTGCAGTAAAACATAACATGTCAGTGAGAACAGTGTTTGCATCTGCCCGGGTAATTGACCCGCTCCTTGACCATGCTGTTTATTGCTTTAGTTTGACCTATATCCATTTTTACAAGGAAAGCCTTGAAAATGCGAAAACGGCATTTATAGAGTTATCAGTTCCGGTTGTTCCTCTTTCAAAAGGTATAGCCGTTTTGCCTTTGATTGGCAATATAGATACAGAAAGAGCTGGACTGTTGATGGAAGAAACATTAAAAGCAGCCAAGAGGCTAAACTTAACGCATTTGATACTTGATTTATCTGGCGTACTAATGGTTGATACAATGGTGGCAGACCAAATTTTCAAAGTAATCGATGCATTAAAACTGCTTGGTGTTCAGACGATTCTTACAGGAATTCGACCTGAAATTGCACAAACAGTCGTAAGTCTTGGTTTAGATTTCAGCAAACAAGTAACATGGGCAAATCTCCAGCAAGCTTTGGCTGATATCCATCTTTTCCATAAATAATTTGCGTACCAGATAATAAAATTGCTGACTGGCAAAGAATTAAAACACCCTTTCTTCCATTAGTATACAAGTATACTCGTATACACATATACAAAAATTGGAGTGGTTTGAATTTTCGCTTAGCTACAGCTGATTGGAAAAGAAAAGTTCAGCCAAGAAAGAATACAATCGATTTTGCTTGATACCGATTGATCACCGTTTAATGAAATAAATAAGAACCCCAGTTATATTGTTTTAAGTATCAATGGATGCAGGGAAAACGGGAAAAGCTCATGATGATCTTGTCATCATGAGCTTTTCTCTTGTTTCATTATTGGTCAATAGTGGACCGGAATCGTCACTGTTTCTACAAGGATCCAGGTAATACCCTATATCTTAGACAGCCACTTCAATCATAATCGCATCACCCTGGCCGCTTCCCGAACAGATGGCTGCGATGCCAATCCCGCCGCCGCGACGTTTCAGTTCATATGCCAGAGTCAAAATAATCCGGGCTCCGCTCGCACCAATTGGATGCCCGAATGCAACGGCGCCGCCATTTACGTTTACCTTTTCGGGATTCACTCCAGCTATTTTATTGCTCGCGAGCGCTACAGCAGCAAATGCTTCATTGATTTCAAAAAGGTCAATATCTTCGACTGATTTGCCTGTTTTCTTTAATAGTTCATTAATCACCAGGCCGGGTGTCTGTGGAAATCTTTCAGCTTCAACCGCTACTTCTGCATGGGCAATGATCGTGGCCAAAACGTTTTTCCCTTCTTTTTCAGCACGTTTCTCACTCATTAAAACGAGTGCAGCTGCTCCATCGTTCACGCCCGGGGCATTTCCTGCGGTAATCGTGCCGTCTTTGCCAAAGGCAGGCCGCAGCTTGGCCAGAACGTCTTTTGTCGTGTCATGACGCGGCGCCTCGTCTGTATCAATAATGACAGGATTTCCTTTTCGCTGGGGAACCTCAACTGCAACAATTTCTTCGGCGATAGTTCCATTTGCGATCGCAGCTACCGCCCGCTCATGGCTGCGTACGGCCCATGCATCCTGGTCTTCGCGGGATAACTCCAACTGGTCAGCTGTTGTGTTTCCATATGTGCCCATGTGGACCCCGGTAAAGCTGCAAGAAAGACCGTCGTGAATCATTAAGTCGACCATAGGCGTATCGCCCATACGTGCACCAAACCGTGCTTTGAAAACGGCATAAGGCGCATTCGACATAGATTCCATGCCTCCAGCGAGGATAATTTCTTCCTCACCCAGGCGGATAATTTGGTCCCCAAGCGTTACACTGCGAAGACCTGAAGCACACACTTTATTGATCGTTTCCGTTTTCACATCCCAGGGAATTCCTGCTTCGCGTGCAGCCTGGCGAGAAGGGATCTGTCCTTGTCCAGCTTGTAAAACGTTACCGAAAATAACTTCATCGACGTCTTCCGGTTTTACGCCGGCTCGTCTCAAAGCTTCTTTCATCGCAATGCCGCCAAGTTCTGTCGCTTTCAAGGAAGAAAGAGAACCGCCGAATTTACCTATAGGTGTCCGCGCACCGTCAATGATCACTGTTTTTGTCATCTTATTGCACCTCCGAAAGAGAAGAGGAAACCGTAAAGGATGCTTCTGTTTTCTCTTTTACCTCTTCTACTGTGATGCCGCTGGCTGTTTCCATAAGAACCATACCTTCAGGTGTAAAATCAAAAACGGCGAGGTCTGTAATAAGACGGTCTACCACTTTTTGGCCGGTAAGGGGGAGGGAGCATTCTCTCTTGATTTTTGATTCACCATGCTTATTCATATGCTCCATGATTACAACGACCCGTTTTGCACCGTTGACAAGATCCATGGCACCGCCCATTCCTTTCACCATTTTGCCTGGAATCATCCAGTTGGCCAGGTCACCATTTTGGGACACTTCCATTCCGCCGAGAATGGCAAGATCAATATGACCACCGCGGATCATGGCAAAGGATTCAGCACTGTCGAAAAAAGAGGAGCCTGGAACGGTCGTAATGGTTTCTTTTCCTGCATTAATCAAGTCCGCGTCTTCCTCGCCTGCAAGCGGGTAAGGGCCAATGCCAAGCAATCCGTTTTCTGACTGCAGCAGTACGTGAGTATTGTCCGGGATTTCGTTGGCAACCAGGGTCGGCATGCCAATGCCCAGGTTGACATTCATACCGTCTTTTATTTCCTGTACGGCTCTTTTTACAATAGCTGAACGTGTATCTTTCATTTTTATTCACTCCTTTTCTTCAGTTATGCGTGTATAACCGTCCGCCGCTCAATCCGTTTTTCGTAGCCTGTGCCAAGGAGGAGTCGCTGGACGTAAATGCCCGGCGTATGAATTTCATCAGGGTCCAGCTCACCGGCCTCCACAATTTCCTCCACTTCAGCGATGGTAATTTTCCCAGCCATCGCAGCCAGGGGATTGAAATTGCGGGACGTTTTCCGATAAACAAGGTTGCCCAGCGTATCTGCTTTCCAGGCTTTGACAAGCGCAAAGTCCCCGACAATACCGCGTTCCAGCAGATAAGTTTTTCCGTCAAATTCCTTCGTTTCTTTGCCATCGGCGACCGGTGTTCCAATGCCTGTGGCTGTATAAAATCCAGGAATGCCAGCTCCGCCTGCCCTCATCCGCTCCGCAAGTGTTCCCTGTGGTGTCAGCTCTACTTCCAATTCGCCGCTTAAATACTGCTGTTCAAAAATTTTATTTTCGCCTACATAAGAGGAAACCATTTTTTTAATCTGCCTGTTTGCCAAAAGGAGGCCCAGCCCCCAGTCATCTACACCGCAATTGTTGCTGACAACGGTTAAGTTCTTTGTGCCTTGTTCTTTTAAAGCCTGAATGGAGCACTCGGGAATACCGCATAGTCCGAAGCCGCCGACAATTAATGTGGAGCCGTCCTGAATATCTGAAACCGCTTTCTTGAAAGAAGTGAATAGCTTGCTGGACTTCATGGTTTTTGCCTCCTTTAATGTGAATATTCTGTTACTTAATAATGTACAGGAGGAACATTTATAAGTAAAATACATAAAAAGAATAAATAATATGAATATATCGAATAAATGAGGGGATATGAATGGAATTACATGATTTAAAATTATTTATGGAAGTAGCGGATCATCAGAGCTTTACCAAGGCAGCCGCCCATTCCTATCTTTCACAGCCTTCCTTCAGCAAAGCAGTCAAAAAAATAGAAGCAGAACTGAATATAGAGCTGTTTGACCGTTCTACCCGCCATGTGCGGCTCACTGATGCCGGCCGGATTGTGTATGAACAGGCACAAAAAGCAGCCGCTTCCTTAGCTGAAATCCCTGTGTTACTGGATGACTTAATGAACGTGATAACCGGTGAGATTAAAATTGGCATTCCGCCGCTTATTGGCACCTTGTTTTTTCCAGGTATTGCTCGAAGAATTCAGGAAAAGTATCCGAATGTATCGCTCCAGCTGACGGAACGCGGTGCAAAGCTGATTGGCCAGCTTGTTGAAACCGGGCAGGTGGACCTCGGCATTGTTGTACTGCCAGCTGACACGTCGGCGTTCCATGTGTACCCATTTATTACGGATGAGTTTGTCCTGTACGTACATAAAAATCATCCTCTGGCCGGACGGAACGCCGTTCGTATTAGTGAATTAAAAGATGAACAGTTTATTCTTTTTTCAGAAGAATTTACGCTGCATGACTATATTAAAAAGGTTTGTATCAATGCAGGGTTTACGCCGGAGGTTTCTTATCAGAGTTCACAGTGGGACTTAATCCTTGAGCTTGTTTCTTCCGAGTTTGGCATTACGCTGCTTCCGAAATCGATTTACCACAAGCAGAATAACCCCAACATTCATATTATTCCTTTAAGCGGACCCGCTGTGCCTTGGGATCTTGCAATGATTACGAAAAAAGGGGCATACGATTCCTTTGCCTTAAGAGAAGTATTAAAAATCCTGAAGAAGGACAGAAGTTAGTGAGTTTGATTAATATATCTATGTGCTGGAGATATAACATATTAACTGCTTTGTCTGTTGAATATTTTTAATGAAAAAGGGAATAAAGCCAACATAATTGTATTCTTTTAATAAAAGACCAGGCGGAGGAATTCATTTAAAACGAATTATGTAAGACAAGTAGACTCGGCCACTCATTTTCATTTATTACCTTTAGGAGGGGAAGAATAAAATGGCAGAAAGAACACCACTAGCTGCAGTTAAAGAATTTTATGGTGACAACTTTAAAATTACGGAACTTTGGAATTCGGGGGAGGATGAATCTAAGGAAGGGGACTACACCTATCTTCTAGTGGATCAAACTGAAGAAGTTCACCTTGTAACGGTTCTTAAATTATCGGATGATAACTATAAGCTCGAGAAAGAACAAACCAGAAAATACTCAAAGGCAGACGTTTTCGAATCAATGGTAGGACTGGTTAAAACGATAAGAAACGGACTTAATACATCAGAGAAATATGCAATCTAGAATTTTTCCAAACATAAATACCCCATCCATTAAAGTGGATGGGGTATTCGTATTGGGTTAATGAAAATAATTATTTTCGTAGCCACAATCCGTTTTTTGTGTCAAAAATCCTTAAGCAGCATAAAATGCCGATTAGAAAGCCAGGATGCAATACATTTCATGAAATGAAAAAGAAGGGGGGAAATGATTATAAAAACTAAAAAATGTTCGTGGCTGAGTTATACAGCATTCATTCTAGTTATATTATTAGCTGCTTTGTCAGTCGTATATGCTTTTGTTCCAGCACCCTTTGATCTGACATTGCCTTTTTATATAGGCATCTCAATAGTCATTATCTTAAGCTTGATCGCCTTGCGTAAAAAACATGAGAAGAAGATTCTCGCTGTTTGCAATCTCATTTTAGCTTTCCTTGTGCTTGGTTTAAAAGTTTTTTTCTCTTTAATAGATTATATTTCGTATTTTGTGTTGTAATGAATATAGCGGTTCAAAGAATATTGTAAGCGGTTTAAAATTAGTGAATACACAACCAAAAACAAGCCGTCATTTTAGAAAATTACAGGGAAATAGATTATAGAAGCAAGACGATGAACATGTATGCAAGGGTGTTGGAGCCGAGTCGCTTTTCTATTTCTACGCAGCTGCCTGCACTGCCATGAAGCTTTATCGCCAAAAAGGCCTTCCATATGAATCTGAACTCAGCGCTGAACCCCCTAGCCAAAATAAATAACACTAAACGAATAGAGCAGGGTTACCTTTTTATGAGGCTGCCCTGCTCTATTTTTTTATGAAGGAGAAATAGCTCGGTTTTGTTGCATTACTAAAATTTGTATCTTACAAAATGCTTGTTTGCAAATAAGATCTGTTACTAGCAGGAGTTTGGCTCTTACATAATGAAAGTACGCGTGAACCTCTTCAACTAATTGCTGCACAATTTGAGGGAGCATCTCTGTCAGAGAAATAAAAAACATGCTCTGACTTCATTGATTTTCCTGCTTCACCGATGTCTGCCCTGTTCTTCCGAACAGGGTCTTACATCATCTCCACAGGCGTTGTTTTATACTGTTCGGGCGGGACCTCGACCTACAGTGTAAAGGAATTATATTGCCGGAATGAGTCCTATCTGGGCCAGCCCGGCTTTTTCAATGTTCAAGGCGGCATTATGGTCACGGTCAAGTACAAGGCCGCAATCCGGACAGACATGCGTTCGAATGGAAAGAGATTTTTTCACTCTTTTTCCACAGTTCGAACAGTCCTGGGTGGTGAAATAAGGCTTCACTTTAACTAGCTGGCCGCCATTGCGCTCGCATTTATATGCCAGAAACTGGCGGAACATTCCCCACCCTGCATCATGAATTGACTTGGACACCTTCCGGTTTTTCACCAGATTACGGATGTTCAGATCTTCTACACAAATGACGCTGTAGGTACTTGCCAGGCGAAACGCTGTTTTATGCAGGAAATCCTTTCGCTGGTTCGCCACCTTGGCATGAAGCTTCTGCAGCCTGGCCACTTGCTTTTGCCAGTTTGAAGAGCCTTTTTTCTTTCTCGAAAGTTTCTTCTGGGCACGCTTGAGCTTTTTCTCTTCCTTGCGGAGAAAGCCCGGGTGTAGAATTTCTTCGCCGTTCGACAGAACGGCGAATTTCTTGATGCCGACATCAATACCGGCTGTTTTAGAGGCTTGATGGACAGCCTGCGGCGGGTCTGCCTGTCTTTCGACACAGAAAATAGCAAACCAGCGCCCATTCTGGTGCTTAATGATCACCTGTTTGACTTTGCCATCCAGTTTCCGATGGAGGCGGATATCTATTAAGCCCAGTTTAGAAATGAGGAGCTTTCCTCCTTTTCCGAAAGAAATGGCCCGCCTGACGGTATGAATTTTTCCTTTTTTATCTTTTTGTTTACCCATGCCAAACTGTGTGAATGTAATCGAATGGTAGTCTTTATGTTTTTTCACCTTAGGGTAACGGGCTTCTTTTTTGAAGCATTGATCAAACGCTTTTCCCAGCCTGTCCAGCGTTTCCTGAAGGGGCTGGGAAGGCACTTTTTTAAGATATGGATGGTGTTTTTTGGACAGGGTTAACAGGGCACTGAGGTCAGATTTAGTCAGGTTTTTCTTGTTTTTTTGGTAGGCTCTTTGTTTATCAAGAAGAGCCGAATTATACTGCTGGCGGCAGAGGTTGACCCATGAGTGAAGCGTGCTTTTTTGTTCTTCATTCGGAAAAATTTCGAAGCGGTAATTCAGCATCATCTCGATTCACCCCCAGTATTTAACAAATATAGTATACCAAAAAAAGAACGTATGTTCCAACTGCTAAGCAGCGAACACAAAAAAAGGCGGCCATTCATCTCCCACTAATTGCGGAGCAATTTGAAGGAGTCTTCTGGCCGGTAAATGCGATAAATAAGTTGAATGAAGGAACGCATGTGCTATAATAGAACTAACGTTTCTATTTTTATTTGTTGACTATCTATTTTAAATAACCGCATTAAAGGAAATACTCATAGATGTTAACGATGACACCTTTGCTTTTCATGTAAAGGTGTTACGTTTTTACGCGAGGTGATTAGTGATGGGTAAACCAAAGATCTGGACAGAAGAAGAGGATCAATTTTTAAAAGAAAATCTTTGCAAAATGACGCTTGAAACCATTGGACAGTGTTTAGGCGGACGCAGCAAAGAGTCTGTGAATAAGCGAGTCATGAGGTTAAAGCTTCGCACCGGGGAAACGCGCCAGCGAAAGCCGTGGTGTGCTGAAGAAGACTCATTTCTTATAAAAAATCTAAACAATATGAAGAACGTGGAAATTGCTGAGCAGCTTGGCAGGCCTGTAAACTCTGTTTCTACTCGTCTTAAAGTTCTGAAGCTGCAAAGAGAGAATCCGCTACGCAGATGGACGGCAGAGGAAGATGATTACATGATCGAGCGGTATGGGAAACAGCCCATTTCGTTTATTGCCAAAAAACTGAAAAGAACAACGGGAGCGGTGGAAGGAAGATTGAACCGCCTTGGTATTTACGGTGGCAGGTCTAATAATGGTGATCTCACAACGTATCATTTGGCTGAAGCGCTCAAAGTGGACATTCATACTGTTTACAATTGGATTCAGAAATATGGCATGCCTTGCTACCAGGCAACTGTTAAAACACGTGTGTTTACGATGATCGAAGTGAGGGAGTTTTGGAAATGGGCGGAAGAAAACAAAGAGCCGATCAACTGGTGCCGCGTTTCTAAAAATACCTTGGTTCCTGAGCCGGAATGGGTCCAGCAGCAAAGGCACTACGACTTCATTCATCGCCCCCAAAAAGAAAACCACAGCTGGACTGCTGAAGAAGACGCAAAGATTTGGCACATGTATTATTCGCAAAGGTATACACAAAAACAAATTGGAGAAATCATGGGCCGCTCTGCAAGAAGTATTCAGAGCCGTTTGGATCGATTGAGAAGGACGAAAAAAGCGAGCTAGTCGAAAGGAAGGCAGGTATAGACCTTGTGGCATATTTGGGACTTTTCATTTGATTAAGCCTCTTGAATATAAAAACTGAAAAGAAATTGCCTGGAAAGCTCTAAATTTTTAGAACAGGAATGAAATAAAGGTTTATACTGAGGGAGCAGTATTACATTTAATTTTAGTATAAGAGGTGAAGAATATGAAACTTATTGCTATTGATTTGGATGGCACTTTACTATCCCCGGAAATGGAGATTACGAAAGAAAATATTGAGGCACTGAGAAAAGCACAGAGCCAGGGGAATATTGTAATGATCTGCTCCGGCCGCGCACCAGAAGATATTCAACAAATCCTTAAAAAATACGAGATTTCATGCCCGTTGGCAGGAAGCAACGGAACGGTTGTTCAAGTCAATGAAAGTGTTTTGGAAAGTATTTCGCTGGACAGAAAAGATATTATAAAGATTGCAGAGAAATTAGATGAGGATAAGGTTCCATATCGGGTCTATACCAACCATGGGATTTATGTACCTGCAGACTGGTCGGAACGAGTAGCGTTTGCTGTGAAGAAGGATAGGATTGAAATCGAAGGTCTCCCGGATGAAGTTTATCAAAGGATTACTGAACAACCACAGAAGTCTAGTCTTATTAAATATTTTAATAAGTATAGTGAATTGTTTAATGAGGAAGATTTAACAGTTCAAAAATTCTTTGTGCTGACTTTAAATAGCACCACTAAAACAGCGTTAAGTGCTTATCTAGGGGGGATTTCCAGCATTGTCATCACCTCCTCGGGCCCTTTGAATATCGAAGTAATGGACCAAAACGGAAACAAAGGAAATGCTCTGAAAAGAGTGGCTGAATATTATGGTATTCCTCTCGATAATACCGTGGCCATTGGAGATAACTTTAACGATGTCCCAATGCTTGAATTGGCCGGTCTCTCAATTGCAATGGGAAACGCAGATCCTCTAGTAAAAGAGATGTGTGATAGGGTTACTCATTCAAACGATAAAAACGGTGTGGCCCATGCAATAGATCGATACATATTGAGTGAGTAAAAATCTCTGATCAGCTAACATTGAATAAAAATGAGCGCCGCATTCTTCTTCAAAATCTTCAATTTAGTGGGGGGGAGGCGCTAAGGTCTTTATTCTCCCTGTTCTTCTATATATTTTTTTATCACATCGATTGTTGCTCCACCTGTCGTTAAAATTATATAGCTTCGGCTCCAAAAATAGCACTTCTAGTAAAACGGAAACAGTTCCAGGAGACTCCAATGGATCAGAACAAAACGAGGTAAAGGAGTTTATTGAATTCATTCAGGCAGGAAAGGGGTTTAAAGCAAACATGGCGGGCAATTCGCATCCGTGTTTGCTTTTGTAAACCCGGAACAAACAATTTGACCGTTCAAAGGAAGTATAATACAGTATTATCAATCTTTATTGCATTTGGAGTAAGACAGCCGGAGGAGGTATAAAACATGCGCGTTACGATTAAAGATATTGCAGCCGTTTGCGGCGTTTCTGTCGGTACTGTGGATAGAGCGCTTAATAACCGGACAGGCATTAGTGAAAAAACAAGAAACAAAGTATTGAAGGCAGCAAAAGAAATGAATTATCAGCCAGATTTTACTGCTAGAAGCCTTGTTATGGGCAGGACGATGACACTTGGCGTTGTATTATTTGATTTATACAATCGCTCATTCGCCCAGCTGATGAATGCCATTGAACAGAAATCAAGGGAACTTGGTTATTTTGTTTATATTACACTCACGGATAAAGATCCCGAAAATGAGCGGACGTGCATTGAATATTTAATCAACCGTAAAGTGGACGGAATCATTTTATTCACAGTGAATCAAGGGGAAGAGTTTGACGATTATTTAAGCAGGTTTCACACACCGATTGTGACCATTTTTAATTTTATATCAAATAATTGGGAATATATTGGGATTCGTGAGCGGCTAGCGATGAAAGAAGCGGTCAACTACATTGCATCAAAAGATTATAAACGTTTTGTTTATGTAAGTCCTCCACTTGCATATGCGGGCAAAACTAACATTTACACACAGGAAGAGCGCTTCATTGGATTTTTAGAAGGGATTAAATTGAATAACGCCCCTGAACCCCTCGTATTAAAAGACTCAGATTATTTAAACAAGCTGCAAGCCTACGCGTTTGATCCAGCTGAAAAAACAGCTATTGTCTGCTCTACAGATTTGTATGCGCTCGAAGTGATGAATTTGTTAAAAGAAAGAAGTATTGCAATTCCAGAACAGGCAGGGGTTATGGGGTTTGATGATATTGATATGCTAAAGTACATTTCACCGCGCCTAACGACGGTCAAATTTCCAATTGTACAAATTGGTGAAAAAGCGGTTGAAAGTATTGTGAATAAAATAGAGAAAGATGCCTATATATCTATACCACTTTTAGATCACGAGATTATTAGAGGAGAATCTATATAATTTAATTGAATATTTTGAAAAAATGGTTGATCATATAATTCAGGGGTGATAAAATTCAATTTATCAACATTGTTGCTAAGCTTAATGTAAGCGCTATCTTGGGAATCTTTCTTATGTACAATCGTGTACGTACACGATTGTAAGATTATCTATTGGGGTTTTCGTGTACGTACACGAATAGCAAGATTATTTTACTGAGTTTTCCGTGTACGTACACGGACGAGGGTTAGCGACAGTGTTGATAAATGTTTTGCTTTCAATTTAATTAAGCAAAGGGGAGAAGGGAATGAAAAAAAGCAGCTTGTACGTCATGCTTTTTAGTATGTTGTTTGTTATTCTAGCAGCATGTGGGAAAGGCGGCGGCGGAGGCAGCGGTTCAGAGAATGCTGAGGGAGCGGACAAGACAGCAGTAATTGGCAGTGATGCAAAAGATGCGACTGAGTTAAAGTTTTGGACTTTCCAAGAAGTTCACATCAAATTTTATGAAGATGCCGTAAAAAGATGGAACAAGGAATTCCCGGATCGACCGATTAAGTTGAAGGCAGAAGCATATCCGTATGACAATATGCACAATAACTTGCTTTTAGCTTTGCAGTCAGGTACAGGAGCGCCAGACATTGTCGATATAGAGCTAGGGCGCTTTCCGAACTATTTAAAAGGTGAACCACAGCTTCTTCCAATGAACGAATATGTAGAGCCTGTTCGTGATAAATTCATTGAATCCCGGTTTGATATTTATTCAAAAGACGGAAAAAACTATGGTCTGCCAACTCATGTAGGAGCGACAGTAGCATACTACAATAAAGAAATCATGGATAAAGCCGGCGTTGATATTGATTCAATTATCACTTGGGAAGATTACGTAGCAGCAGGAAAAAAAGTTGCCGAAAATACCGACGCAAAAATGGTAGCTTTTGAAAGTGCAGACTGGTGGTCTTACTGGCCTCTTATTAAACAACAAGGCTCCGACTTTTTTGATGAAAATGGTAAAGCAACAATCGCAAGTGAAACAAATATAAAGACATTAGAAGCAATGCAAAAATTAATTTATGAAGATAAAAGTGCTGAGCTTGCTCCGGGAGGAGAGTATCATGCAGAAGAGTTTTACGGTTACATGAATGGCGGCGGCGCTGCTTCTATCTTAATGCCGATGTGGTATATGAGCCGTTTTACAGATTATATGCCTGATTTAAAAGGTAAAATGGTCATTCGCCCAATGCCGAAATGGACAGAAGACGGTAATCGTTCTGCAGGTGCAGGCGGCACAGGTACTGCTGTAACCAATCAAACAAAACATCCTGAATTAGCAAAAGAGTTTTTGGCTTATGCAAAGTTATCTGAAGAAGGAAATATTGCTTTGTGGAAAGTTTTAGGATTTGATCCGCCGATGTGGACAGTTTGGGATAAGCCGGAAATCCGTGAAGACAATAAATACTATGAATATTTTGGAGATGATATTTTCGATACGCTTCTCAGTGTAAAAGATGAAATCGACTCTATTAACATGAACGAAAAAATTCCTAATGCCCAGGAGCAATTGTTCACAAACGTATTTAACAACGTTCTTCGTTCTCAGTCTCAAACTGCCGAGGAAGCACTTAAACAAGCTGAAGAAGCGGTTGAAAGTAAATAAAATAAGGCAAAAAGGGAAGGCGGTATGCCTTCCTTCTTATCTAAAATGATGAATACAGAAAGGAGTAAATTATGATTGAACGGGCTGTAGTGAAGCAAGACGTCGGTAAACCGAAGCGGTCGATAAAAGGTTTCTTTTTATCAAAACAAGTTGTTCCATACGTGTTTGTAGCCCCTTTTGTTCTTTCGTTTTTATTGCTTTTCCTTTATCCGCTTATCAGTGGTGTCATTCTCAGTTTCCAGTCTGTTCTTCCAGGACAAACAACCTTTATTGGTTTAAGCAATTATGAAAGGATTTTCAACCCTACTTTTTTTAAAGCACTTTCCAATACAACTATATATGTTGTGCTAACAACGTCGATCTTGACCATTATTCCAATTATTTTAGCTGTATTGTTAAATTCAAAATTCACTCGTTTTGCTGACTTGTTTAGAGCAGCTATCTTTATTCCGGCTTTAACATCGACAATTGTGGCTGGGGTTATTTTTAGGCTTATGTTTGGTGAATCGGAAGATGGTCTGGCAAACACTGTGATTGCGTTTTTTGGAATGGATCCGGTGGATTGGAAATTTGGAGCTGTATCAGGAATGTTCTTGATGGTTCTTTTATGCTCATGGAAATGGATGGGGGTTAATATCCTTTACTTCATGGCGGGTTTAGCGAATGTGCCAAAGGAATTATATGAAGCAGCAGATATGGATGGTGCTGGTGTGTATCATAAATTTCGCCATATTACTTTGCCGCTCTTAAAGCCGATCACTATTTATGTCATCACTATTTCTATTATTCACGGATTTCGGATGTACGAAGAATCCTATGTTTTCTGGCAGGATAGTTCACCAGGAAACATTGGGTTAACAATCGTTGGTTATATTTATCAGCAGGGCTTCCGAATGAACGATATGGGATTTGGTGCCGCGATTGGTGTTGTTTTAATGCTGATTATCTTCATTATTAGCATTATTCAGCTTGTAGCATTTGGTACTTTTAAGAAAGGAGAATAAACAGATGAACTCTAAAGAAAAAATTTGGACCATCGGGGTAACCTCCCTCATTGCTATTATAGCAATTTTAGCTGTTTTTCCTTTATTTTCTCTTTTTATTTCTTCATTAAGACCGTCATCGGATTTAATGAGAAGTGGGATTACCCTATCAATCCCGTTTGAGAAGTTAAACCTGAATAACTATACGTATATATTTTCAGAAGCAGGAAACTATTGGGATTGGTATCTGAATAGTTTAATCATTTCTGCATTTACTATTGCCCTTTGTTTGTTTTTCTCGTCTATGGTCGGTTATGCTCTCGCCGTTTATGAATTTAAGGGAAATCGCTTTATTTTTATTCTCGTATTGCTAATCTTGATGATTCCTTTTGAAATTCTCATGCTGCCGCTTTATCAATTTATGATCAAAATACAAATGGTTGATACTTATTTGGCGGTTATTTTGCCTATGATAGTGGCACCTGTAGCCGTGTTCTTTTTTAGACAGTATGCGTCTGGTCTTCCAAAAGATTTAATGGAATCGGCGCGTATGGATGGATGTACAGAATACGGAATTTTCTTTCGTATCATGGCACCGTTGATGCTGCCATCTTTTGCCGCCATGGCTATATTGCAAGGGCTTTCAAGCTGGAACAACTTTTTATGGCCGCTAGTTGTGCTCAGGTCTAACTCGATGTTTACACTTCCTGTTGGATTGGCCACGCTTTTGACACCGTATGGAAACAATTACGATGTTTTGATTGCAGGATCTGTTATGACAGTTCTTCCGGTTATTATTTTGTTCCTATTCTTCCAGCGTTTCTTTATTGAAGGATTAACGGTAGGTGGAGTAAAAGGGTAATGAGGCTCTATTAACAAAGCTATTTTCTAAAGGATGGCCTTCTCCTGGTGAAAAAACAAATTTGTACGAAGAAAATTTCTTTAAACTTGTGCTTAAGGGATAAGTTTTTGCAAACATACAGCCAATCCGGTACGCCCTTTCGCATCAGGCGGACTTAAAAAATCCATATCAGAAAGAAGGAAAGTGGTAAAAGACAGGAGGATCAATAATGAAACCCAATGCATTTATGGAGAAGCTTGTAAACGTTTTTTCTTGGATGGCTAAGCTTGCTTATGTTCATTTTCTTTGGATGCTTTTTAGTGCTGCTGGCCTTATTATCATCGGTTTTTTTCCGGCAACAGCAGCTTTAATGACGGTCTGTAAAAAATGGCTTGATGGTGAAGAAAATGTTCCAATATTCGGATTATTTCGGGCTTCTTATCGTTCATCCTTTTTTGCCTCTAACCAGATAGGGCTTGTTTATATGGCAGCAGCACTCGTTTTATATGTAAACTTTTTAGTCATTCAAGAAAATGGAGCTGGCCTTCCCATAATTGCAGCATTTTATCTGGCCGTATTTTTCTTAGTTATTACAGGCACCCATCTTCTGCCGCTCTATATAGCGGGGAAGGGATCGTTTCTTCATATATGGAAAACAGCTTTCATCATGAGTATCGTAAACCTGCCTATTTCGATCGCGGTGCTTGTTAGCCAATCAGCAATTTACTATCTGCTTTTTTCTTATCCTTCCGCAGCGCTTTTCTTTCTTAGCAGTACACTGGCCATTGTTCAGCTTTGGCTTGTACAGCATTCATTCAATCGAGTGGAAAGAAAAGCAAAAGCATTACGGGCAAAAAAGTCTGCTCCAGCTGTCCAGGAAACATATACTGCGTGAATCCGGAAATTACGGATTCCCTTATTAAAAAACGTGTACGTACACGAAAAAGGAGAAAATAATGATGACACAAAAAGCGAAGATGACAATTGATAAAGAATTTGTAATTGGCCAAATCGATGAGCGTATTTATGGTTCATTTATTGAACATTTAGGGCGTGCTGTTTATGAAGGAATTTACGAGCCGGATCATCCTTCTGCTGATGAGCAAGGATTTCGCACAGATGTAATAGAGCTTGTGAAGGAGTTAAAGGTGCCGCTTGTCCGCTATCCGGGAGGCAACTTTGTCTCAGGCTATAATTGGGAAGATGGGGTGGGGCCTGTCTCAGAACGCCCGCGTAAATTAGAGCTGGCATGGCGTGCAACAGAGCCGAATGTAATTGGTACAAATGAGTTTATGGACTGGGCAAAAAAAATTAATGCTGAAGTGAACATGGCGGTTAACTTAGGTACGAGAGGCATTGATGCGGCCCGCAATCTTGTGGAATATTGTAATCATCCTTCCGGTTCATATTGGAGTGATATGCGGATCTCTCACGGCTATAAAGAACCCCACAATATTAAGACGTGGTGTCTCGGGAACGAAATGGATGGTCCGTGGCAAATCGGCCATAAAACAGCTCACGAATACGGACGCCTTGCTGCTGAAACAGCCAAAGCAATGAAATGGGTAGATCCTTCAATCGAATTGGTTGCCTGCGGAAGTTCAAACCGGCATATGCCGACGTTTGCGGAATGGGAAGCAACAGTACTGGAGCATACGTATGATCACGTGGAATTTATCTCGCTGCATACGTACTATGGAAACCGGGATGAAGACTTAGCGAATTACTTAGCACAATCAATGGATATGGATCAATTTATTTACTCTGTTATTTCTATTGCTGATTACATTAAAGCGAAAAAGCGCAGCAACAAAACAATTAATCTATCATTCGATGAGTGGAATGTTTGGTTCCATTCAAAAGAGTCAGATAAACAGCTTGAACCGTGGACAGTAGCCCCTCCACAGCTTGAAGACATTTATACATTTGAAGATGCTTTGCTTGTTGGAAGCATGCTTATTTCTTTATTGCGCCGGGCAGACCGCGTAAAAATTGCTTGCCTTGCTCAGCTTGTCAATGTTATTGCACCGATTATGACTGAAAAAGGCGGGGAAGCCTGGAAACAGCCAATTTTCTATCCATACATGCATGCATCTGTATTTGGACGTGGAACAGCACTACAAGCCATTGTGTCGTCGCCAAAATATGACTGCAAAGATTTCACAGACGTTCCATACCTCGATACAGTTTCTGTTTATAACGAAGATGATGAAACACTAACCATATTTGCGGTAAATCGTCATCAGGAAGAATCGCTCAGCTTAAGCGGCGACGTAAGAAGTTTTGAAGGATATACAGTAAAAGAACATATTGTTCTTGAAAATAACGATATGAAAGCGACGAACCAGCATAATCATTCCAATGTGGTTCCTCATAATAATGGAGATGCAAAAGTAGATAACGGCCAATTATCCGCCCAACTGCCGAAATTATCCTGGAATGTTATTCGCCTCGCAAAAGCACAAAAATAAAAGCAGCTGAATGCCAAAAGACCATGAGGAATGAATGATAAAATGTCCGAACGGGAAAGTCTGGGTAAAGCTATCCAGTCTTTAGATATGGAATGAAAGTGAGTTCAAAAAGAAGCGCCACTAACAAACTAAGGGTTAGTGGCGCTTTAAGTATTCGAACATTCACAAAGAAGTTTTTACTTCCTATTTCAGGATGCCTGTTACGCGAAACGATAGTAAATCAGCAGGAATGTTGAAAGAACAAACAAAAAGTTAAGGAAAACAAAGATAAACTGATCCAGTTTTGTTTTATGCAATTTGATAGGCGGGTTGTAAAAAGATACACCTTCGATAATGAAAATAATCAAGATCACATGAATCATAAAATGGCCGATAATTTCCGTAAAGCCGAACAGCATCGTTGTCATAATGAAAATAACGGTGACAACGAGCCCAACAACCCGGTTTAAAATACCAACGACAAGCAGGTAGCCGACAATGAATTCAATAAAAGCAGCCATAACGATAAACATAGCCGGATCAAATCCGAACGTTGGCACGTGGTGAGCTGAAACGATATCGAGTGTCATTGTCGGATACACCCATTTTTCAACCGCAACCCAGCATAAAGAAAGCCCAGTTCCCAAATACAAAAGAGGGAAGCCTTTTTCTTCAAATCGTGTTTTTCCTATAAGCAATACAGCAATAATAGCAAGGTAAAATCCATAATCAAGCATATGAAAAATGCCGTTGTGTACAGTCACATAACTAAATAATCCTAACAGAATGACGGCACCCACTTTTGTGGCCGCATGGTGGGGGATGCAAAGAAAGACAATCGCTGCCCATACAAAAACGGCTGTGGCCGTTTGTTCAATATGAAACTCGGGAGCGAAAATTGTTCCGTTTATCACTTGTATAATTAAAGCAGCGGCAGTGCCGTATTTCAGTAAATACCGTGAATACTTGCGAAAGCCAGATAACGTCTCATCCCATTTTTGAATAATCGTCCAATTTGTTGTTTTAGGAATTACAAGGGTTAATAAGCCGAGCAATACAGCAATTACAATTGCCAAGGTTAAAAAGAAGGGAGACAGAATATGCTCAATCGTTTCTTTTTGCGGCTCTAATTTTGTGAACCATTTCACATGAGCTTCTGTAAAAAGAGGCGTCATGGCGACAGCAGCTGCGAGCAAGAAAGCAATTATTCTTTTCATTGGAACATTCTCCTCGTATCTATAGTGAATATATAGTTAATATACAATAGAACAGCTTATTGCCAACATATCAATCGTGACATTTATGTGAATTGATTCACAATGTGGTTTTAAGTTTTTTAAATCGAGGGAAAACAATTCGAATTGCTTCGCTGGGCGGTCTGCCACAATGGTTAACAGTAAAAAATAAGTGATTAAAAAAGACATGTAATCCAGCAGGTTGAACAAAAGTTAGCGCCGCATTCCCCTTCAAAATCTTCAATTTGGTGGGGGAGGGAAGCGCTAATTTTTGTTCAAGATAAGGGATGCTCCATCAAAATCTTTGATTTAAGTGGAGAGGTTCACCAGAACCAAATGGCTTCATATAAAAATTGCCGTTTCTTGTTTTGTATTATTTAGCCAGTTTTATCAGCCAGTCTTTAAAATCAACTAATCGCAAATGTTTAGGTGCCTGATCTGTTCCTGCAATAATCAGAGGAACCACAGAATCTGCTTTATGCAAGGAGCCGTGCGCTGCTGTTCCTGCATGATTCGGACTGTTTTTTTCAACAAATTCATAACCCGGTTTGGCATCAATAATGATATACCGGCCTTCATGTGAGCGAAGGGCTCCATCTAATCTTGCAAGGGCATCGGGGTAGTCACCATAGCTGATTTCATTTTGTTCATTAATAGATAAATCTAAAAGGACAGGATCTCCGTTCAGCGTCCAGGATTGTCCGTAAGAATCTGTGTATGGGCCGTCAGGAGAAAAAGTAAAAGGCGTATCGGATTTTGACGACACTACATAACCCGTCTCTCCCTTTTTCCAGGCAATGAAGCCAATCCTGGAATCGGCTTTTAACCTTGCTGAAATATCAGAAATCTTAATCGTTTCATCCTGCAGATAAACGTACGCCATGCGCTCATTAACAGCTAAAGCAATTTCCTTGTTAGACGGCTGATCCGGTGTCCAAAGAGTATATTGATCCAATAATATGGTTAAATCAATCAGCGCCTTGCTGCGATCATTTATAACAGCAGATTGCGCACTGTCTCCATGTACAATCCAGGTCATCTTTTGAATCGCTTCCTCCCATGATGGATAGGCATTCAAAATCATCTGCAGCTGCTTATCCACTTCTTCAATACCTTTCTGTTCCATTGGTCCGTTTTTGTGAATATCACGGTCCAGATCGGGGAAGTAGGCCAGCGTAAAAGGCGGCAGCTGATTTTTTTGGATAAAGTATTTCAGTTCATTTGCCGTAAAGTAATCGTTTACTCCAGTACCTTTCCATATATGATTAGACCAATCATTTTCCTGGTTGTATTGTGTCAAGCTTCCTATGGACAGAAGAGAAGGACCGTTTACTTCTACATTGCGTGGCAGCAGATTCATGCCGGTGAAAAGTTTTGGAATGTGTAAGCGATGAACTTGATTACCACGATAGATCAGTCCGTTAATGGAAGCAGACTGGATTTCGCTTCTTGCCAGCTCTTCATGAATGGTGGGAACATACCGGCTTAGATGTGCCTTGTTTAAGTGAATTAAACTGTCTGCTAATATTTGCTTTGCGCCAATATCTAAAAATTCGATTTTTCCAGGACCGTAATTAATGACTCGGTTTTCGTCCTTTTTGAGCCAGACAAGGCCAGGAACTTTATGATCATTGGCGTATGTACCCGTTAACAAGGTACTATCGATGGTGACGGACATGGTAGGGTAAGAACTGACCACGTCAGAATAGTATTGGCCATGTTTTATTAAGAATTCAAATGCAGGTGCTTTTCCTTCTTTTATTGCTTTTTGTAGGGGCTGATCCATCAGTGAGTCAATGACAAATACGACTACAGGCTTGGAAGATGCCTTGGTCGAAACGTTAACTAGATCTTTTCTGGGCGTTATCAGCAAATACCGGCTCAGGCCGGTGATCATGAATATGAAAAGAATAACCGGTAAGACAATTTTAAGCATCATGACTTCACCCTTTTCTTTACATTGTGATTAGTATGGATAGAAAGAGAAAAGTGAATACATAATTGAAAAATTAAAAAGCTTTTGAATATGGCTTGTTTGGAGGTGACATATAAGCTGATCTGTTTTAGTTTAATTTTTAGTATCCAGCTTGGTTTTATTTTGTCTTATACGGTTTGGTTTATGATCGGATAATTCATGAAGTTTTTTAAAAGGCTATTTTAATTTTGTTGATATGGAGTGTCATTTTTGCCAGCATTGGATCCTATGACTATAGATAAACTATGGAAAAACGATAACCGATTTGAGAAACAGACATATTATTTGGTTAATGCCTATAACGTTGCTAACTGTGAAGGATACTCTTACACTATAAGTAGAATAAGCAATTTTAAGGATGGTTAAGGATGCCGAAAACAATAGTGGAAAAATTGAACCTAAAAAAATATGAAAAAGCAGCAGTATTAAACTTGCCAGATGGAGCAGATTATTTAACAGAGTTACACAATTATGACATCGACCTAGCCAATAGCAAATATGACCTTATCTTTGCCTTTGTGTTAGATATGGAGTCTTTAAAAGCAACCGTATCCAAGGTGATAGAAGAAAATCATTTAAATAAAAATGGCTATATATTCTTGGCTTATCCAAAAAAGGGGAATAAAGTGTATCCAACATTTATTCATCGAGACGAGCTAATGAATGGACTGGGAGCAGGGGAAAATGGCTACCTTGGGACCAGTAACATTAAATTTGCACGTATGGTTGGGTTAGATGACGTGTTTACGGTTGTCGGTCTGAAAGAAGAATCCCGTAACACAAAGAATACTTCTACAAAAGCAAGTCAATGCGTAGACGATTATATCGAAATGATTCCACATGTGGAAAAGGATTTGCAGGATACTCCGGAGTTACTTGCTTTCTTTCAGTCACTCACTCCAGGATACCGTAAAGATTGGGCTCGTTATGTGTATAGTGCTAAACAGGAGGCCACCAAAGCAAAGCGGCGCGAGGAAATGAAAATGATACTTGGAGCGGGTTACAAGAGCCGGGATCTCTATCGCAGAAATAACTCTTAACAATTACCTTATGAAAAAGATGCAAAGCTATTTAAATACTAGATATCAAAAAACGAGACTATCCCCAGGTCGTTATGAATGAATTTTGGGACAGTCTCTATTTTTTTGAAAATCACATTATAAAGTAAAGATCCAAGGTATTCTCTTATCATCATCGCGATCGTCTCTGCGGTCGTCATCGCGGTCATCCCGGCGGTGTCTGCGGTCGTCATCGCGATCGTCTCTGCGGTCGTCATCGCGGTCATCCCGGTGATGTCTGCGATCATCATCGCGATCGTCTCTGCGGTCGTCATCGCGGTCATCCCGGCGGCGTCTGCGGTCGTCATCGCGATCGTCTCTGCGGTCGTCATCGCGGTCATCCCGGTGACGTCTGCGATCATCATCGCGATCGTCTCTGCGGTCGTCATCGCGGTCATCCCGGTGACGTCTGCGATCATCATCGCGATCGTCTCTGACACCTCTCACATCGTCCCGGTCATCCCGGCGATGTCTGCGATCATCATCGCGATCGTCTCTGACACCTCTCACATCATCGCGGTCATCCCGGCGGCGTTTGCGATCATCACTACCGTGGTTTGGATTAAACCAAACGTCAGAATAGTCATTATCGTCGTAGCATCTAAAGCCCATAAAAAACCCCCCTCTCTTTCTTAAAATAGCAGGATCAAAATGAACCCTGCCCTATATCATATGATCTTCTACACTCAATGGTATAGTTTGCGTTACTAGTTTGGATGAAAGAAAATAACTTTCCCTGTGAAAAAGTGTTTTTGGCTGCCAAAAGAACACACTCAACAAGCTGCGGGTTTATCGACAGCTTGTTAAGGTAAAGGTTACCCGAAGGAATGCTTCAAGGCATGTTTTTATTTGGGAATGTAAGGATGTTCTAATTTTAAGGAGAAAGTGTTGCTACTGCGAAGGCGGGGGAAAGACATTTTTGGATTTTGAACAAGGTTTGATCAAAAATCTCGATGATGTACAGGATTCAAGCGCAAATTGAATCGTTTTAGTTTTTATGGAGCATTCCTTTGTAACGAGGAATGCTTTTTGTTTCTGTTTAGGATTAAAGGAATATTTATGTAAGAATAAAAATATAATAAAATTCAATAATGTTTTATTGAAAAACGATAAATATCGTGTTAAATTCAAATTAACAATAAATAGGTGAGGTGTTTTTTATGAAACGAGGGTCAACACTCTTTTTAAAAATAGCTGTTATTCTTATGGGAATTCCAGTTCTTGCTTTGTGTCTATTTTTGTTGCCTCAAATAGCGAATGAAGCAAATGAAGCAGCAGAAAGAGGCGCAGATGTGGCTTTTGTGGTATATGGCATTTTAATGGTTATGTATGTATCAACGGTACCGTTTTACATTGCTCTGTATCAAGCTTTTAAACTTTTGAGTTATATTGATAAGAACAAAGCTTTCTCGAAATTATCTGTAAGGGCTCTAAAGAATATAAAAAACTGTGCCATCATAATCAGTGGCTTGTATGTGGTAGCCCTGCCATTAGTCTATATCATGGCGGAGATAGATGACGCCCCGGGCCTCGTATTAATCGGAATGGTGCCTATCTTTGCTTCAATAGTAATTGCAGTGTTTGCCGCAGTTCTTCAAAAGCTTTTACAAGAAGCCATCGATATAAAATCAGAGAATGACTTAATCGTCTGAGGTGAAAAACATGGCAATTATAATCAATATTGATGTGATGCTGGCTAAAAGGAAAATGAGCGTAACCGAACTTTCGGAGAGGGTTGGAATCACGATGGCTAACCTTTCGATATTAAAAAATGGAAAAGCAAAAGCCATTCGGTTTTCAACTTTAGAGGCCATTTGTAAAGCTTTGGAATGCCAGCCTGGTGATATTCTAGAATACCGAAATGATGAATGAAGACATCCAGGGTAAATAAAGTGGGTTACTATATTCAGAAAAAGCCTTTGGGAGCACAAATCACGCGAGCACTAAAACAACTCATTCGTTTTGGTTGGGAGCAGGCCCTGTCATGTTTATTTCCTGTTGTTATTTTTGCCTCCCTGGCTTTTACACAAATCATGCCACTTCCCTTCCTGCCTCGATATGACTGGCTGCTCATCATCTGCCTTCTGATGCAGTGGTGGATGGTGCGTTCTGGGCTTGAAACACGGGATGAACTAAGGGTGATTACATTGTTTCACCTGATTGGACTTGCTCTTGAACTTTTCAAGGTATATATGGGCTCCTGGTCTTATCCAGAGGAAGGATACTTCAAGATTTTTGGAGTGCCTTTGTACAGCGGATTCATGTACGCAAGTGTAGCGAGTTATCTTTGCCAGGCGTGGAGGAGGCTTAAGGTTGAACTGGTTAAGTGGCCGCCGTTTTTAATCGTTGTACCTCTTGCAGCTACGATTTATTTGAATTTTTTCACCCACCATTATTGGATAGACGTTCGTTGGTGGTTATCTGGACTTGTCATTATCGTCTTTTGGCAATCGTGGGTCACATACGAGATTGAGGGAACTCGTTATTGTATGCCACTCGCACTTTCTTTTGTGCTCATTGGATTTTTTATATGGATAGCCGAAAATATCGCAACGTTCTTTGGAGCTTGGGAATATCCAAACCAAGCCGATGCATGGAGTCTCGTTCATTTAGGAAAGGTGAGTTCATGGCTCTTACTAGTCATTGTCAGCTTTCTTATAGTAGCGACATTAAAGCAGGTTAAGGAAAAAATTCCGCCAGGATAGATACTAGTCCATGTTATAACTGTTAGGAACCCTTTTTTAGATTGAAGTTCTTCGAGTGTACAAAGTTTCGAATAAGACAAAGCGGGTCACAAGCGTCTTTATGATAAATCGCTTCATTGAAATACAAAGGGGTCAAAAAAGAGCGGCATGAGAGCCGCTCTTTTTATTCAATCATTTTAAATTCCGTTGATAAAACAAGAGACAGTGAATCATTTTGTACATCTTTAGCGTTTGCAAGGGAGTGCACCACCCGATAATCCCCTGCTGTAAGCGGCTCTTTATAGAGCTTTGAATCAAGTGAGATGCTGTTTGACATCGCCTGATTAAACCTTAAAAGGCTGGCGACAGCAGGCAGGGGAGTGAGGTCATCTGTATGCTCTACAGTAACCCATTTATTATTCAGTCTTTTCTGAAGAGTGCCCGGTGTAAAGTAGTATGATTCAGAAGTGATGCTCGATAACGTAATCTTCACACTCTTATCGGCAGACAGGTCATAAACTTTTTTGTCTGTTTTGATGGATACACCTGATTCATATGGCAGGTACTCATTGTCTTCTTCGGATAGTACTTCTTTTACTGCCTGGGCCACAATATCATTGCTCTTCGGGGTTAAATGAATGCCTACTTTTTCGTCGATCAGCCCGCTCTTGATGATCGCTGCATCCGTTTCGGCACCCACTTCATCAATTAGGAGATCGTAAATGTCTACGAGCGGAACAGCCTGATCCTTGGCAACTTCACGGATTACACCGTTGTAGCTGTCAATCCATTTACGCAGTCCGCCTTTACCAGCGTATTTGCTTGCAATGTTAGGGTGCTTCGCTAACTGGGATGTGTAATATGTCTCTTCGACAGCAGGTGGATTTGTCATTAAGATGACCTGTGCGTTTCTCGCTCTGAGCTGGGCAATCATGCTTGTCAGGTTCTGTTTAAATTGCTCTTTGCTGACTTGCGGCTGAGTGCCATTAGGCGGTATGAGCGCATCGTTTATGCCAAACATGATAGAAACGATACCAGGGTTTAAATCCAGCACTTCTGTTTTAAAACGCTTCATGCCTTGTTCTGTCGTATTGCCGCTGTATCCCGCGTTATATACATCTGCCTCCATATCCTGGCTGTAAAGGGCAGCTACCTGATCTGTCCATTTACGGTCCTGGTACTCTGGATAATCAGCTTGAAAATAGGAGCCGGATGTATTGCTGTCTCCAAAAGCGATAAATCCAGATTTCTCTTGATTGAATAAGGACTGCTGGTATTGATAGGCTCTGTGTATCAATAACGCCAGTGCGCCTCTTGTAATAGAAGCACTCGAGCCGTATGATGTTTTCGTTATTCCCGCTATGATGCCTGCATCTGTTAACGCACGGACAGCCTCTTCATATCTTGTTCCTTTAACGTCCGTAAATGGAGTCGGCTCATTATTGGTATCCAGGGAATCCTTAAGCGCATTATAAAGCATAATAGCGGCTTCGCCTCTTGTAATGTTAAATCCAGAACCAAACTCCGTAGCGGTTTTGCCGTTTACAATCCCTTCTGACTTCAGCGCTGAGACATAGAGAGCTGCCCGGTTTGGCACATCTGTAAATCCGGACACAGGCGGGTTTGGGTACTTGGCGTCAAGGCCCATGTATTTGCCGAGTATCACAGCCGCATCTACACGCTTGACTGGCTGATTAACTCCAAAGGTTGAATCGGGTAGCCCATATACAAATAAGTTTTCATAGAGAAAATTAACAGCTTCTTCGTATCTTGTTCCTTCCGTATCTGTAAACGATAGGGATGCTGCTTTCGCATTCAGCGGCGACAAATTGTTTTCTGTAGCTTCCTGCGAATTTTCTGCAAACGCTGGCGAAAGGGATGAAGTAAGCACTGTCCCTGCTACAAGTGATGCAGCTAAAACATTCAATGGCTTTTTCATGGTTTTTTTCTCCTGTTATGTAATTTAATAGATTCATTATAACAAAATATCGTCCGGTTAACCGAAAGACCATTAAAATCTACCTGATTTTGTTTAAGGGTCAGTTCAAAAAAAGCAAAAAAAAGACGAGTTTAACTCGTCTTTTTCATCTGCCGGATTATCTGGGTACCGGTTACTTATGTCGTTATATCTTTTAAAGCTGTCTAGTTCTTTTGCTTAAGCGCCCTGCCAGTGGTGCCACAATAATACCGGCTACGACAACCTGCAGAACGTTTCCTGGGATAGAGCCGAATGGCTGAATCCAGTTACCGTAAAGAATCACTTCAGCAAAATAGTAGCCTACGATTTTGATCACCAGTGCAGCAGCTACTGCCAATGCAAAGACAACGATTCTTTTGCCGGGTACTTTTTCCGCTATGAGACCGGCTATAAAGCCCATGGCACCTACAATAACGAATGTAAACGGCGACCAGATGGCCCAGCCAGAAAGAACATCAAACAATCCCATCCCGAAAGCGCCTGCAATTGCGCCTGTTTTTCTGCCGTAAAGGAAGGCTGCTAGAAAAAGAGGCACGTTACCTAGATGGATAAGGCCTCCGTTACCCATAATCGGGAGCTTTATGTTAATGAACATTGTGGCTACCAGGGTTAACGCGACAAAAAGAGCATTGATCACTAAAACTTTTGTTTTAGTTGTTTCTTTGGATAATGATGATGTATACATATGATAACCTCTTTCTTGTTGTAGAATTTTATCTTACTACTAATCTGTTGAATAATAAATACTTAATATTCTATTTATTCGTTCGTACAAGTATGGAATTTTGGTAACAATGTTATGGAGTACCAGCGTGAAGTTTCCTAGGCTGCATTCTCATATGAAGAATTAATCTTTGATCCTTTTCCATAGTTTTTTCTTCGTTGCATTTAACTAGAAAGGTTATGTATTTCCATTGATAGAATAGATAATGACATTTTTTATTATCAATTCAATGGTTATGATAAGCCCGGAAGATGGTTCCAGTCCGGAATACCGCAATTTGAACAGGTGTTGCTTAGAGCTAATAAAAAATAAAATCAAGCTTCCGTTATAAGAACATTATTTTCAATCCACTCTTCCAGCAAGTTGTTAAAAAGCAGAGGATTTGCTAAAGAAAAGCCATGACCTATTTTGGGAAGGACCACACCTTTGCAATTTGGGTTACTTTTCAAGATTTCCTTCATGGAGTCTTTCATGACTTTTTTCTCTTTCTCTCCTACGGTAACGACTATTTTGCTGCGTGCGTTCTTGAAGTTGTGTGGTATTTTAAATGACATGTTTTCGTTCATGATTCAGAAAAATGTATCCTTGCTGATTTGACGGCTCTCTTGATAATAAATATTGAAGTAGTCTTCATCGATATACATAGATTTTGCCTGGATGTTAGAAAAAGCTTTAAGCTTTACAAGGGGAAAAGCAAACCGCATAGACTTGGTTAGTATGTTCGCGAAAGGTATAGGTTTCACTAAAGCACTATTAATCATGGCGAAATCAATCAGCTTTGGCTTTTTGCTGAGTACGGCGATTAACACTTGAGCTCCTAACGAGAAACCGACTGCAATAACGGGTTTGTCTTTACCTGCTTCCTCAATCAATGCAATGATTTCCTCAGCCGCTCCGTTTATGGTAAAGAGTGTTCCGCTTTTACTGTTTCCCTGTTCGGGCATATCAGGAACTAAACAATGAAATTGTGAAGAAAAGTATTCAACTTGTTTATCCCACATCCACCCACTAACCCCGCCGCCGTGAATAAAGACTATGAGCGCAGAGCTTTTATCTCCATATTCTTTATAGTGCATGCTCATTTCACCACCATTTTTATCTTTTTTACTTGTATCAATGATACTGCAAAAATGTACATAGTCTCTTTCCTAATGCCGAAGCCACAATCTGTGCGAAAGAAGCTCTTTAAAAATTCATTTACCAGACAAGGTCTTTCATTCATTAAATAGGGAGGAGGCCTTTTTCTGTGTGGCAGTCACATGAGTATACTTTTATCCCTATAACTTAATGGTCTGAGAGATGGGTATATTCCCGTATTTAAATAAAAGGATAACGAAGAACTACGGTGGTTCTAACTTAAAGTTATAACAAGAAATAGATTTTATGTGTTATCCTGCGCGTATTTTTCCATGTTACATTTATCTCACATCAATAAGACAAAAGAAAAGCAGTCTCATCTAGGGGAGAACAGTCTTTAAATACCCCAATGAAGAACGTTTTCCATAAAACAAGAGGAAAGAAGGAATTCAGATGACAAAAACAGCGGTTAAAGCGCCATTTAAAGCAGATCACGTAGGAAGCTTGCTTCGCCCTCAATCGATTCATAATGCGAGAAAGAAATTTGCAGAGGGTGCGATTACAGCTGAACAATTACACGCCGTGGAAACAGAAGAAATCAAAAGGATCGTAGACAAACAAATTGAAGTCGGCCTTCAAGCGGTAACGGATGGCGAATTCCGCCGCAGATTTTGGCATACAGATTTCATGGAGCAATTAAACGGTGTGGAAGGGTATGTTCCTGACCACGGATATAAATTTGAAGGTGTAGAAACCGAAGCATATGATGTGCGCGTGACGGGCAAGGTATCTTTTAATCCCGATCACCCTCACCTGAAAGAATTTATCGAATTTAAAGAAATCGTGGGTGACCGTGCAGTGGCCAAAATCACACTTCCAAGCCCAAATCAATTTTTTAATGCCGGCATCCGCAACGAAGACATTTATCCGGAGGTTGAAGATTTCGCGAAGGATATTATCCAAACCTACCGAGATGCACTCCAAGCATTTTATAATGCGGGCTGCCGTTACCTGCAGCTGGATGATGTGTATATTGCAGGGCTTTGTGCACCGGAGCTTCCATTTGCCAAAAGCGATTTGGAAAGAGCAAAATTGATTGACCTTGCTTTGCGTGTGGTAAACGGAGTGCTTGAAGGCAAACCAGAAGACTTAACTGTCACCACTCACCTTTGCCGCGGAAACTATCAATCTGCCTGGGCTTTCGAAGGTCCGTATGATCGAATCGCTCCGAGTTTCTTTGCGAAAGAAAAAGTAGACGGCTTTTTCCTAGAATATGATGATGAGCGTTCCGGTAATTTCAAGCCGCTAGAACATATTCCAGCAGGCGGACCACAAGTCGTGCTAGGAGTGTTTACTTCTAAAAACGGCGAGTTAGAAGATAAAGAAGCAATCAAAGCTCGTGTACAGGAAGCAGCTAAGTATGTTCCACTTGAACAAATTTGCATCAGCCCGCAATGTGGATTTGCTTCCACACACCATGGCAATAAATTAACAGAAGAACAGCAATGGGCAAAATTAAAATTTATTGTGGATGTGGCAAAAGAAATTTGGGGGTAAAATATAAACAAGCTGTTGTGAGTTGCTAGCTAATAAAACGGATCTATTCTTTTAAAAGAATAGATCCGTTTTTTGCATAAAGAACTAGAGAGAAAGGGGAGATAGAAAAGCGAGAAAATAAGATGAAAAAACTTCAGTCGTTTTGGAATCAGATCGTCCGTCCAGCGGGATTCTATCAAAATTAGATCATTAAAAGGGAAGAAAGGTAGCCACTCTGCCTTAAAGGTGGTTCATCAGAAATGCAGGCAGATGAAGAGAAACTTAGTACTTTATCCAGGGTAGACAGGGATTCTTTAAATGGGGTATCTTCTAAAATAAAGGGAAGAAAAATACATAGAAAGATTTTCAGAATAAAATTTTAAAAATGTGTTGACTCTATTAGTTGATGGTGTTATTATTTAATAGCTGTCGCTGATACGGACTATTCTACAGTAGCTCAGTGGTGGAGCAATCGGCTTTTAAGTGATCGACTGCAAGTTCGAGTCTTGCCTGCAGAGATATTTTAAAATCATATATATAAGAAGCAAGGCCCCTTGGTCAAGCGGTTAAGACACCGCCCTTTCACGGCGGTAACACGGGTTCGAATCCCGTAGGGGTCATCATTTGGAGGATTAGCTCAGCTGGGAGAGCATCTGCCTTACAAGCAGAGGGTCGGCGGTTCGATCCCGTCATCCTCCACCATTTATGCCGGTGTAGCTCAATTGGTAGAGCAACTGACTTGTAATCAGTAGGTTGGGGGTTCAAGTCCTCTTGCCGGCACCACTTACCGAGCCATTAGCTCAGTCGGTAGAGCATCTGACTTTTAATCAGAGGGTCGAAGGTTCGAGTCCTTCATGGCTCACCATGTATATGCGGGTGTGGCGGAATTGGCAGACGCACCAGACTTAGGATCTGGCGCCGCAAGGCGTGGGGGTTCAAGTCCCTTCACCCGCACTTTTGCGCCTGTAGCTCAATTGGATAGAGTACTTGACTACGAATCAAGCGGTTAGAGGTTCGAGTCCTCTCAGGCGCGTTATTGTATATGGAACAGGGTTCTTACAAGATTCTTTTGAAAGTGGCTATGCTTTTTAAAAGACAGAACATCCTGTTCAAGTCCGGGAAGTAGCTCAGCTTGGTAGAGCACTTGGTTTGGGACCAAGGGGTCGCAGGTTCGAATCCTGTCTTCCCGATTTATATAAATGGGGCCTTAGCTCAGCTGGGAGAGCGCCTGCTTTGCACGCAGGAGGTCAGCGGTTCGATCCCGCTAGGCTCCACCAATTATTTTTATATGCTATGTTGGAGGAATACCCAAGTCCGGCTGAAGGGATCGGTCTTGAAAACCGACAGGCGGGTCAAACCGCGCAGGGGTTCGAATCCCCTTTCCTCCTCCATTATTTTATCGTCGCGGGGTGGAGCAGCCCGGTAGCTCGTCGGGCTCATAACCCGAAGGTCGCAGGTTCAAATCCTGCCCCCGCAATCGTTTGGTCCGGTAGTTCAGTTGGTTAGAATGCCTGCCTGTCACGCAGGAGGTCGCGGGTTCGAGTCCCGTCCGGACCGCCATTTTTACAAAATGCGGGTGTAGTTTAATGGTAAAACCTCAGCCTTCCAAGCTGATGTCGTGGGTTCGATTCCCATCACCCGCTCCATTACTTTTGATAATGGGCCTGTAGCTCAGCTGGTTAGAGCGCACGCCTGATAAGCGTGAGGTCGATGGTTCGAGTCCATTCAGGCCCATTTTTTATGTAACTTCATATACTGGAGGGGTAGCGAAGTGGCTAAACGCGGCGGACTGTAAATCCGCTCCTTCGGGTTCGGCAGTTCGAATCTGCCCCCCTCCACCAGCATGGCGGTCGTGGCGAAGTGGTTAACGCATCGGATTGTGGCTCCGACATTCGGGGGTTCGATTCCCCTCGATCGCCCCATATTTTTGGGCTATAGCCAAGCGGTAAGGCAACGGACTTTGACTCCGTCACGCGAAGGTTCGAATCCTTCTAGCCCAGCCATTTTTTTGCGGAAGTAGTTCAGTGGTAGAACATCACCTTGCCAAGGTGGGGGTCGCGGGTTCGAATCCCGTCTTCCGCTCCAACATTTTTATAAAGGCGGCATAGCCAAGCGGTAAGGCCAAGGTCTGCAAAACCTTTACCACCGGTTCGAGTCCGGTTGCCGCCTCCATATTATTTACTTTGATGGCTTTCGTCATTCCGTTTAGTGAATGCAGGATTTGTGAAATTTGGGAGCAGTCGAATTATTATTTTGGAAAAATAATAATTTTAATAAATTCCTATTGATTCCGCAAGAAAGCTTATATTATATTATGAATCCGCCAATAAATAAGGCGGCTTGAACAAACTGATTTACATCTTCATCATTTTGGAGAGATAATATTTTTTCTTTTAAAGTGTTGACGTGTGAATGAGGATATGTTATGATTATTTAGCTGTCGGAGATGACAGTAAAGAGAATTGATCTTTGAAAACTGAACAAAATAAACGTCAACGTTTTAAATTTTTATCTTCCATTAAAAACACCCCGTGTTTTAATGGAAACAAATGAGCAAGTCAAACTTTTTTGGAGAGTTTGATCCTGGCTCAGGACGAACGCTGGCGGCGTGCCTAATACATGCAAGTCGAGCGGACTTGACAGAGCTTGCTCTGTTCAAGTTAGCGGCGGACGGGTGAGTAACACGTGGGTAACCTGCCTGTAAGATTGGGATAACTCCGGGAAACCGGGGCTAATACCGAATAACATTAAGAACCGCATGGTTCTTGATTGAAAGGCGGCTTCGGCTGTCACTTACAGATGGACCCGCGGCGCATTAGCTAGTTGGTGAGGTAACGGCTCACCAAGGCGACGATGCGTAGCCGACCTGAGAGGGTGATCGGCCACACTGGGACTGAGACACGGCCCAGACTCCTACGGGAGGCAGCAGTAGGGAATCTTCCGCAATGGACGAAAGTCTGACGGAGCAACGCCGCGTGAGTGAAGAAGGTTTTCGGATCGTAAAACTCTGTTGTCAGGGAAGAACAAGTACGGGAGTAACTGCCCGTACCTTGACGGTACCTGGCCAGAAAGCCACGGCTAACTACGTGCCAGCAGCCGCGGTAATACGTAGGTGGCAAGCGTTGTCCGGAATTATTGGGCGTAAAGCGCGCGCAGGCGGCCTTTTAAGTCTGATGTGAAAGCCCACGGCTCAACCGTGGAGGGTCATTGGAAACTGGAAGGCTTGAGTGCAGAAGAGAAGAGCGGAATTCCACGTGTAGCGGTGAAATGCGTAGAGATGTGGAGGAACACCAGTGGCGAAGGCGGCTCTTTGGTCTGTAACTGACGCTGAGGCGCGAAAGCGTGGGGAGCGAACAGGATTAGATACCCTGGTAGTCCACGCCGTAAACGATGAGTGCTAAGTGTTGGGGGGTTTCCGCCCCTCAGTGCTGCAGCTAACGCATTAAGCACTCCGCCTGGGGAGTACGGCCGCAAGGCTGAAACTCAAAGGAATTGACGGGGGCCCGCACAAGCGGTGGAGCATGTGGTTTAATTCGAAGCAACGCGAAGAACCTTACCAGGTCTTGACATCCCGCTGACCGGTCTGGAGACAGATCTTCCCCTTCGGGGGCAGCGGTGACAGGTGGTGCATGGTTGTCGTCAGCTCGTGTCGTGAGATGTTGGGTTAAGTCCCGCAACGAGCGCAACCCTTGATCTTAGTTGCCAGCATTCAGTTGGGCACTCTAAGGTGACTGCCGGTGACAAACCGGAGGAAGGTGGGGATGACGTCAAATCATCATGCCCCTTATGACCTGGGCTACACACGTGCTACAATGGATGGTACAAAGGGCTGCAAGACCGCGAGGTTTAGCCAATCCCATAAAACCATTCTCAGTTCGGATTGCAGGCTGCAACTCGCCTGCATGAAGCTGGAATCGCTAGTAATCGCGGATCAGCATGCCGCGGTGAATACGTTCCCGGGCCTTGTACACACCGCCCGTCACACCACGAGAGTTTGCAACACCCGAAGTCGGTGGGGTAACCCTTACGGGAGCCAGCCGCCGAAGGTGGGGCAGATGATTGGGGTGAAGTCGTAACAAGGTAGCCGTATCGGAAGGTGCGGCTGGATCACCTCCTTTCTAAGGATATTTACGGAAGTGAGAACTTGGTTCTCACACACGTTGACGCGTTATTTTGTTCAGTTTTGAGGGATGAATTCCTTCTATATTAGATAGTAAACATGATTGTTCTTTGAAAACTGGATAATATCGTAAAGTAACACCAAGCAATACCGAGTAATCGCCATTTTAGGTTAAGTTAGAAAGGGCGCACGGTGGATGCCTTGGCACTAGGAGCCGAAGAAGGACGGGACTAACACCGATATGCTCCGGGGAGCTGTAAGTAAGCTTTGATCCGGAGATTTCCGAATGGGGAAACCCGCCATCCGTAATGGGGTGGCACCCCTGCCTGAATACATAGGGCAGGAGGAGGCATACCCGGGGAACTGAAACATCTAAGTACCCGGAGGAAGAGAAAGCAAACGCGATTCCCTGAGTAGCGGCGAGCGAAACGGGACATAGCCCAAACCAAGAAGCTTGCTTCTTGGGGTTGTAGGACACTCTATACGGAGTTACAAAGGAAGAGGATAGGTGAAGCGATCTGGAAAGATCCGCGGTACAAGGTAACAGCCCTGTAGCCGAAATTCTCTTCTCTCTTGAGTGTATCCTGAGTACGGCGGAACACGAGGAATTCCGTCGGAATCCGGGAGGACCATCTCCCAAGGCTAAATACTCCCTAGTGACCGATAGTGAACCAGTACCGTGAGGGAAAGGTGAAAAGCACCCCGGAAGGGGAGTGAAAGAGATCCTGAAACCGTGTGCCTACAAGTAGTTAGAGCCCTTTAACGGGTGATAGCGTGCCTTTTGTAGAATGAACCGGCGAGTTACGATTTCATGCAAGGTTAAGCTGATAAGGCGGAGCCGCAGCGAAAGCGAGTCTGAATAGGGCGCATGAGTATGAGGTCGTAGACCCGAAACCAGGTGATCTACCCATGTCCAGGATGAAGGTGAGGTAACACTCACTGGAGGTCCGAACCCACGCACGTTGAAAAGTGCGGGGATGAGGTGTGGGTAGCGGTGAAATTCCAATCGAACCTGGAGATAGCTGGTTCTCTCCGAAATAGCTTTAGGGCTAGCCTCAAACGAAGAGTACTGGAGGTAGAGCACTGTTTGGACTAGGGGCCCATCCCGGGTTACCGAATTCAGACAAACTCCGAATGCCAGATACTTATGTTTGGGAGTCAGACTGCGAGTGATAAGATCCGTAGTCAAGAGGGAAACAGCCCAGACCACCAGCTAAGGTCCCAAAGTATACGTTAAGTGGAAAAGGATGTGGAGTTGCCCAGACAACCAGGATGTTGGCTTAGAAGCAGCCACCATTTAAAGAGTGCGTAATAGCTCACTGGTCGAGTGACTCTGCGCCGAAAATGTACCGGGGCTAAACGTATCACCGAAGCTGTGGATTGACACCTTTCGGTGTCAGTGGTAGGAGAGCGTTCCAGGGGCTGTGAAGCCAGACCGGAAGGACTGGTGGAGCGCCTGGAAGTGAGAATGCCGGTATGAGTAGCGAAAGAAGGGTGAGAATCCCTTCCACCGAATGCCTAAGGTTTCCTGAGGAAGGCTCGTCCTCTCAGGGTTAGTCGGGACCTAAGCCGAGGCCGAAAGGCGTAGGCGATGGATAACAGGTTGATATTCCTGTACCACCAAGCATCGTTTGAGTGATGGGGGGACGCAGGAGGATAGGAGATCACGCAGCTGGATACGCGTGTTTAAGCAGTCAGGCTGGAAATGAGGCAAATCCCGTTTCCGTTAAGGCTGAGCTGTGATGACGAGGGAATTTTAGTACCGAAGTCTTCGATTCCACACTGCCAAGAAAAGCCTCTAGCGAGATGTAAGGTGCCCGTACCGCAAACCGACACAGGTAGGCGAGGAGAGAATCCTAAGGTGAGCGAGTGAACTCTCGTTAAGGAACTCGGCAAAATGACCCCGTAACTTCGGGAGAAGGGGTGCTCTGGTAGGGTGCAAGCCCGAGAGAGCCGCAGTGAATAGGCCCAGGCGACTGTTTAGCAAAAACACAGGTCTCTGCAAAGCCGCAAGGCGACGTATAGGGGCTGACGCCTGCCCGGTGCTGGAAGGTTAAGAGGAGGGCTTAGCGCAAGCGAAGGTCTGAATTGAAGCCCCAGTAAACGGCGGCCGTAACTATAACGGTCCTAAGGTAGCGAAATTCCTTGTCGGGTAAGTTCCGACCCGCACGAAAGGCGCAACGATCTGGGCACTGTCTCAACGAGAGACTCGGTGAAATTATAGTACCTGTGAAGATGCAGGTTACCCGCGACAGGACGGAAAGACCCCGTGGAGCTTTACTGCAGCCTGATATTGAATTTTGGCACAGTCTGCACAGGATAGGCAGGAGCCTTGGAAGCCGGAGCGCCAGCTTCGGTGGAGGCGCTGGTGGGATACTGCCCTGACTGTGTTGAAATTCTAACCCGCACCCGTGATCCGGGTGGGAGACAGTGTCAGGCGGGCAGTTTGACTGGGGCGGTCGCCTCCTAAAATGTAACGGAGGCGCCCAAAGGTTCCCTCAGAATGGTTGGAAATCATTCGCAGAGTGTAAAGGCACAAGGGAGCTTGACTGCGAGACCTACAAGTCGAGCAGGGACGAAAGTCGGGCTTAGTGATCCGGTGGTTCCGCATGGAAGGGCCATCGCTCAACGGATAAAAGCTACCCCGGGGATAACAGGCTTATCTCCCCCAAGAGTCCACATCGACGGGGAGGTTTGGCACCTCGATGTCGGCTCATCGCATCCTGGGGCTGTAGTCGGTCCCAAGGGTTGGGCTGTTCGCCCATTAAAGCGGTACGCGAGCTGGGTTCAGAACGTCGTGAGACAGTTCGGTCCCTATCCGTCGCGGGCGCAGGAAATTTGAGAGGAGCTGTCCTTAGTACGAGAGGACCGGGATGGACACACCGCTGGTGTACCAGTTGTCTCGCCAGAGGCATCGCTGGGTAGCTACGTGTGGACGGGATAAGTGCTGAAAGCATCTAAGCATGAAGCCCCCCTCAAGATGAGATTTCCCATTACGCAAGTAAGTAAGATCCCTTGAAGATGACGAGGTAGATAGGTTCGAGGTGGAAGTGCGGCGACGCATGGAGCTGACGAATACTAATCGATCGAGGACTTAATCAAGATTAACATGGCACGGTATGCCGTTACTTTACAGAGATTATCCAGTTTTGAAGGAACAATTTTGTTCCATACATAGTCTGGTGGCAATAGCGAAGAGGTCACACCCGTTCCCATCCCGAACACGGCCGTTAAGCTCTTCAGCGCCGATGGTAGTTGGGGGTTTCCCCCTGTGAGAGCAGGACGCCGCCAGGCAAGCAGAGAGGACAGCAGGAGCTGTCCTCTTTTTTTTATGATCTTGAATAAAAGACAAGCGCCGTTCCTTGGTTAGTAAGGGAGGGGGCTTTTTTATTTTATTCAGCATTATGAGCAACTGCAGCTCTTTAAAGAAATTATGCTAGAAAAAGAAGCTTAGAAAAGATAGCATGGATGAACTGCAAGGCATTTGCTTTTCCAGATTTAATCAGTTTACTTCATTGACATAAAGGGAATTCCATGTAATTTAGGAGGGTTCTTTTGATGAGAAAAGCAAAGATAACAACTGTTGCTGTTGCAGTGCTTATTGCTGTTGCAGGAGTTTTTTTATTACACCGGGAAGAGGAGAACAAGGAGGAGAGTCCTTCAGCAGGTGAAGAGCTGGTGGCGCTCGGTGATTCGCTGACATATGGTGTTGGGGATCAGGCAGGACAGGGCTATGCAGACAAGCTGGAAAAAGTGCTGAATAAGCAGAATAAAGTCCCCCTGACGGTCTACAATTATGGTATTCCCGGTCAGCAAACGGATGGACTGCTGCAGCAGCTGAGGAAGGCGGATGTGAGAAAGACTCTTTCCAATGCTGAGTATTTTACGATTTTCATCGGAACAAATGATTTAATTGAAAGCAACGGCGGAGATCTGAATCCACTTTATAAAGACCGGATTCAGTGGGCCGAAAAGGATTATCGAAATAATCTTCATCGCATTTTATCGATCATTCAAAAAGAAAATCCAGATGCACCTGTATTATTTCTGGGTCTGTATAACCCGTATCCTGATTCTGAAGAAATTGAAGCAGTAATTACAGAGTGGAACAAGCTGAGTCAGGATGTGGTCAGCCAATATCCGCACGTCAAATTCATTGCAACAAATGGATTACTGAAGGAAAAGAGCACAGATTACTTTAGTGATGAATTGCATCCGAACAGTAAAGGATATAAGCTGATTACAAAGAAAATAATAGAGGAATATAATTTTTAGCAAGAGATACTCGGTATTTTAACTATTATTTATAATTAGCAAAAAGAAAAGTGCCATTCCTTATTTATTAAGGGCTGGCACTTCTTTGTTTTATTCAAGGTTATGGACAAGAGCAGCTATTAAATGAAGCAAGTGAGACTAAATAAGGCTGTTTGAAAGATGTATTGTCCCCTGTCTCATACACAGGGGGCGGACCTATATGCTAAGGAGGGCGCTTGTTTATGTTATTTAACGTTAGCAGCAACCGTAGATAGTTATATGAAGAAATTTATGGAAGAAGTAGCAGCTTAGAAAAAGACAGGATGATGGAATAACATCATAGTGCCGTGCTTCGTATTATGAACATTACTTCAAATAAAAGCAGAGGGAAGCAAGAATCTGAAAAAGACACTTGCTGTACCCGCTGCTTTTATTTTATTTCGTTTAACTAGGAGTATACTATATCCGATTTTAGAACATCGGCCTTAGAAAATATACCAAATTCCCTTTTGGTTTTGGATTATTTGAGACCAGTTACATCGGATAATTATTCTTTATTTCTAATTCCGCGGGCTTTTAAGAACGTGAATATGAATAGTACTTTTCTAACACTTCTAAAGTGGTTTCTTTTGCTTTTTTGATGACTTCTTCCGGATCCATTTGATAATATTCTGGTCTAAACAGCTCAACCGATACTGCGAAATCATAATTTAGTTCTTTTAATCTTTTTAAATGTGCTTCTAAATCAATGACACCGTGTCCAGGCCATACTCTGTCTGTATCGCGCATTTGGCCAACTGGAAAACCGTCTACATCGTTAATATGGAAAATAAATAATTTTTCTGCTGTTTCATCTGTTACATCTTCTAGTCTTGACGCCATTCCAGTGAATTGGAAAGTATCGTATACAAGACCTACATTGTTTTTATCAACCGCTTTTACAATCTGGTATGCTTGCGCGAACGTATTCACTGTATTTTCCGGAATTCCGATAAATTCAAGAGCAATCTTTACTCCATAAGGCTCTGCTAAATCAGATAGAAGGCTTAAAACACGGATACAGCTTTCGTTTACTTCTTCCGTTAATGTTTTTCCTTTTTCTGTTACATCAAGATTAGAAGGCACAACACAAATATATGAGCAATCGATTTTTTTACAGATCTCTAAGTACTCTTTGAATTCTTCGATAACGGCTTCTTCATCTTCTTTTGTGCGGTTATTGAAAAAGCACAGTGCATTTAAAGAAAGCGGTTTAATATGATGGGTGTCAAAATATGCTTTTAAATCGTCTAATGTATTTTCTTTTAAATAATCTTTCAGCTGGTCGATTGAGCGAATTTCAATAAAATCGTAACCGTGTTTTTCACAATAATCTAGGTTTTGTTGTAGAGAAGCGCTTTCAAATGTTGTTCCTTCGTTGAATGCTAATTTCATGGGTATTCCTCCTGATAAGAAATAGATTTCATCTATTCTTTTATTAACACTTCACGTGTTTTGATTTCTGTATGCGCTTTTAGTTTAATACATCTGTTCCTTTTCGACTCTGCAAAATCTTGCTTAAAAATTGCGGTTTGGTGCTGTTTTTTTATTCGCTGGATCCCTTTTAGCTAAGGATGAGAACGTTTTAAAAAGTGCCTAAGGTGAATGTACCGTGTTAAAATAAAACTATTCACCTGGTTCCCGTATCATTATCTTTTAAGCCCGTCTCAAAAAACAATAATGTCCAATCAGGATGACAATGTGTGAGAGGTGAAAAAAATGAATTTCTATATTCCAAAGGTAGAACCAGGCATCAAGACAAAAAAGGGATTATATTTTTATGAGCCTTCCGCTTTAACGAAAGAACTCTATCATTATGTTCTATGGGGCGGTGAATATATAGTAGATGTTCCATACAGCATTACGCGCGACTACATGAAATCTTTTATCCTTTTTTATATCAAAAAGGGATCCATGCATTTTCACTATTTAGGCCAATCATTTACAGCCTTCAAAGGTGAAATTGTTCTTTTGGACTGTAAAGAAAAAAACCACTATCACGCAGCGGAAGAAACAACCTTCCAATTTATTCACTTTACCGGAAAGCATACGCAGGATATGTATAACGAGTTATATAAAAGAAAGGGATGTGTGTTCAAACTACCTGCTGAAAAAAATAATATCCCTCATATTTTATCTCTTATCGCATCTAACCAGGAAATAGACTTTGAAATCTCTCTTCAAATTTATGAGCTGCTCGGCAATTTATTAGAAAGCACCCGCAGTACGTTTGAAAAAAGAGACGTGAAAGCTGTAAACATACCAACGGAAATTCAAGCTGTACTGGCGTATATTAGTGAACATTTCTCATCTAAAATTACGGTCGAGCAGTTGAGTGAAATATCTAATTTAAGCACGTATCATTTTTGTCGTACGTTTAAAAAATATGTAGGAACCAGCCCTCATCAATATCTCTTAAATTACAGGCTGATTCAGGCTAAAAATTTATTGGTGGAAACCAGCCTGACCGTCGAGCAGATCAGTATTGAATGTGGGTTTAATGGGATAGGTCATTTTATTAAAGCATTCTCGCAATCAACAGGAGGTATCACCCCTGGGAAGTTCAGAAAGCTTTGTTTTTGATAAGGAGATGTTTGGACATGTTCTGCCTGCAGGCACCATCGTGGCAGGTTAAAAATAATAACGGTTAAGCAGAAAAGGATGTTGACTGAGGGGCTTAATAGTAAAAGCATAACAAGATGCATGGTTGTTATTCATATATGTTCGTTTAAAAAAGAAGTAGGATGGCGCATAGCCATCCTATTTTGATTCATATAGCAATCGCCGAGTACAAAAATAAACAAAAAGGCTCCATTGTAAAGGCCGCGACTTTTCATCATCCTGAAAGATCAGCCAGTCACTGAACAAAAAATTCAATTCATTTTGTTCGCTTTTTTATTGAGCCAGCGAATAGATCCAAGTTGGCTATGTGGATGCTGAGCTCCCTCAAATTTATTATATTCACCTTCTAATTCACCTAAAGAGTTTTCAAAAAGATGCTTTTCATTAATCTTAAACACACCAAAAGCAATGAGTTTGTTAATTAATTCCGTACGTCTATTTTCTACTGCTTCCCGAAGAATCATTCCAATTCCTCCTTGCCTTTTATTCGGTTTACAGAAAATAAAAAGGCTCTTGTTATAAACAAGAGCCTCTGGTGATCCAGTCGGTTTTTCTAAATTATATAAACATTTTAATTCATATTATCCCTACTTGTCAAGTCGGTTTTCGAAAGAATTTTTTGTATACCGGATAGTCAGGATGGTTAATAAAAGAAGAATATATTCCTGTAGAAAAGTGGCTGCTCCTATAACATAACGAAAAAAATTAAAAATAATGTATACCATTTATTTTTGCAAAAGTGTATGTTACGTATGTGCACTCTTTAAGTTCATTTTGTCGATGGAAAAGGTTATACACTCTCTTTGACGGCAGGAAGACAAGCGGCATTTCCTTTTTTAAAAGAGGCAGGCTGCTTAACGGAAGAATAAGGGAGCGGCAGCTTGAAAGAACATTGATCCGGTCAGTACATCGAAGGAAGCGGGCATTGATTACCCTTTTTTCGTTTTCATTTATCCAGGCGCATCAAACAGGTGATGTATATTCTGTGCCCCGATGCCGGCCCATTCGTCAGCAGAGTCTAAACGGTAAGAACATCACAACTTTGAATTGTGATTCAACAGTTGTCGAAAGGATTAAATAAGTATGAAAAAAGCTCATGATTATCCGTTTGATAATCATGAGCTTTTTACGTTTTTATTTAGCAATATAACAATAAAAATTTATAGGTGTTTTTAATATTTCGTAAAAGTGTATGTTTGTGTTTACTCAAAGTAAACGCTCTTAAATTATTTTTCTAAAGAAAGCAATTGTTTGCTCCTTTACTTACCTGCTTTAAAAGCAAGAGGAGCAGTATTTTCTTTTATACTGACTGGAGGCAGGCTAGTGACTTGCTCTGCAGGCTGCTCAGTAGAAGAATGGGAAGGATCAACTGCCGGGAAAAGGATCGTAAAACAAGTGCCTTTTCCTATTTTACTGTCCACTTTAATTTCACCCATCATCGCTTTTACAATACTGAAAACCACCATTGTGCCAAGCCCAGTGCCGTCTACTTTTGTTGAAAAGTAAGGAGTTCCCAGCCGTTCGATTTGTTCATTTGTCATGCCAACCCCTGTATCTTCCACTGTCATGACTATTTTTCCATTCAGCTCCTGAAGCTTAATGATTAATTTTCCTCCATGAGGCATAGCCTCAATGCTGTTTTTTATAAGGTTGATCAGGCATTGATGGAATTTTTCACGTTCACCGGCAACATGGATCGCTTCTGTTTTTTGGATATCAATCTCTACGGTGTTTGCCAAAGCAAGAGGCGTTACGGTTTTTAGGACCGTATCCAGTTCTTTATTCAATTCCAACATCTCTATTTTTTCTAATGAAGGTGTAGCAAATGTAAGGTAATCGGTAATAACGGACGCTGCTTTGTCTAATTCTTCAAGAGAGATGGAGATATAAAGATTTTTTTCTTCTGCGGTAAGATTCTGATCACTCAGTAATTGAATAAACCCTCTGGTAGCTGTAAGCGGGTTTCTTACTTCATGGGAAATGCTTGCAGCAACTTCACTCACTGATTTCAACTTTTCAAATTTTCTGATTTCTTCAGCGAGGGCTATATCATTTTTTGCTTTCTCGATAAATTTAACAAATAACAGAACGCCAGCTATTTGAAGGTATAGGAATACGATAAAAGACAGAAGATCTTTTGTATTCATGATGTTTGAAACAAATAAACTGAGTGTTGTCCCTGTAAAGAGCGCTGAAAGAAAAGCAACTTCCATAACGCAGCGCATTTTTTTTGTTAAGTTAACCGCTCTTTCAAAAAAAGGAATCGTAAACCAAAGAGAAATAAACAAGATTGTGCTGCCAGCTAAATTCATGTAGAAGCCTGAGCTACCAAAGCCTAAACGATAAGTAATTAAAATGAAAAACAAAAGAAAGGCAATTCTGCGGCCGCCATAAAAAGCACCGACTATAAAGGGGACGTAACGCATATCGATCAACTGGCCAGGACCAATTGAGATAGAGAACGTCATACATAAGACCATAGCACTTCCAGAGGCCAGAAAAATTAACAGCTTGTTTGTTAATTGATGAATCTTCTTTTCAATAAACTTAAGGTATACAAAGAAAAAAAGAAAAATAAAAAATAGATTTAACAATAAGATTTGAAGATCAGAAAATACGTTAATCACTTCTTTTACTCCTTCCTACTGTTGCTCATCAATTTATGTATACAATGGAAAATGACTGCTTAATCAGACCGTCAAGGCATGCAATAATCTATGAACCTTTCTTTTTTTATTATCCTACAAAGCAAGTGATATCCCTACATTTTTTGTGCGTCAAATTACGACAAAAGCGGCATCGGTTCGTGTATCCTCTCTAAAGGAAAAATAGCAAAACGGATTAATCGCTCTCTTTTTGAAAAGTATGCGGGTGTTTACAAAGGCAGGTTACGTTGGTAAAGGTAAAGAGAAATGATTGGTCCGCTCATGAAAGAAAAGCGAGTACCGACTCTCTTTTATAGCGGATAAGTTTGTGTAAACGCAGACATTGTCCAGTGTTTTGAGTACATGAGAGTGGGTGGTCGACAAACCTCCTTATCACTGATTGTATGATGGGTTTAATGTTATGCGGCTGCAATGGAACAAATGAAATTCGAGTGTAGGAGGAGATAAAATGATTGAAAGCTTTCGAGATTACGTAAATCGGTCTGAAGCAGCTTATAAGGCTGAAAATGAAATTATAGAGGACAAGCTGAAGGCGGGTATTAATGGACTTGAATGGCTCGTTCTGAATACACTCGTGGATGAGAGACGGAGTGAATCATTAAAAAACTGGACGGAGTCCGCAGTGGTAAGACTATCCGGAAAAGAACCGCTAGAATTGTTTATAGATGCTGTGCATCTTGATCCGCTGACATTTTATGATCGTTACAAATTAAATTGGCACGTTACGTTTGATGAGGCATTGACGTATTTAGCGCTTTTAAGAGAGCGTTATTACGACCGCTATTTTAACGTTTTGCAAATGATTTATCAAAAATGAGGTGCGGAGCCAGTTGCTTCTTTAAGTGAAAAGTCGGTGCGCTTTATTTTCCTGGCTTTTTACGAAGCGGACAAGTACCGGAGTGCAGATCGCTGTGCCAGGTCAGAACCGAGGTAATGCTGTTTGTTTATTTCAAAGAGAACTGGATAGGCTCAGGCGGTAGAAGAGGAGCATGTCTTTTTATGTCTCTGAGAGAGATGCTCCATCAAATTGTGCAGAAATCAGTTGGAGAGGTTCACTCATTGAGCATGAATACAGCTCGCGTTGGTAAAACTATATGTGTGTTTAAATTAGCAGCAGTTATTTTGATCAAATATGATATCTTTCAACAGCCCAGGATAAAAATACAATGATGTGGGGCTAGTTTGATGTGTGGAAGGAGTTAAAAGATAATGGCACACAAAGATAAATCTTTAACTGGATCGTTTGAGACAAATGAAGAAGTACGTAACCCCAATGCAGATCCGCAGGAGAACTATTTAGAGCCGAAAAAAGACGAGCCGAGCGATGCATTTCTATCTGCAGATGTAAAAGAGCTGGAACCCGTTAAACCATCGTTGAATGAAATCAAGCACAAGGGTAACGATTAAAAACACACAACCAAAACATGACTTCCCGAGAAATTTTGGAAAGATATATAGGCTTTAATATGTACCCCTACATCTGAGTCTAAATCTATAAATTTAACGCAGCATAAAGGTTAATGTGTTTTGTGATAGAAGAGCTGTTCAAAAAGCTAGTTTTTACCGATTTTCAGGGCAGTCCTTGCTTTTTAAGTTTACATATGCTGTCAGGGGCTGCTTTATGTATAAAGACATATAAGTAGAAAAAGTGATCTTTCACTAAATGAAAGATCACTTCATGATTATTTTATAGCGAAACTAAACTGGCCATTACAGCTTCTGCCTATTTATTTGACATACAAGTAAGCTTGTTGATAGTTAGGCCCACTTTTTTCCGTCATTATGAAACATTCCCTCGAAAAGAAGGTTTTTAGTCGTTAGGAAGCTATATTTCTGCAAGCTTTTGCACATTCACGGCAAATTTGAGCGCATTCCTGGCAGTAAGTATCTTTGAACGCTGCGCATTCTTCTGCGCATGCTTCACAAATAGCAGCGCAAAGCTGGCAGTATTGTTGAGCGAATGTGCTGTTGCGGGCCGCAAGAGATGCCGCCTGCAAACAAACTTGAGCGCAATCTTGTAAGGTTTGGATACATTTTATTCTCGTTTGAATATCCAGTTCCTTTAAGCAGTTAGTTGTACACTCTTCGCAAGCTCTGGCACATTTTAAGCATGCTTCAATGCACTGGTCTACTGCTGCTCTTATTGAAGATGTTGATAATACGCTCATTCTACCCGCCCCTTAGAAAGTGAATTTTAAACAATATTGATTCTATGTTGGTCATTTTCTTTTATGACATTCTTACAAAAAGTCCGATAACTAATAAAGGATGATCCGTATTAGTTCGACTAATATCGATCATCCTCTTATTCCTTTATCTCGTGTAAGAACAGTCATATAGAAACTATTTACTTAAAAATGGGTGTTGGCTATCAAGTCACTTTTTTTCAGAACGGTTGTAAATCGCATAAAACAGAAGCACATAAAAAGGTACCGAAAAAGATAGAAAATCATAGAAGCTGGTAAAATCCATGTATCGTACTCCTTTCGTACTGACTGACAGAAACTTCTGCTTTGAATCAGGGAGATCAGGAAACAACACTCTTAGCTGTTTTCAGTAAGCATTGACTTTTTGCACTGTAATTAGTACGCTTCCTTGTTGTATTCTCTGTTATTGTTCCCGGAATTTTGTCCATTTACCCTGGCAGCCAAAAATGTGTTGCAAGGCTAGTGTTCCAGCATGACAAGAGTATACGGTTTGGCGCAGAGACGGATTGCTGCTAAGCGCACTTCGCTTTATTTAAACATTCTAGTGCTGTACGTTATAATGGTAAAAGCGTCTGTCTAGATTGGATAGATGTCAGTTAGCTTCTTGATTGAAATACATAAAAGGATTGGTGAATAAAATGGCAATCGTTGATGTAACGGTTATTCCTGTTGGCACACAAACACCAAGTGTCAGCAGCTATGTGGCAGATATCCAAAAAGTATTAAAGGAATATGAGGAAAAAGGGGAGATACGTTTTCAATTGACACCCATGAATACGATCATCGAAGGCGATCTGCCTAAATTGTTTGAGGTAATCCAGGCGATGCACGAAGTCCCCTTTGAAAAAGGACTTGCCCGAGTGTGTACAAATATTCGAATCGATGACCGCCGTGATAAGAAACGTAAAATGGAAGATAAAGTCGAGCGGATAAAGGGCCTGCTTGAAGAATAAGAACTTTTGCGCGTAATGGAATCTACAGAGAAACAGGAGAACCAATCAGTTCTCCTGTTTTTCATTTTCTTTAAAATTCTTCATATACAGCGGGATCCTGATCGTTAATTCTGCCGTCAGGGCGGGTTAATTCTGAAATCAGGCTCATTTCTGTTTCATCGAGAGAGAAATCAAAAATAGAGATGTTTTCAATTTGCCGTACAGAAGAAGCGGATTTTGGAATAGAAACGGCTCCCAGCTGATAATGCCAGCGTAAAACAATCTGTGAAACGGACTTGTTATGGTGCTGGGCCATTTGCTGAATGGTCTCATTTTCTAACAGATGATTTGCCCGGGCTAATGGACTCCAGGATTCTGTCACAATGTTATGCTCTTGATGCCATTTTCTTTGCTGCTCCTGATTGAAAAAGGGATGCAGCTCAATTTGGTTGACGCTTGGCTTAACGCCCGTTTCTTTTTCCAAACGCTCAATATGCTCAGGCAGGAAATTGCAGACACCAATGGAACGAATAAGGCCCCATTTTTGAGCGTCAATTAAGGCCTGCCACGCTTCTACATACAAGTCCTGCTTCGGGTTAGGCCAATGAATCAAATATAAATCATAATAATCGAGGCTGGCACGGTACAAGGATTCTTGAATGGTTGTCACGGCTTTATCATAGTTTTGATAACGGCCTGGCAGTTTAGAGGTAATTCGCAATTCCTCTCTTGAAACAGAGCTGCGCTTAACAGCTTCGCCCACAGTTCCTTCGTTTTCATAATTATACGCAGAATCAATAAGCCGGTAACCTGCATGAATGGCATTTTGGATCGCGCTGGCACCTGCATTCCCGTTAAGCGCATATGTACCCAAGCCTATAACCGGCAATGTTAGCCCATCATTGAGTGTAATCTCTGGAACTTTATGCATGATCCATCCCTCCTTTAAGTATATTTCTATGTTACCATAATTAGGAATGAGCGTCAGGGGTTAGCGCCGGCAGGATCGTTAAAGCAGATTACAAACCAATCGATAAAGCAAATACTAAACAGAACACCAGCAGGATCATTTCATTTCACAGTCAAGCACATGCCGCTTTCTTTATACAATCCTTTGCGATAAGTTATAATACATAACAGGAATGAAACGTTAGCAGTAATGGAAGGGTCTGTGAATATGAAAAAGGTTATAGTAGTGGGAGCAGGAATTCTCGGGGCATCAGCAGCTTACCAGTTAGCGAAACTGGGTGCTGAGGTCCTGATTATAGACCGCAAAGATAAAGGACAGGCGACCGATGCAGCTGCAGGCATTATCTGCCCTTGGCTGTCACAGCGGCGCAACAAGGCCTGGTACCAGCTCGCAAAGGAAGGGGCACGTTTTTACCCTGAGTTAATCGAAGAACTTAAAGGTGAAGGAGAGACAGAAACAGGCTATGCTCAAGTAGGGGCTCTCAATGTCCACCACGACATAGAAAAAATCAGAAAAATGGAAGAGCGTGCCGAAACACGAAAAGCTGATGCACCGGAAATCGGTGAGATTGTCCCGCTTGATGAAAAAGAAACCCGGGATCGATTTCCACTTCTTTCTGAACAGTACCAGTCTGTTTATGTCAGCGGAGGCGCCCGTGTGGACGGCCGTGCGCTGCGCGATGCGCTATTACGTTCCGCTCAAAGAAACGGTGCCATCCTTTTAACGGGGAATGCTGTACTTCAATACGAGGCGAACCGGGTAACAGGAGTCACGGTTGGCAATGAAAGCTATTCGGCTGACGAGGTGATTGTTTGTGCAGGTGCCTGGGCAAATCAGCTATTAGCGCCTTTAGGCGTCGATTTCAAAGTAAGCTTTCAAAAAGCACAAATCTTGCATGTGGAGGTTCCAGAAGCGTCGGACACGAGCGCATGGCCTGTCGTAATGCCGCCTTCTAATAAATATATTTTAGCTTTTGATCACCAGAGGGTTGTCATAGGAGCGACTCATGAAGATCCTGCAAATGGCTATGATACACGCATCACGGCAGGCGGGATGCAGGAGCTTCTGGACAAAGGCTTAGAAGCAGCGCCTGGTTTATCAAATAGTATATTTCAGGAAGTAAGGGTTGGTTTTCGTCCCTATACTGCCGATTTTCTTCCAGTGATAGGTCCTATCCCTGGCTGGGAGGGTCTTATCGTAGCGAATGGGCTTGGGGCGTCTGGTTTAACGACGGGGCCATATCTGGGGAATCAGCTGGCAAAGATGGCGCTCGAAATGGATATAGATATCGATATTAGTTATTATGATGTTCAAAAAGCAATGGGGGACAATTGATCCTCCATTGCTTTTTGTCTTTCAAGAGTGAACGTGTAAGCTGATCGGCACCGACATATATTCAGTCAGAATAAGCTTTTTTGTGTTGGGATTTGCAGGACAGTGGTTGGAGGGTTTAATACAACATGGAAATTTATATGGTATTTTAGTAAAAACCATCTACTTCATCTCAAAGTGGATGGTTTTCTAATTTTATTTCATTTATTTATGAATACCTAACAAAAGGGAAGACTACATAAAACAGTACATTTTAAGAGGAGTTAATCATGGAAATATTGTCAAAAAAATTCGGGAATATACAATGCAACAATGAATATGACGAACTGCACCGAGTGATTTTATGCGAACCTCAATTTATGACTATACGGGATGTGATTAATGAAACGCAAGAATATTATAAGCATGAAAATATTAATATTAACCGTGCAATACAACAGCATGCTCAGTTTTGTCACCTTCTTAATGAACACGGAATAGAGGTGATTAAGCTTTCACCTTCTAAACAGTATCCGGAGCAAGTCTTTACTAGAGACATCGGGTTTACAATCGGCCAAAATATTTTTACTGCTGAAATGGCCGCGGACATCCGGCAGGGAGAGGAACATGAGCTGAAAAAATGGCTTGAGTCAGAGCAAATTTCTTATCACGCCCTAAGCGAAGATTCGATTGAAGGCGGGGATGTCATCGTTGATGGACACAATCTCTATGTCGGGATCAGCAGTCGAACAAATAAAGCATCCATTCAAGAACTTACACGTTTATTACCGGGATACGAGATCCTCCCTATTTCTTTAAATCAAAGATATTTGCATTTAGACTGTGTTTTTAATATTATTTCGCCAGAAGAAGCATTAATTTTCCCGCAAGCCATTGACCAAATTACAGTAAATATGCTTTCATCAAGATTCGATTTAATTGAAGTAACTGAAAAAGAGCAATTTACACTTGGAACAAATGTACTTTCAATTGGACGAAAAAAGGTATTTAGTCTGATGGGAAATCATGATATAAACAATCGCCTCAGGGAGCGGGGGTATCATGTAATTGAGGTTGATATCACAGAGATTATTAAATCCGGAGGCTCTTTTCGCTGCTGTACATTGCCGATTCTACGTGGATAAGACAAAAAGCTTTAACAGATAACAAGCAGGTACGGTAAAGTCATTTATCTTGGCAAATGGGCTTGGGGCGTCCGGTTTAAAAAGGGGGCCATATCTCGGGAACCAGCTGGCAGGGACGACACTTGAAATGGATTTAAGCATAAATATAAATCATTATGATATTTAAAAAGCAATGGGGATAGTGAATCCTCCATTGCTTTTTGTCATTTTAAAAACACTCTTTCCTTATTTAGGAGAGGGAGCTTTCTTTTATCCAAGTTTTCATATTCAGTTTGTTTCATTCAGCGCAAAACTGGAGCTGGTTTGTTACTGTAATCCTTCTTATATATCCGTATTTAATAAAGCAAGCTGGTCCTCCGGCAGTGCTTTGGTTTTACCATCACTATTAAGAACATTGCGCCATGTGTAACGCGGTTCATAGCCAAGGACCTTCCGGGCTTTGTCGATTGCCATAAGAGTCTCATGTCCTTCTACAGGCCTCTTTAAAGAGACATCCGGGAAAAATTTATCCACCAATTCCTGACTGGGTTCTGGAAAAATGGTATCCGGTGCCGTTATATGAAATATGTCAAATCCTAAATTATCCTTTTCGATTGCAAGCAGGCAGGCTCTTGCAGCGTCCCTGACATCACAATAGGCCCATGCATTTTTCTTTTGGGCATCTCTTTGTCCTTCTTCACTCCAATGCATGATAGGAATTTTCTCGTATTCATCCGGCTCATACATATTGGCAAAGCGAAGCGCCACAATCTGTGTGTTCGCAAGTTTGTGGAACATTTCGGAAAGGATTTCAGTCAGCCGTTTTGCCATTGCGTATGAGGACTTCACGATGGACGGGTGTTCTTCGTCCACAGGCAGGTAACTTAGATCTTCCGCAACAAAAGGGTACCCCAGAACAGTCTCACTTGATGCCCACACAACCTTAGGGATTTTAAGGTCTTTACAAGCTTCAAGGATATTAAAATTAACGAGCATATTATTTTCAAATATGGCCTGGGAGGTATTCCGCACATCGGTAGGAATATTCCCCAGGTGTACGACTGCATCACACCCTGCTAAAAGCTGGATGACCTGGCCATAATCACGTAATTCGGCCTGGATAAATTTTTTTGATTCGGATTCTTCCCTTAATTTTCTATCTGTAGCAATAACGTCATGACCAGCTTCTAATAGGGTTCTTACAGTCCATCGGCCAACTTTTCCGGCTGCACCTGTTACCACTACTTTCATCATTCCACGCTCCTGTTTTTACATTTCGATATCAGTGTAATACTTTAGAATTTTTCTTTTTACAAATAGTTGTTCAAGTTGTTATCAGAGCACATTAAAAAATACCGAAAAGCGGCTGTCTTCTCAGTAAGTTACACCCAATATCTTTGTTAGAGTTCCCTGTTGCTATTGTTTTATTAGCAAGAGTTCCATATAGAAAATAATGGTGGGCAGGCCCTTGTCTGCCACCGGTATCTGAAAAAAAGCAAACCGCAGCGAAGTGCTTCTGCTGCCGTAACATCAATCGTTAATAGCCGGAATCTTCTGAGGTAAGATTGTCCAGTATACGATGATCGTATTGCTGCAATGGTTTTTCAGCTGGACCTTCCATTACTTCTCCTGTATACGAAAACCTGGAGCCGTGACATGGGCAATCCCAGGTAAGATCGCCGTTGTTCCATTCGACTTCACATCCTATATGGGTACAGGTTGTATCCACAATATACAGTTTTCCTTCCTCATCTTTATAAGCACCTTTTCTATGTCCTTTGACAGTAATGACGGCACCTTCACCGTTGGATAAGTCTTCAGCACTCTTAGCAGGCAAATCAAGTTTTCCCTTAATTAAATGGGCGGCCACACTAGCATTCTCTACTAAAAAATTTTTCAGGCTTGGATGTGCAAAGAATCGCGACGGTGTATATAAATCTTGATAAACATTCTTTTTGTTCAAAATCGTATCTCGAAAGAGCAGAGCGGCGGCAGTCCCATTAGACATTCCCCAGTTCCGGTAACCGGTAGCAATCAAGATATTTGGCTGGCCTGAGGTTATCTCACCGATATAAGGAATTTTATCAAGGGTGGTCAAGTCCTGGGCTGACCAGCGGTATACCATTTTATCAAGACCAAAAACCTGCTGGCCAAAGATCTCTAAGGCTTTATAATGTTCCAGCGTGTTCTTTCCCTGGCCAACCTTATGACTCTGACCGCCAATAAGCACGATTTCTTCTCCATTAATCGTTGCAGAACAGAGTGAACGTGTCGGCTGATCGGCACTGATATACATTCCGCCAGGATACGCTTTCTTTGTCTTGGCCGCCAGAACATAGGAGCGAACTGCATACATTCTTGTAGAATAAAACCCCAGGCCTTCATAAAATGGAAAATGCGAACAGGCCAGAACGTGGCTGCCCGTGGCACGTCGCCCCTCACGGGTAAGAACGGTTGGCTGCTTTCCAGTTTCAATATTAACGGCCGTGGTGTTTTCAAAGAAAAGCCCGCCTTTTTCCGTGATAATTTCGATAAGGTGAGCCAGGTATTTAATTGGATGAAATTGAGCCTGGTTTTTCATGATCAGCCCATTTTTTATATCTATCTCGAAGGGAACGGTGTTAATCAGCGTACCGTCTATACCGATATTTTCATAAGCTTCTGCTTCTTTTTCAATCCTGCGTGCATAATGATCCGTAGCAGCGTATATACAAGCATCCTGCAGGCTGAAATCACAATGGATTTGATGCTGTTCTACGGTTTTTTTGATGAAGTTTAGAGCTTCTATATTGGCTTCGTAGTATAAGCGAGCCTTGCTTTTTCCGAAATGGCGAATAAGTTCATCGTATATTAGCTCATGCTGGGCAGTAATTTTAGCAGTAATGGTTCCCCTTGGGCCGTCCAGCAATTTCCCCGCCTCTAAAACGGCAACCTTCAGACCTTCCTTTGCTAAAAGGTAAGCGGATGTGATTCCGGTAATACCGCCACCTACAATAACCACGTCTACATGAATATCTTTATCTAAAGAAGGAAAATCCGGCAAATCAATAAAACCTCTCCAGTTTGGCTCAGGAACCTGCGGTAATGTTTCGCTTTCCTGATCGTTGTCAGTCATAGAAAATCCTCCATACGGTATTTCGATTATATTAGGGTTTCCTTTTATGAGAGAAGTATACACGGCCTACAACCAGCAAAGTCACTGCTGCTGTATGGGAAATGGCCCGAAAACATTTTTTATTTATATAGTGGTTTACTAAACATTTGATTGAACTGCCCATTTATTTAGCAAATAATACAGAGATGATTCAAAAATAGAGGTAAAGGAGCTGCAAAAAAAGCAGCTTTTTTAAAATGAAAAGAGAAGAAATAAACAATAAAGTTGATCTTAAGTGTGAAAGAGAGTGTTAGGAGCAGAATAGAGACACTACGAAAAAACAGAGTTTTTTTAAATAGTTGCCTTGTAAAAGTATGGCATAGAGGACTGCTGTTTTTAAGATAAATAAAATGCATGAAAAAGGGTAATAAAAAGAAGGGACCAAATATCTGATGAAGGAAGTATTAATGAGGGGAAAAGAGGGAGCGTTTTTTCTTTAATGATCACAATAACAGTAAGGAGAAGGGGATGAGAACCATTCAAAAAGTAGAGAAAGCTTGTTGGAGTATGTATATTATATCACTCGTTGTGTTTTGGATTATACAGCAAGTAGATCCTGTTATAGCTCTTGTACCCGCCATAACCTGTGTTCTTGGTCTAATCGGAATAACTATATTGCCAAGTCCTCCTTCTAAAAATGAAAAAGTACATGAGACTTTTCCCGGCAAAGAAGATATGGTAGATACTTCCTTGTCTAAATAGCTTAGTTTTCCCATAGCTTTATGCAGCCTGGCAAGGTGAACATTGTTTTGTCCTAAGATTTGAACACTTACAGCAAGCTGAAAGAAATTTCAGCTCGTTTTTTTTTTTTTTTTTTTTTGGATAAGGAAAACGTTTACCTTAAAAAAGAGGATGGGAGATGTTTTTTAAGCCTAACCTAAGCAAGTTTGAGTTATATAATCCCCTTGTTAAATAAGGGTTTTTAAAAAATATTTCTGTTAACTGTCATTTTTTCACTAATTAAAACATTGACTTTTACATAAACGTATTATTATAATGAATTTACAAGGAAAACGTTTACCTTCTTTTGGAAAGTTTTTGTTTTACTCTATTTTAAATTAACGTATATTTTTTATTTGCTAGCAGCTGAGGTGTAGAGAAGAGAATTATTCAGAATATTTCATTTCTTCAGATGTATAAGTAAGCGCTTTATTGTATTAGGGGCTTAAAGGCTGGATAAGAAAGTTTATAGAAGCATCTTTGATAAAAATTATGAGATATAGGAAGGTTGGGAGACATGATGGCAAAAGTGAAAGTTGGTATCGTAGGATTAGGCAGACTAGGAAGACAGCATGCAGAGAATTTGGCATTCCGCATCCCCAATTGCGAATTACTGGCTGTTTGCAGTGTAATTCAAGAGGAAGCTGAACAAGCTCAAAAAGAATGGGGTATTAAATACGCCTACACCAATTATGATGAAATGCTCCAAAATAAAGAGCTCGATGCGATCTTTATTGCTTCGCCATCCGGATTTCATTGTGAACAGATTGAGAAAGCCTTGAATGCTGGCTTCCATGTATTCAGCGAAAAGCCGCTTGGATTATACCTGGAGGAAGCATTGCGTGTCCAAGAGGTCGTAAATAACCATAAAGAACAGGTTTTCATGATCGGTTTCATGCGCAGATATGACAAGTCATATGCGTATGCAAAAAAGAAAATTGAGGAAGGAAAAATTGGAGAACCAGTTTTAATTCGCTGCTATGGACTTGATCCGTCAAAAGCGATCAATGGCTTTATGCAGTTTGCGAAAAACAATTACAGCGGTGGTTTATTTTTGGACATGGCCATCCATGATTTAGACCTGGCTAGATGGTACTTAAGCTCGGAAGCCAAACAAGTATGGGCCATTGGCGGCGCATATGCCCATCCTGAATTTGAGCAGTTAAACGATGCAGAAACGGGCACCGCACTGGTGAAATTCGAAAACAATAAAATGGGCATTTTTGTAGCGGGCCGTAATTGTGCACATGGGTATCATATTGAAACCGAAATTATCGGTACAAATGGTACGTTGAGAATTGGCACTACTCCTGAAAAAAATATGGTCACTGTATTTGATGATACGGGAGCTGTAAACGAATGTGCGGAAGGATTCTTAGAGCGCTTTGAACAGGCCTATTTAAGTGAAGCAGAAGAATTTATTTCTTGCATCCGGGAAAACAGGCAGCCAAGCGTGACAGTTGAGGATGGTGTGTTATCAACAGCTCTTGGCTATGCGTGCAAGGATTCGTTTGAAACAGGAGAACTAGTTACAGTTCAGTCTCCATATAAAGCGCTTCCTTCATCTATTTAATAGAAGAGGGGCATACTGTTATCCGTTAAAAGTAAGTATGCCCTTTTGATTTTCATTTGATTGTATAAAAACGAGGTAAAACTCTGCATGACAGAATTTTAAGGAGGACAGCATTATGTTTTATGTAACCGTTATCACCTTTCTTCTATTTACAGGATTTATCGCATGGTATTCATGGTATAAAACGAAAGATGTGAATTTGGAAAGTTCAGATGGCTATTTTTTAGGCGGGCGGAGCTTAACAGGTATTTACATAGCGTTTTCCTTAATTTTAACCAATTTATCCACGGAACAAATGGTGGGTTTAAATGGACAGAGTTACACTACTTCAATGGTCGTAATGGCATGGGAAGTAACAGCGCCGCTTGCTTTAATTTTTATGGCGTTTGTGTTTTTGCCAAGATATCTGAAAAGCGGAATCAGCACAATTCCAGACTTTTTGGAGCAGCGCTATGATGTACGGACGAGACAAATTATTTCTGTGTTGTTTTTACTTGGTTATGCGTCTTCTTATCTCCCTACCGTTTTGTACTCCGGTGCAATCGTGTTAGACAGTATTTTTAGTATTTCGGATGCACTGAATACGGGAACATTTATGACTGTATTTCTCATTGCGCTTGCAACAGGCATTATTGGATGCTTCTACGTTGTATTTGGCGGAATGAAAGCGATCGCGGTATCAGATACCTTATATGGTATTGGCCTTATCATTGGTGGGTTTATGATTCCAATTCTTGGTTTGCTTGCACTTGGACAAGGCGACATTGGTGCTGGTGTTGATAAATTGCTGCATTCTCACCCCGATAAATTAAATGCAATTGGCGATCATTCATCGAGTATTCCTTGGCCAACTCTTTTTACCGGTTTACTAGTTAATAATTTGTTTTATTGGTGTACGAATCAAGCCATTGTACAGCGAACATTTGGTGCGAAAAATTTAGCAGAAGGGCAAAAAGGGGTTTTATATGCCGGCTTCTTTAAAATATTTGGTGCCTTTTACTTGGTTGTTCCTGGAATCATTGCATTCCACATGTACGGAAACTCTTTGAAAACAGCAGATATGGCGTATCCGCAGCTCATTGTTGATATCGTTCCGGTGGCATTTTCCGGTTTCTTTGCAGCCGTGCTGTTCGGAGCCATTTTAAGTTCTTTTAACGGTGCACTAAATAGCTGTATTACATTGTTTACGCTGGATATCTATAAGCCTATTTTTAAGCCCCAGGCGAAGGAACAGGAGCTTGTCAAAGCCGGAAAAATATTCACGATCATTTTAGCGGGGGTTTCTGTTGTGATCGCGCCATTAGTGATGTTTGCGCCATCCGGGCTTTATACGTATCTTCAGGAAATGTTCGGATTTTACAATGTGCCTATTATTGCGGCTGTCATGGTCGGTTTTTTCAGTAAAAGGGTACCGGCGCTTGCGCCTAAAATCGCCCTGATTACGCATATCATTTTGTATGCACTCTCAAAAGTATTCCTTGGAGAAGTCAATTTCTTGTACATACTTGCTGTCCTGTTCCCTGTATCGGTCTTAGTCATGCTAATCGTTGGAAAGCTTGCACCAAGAGAAGAGGACTTCGAATTGGTAACTTCCAACAAGGTCGATTTAATGCCTTGGAAGTACGGGAAGCTTGTGGCTGCCGTTATTGTAATTCTTATGATTGGCGTATATACTTTGTTCTCTCCTATAGGGTTAGCAGCAGGTTTATAATAAAATGTTTAATTTTAAGAGTATAGGTACAATCTAGATTAAATCGTTAGTAAAATTTTGGGGATATATGTTTTTTATAGGCAGTTCGCTGTTAGCGATACTGCCTATTTGTGCAGCACGGAAGCCGTTTTATATCATTCACTTTTTGCGATGGATACAAGAGAGCAATGGCTTTAATATATGGGATGACAGTCTGCGTGGTATAATAACATCAGTATTTTACATAAATGATATGTACATAAAAAGCAGGGAAGAAAGGAGGGATATTATGAAAGTAAACATACATAGCGTCGCTCGAGAAGCAGGTGTTTCGATTGCCACTGTTTCAAAAGTGATCAATCACACCGGAAGTATTAGTGAGCAGACAAGAAAAAAAGTGCTGGCGGCAATGGATAAACTTAATTATCATCGCGATATAGCGGCAGCTTCTTTAAGAGGAAAGCGGACAAACGCCATTGGGCTGCTTGTTCCGGATATCTCCAATCCTTTTTATGCGGACATTGCTAGAAGTATTGAAGACCGGAGCCGTGAGCTAGGATTTAGTGTGATGATGTGCAACACAGATAATGATACAGAAAAGGAAAAAAACTATTTATCACTTCTAACCAGCCAGAGAATCGATGGCCTGGTGGTCGCTTCCGCTTTCCGAAGTACGAACTTGCTTGAAGAGATGATGGAAAAACAAGGAGTGCCGATTGTGTTAATCGCTTCTGAAATTCCGAAGCTGTCCATTAATACGGTAACGGTTGATGACTATAAAGGGGGGTACTTGGCTTCTTCCCATTTGTTGTCTTTAGGCCATAAAAGAATCGCTATTATCGCTGAAAATGTTCGAAGCAATGAGCCGAGGCTGGCCGCCTTTAAAGATGCGATGCAGGAAGCCGGGCTGCCGGTGCCGGATGATTACATAGTAAAAACCGAAGCCCTGATCGAAAAAGGATACGAAAGTGCTAAACAGCTCCTTTCATTGAAGGAAAGGCCTACGGCTATTTTTGCCTGCAATGACTTGCTGGCCGCTGGGGTGATACAAGCTGCTAAAGAAATAGATTTGAGTATCCCGCATGGTTTATCAGTTGTCGGATTTGATAATACGGTATTGTCCACTACAACCTCTCCCATGCTGACAACCGTTTCCCAGCCGATAAAAGAGATGGGAGCAAAAGCAGTGGAGTTATTGATGCAGGAAATGGAGGCTTCCCGGCCTTATAAAGAACGGCTGCTTCTTTCTCCTGAATTAATAATTAGGCAATCCACAGCTTCTCTGCATTGAAAGAGGTTGTGTGATCAGATCGATAAGATAAGAGCTATCTTTGGAAGTAATACCACTTTCAGAAATAGCTTTTTTTTGTGATAAGATGGATTGAAAAAGGTGGTGTATGGATTGTTAACGCTGGATGAGACCATTCAAGAAGCGCTTAATAGGTTAACGGAAAAAAAGTTGGAATCGGTTGAAATTGTCGATGAGAATCAAACGGTCATCGGCATGATTACTATAGAAGAAATACGGGTGGCGATTCGAAATGGGCATGTGCTGATGACATTGAGAGAATTTTTTCAGCAGCCCTTTTTGCATCAATTTCTCCAGGAACAGGAGCCGGGCGGATTTCATCAACTGCTTATGAGCAAAATGTTTTCGGACATGATCAACTCGTTGTATGACGGTGTATACATAACAGATGGGAATGGCTTTACAGTAAAAGTAAATACGGCATACGAACGGATTACAGGGATTTCGTCAGAGAAAGTAATTGGTTTTCATATGAAGGACGTAGAAAAGGCCGGCTATATTTCGAAATCGGTTTCCATTCAGGTCATTCAAGAGAAAAAAACGCTAACGCAAATGCAAGAGTTGGCGAACGGGCGCAAAGTCATTGTCTCGGCAAATCCCGTATTCGGCCAGGGGCAAACCATTTTATATGTGGTTAGCAGTGTGCGCGATATTACTGAATTGATTCGGTTAAAAAATGAAGTAGACGAATTAAAAGATAATCGATTGGAAACAGTGGACGTAGAAACGGATCATGTGCCATTTTTGGCAGAAGAAGCGGAATCGTTTTTCACACTCGCACGAAAAGTAGCCCGCAAAAATGTAACGGTCTGTTTGACAGGTGAAAGCGGCGTAGGGAAAACAATGACGGCTTCCTACATTCATCATCATTCGACCCGGAAAAATCAGCCGTTTATTGAAGTGAATTGCGGCGCACTGCCGGCCAATTTAATTGAAGCGGAATTGTTCGGCTATGTAGGTGGCGCTTTTACAGGGGCACTTTCCAAAGGGAAAAAAGGGCTTGTGGAAATGGCTCATCGCGGAACGCTATTTTTGGATGAAATCGGAGATATGCCCCTTGAGCTGCAGGTGAAGCTGTTAAAAGTGCTTGATGACTTCACATTTACACCGGTTGGGGCAACGGAGGCTAAACAAGTAGATACTCGGGTAATCGCAGCAACCAATCGAAAATTAGAAGAACTCGTGAAAAAGGGACAATTCCGCGAGGACTTGTTTTACCGGCTGACCGTAGTGCCGATGCACATTCCGCCGCTTCGTGAGCGCACAAAAGAAATCCCTAAATTAATTAAACATTACTTGGAGCAATTTAATACAGCACATGAAACAGCTATAGAGTTTTCAGATGAAGCTCTTCGCTGCCTGAGTTCATACGAATGGCCGGGTAATATTCGCGAGCTTAAAAACGTGATTGAATATATAATCGTCACATCATCTTCTTCTAACATAAAAGTGGAACAGCTGCCGGCTAAAGTTCGTCGCGCTCCATCGTTTGTAAGTTCGTTTCAAGGAGATGAAATTATTCCATTGAAGGAAGCAACCGATATAGTAGAGAAACAATTGATCAAAAGAGCAATGCAGCTTCATAAAACAACTCGAAAAGCAGCGAAAGCACTTGGAGTAAGTCAGTCTACGATTGTAGCAAAAATGAAAACCTGGTCTGATTATAATTCTGATCAACATTGAGTGATTTTTCGATCGAAAGAGCATTCAACGCCTTCTTTTTCAGCTTTTTCTTATTGGCATAGTTCTTGCAATAAGAAAAGAGAATAGAAAAAGGAGGATTTTTTATGACGATTTCAACATTTAAGATTGCCAATAAATTAATTACCGGTGACGGTGCAACGAGTGAGTTGCGAAATGAAACGGCGCGGTTAGGGATAACTAAACCACTAATTGTGACAGACCACATTATTCAGCAAACCGGAATGCTTGATCAAATTCAGAAAAATTTGGAAGGGCTTACAGTTGGGGTGTTTTTAGGTGTAAAGCCAGAGCCGGAATTTTATGTGGTGGAAGAATGCCGGCAAATGTTTCATGAAGGGGACCATGACGGGCTGATTGCCATCGGGGGCGGCAGTGCGATCGATACAGCGAAAGCGGTATCTGCTTATGCAAAGTATGAAGGTGCGCTTACCGATTTAGTAGGCACAGATCGTGTGGAAGAAAAAGGATATCCGCTCATTGTAATCCCAACAACTGCAGGTACAGGATCGGAAGTCACTAATATTTCTATTTTATCGGATAAAAAAGAGCAAGTGAAGAAAGGGGTTGTAAGTGACTACCTGTTGCCGGATGTTGCGATTGTTTCTCCGGAAATGACGTTAACGATGCCAGCCGGGGTGACAGCAGCAAGCGGAATTGATGCGCTCGTTCATGCAATTGAAGCCTATATTTCTGTTCATGCGTCTCCCATTACCGACGCTTTAGCAATAGGGGCAATGAAAATGATTGCAGTCAATTTGCCCAAAGCGTATGCGAATCCGAATAACGTAGAGGCGCGCGAACAAATGGCCACAGCCAGCTTAATGGCAGGCATGGCGTTTGGGAATGCCGGTGTCGGAGCGGTCCATGCGCTGGCGTATCCGCTCGGAGGCCGTTTTAATATTCCTCACGGTGTGAGCAATGCTCTTCTCTTGCCATATGTCATGGAGTGGAATAAAATCGCATGCCTTGAGCGTTTCAGAGATGTAGCAGCGGCGCTTGGCGAAAAGGTCGATGATGCAACGGATAATGAAGCAGCTGAAAAAGCGATTAAGGCGATGAGCCGACTTTGTAAAGCGGTTCGGATTCCAGATGGTTTAAAAGAGCTTGGTATTAAAGAAAGTGATTTAGACGGGATGGCAGAGGATGCAAGTAAAATTGACCGTCTGCTGAAAAATAATCCTCGACTTTTACATAAAGCCGATATTTTAGAGATTTATCAAGCTGCCTACAAAGGAGGAGAGAGCCATGCTTTGGAAAAATAGAAAGAATGGAGAGGAATCTCCATTTATTCCAATGGGGCCGTTTAAACTACGGCTTCCCTTTATTCATTACCGCTTTGAATGGCCGGATTATGTCCAGGGCCTGCTGCTGTGTGCAGTTGACCTGGCGGCGATTCCTTTATTGATGGAACTGCTTGGTATGCCATTTGAAGCGGCTCTTGCTGTCGTTATGTTAAATGGACTGATGTATTTAACGCATCATTTATTGGGCGACCCGGTTGTGCCAGGCTGGATTACACCGGCGGTTCCGCTCATAATGGCGTATGTGTCCCAGTTTCCTGAAGGAGAAGAGAGAGTGTATGCACTCATCGCTTTCCAGCTGACACTCGGAATCTTTTCGATTTTTCTTGGGGTTACTGGCCTCGCGGGAAAAGTGGTCAGCCTTGTACCGAGTGCCATTAAAGCTGGTATTATAATGGGAGCGGGAATTGGTGCGGTTACCTCGATTTTCGAGGTTGGCGGCCAGTTTGAAACATTCCCATGGACCATTTCTATTGCAATTGGAATTGCCTTTTATTTAATTTTTTCAAAGCATTTTCAGGTGTTCAAACAGAGAAACGCCTTTTGGACCTTGATTGCGAAATTAGGTATTTTTCCGATCATTATTTTAGCGGTTGTGATTGCTCCCTTATTTGGAGAAGCACCATGGCCAAATATTGAGTGGGGCATTACAAGTCCGGATTTCGCCACACTTTGGAACGAATATACGGTGTTCGGCCTTGGCATGCCGCCGCTCGCTTTGTTTATTAGCGGATTGCCGACAGTACTAGGAACGTATATTGTTTTGTTTGGCGATATTTTGAAAAAAGAAGCGATTTTAGATGATGCAAAGGATATTCGCAGTGACGAAGAAATCGATAACAATCCAAATCGTGCGCATTTAATCTTTGGGGGAAGAAACGCCATTATGAGTATTATCGGTCCGGATGTGACAATGGCCGGTCCGATGTGGGCAGCGATGCAGGTAGTTGTAGTAGAACGTTATAAAGAAGGCAAGAAAGTCATGAATTCATTTTTCGGCGGAGCCGGTTCATTCCGCTGGGGAACCAATACAGGTCTGCTGCTGATGCCGATTGTGAGTCTTGTAGAACCGATTTTGGGCATCGCGCTTGCTCTGACGCTTTTAATTCAAGGGTATGTAAGTGTTCGAGTAGGTGTTTTAGAAGCAAGAAGCCAGCGGGATCTTGGCATCGCGGGCATTGTGGCAGCTCTGTTGGTCATTAAAGGGGCTTCATGGGCATTCGCGGTCGGGATTATTTTATGCATTCTTATTTACGGAAAAAATTTCTTTACCGGAGAAAATGACGGTACATTTACAAAAGATGTGGAGGAGAAGGCTGGATGAAAACATGGCGTATGTATATAAATGGAGAGTGGCTGGATACAGAGGAGAAAATCGAAGTTGTCAACCCGGCAACGCTTGAAGTTGTTGCGACTGTTCCGAAGGCGGGGGCCAAGGAAGCGAAAGCAGCTGTTGATGCAGCGAGTGAGGCACTTCCGGCATGGAAAGCGAAAACAGCAGCGGAGCGCGGCGCCCTGTTAATGAACTGGTTTCGCTTAATTGATGAACAAAAAGAAGAAATTGGCCGGATTATGACAACAGAACAGGGAAAGCCGCTGGCAGAAGCCATTGGGGAAGTTGGATATGCAAACAGCTTTATTTCCTGGTACGCAGAAGAAGGGAAGCGGATTTACGGTGAAACCATTCCCGCTTCTGCACCGAACAAGCGGATTTTCGTATCAAAGCAGCCAGTGGGCGTTGTAGCGGCCATTACACCATGGAATTTTCCAGCAGCAATGATGACACGTAAAGCGGCTCCTGCTTTGGCAGCGGGGTGCACAATTGTGGTGAAACCAGCCGAACTTACACCGCTCACGGCATATAAAATTGCAGAATTGGCAGAAGAAGCCGGTATTCCAAAAGGTGTTATTAACGTGATTACCGGTGATGCGGCAGCGATTGGAGAAACGTGGATGGCTGACAGCCGCGTCCGTAAAATTTCCTTTACCGGCTCTACAAAGGTAGGAAAGCTGCTAATGAAACAAGCGGCGGATACGATGAAAAAAGTATCCCTGGAGCTTGGTGGACATGCGCCATTTATCGTAACGGAAAATGCCGATCTCGATAAAGCTGTTGCAGGCATGATAGCTTCGAAATACCGCAATGCAGGACAAACATGTGTCTGTGCCAATCGTGTATTTGTTCATGAATCGGTTGAGGAGGAATTTGTAGGTCTTCTGAAAAAAGCAGTCAGTGAGTTAAAAGTGGGCAATGGCCTGAGCGATGGTGTTCAGATTGGGCCGCTGATCAATCAAGCTGCTGTAGATAAAGTGAGAAACCAGCTGGATGAAGCAATTGAAAAAGGAGCACGCCTTGAACTAGGTGGTGAAGAGTTTCCAGGCGAAAAAGGATACTTTATTACACCGGTGGTTTTAACCAATGTATCGGACGACATGGCGTGCATGAATGAAGAAACATTTGGACCGCTTGCACCGGTGACAACGTTTAAAACCATTGATGAAGTAATTGAGCGGGCAAACAACTCGCCATATGGACTTGCTGCATACGTTTTTTCGGAAAATATCTCTGAGGCCATCACAATTTCTGAAGGCCTTGAATATGGCATCGTTGGATTAAACGACGGACTGCCTTCTGTTGCTCAGGCTCCTTTTGGCGGCATGAAAGAAAGCGGCCTTGGCCGTGAAGGCGGACATTTTGGAATGGAAGAATTTTTAGAAGTGAAATATATTTCATTGGGTATGTGATGAGAAGCTGTTCCGGCGGATGCCGGGACGGCTTTTTAGCTTTATACAGTTTCTAGCAGTGGGAGTGTCAGGCAAAATTCAAAAATATGACTGTGATGAGCTTTTTTTGATCCCACGTTTTGACACACTGAAAATTAGGGTATTCGAAAAAGACTATGAACTGAAATAGAATGCAACGTGTGTTTTTTCTGTTATCTGTTTCTTCATTTTTCTGTGTCAGGAGGGAAATCCGCTTATGCCATATGCTGCTATCCGTGAAGATCTTTCACTGTACTATCATGTAAAAGGGGAAGGACTGCCAATTGTCTTTATCCATCCGTTTGTGATGGGCCACAATGTTTTTAAACATCAGGAACCCCTTGCTGACAGATATAAAACTATCTTTTATGACCTCGCGGGCCATGGCCAGAGCTCGAAAGGAACAAGTCCTTTATCCATCGAGCTTCTTGCGGAGGACTTGAAGAAACTGCTCGATCAAATTGGCATTGAAAAAGCGGTGGTCTGTGGATATTCGCACGGCGGCCTGGTTGCCCAGGAATTCGCTTTAACATATCCCGAACGGACACTGGCCATAATCTTGTCCGGTGGTTTTTCCGAAATAAATAATCTCACGCCGAAAGTTTTTATTAAATCGGTAATGGCCCTGGCAAAAATCCGGCAAATCGGCCTTGCTGCAAAACTACAGGCAAAGCTGAATAAATGCTTTCCGGAAGATGAGAAAGAGATTTATGAGTACGCCCGAAAATCAGATGCTGCGCGTTCGTATGAATTTTGTAAAACAGGACTGCATTACAAATCCACTAACGCCCTTCACCGATTGAATATGCCGATTCTGCTCGTATACGGATCGCTGGAAAAGCCCATGCATCATTACCGGATTCCTTTTCAGCAGGCGGCGCCTCAAACAGAAGTGGTATATATACAAAACGGAACCCATCAGATTCCACCGAGGTCTTTTTCGGAGTTCAATGCACTTGTGGACCGCTTTTTGCAGCCAATCAAAGAAAGATACATGCAGGAGCAGAAAAAGAAAGAAACGGAGTTCTCCTAAAAGGAAGGAAGATAGATGCAGCTTCAAAAGCATTAAAAAAGATCTGTTTTTTATCCACCAGACAGCTGGACTTTTGATGAAATAACAATGCCAGTGAAGCAAATACAAAACAGCCTTGGGGGTTGCGATGAAGAATTTCGTGCGCTTAATAGGACCGTCTTTAATGATTTTGATTGGGCTGCAGCTGCTGGAAAGTGTCGTTGTCACATTTGTGCTGTTTTACAGCTGGCTGCTGGCTGTGCCGCTCATTGACAAAGCTTTCCCGAAAGAAAGAGTACAGATAACAAAACAAGCCATTGTTTTAGGGCTTGGAAGCGGGCTCTTGTTTTTCCTGTTCGTTTTCGGAGTCCTGAAATGGCTGCATACCTATCTTCTGGATATCGGTGAGCTCCGTGCACTTCTTATGAAATGGGGGTTCACTGGCCCTGGGGAGATCGGGCTGGTCCTGGTGCTTCTCCTTGCAAATCCGATCTTGGAAGAATTGTATTGGAGAGGGTATATGTATGAAAAGCTGAGAGCAAAAGGGAAAGCGGTATACACAATTTTGATGACCGCCTCTTTCTATACGCTTTATCACCTCCTTTCGGTGATCCCGATATTTCAGGGGGTATCCAGCGTTGCAGCGATTCTACCTGTTTTAATTGCCGGGCTTTTCTGGGGATATACAAGAGAAAAAACAGGCTCCATTATCGCAGCCGTAATCAGCCACGTATTGGGAGACCTAGGAATCGTCGCGTCTTACTGGCTTATTCTAAGGTAAAAGTGGACAAATAATATGGTCGATTCAAAATGCGTCCCAGCCATGCAGCGGCAGACTGGGAAGGTGTCTTCATTTGCTTACGGCAGCTGTCTTTTGATTATTAAATCCTGAGCTAAAAAAGAGGATGCAAGGTCAGTTTTAGTCTGCGATCAATATTTGCTGTAAAAACTTCTTCAGACCCGAAAAAAAGGTTTATCGGCATTAGGAGTAAAAAACCGCCTGCTGATCGAATGGCAGACGGTCACGGCTTCGGAGGATATCTCCTGTTTTTTCAAGAAGACCCGAGTCAAGCTTTGCGATGGGCGGAATAGCTCAACTTTTGGATTATGTGCTCAGGATTCTTCAAAGGCGGCGGATATTTTGCGAAACTCTTCTTCATCTTCAATGACGGAAAATTGCTCGTCGTCCTCTATTTTAACAAAAAAGACGTTGATTTTTTCTGTCGTGTTTTCTTGAATGTCTTCGACAAATCCGGCGGCTGCGTAGTCTGTTCCCTCAAGACTTAACGTTTCGAATACTTCAATTTCCCGCTCCTGATCATTTTCATCTACAAATGTAATGATATCGCCGGCTACAATTTTTTCCATTTTTGTTCCCCCCTTGATATCCTTTTATCCTTATTGTTTCTGTTATTTTACCCAATGGTTATCAAAAAAATCTTTTGGTTCACCAACAGATCTTTAGGTACCGTTTCTTTTTTGTTTTTTCTGCGCTATCTGACATGGGGGAAGTTCCCTGTGCTCAATGGCCCTTTAAGCATTCTTCTGTAAGATGAATAAATTCTTATGCTGCGTGGCTGTTATCCGAACTAAAAGTGATATTCCTCTTCGTTACAAGCGGATGTACATGAATAGGATAAATCGCAGCTTGACTTGAACTGTGCTATGGCTAAACCCTGGAACAAGCATATTGCTTGGCAGATTTATCTAAACAATCTACTCTGTAAGAAGAGGTACCCAGCTTCAAACTGAGGAAGTTAAATAAAGGAGGCAGTAGGATGAAAATTACATACCATGGCCAGTCAACAATCTTAATTGAAACAAACGGAAAATCTCTTGTTATTGATCCATTTATTAGCGGAAATGCTGCAGCAAAGGTGAAAGTCGAAGATATTAAAGTAGAGGCTGTTCTTTTGACCCATGCTCATGCTGACCATATTTTAGATGCAGCGCCTATTTCCAAGGCTAATAATGCACCAGTCGTTTCCAACCCTGAATTGGCTGCATACATGTCCTGGCAGGGTGTCGAAACAATTGGAATGAATATTGGCGGTACTCTGGATCTTGACTTTGCAAAAGCAAAAATGACCCATGCTTTCCATAGCTCAGGCATCATTGATGAAGAAAACAAAAACATTCTTTATGGCGGTATGCCGAGCGGATTCATTATTGAAGCGGAAGGAAAAACGATCCTTCACGCTGGAGATACTGGGCTCTTTGGCGACATGAAGATGATCGGGGACAGACATGATATCGATATCGCCTTTCTCCCAATCGGCGATCATTATACAATGGGACCGGAGGATGCAGTGCAGGCTGCTGAATGGTATAAAGCTAAATTGATTATTCCCATACACTACAATACTTTCCCTGTTATTGAACAGGACGGGGATGCGTTTGTCAGAGCTTTGGAAGAGCGCGGCCTAAAAGGAAAAGTGCTTCAGCCTGGGGAAAGTGTAGAATTATAATAAAACGTGAAAAGAGCTGCTTTCATTAAAGGCAGCTTTTTCTTTTGAAAAATGTCCACGTTTAACCAGTGCCTGAATATCCAAAATTTTAATTTAAGCGCTTTTTTTGTTTCGCGTATATTTTTTGCAATCTTTCCAAGCACCAGAGTGCTTCAAAAAGAATTTCCTGCTTTTTCAGAGGCATTCTTTGTTCATTTTCCCGGTGATATCTGTGTACTCCTGCATCATACTTTTCCCCCTAAGTGCGCTGTTTAATACGTTCATCTCCTATCAGAAATGGATAACTCATACATAGCTTGTTCAAACGTATATTTTCCTCCAGCGTCTGATCTTATCGATGTGAAGGTAACAGCTTTTATTGTCATTTTTCTCATTCTTGCCACTGAGCAGTAAGCGCTCATTTCCTGGTGATCCTCGAAGTATTCCTGCAGGTTTGCTCCGTTTATTGGCGGCCGGCATGCTTTCCACATGAGTACGGTCAATCCATATTTTGAAATCCTTTCATGGATGGATTTTATGGATTGATGCAGTCTAATAAGCGGAGGTGAGATGAATGATAAAGAACAGAAGTGGAAAAGGCGGCGTACCGACTGGAGGCAATACAGGCGGCATTGGCGGCGGTCATACTGGTAAAATGGGCAAATCGGATACGGAGTTTTCTGCCGAAAACATCGTGAAGGAAGAAAAAAAACAAAAGAAATAACAGTGGTATCGAGAGCTTGGACATTACACACAATAAAGGGGATGTAAATATGCCATTCGGTGCTCACGAAACATTGGAAGTACATGAAATCCTATTGGGCAAAGTCAATATGATCACCCATTTTAATCTGTACCTGCAGGAAGCACAGGATCCTGAATTAAGGGATCTGATTATACGCCACCGGCAGGAGGAAATCCGTTCTTATGATGAAATCGTAGCTTATACACATGATTACAATGCGGCTGCGCCTGTGCCCCCGATGACCAATGTGAAGGGCGTATCTCCGCAAAACATTCAATATGGGTTGAATAATCCTCCTCAGGTTGAGCCGCGTACCGGAGCTGCACTAGGCGACACAGAAATTGGTTCTGCTGTGCTTTGCGCGCATAAAAATGCCGCGAAAAATGGAATGTGGGCCGCCCTTGAAACCGCAGATCCTAATCTGCGCCGTATGCTCCTTAACAGTGCGACAAACTGTGCAAACCATGCGTATGAAGTATTTTTGTTCATGAACAAGCAGGGGACTTACCAAGTTCCTAAAATGAGCAGCCATACGGCGAAAACATACCTTCATACGTATCAGCCTGCCGGACAGTCTTTTCAAAACCAATATTCCGGGCAGACAGGCTTTAGCGGCCACGCGCCGGGTGCAGGCGGGGGAATGAACCAGAATTTCAATCAGGCTTCCCAGCAAAGCCATTTTTACGGGGGATTACAAGGTAACAGAAACGCACAGTATGGCATGAACGGAAACCTCCCGAATCAAGGCATGCAAGGTTATAGTAAATAACGGCAGCAAAAATTTGTTGAATCAACCTCCAAGCCAAGGAGAGTAATGTTTTTTACTTTCAAACAGGCTTGTTTATAGATAGCATAGTGTAAAGAAAAAGCCACTCATCAGTCACTATTGTGACTGGCGGGTGGCTTCTTTATGTGGCTTGCGGGCAGTAAACATTCATAAAACATCCATAAAACATCCATAAAACTTTAATAAAACAAGGCTATTAACTTAACAAAATTCAGATAGTATTTTTATGCAAACAACGAATTGGTTAAGTGGTATTTTTTACATAAACTACAAAATGATAAAAAGGATTTGATTGGAGAATGAAATTACTAAAGAAATATGTATCAGCTGCTTTATTAACTCTGCCATTACTTCAAAGTTCTCTGGGTGGAAGTTATGCGAGTGCAGAAACAGCACCAGCAAGCATGCCATCAACCGTAACACCACCAGCACCGCCGTCTGCAGGATATTTTATTGATCACTATAAAAACAATAATTCCGCCAATAAAACGGAAAGTACAAATCCAGCTATTGGGGTGCTTTCTGGATATAATCAGCTCTGGACACCCGGTGCCGCCTGGGATACGGGCACTAAACTGAACAGCAATGTCCTTGACGCTAACATTCAAAAAGTAGTGGATATGGCTGCGCAGCGCACTCCTAGTGAGGCAGATGCTGCTTATTTGGATGATCGCCGGAAGTAGAGCTATAGCGTCATCAATGGCCTTGGCCCACTTACCGATATCTATAGAACAAATGCAGGAGCGACAACTACCATCAACAATATCCCTGCAGATGCTGTCACAAAAAAATACAATGATGAAGGAACCAATGCAGGCAGCGCAAGTTCTAATCTAGGCAACATGGTGAGTTTGGTTAATACATTACGCGGCAGCTATTCTTCCACGAACCCGGCTAAGGAACATTTTAATTATCCCCGTCCGTTTCGCTGGAGCAGCACGTCCATTGTTGTGCCGGCCCTTGTTCCTGCCATAAATCCTGATCCGAGCAAGGATGGCGGTTTTCCTAGCGGTCATACCAATGCCGCTTATTTGACTGCATACGCGATGGCTTATGCCGTACCGGAAGCGTTACCAGGAACTGCTTACGCGCGCTTCAGAGCTTGGCAACAACCGCATTGTCGCCGGTATGCACTCACCGCTTGATGTAATAGGAGGGCGTACAATGGCAACGGCGCTGGCGGCCGCGATTCTGTCCGATCCAGACAACGAGAGTTTGAAAAAAGCTGCTTATGAGGAAGTGCACACTAAACTATTAACCCAAACCGATACAGCGGAAGACCGGTTCAGCAATTATGCCAAAAACAAAGCAGAATATACCGAGCGATTAACATATGGATTCGATCAGATTCATTCAACTGCTAAGCCAATGGTCGTTCCTAAGGGAGCTGAAGTCCTGCTGGAAACACGCCTGCCTTACCTTGACAGCGAACAGCGCCGCTGGGTTTTAGCCACTACAGGTCTTCCTTCCGGCTACCCAGTGCTGGATGATGCTGAAGGATGGGGGCGTCTAAACCTCTTTGCGGCTGCGGATGGTTATGGGGCTTTTATTCATAACGTGACAGTAGCTATGGATGCTTCTAAAGGTGGGTTCCATGCATTGGATCAATGGCGCAACGATATCTCCGGTACCGGAAAGCTGACCAAAAAGGGAACAGGTACTTTAGTGCTGCAAGGAAACAATACGTATTCCGGCGGTACACAGATCGACGAAGGCACACTTGAAGGTGAATCAAAGACGGCTTTCGGAACAGGTGATATCACGAACAACGGGGGTACCCTCAAGGAACATGTTTCTGGAGAGCTGACTATCGTCGGAGATTACACACAGTCTTCCAAATGGCTCACTTGAGCTTGACCTTCGCAGCGAAAATGATGTACTTAACATCGACGGAGCAGCCATCCTTAAAGGGAAACTGCGTCTTCATTTTTCCGAGAATTATGTACCTGCCGACGGCACCACGATCATCACTTATGATAAGCGCCATCGTAACGAAGTATTTTCTTCCATTGAGACCGAGGGACTGCCTAGCCAGTACAAGGTAAAGATTATCTATAAGTCAAACAGTGCTCATTTAAAGGTGATAAAAAAATAAAAGATATACACCTTGAAAGCTCCCCTGCCTTTAAGGGAGGGGGAGCAACTTTTTAGAACTTCTTTTTCCAATGCTGGGAGAACTCGTTGCCGGTAAACAAGAGTTTGTTTATGGAAACAGCGTCAAGCCTTGATTTATCAAGGCTTGACGCTGTTTTGTTTTTAGCTTAAAGGAACTTGGCTGATGATCTTTCTGATAACAAACCGCAGATCTCATTACCTCAAGACAGGCTTCTATGGCTAACTGGAATAAAAACCTGTAACTATTAGGAGTTTTCCTGCTTTATGACTTTAAAGGGGACAGCAAGGGTAAACCCCTCTTTTTCATCCTCGTTAGGCCTAAAGCTGTCAGTGGCTCGATATTTTCCAGGAGTAAGACCATATTCCAATTCATCGGTGAACAGAATGATCCTCGATGATGCGTGTGGATGAAGCACTTTACTCCGTTTAGTCAGGTAATACGATTTACAGGGCACTTCATACCACGTCCCATCAATATTTTTTTCAAGAAGAAAGTGTTCTCGATAGCTGAATTCCTTATTGGTGCTGTTTTGAATCTGAAGAACAATACTGTTGCTGAACGTTGTATATTGTTCTTCTTTCATCGTTAGAGTAATCCCATCTTTTGAACTTAAAAGTTTTTGTAATTTCGACCTTTTAGTCAGTTCTTCATCTGATTTTTCTTGTCCATGAAAGGAAAACGGCAAAAGGAAAATAGTCATTACGCAAAGGGCGAAGATAAGCTGCTTTTTCACGAGAATCTCTCCTTCGGTTGCTTATAAAGAGGGTATTCATCTCACGACAAAGTATTTGTTTTTTTCGGTCTGAATTATTCAGCCTGCCAGCAGGGAAAATATTTATAGCGGCTGAAACATCCCGTCCCATCCACCATCCTGGCTAATTATAAACTGAATATACCATTACCTGCTTGTGTGAGAAGCAGCTTTTCGGAGATGCTAAAACAGCTTGCTTCTTAATGTTAAGAAGAAAAAGAAGTGATTAGTCAGTGTTTTAATCCAGAGACAATGAACAGGAACAAAAACACAGAACTGTAAAGGGGTTCTTTTTATCACATTTTTCAGATTGTTTGCTGAGTGAAACATTATTTGTACAGGCTTATTTTTGTTAAAAGGGGCAAAAAGATTGCTGTAGACCCACTCAAATTGGCTCTGGTACGATGTTAAAGAAGAAAAGGCCGGAGGAAAGAGTATGGATCAGAAATATCTTGATTTAAAGATGGGGGAACGGGGAGCCATCCTCAGCATCTTTGTATATATATGCTTATCTGCTTTTAAATTAACAGTTGGTTACATAGCGAACTCCGAAGCATTACAGGCAGATGGTTTAAACAATACAACTGATATTATTGCTTCTATTGCTGTGTTAATTGGATTGAAAATTTCTCAAAGACCGGCAGATCAAGACCATCCTTATGGTCACTGGAAAGCGGAACCTGTCGCTTCACTGGTGGCTGCATTTATCATGGTTGCTGTAGGTCTTCAGGTTTTGTATACAGCCGCTTTATCTGTTTTTGATCGTGCAACTGAAGCACCAGACCCTATTGCGGCCTGGACAGGCCTTTTTTGTGCGGCTGTCATGTATGGGGTATACCGGTATAACCGGAGATTGGCACAAAAAATTAGAAGCCAGTCTGTGATGGCTGCAGCGAAAGACAATTTATCCGATGCCTGGGTCAGCATCGGAACAGCAGTCGGTATTTTAGGGTCTCAATTTGGCCTTCCCTGGCTGGACCCTGTCGCAGCCGTTGTTGTCGGCCTGCTTATTTGCAAAACAGGATGGGAAATCTTTCGAGAAGCTTCTCATGATTTAACGGACGGCTATGACGAAAATCAGCTCGAGGTCTACAAGAAATCGATTTTTGAAATTCCTGGAGTAAAAGGAATTAAAACGATAAGAGCAAGAAAATACGGCAGCAGCTCTGTAGTTGATGTTGTGATTTTGGTAAACTCCACTTTAGGGATCGGGGCAGCTCATGATATTTCAGTGGATGTAGAAGATGCATTGACGAAGGCACACGATGTGATTGAAGTACATGTTCACGTAGAACCTAATTACTGATGCGGCCTCTTGGACGTTATTTTAAGAGGTAAAATCGTTTCAATATTTTACAAAAAAGAAGCAGAAAAAAATACTTTGATGCTGCTAAAGTATAGAACCCAAAGAGGCAAATGGTTTTCCATCCGCCTCTTTGGGTTCTTTTTGTTGTAGAAAATAAGGATGTTTAGTAAAAGTGTTTGTTTTTATTTTGTTTCTTGAACTTGTTTGCGGGACGTATTCACTTCGATTGTGCGGTCCTGTTCCCGGCCAAAGCCATCAATCTCCAAGCGGTCCTTGAATACTTGGATGACAGAGTACGCGTTAGTATCAGGGGTGTCAAGCATGCCCTGGAAGTTCACATAGGAAATTCCGTTTTTCTCGCTGTAGTTGCCCGCATGATTGTGACCGTTAAAGTAAGCCACTACATTGCCTGCAGACTCCAGCTCCTGTATGATTTCAGCGTCATTCCATGCGTTATGCTCGTTGGCAGGGTACACTGGATGATGACCAATCACCACGACTTTTTCATGCTTTTGAGCGGATTTTTGAAGAACGTTATGTAACCATGTCATTTGTTCGGAGCCTACGCCGCCATTCCAGGTCTGGGCATTTGTCGCGCCCGTCGCTTTTAGCCCATTATACATTTGCTCGGCTTGCTGATATTTCTCGGAACCTGCTTCATTTGCATAAAAGCTCAGATCATTGGTGTCTAACACGATAAAACGCCAGCCTTTTTCGGAAAAGTCATAATATTGATTTTCCATATCTAAAATGTCAATCACTTCATCTGTTGGTACTGCGAAGTCATGGTTGCCGAGCACACTGTATTTAGGACCTTCAATTTTGTTGAAATAAGGAAGAATCGTATCAAAGCTCTCCACGTTCCGGTCGATGATATCACCTGTCTGGACAGTGAACGCGAGATTATGCTGATTGAGTTCGGCTGTTGCTTCCTGCAGCTTGCTGATTGAATTCCGGTAATAACGTACGCCTGCTGTATCACAGTCACAATACTGGACGTCCGCAATCAGCCCGAATTCAAAAGAAGGCTTTTTGTCTGTCTGTTCGTTTCTTTCGGCAGATACAGACGTTGAAGCAAATAAAGATAATCCTAATGCGGCAGAAGCACCCATAAACATGAATTTTTGTGCCATGCCTGGTTTTCTGGATTCGATTGACATTTGTGATTCTCCTCTCATTTTTCAACTGACATGTCTATCATAATATATGAAAGGGAAGGAATTGATAAATTTACCCAATCTTTAGAAATTATTAAAATGTTAATATGTGATTTACAAAGTATTTAATCAACACATTAAGAAGATAGAGCGATCCATTAGCGAACGAGGTTTATAAATAAAGACGATCAAACTGGCGTCGAAAAAAATTTATACAAACGGTGGTAAGGCATGTTTAAAAATATTTACCCAGCCACATCAAATGAGTGTTAAAAAATTACAGTTTCCCAAAATAAAAAGCAAAGCTTGAAGTATCAGGTTTTGCTTTTTATTTTGGGGGCTTATGTTAAAGAATGTATGACTTAGTTTAGTGTTTAGATATTCCAGAAGAAAATTGCCATCAGTCTCATGCAGATTGAGCTAACAGCTTCGCAAAGAGGCAAACCTTGATTCCAAGGTTTGCCTCTTTCTTTTGCAGTAAAAACAAATGTGGATTCTTTTCATGAAGCAGAATGAAGCATCGAAATAGAAAAAGAGCGCTCTGTTACTTATTTCGGGCATTTAAACGTTGTACCGAGCACAATGAATACAGGTCTTTTATCAATCTTCTGAAGGACGAAGCTGCTGCAGCTGCTCTTTATTTTGGTTGAGCTGTTCTTGAAGCCGGTCAATAGGCTCCTGATGCTCACTGTTTTGAAGCGCATCGTTAAGTGCATTGTTTGCATGTTCAAGCGCATTTTGGACTTGTTGAATCGTTTGCTGAGTAGGGTGCGATTGAGCTTGTTGTAAAGCCAGCGTTACGTTATCTACAGAATTGTTCAATTGTGTGATCACATTTTTATTTTTCCAGCTCATTCCTGTATGTTCTGCCATAGCAAGTCCTCCTTTCTCGTATTAAATAATCGTACTCCTGTAGCATGGAAAAACCATTCCTTTTTTATGCATAGGCTAATCGAGAAGCCGAAAATGGCGTGATGAAATAGATTTCTGTCGAACTGAAGAAGGTGTGCTGCCTGTCTTTAGAGCAGTATTGTCATACATAATGAGAATCTGTCTCTGAACAAGTTTTAAAGCAGCTTGGTAAAGCGGTGAGCAGGTTTAAAAGATGAAGCAAGAAAGATGCATGACACGAAATAAATACACTTGAGACATTCTCCTTCTCCGAATGATAAAATGAAAAAAGAAACCCAATTCATTATAGAAGGAATAGATAAAGATGAAAGAACAGTTTCAGATTAGTCCTTCTTTAGCTCAAATGATTGTAGATGCGGCAAAAGAAGTGATTGGAAAGGATATAAACTTTATTCATCTGGATGGAAAAGTGATCGCCAGTACGGATCCCGGACGAATTGGCTCTTTTCATGCTGCTGCCCTTCAAGTGCGGAAAACAGAAAGGGTGATAGAGGTTTTGGAGAACGAGATATTTAAGGGCACAAGAAAAGGCATTAATTATCCCGTCATGATCAATCAGAAATTGCTTGGTGTGATCGGCATATCTGGAGATCCAGAAGAATGCAGGTCATTGGGATTTTTGCTGACCAAAATTACAGAGGTGTTAATTAAGGAACAAATGATCAAAACGGCTGTTCAATCTTTAGATGAATTACGCTCTTCCATTGTTCGCATGCTTATTTTTGAAAATGAAAAAGAAGATACTTTCATGAATGAACACCTGCAGCCATTGCAATACGAATTAGAAGAGAGAGCGTTTGTCGCTGTTATTCACCTGCAAGGTTTAAATAACGCCTCGTCACTCTTTGTTAACATGAAGGGGATGTTAATCGAACAGGGCATTCAGCTTTTTACTTACTTATTCCCCAGCCAGTACGTCTTAATTATGAATGAGTCACAGTATAAAGCAGCGCTACAAATTCTTCATACCCGTTTCTGTTCTATGGATGTAAGCTGTTCGGTGGGGATAGGCAGCGTTGGCGTTATAGCGGAGCTCACAAAATCTTATGCCCATGCAAAGCTTGCCTTAAAATACGCCCTTTCAAAAAAGGAAACGGTATGCGAATACGAAAAGCTGGATTTAGAAATGATCATGGAAAATATTGATTCCCATATAAGAAATGACTATACGGTAAAACTTATCGGTAACCTTGCAGAAGGGGAAATAAACCTTTTACATACTTATTATCGCCATAACCTCTCGTTGAAGAGAACAGCTGAAGAACTATTTATCCACAAAAATACGCTGCAGTATCGTCTTGAGAAAATTGCTGAAAAAACCGGGGTAAATCCAAGAGACTACCATGATTCTGTGAAATTGTATATTGCTCTTTTGCTTCAAACTCTTTAGGTTGAAGCTTTTGTTACAGATAACAAAATGATTCTGAATCCTTTGTTATCTGGACTATTACATCCTTGTGTTTCTTTCCCTATACTTAATAATAAGTAAAGGGGGGTTCTCATGATGAAAGTGTTAATTGCCATTGATTCATTTAAAGGAAGCATTTCTTCTATTGAAGGCAGCGAAGCCATTTCTTTAGGCATAAAAGAGATCTATCCTGAAGCAGAGATTGTAACACTTCCATTAGCGGATGGAGGAGAAGGTACCGTTGAGGCGTTAGTGCAAGCAACAGGTGGGAAACGAGTCGAAAAAGAAGTAGCGGGGCCTTTGAAAGAAAAAGTACATGCAGCCTATGGGATTTTGGGAGACGGGAAAACAGCTGTTATTGAAGTGGCTGCAGCTTGCGGTTTGCCTCTCGTTCCCCACAGCCAGCGCAATCCACTCCTTACCACAACGTATGGCGTTGGGGAACTTATTTCCGATGCCATCGAAAAAGGATGCCGTGAGTTTGTCATTGGACTTGGTGGAAGCGCTACAAACGATGCAGGAATTGGCATGCTTCAAGCCCTAGGTTTTCGCTTCTTGAATCAACAAAATGAAGAGGTTGGATTGGGTGCACAGGCACTGCATGATATTTGGAAAATGGATTTGAGCCAGGTACACGCGAAATTAAAAGAATGCACCTTCAAAGTCGCGTGTGATGTAAATAATCCACTTTACGGGCCGAATGGCGCTGCTCATATTTTTGGGCCGCAAAAAGGCGCTGCACCCGACATGATTGAACAGCTTGATAAAGGACTTAAACATTTTGCAGAAATCGTTCTTCATGAGCTGGGCACCGACATTCATAACACTCCGGGTGCAGGAGCTGCCGGGGGATTAGGCGCTGCATTTTCAGGCTTCTTAAACGCACATCTCCAATCCGGAATCCAATTAGTATTAGACATAGTCAATATGGAAAAGAACATGCAGGGTGCTGATTTCGTGATTACAGGTGAAGGAAAGCTGGACGGACAAACATCGATGGGAAAAGCTCCCCTTGGCGTAGCGCAGCTTGCCCAAAAGCATAAGATCCCTGTTCTTGCACTTGCAGGCGGTGTTAATGAAGAAACAGCAGTATTAAATAAACTTGGCGTCACTTCTTATTTTTCCATTGTGAATGCACCGATGACGCTGGAAGAAGCAATGGATTCAAAAGTGGCGTTCAACAATTTAAAATCAACGACCAATCAATTATTCAGGCTGCTTCAAGCAGTTCGAACAGAAGTGAAAATGTAACCGGTTAAAGTTTCGGGAAGGGTGATCATGAAATGAAATATTTTGCGGTTTTTTTGCCTATGTTGAATGAGGAAAAGAGTCAGGAATATCGCGCGCAGCACCTTAACTTTTTAGAAGAAAGACGTCGGGAGGGCAAAATATTTGCCAATGGCCGATTTGCTGACGGTGCCGGGGGATTGGTCATTTATCGAGCCGGCTCACTAGAAGAAGTGGAACAAATCGTGAAACAAGACCCGTATGTGATTCAAGGAGCAAGAGGGTTTGACATTCACGAATGGGAAATGGTCAGCGACGCACTGCTTCCTTACTGAGGTGAAAAGTCTGTATAAAGGAAGCACTTTTAATAGAAAATTCTCAAGTGAAAAAAAAGCCTCGACGAATGTAAAAATATTCGTTGAGGCCTTTTTTATTGGGCTTTGTTAAACACTATTCTGGATCTTCTTGTTAAATGAACGGGACAGTTTGGCTTAATCATGTATAACCTAAACAATGAAAAGAGAGAGATCGAAATATAGTACAATGAGAGAATACAAAATTTAATTGGAGCGTAGTTAAAGTGTGTAATGACGCAAAAATTAATGTCTCTAAAGGTAGATAATGAATCGTGTTGCAAAAAGATTTACTCGACCAGCCTGGTGCATTTCCGTATTGATTTGAGCCATTATATAGCAAACTACAAAAAATGCTTAAAAAGACTTTTTTCTAAACCGGCAATGCCCCGGTTAATGTATAAACACCCAGGTATATAAATACAATTGGCCAGGCATACAATATATACGTTTTTTGAAAGTTTATAAAGTTTGTCTCCGTAGAAGCAACTAACATATATAGAGCTGGAATAACGGGTGAAATTAAACGGAATGCCTGTCCCACCATGGAAGCTACAGCCGCTTCGCCAGCGGAAATTCCGTACTGCCCCATTACATCTGCCATAACGCCTGCAATTCCAAAGTAGAAAGCATCCTGCGGTAAAAATGTAATGGCAGGTGCTGCAATTAACGCGTAGATGGGTGCCATATTTGAGCCTAATGATTCTGGGATTATAGCAGTAATAGATGCTGCTAAAGCAGTTGACATCCCGCTGCCTGTTAAAACGCCGGAGAAAACCCCAGCGGCCAAAGTGGCCAAAGCGGGTGCTAAAGAATCTGCTGCTAAGTCATCAAGCCGTTCATTAATAAGACTTGCAGACCTGTAGTTTACCGTAAGGGCAATGGCGGCACCTATCCCAAATAAAACCCCGCCATGTGCAACATCCACCACAAGCATCACTAAAATAACCAGCGTTAAAATCAAATTAAACGCATATAGTTTAGGTCTCTTTAGTTCAGGATCTTTTAAACGAATTGCGTTTAACATGCTTTCCATTTGTTCTGGGGAAATATCTTTAGCGGTCTTAGGATCAAAGTTTAAGCGTTTTCTTTCTTTCATACCGATAAAATAAGCCATAAAAATGGCGAATACTTCAGCAACCAGCATTCCTGGCAATAAGTCTGCAAACAATTCGCTAATACTTACATTCATGGCTGTCGCTGCCGCAATGGTCGGGCCTCCCCATGGCAGCTGATTAAAAATGCCAATAGGGGTCACAATAATGACTGCTAAATAAATCAGCTTAATATTCATTTGTTTATAAAGATGAAGGAAAGCAGCGACACAAATAATAATCGTTGTAGTCGTATCACCATTCATAGTGACGACTGTCGCCGTTAAAACGGTTGCTATTGTCACTTTCAATGGATCCCCTTTTGCTTTTTTAATAAAGAATTCACATAAAGGGTCAAACAAACCGACATTAAGCATGACACCGAAATACAACACCGCAAATAAGATCACAATAGCGGGTGAAATAACCCCGGTAGAAACTTCTCCTGTTTCTTCATCTACACTAAATAAAATACCTTCTTTAATCCATTCGAAGAGATCCCAAAAGGAAGCACCCGTTGCAAAGGTAGCGATGGCCCCAAAAACAAATGGAACAATGGTTAATGCCCCGAATACAGTTAATTTATTTTTTGAGAGAAGTACAATGAATACAGTGATCATTAATAATGCTAAGACTGTTAACATACAAACCACCTCCTGTAAAAGTAATGAAACCAAATGATCTGCCATTTTTATTTCTAAACCGCTGCTTTAGATAGAAACAAATAGTCTGCAAAAAAGGAAATGACAGCGCATACAAAAATGTTCATCCCTTATGATAATACGAAGAAAAATCGTATTATGTAGGAGAATAAACTGAAAGGGCAATGCTGCTTAAATGATTTCTCTTCACCTGCACCACTGTATTGTCAGATGGGTCTTTTCTCTAATTTCTAGGTTATCCAGCTTAAGAATGATCATAAATGAAAAATTAATCTTTTGGAAGCGCATTCAATAATATCACCCCTTTATTTCTAAATCAAATGATGCAAGGAAACAAACCAATAGAATTTCACTGATCAAATTGTATGTTAATGTATACGTTAAGTCAATAAGTTTCTGAATATTTTATTTTATTTAAAAAGATATAATTGAATTGAATAAAGAGAATCCCTTCATTTTTTGAATTTATATTGATTTTTCTGGATTTTCAATTTTTTATTTTGCGTATATATAGAAATAATAAAGAGTAATTCAAAATTATCAGAAAAAACATTGACATTAACGTATACGTTATTTAATATAATGACTATAAGATTCACATCAAGCTAAGCCAATTAAATTGGCAGAATTAGTGGAGGGGGATATTTTAATGAGCGAAACAAAAAAAATCCGTTTAGCTGTTATTCCGGGAGATGGAATTGGTACAGAAGTCGTTGAAGCTGGTCTTCGTGTAATGAACCACTTAGCAAAAAATTCTAACGGTAAGTTCGAATTTGAAAGCGATTTCTTCCCTTGGGGCTGCGAATACTATTTAGAACATGGAAAAATGATGGATGAAGATGGAGTAGAAAAACTAAGAGATTATGACGCGATTTATTTTGGAGCGGTTGGATTTCCTGGAGTACCAGACCATGTTAGCTTATGGGGCTTGCGTCTGGCAATCTGCCAGGGATTTGATCAATGGGCGAATATCCGCCCTATCGAATTTCTTCCTGGTGTTCCAAGACGACTTAATCACCCAGACGTGGATTCCTTAAATTGGGTATTGATTCGTGAAAACTCTGAAGGAGAATATTCAGGAATCGGGGGCCGGAATTTCTCCGGGCGTGGACCTGGAAAAGAGGTGGCTGTGCAATCCGCTTTGTTTACAGAACATGGCTGCGAACGTATTATCCGTTATGCCTTTGATCTTGCACGGACACGCAAAAGAAAGAAAGTAACGAGTATTACGAAAAGCAATGCCCAGCAGTATGGGATGGTACTCTGGGATGAAGTATTTGCCCGCGTAAGCAAGGATTATCCGGATGTAGAGACGGATCAATGGCTTGTTGATGCAGCAGCTGCACAATTTGTATTGAAACCGGAGGAACTAGAAGTTGTGGTGGCTTCTAATTTGTTTGCAGATATCCTTTCTGATCTAGGCAGTGCTCTTGCAGGAAGTTTAGGGCTGGCTGCCAGCGCAAATATTAATCCTGAAGGAACTGCACCAAGTATGTTCGAATCCGTTCATGGATCAGCCCCTGATATTGCAGGGCAGGGAATTTCCAATCCAATTGGAGCCATTGGAAGTGCTGCGTTAATGCTGGATCATTTGGGGCTAAAAGAAGAAGCAGAGCTTATCAACAAAGCCATTGCCGAAACGACACGCCAGGGCATTCTTACTCGTGACCTGGGAGGAACATATAACACAAGCGAAATAACGGATGCTATCATAGAAAATCTGTCTAAAGTTAAAACAGAAGTATGAAAAGAAGGCTGGGAGGTTTTCTAAAAACCTCCCAGCCTTTTTATTTTTTTACGAGCTTAATAATGTTTAGCAAGAAGAGACTGGTCTCTATATGATCTGGCCTGTTTATTTGACATTGCATCATTTGGTTTGCAAACTGAAAGAGTATACTTTTTTCTCTGCCAGAACTTAAAATACGTACATGCCAGGCACCTGGACGCCTAACTTATTGGTTAGAGAATGATTTGAGAAATAAAGAATGAAGCGGGTGATAAAAATGAAAGAAAATATGGTTGAAAAAGATCATGAAAAAAACTTTTCTTTAAACGAAACAGGCATGGAGAAGGAAATGCTGTTCTTTATTGATAACCTGGAAGGTCTGGATGAATACCGTCTGCCACAGCGGGCATACCACATTATCCGCCTTGCTATCCGTGATTTGATTCTTTCTCCGGGAAAAACGATATTAGAGAGGGAAATGGCTGAAGTGCTGCAAATGAGCCGTACTCCTGTAAGAGAAGCGCTCGTGCGTTTGGAAACAGAAGGCATGGTTCGTCTTATCCCTAGACGAGGATTTATTGTGGAGCCGATCGAGAGAGAAGACCTTAAACAAGTTTATGAAATTGTAGAAGCACTCGATGGCCTTGCTGTTGGCCTTGCCACTGAAAAGGTAGGGGAAGAAGAGATAAGCAAACTTGAATCATTGATTGAGCAGCAGGAAGAAGCACTTGAGCAAAATGATTTAAAAAAATGGGCCATTCTAGATGACGAGTTTCACCACCTCATTATTGATTACGCAGAAAATAAACGTCTTAGAGCGGTAATAGACAGCCATTCAGACCAATTATATCGAGCCCGATTATTTACAATCAATCAGCGGCCGCTTCCTTTTCATTCTATAGTGGAACATAAAGCCATTGTTTCATGTATGAGAGCAAAAGACGGTCATGCAGCTAGTGTTTTAATGCAGTCACACCGAAATCGTGCGCGTAACGAAATTCTTACAGCCATTGGGGACACAGCCCAAATGGATTAGCTTATTAAAATGAATGTATTGGGGAGTTAAAAAGGATTCTCAAAGTAAGCGGAAGAGCCAGGGAAGAAAGTTTGCCCCTGGCTCTTTTTTTACCCATTTTTTCGACTGACAGCACTACTAAAAGTTCCATTGTCCGGGCGAAAGAAGGAACAAAAGGAAAGTAATAAACCGCCTCCAAATAGAACGGTAAAGAGAAGCATGTCTCCACCATATGTGCTGAGTAATTGAAAATAAACGAAATGATTGTCCGTTGTAACAGTAAAAGCGCACATCACGTTAATGAAGAAGACTGTTTCTCCGGAAGATTAACATTCATAAGGTTTCAAATCTTCCTTACTTTAGCTGTGAGTGTGTCAAAAAGAATGCACTGTTAATCCTTCATTTGCATTCGTGCTATTTTTAACAGCCTGTTTCATGTTTCACCATCTCCTGATATCTTTTCTTATGATTGCGTCTCCTTTACAAGGGAAAGGGACATAATGAGTAGGGGATTTCCAAACGATAAGGCGAAGATTAAGCGAATCACCTTTTAAGTATCGTGGTTGTTTTAATTCATGACCGTTGTGTGGCATAGGAGGCAGAAACTTTTGGGGAATCTTTGCGGGATTGATTAGGTTGCGCTTTATAAACTTTTTACCCCATAAAAGGTATCGATGATGTGTTATACTGATTCCTTTTTCTTATTGTTCTTATGGTTAAAACATTTGCGAGAACTTTTTGAAAAATAGATGAGTTCATAAGAGGCCAAACGGCTGTTCAAACTATACAAAAAGGCTGCATACGCATACTATGTATAACCTGCTTTTTGGGATAACAGGGCTTTCTGGAAGGGATTTACACAAGTAGAATAAAACAAAGGCATAAGAAGCAAGAGGGGAAGACGAAAAGATGAAAAAACGAATAGTTAGTTTCCTTAGTGTTGCATATGTTCTTTTCATGGCTGTGCTGGCTTTTGTTCACTACATGGAGGGTGATGACAAAAAGGCGCTTGTTGCAGCAGGCGGTGTTGTATGCGGATTAATTCCTCTTATTTTGGCTCTTTTCACCAGGCTCCAATTTAATTTGCCCCTTATCGTTTTTTATTTTATTTTCCTCTTGGGTTCACAATATTTCGGATCAATTTTAGGCTGGTACGGGCTTGGCTGGTGGGATTTCTTTATGCACGCTGTAAGCGGTGTTTTACTTGCATTCACAGGCATTGCTTTGTACGAGCGATTTGTTCATAGAGAAGCAGGTAATGAGATCTCATCTTGGTTTGTTGCTCTGTTTGTCCTTTCCTTTGCCGTATTGGGCGGTGTTATATGGGAGTTTTATGAATTTAGTATGGATCAATTTTTTGGAATGACTTTACAGGGAGGCGGAAATAAAGACACGATGGAAGACTTGATTGCCGATACTCTTGGGGGAGTGGTTATAGCGCTACAGGCCGGTGTAAGGAAGCGTTTTGATAAGTCTAATAAGACCAGAAAGCAGCAATAACAACTATTTTTATTGGCCTGTGGTTAGATTTTTTAAAAATAAAGAGATAAGAACAGAGCGGCTTTCACCTTCTTGGTGTGAGGCCGCTCTGTCTTTTTAAATTAATAAAGTATGAATCATCCCTGCCGGTTCAATTCCTGCCTTGACGTAACACGGTGAATATGAATCGTCAAATATACTTTTTCGTCGTTTGAGATAGACCAGTTAAACGTTTTTTCTACATAAGAGGCGACCTTTTCACTGCAGGCAAACGCTTCAGGATAGCGTCTCTGCACCTGCGTAAACATAAAATCGTCCCCGGGTGGCGTGTCAGCTTTTTCCTGCCGGACAAGTCGGATAGCAAAAAAGCGGAGATGCGTTAAAAAGCGCTCGTAATTAATAGAGCTTTCATCAATTTCCATTTTGTAATGATATTTGACGATATTGAGCGTATCATTAACGACTTTAACGATTTGCACAGCAGCATCCAGGCCTTCCCCTGATACACGGCTGTTCACGAGGTGGAGGGCAATAGAGGCTGCTTCATCTTCCTCCATACGGATCCCTGTTTCTTCCTCAATGACGTCAAGTCCCTGCAAGCCAATAGAAAACTCTTCTTTATAATACTTTTTAATTTCCCAAATAAGCGCATTACGAAGAACCATGCCTTGCTTGTGGCGGGTGACAGCAAAGCTGATATGGTCCATAAGCGCCACATAAGCATAATCATCAAGGCCAGCACCGAGCCGCGCTTTGGCTAGAGAGATAATCCGGTCTGCAATGGTTAAGTATTCCTCCGGTACCTCACGTAGCAGCTCGCCAATTTTGTCAGAAACTCCGTGATTGTCCAGAACAAAGGTTTTTTCTATCTTATCCTCTTCGATCGTGTCGCCTGCTTTTTTTTGAAAAGCCAGGCCGCGTCCCATGACTACCATTTCCTGTCCTTCGCGATTTTGCGTCAGCACTACATTATTGTTGAATACCTTTTTAATCTCCATCTGCACCATACCTTTATCTTATTGGAAACAAAAAAACCTGAATTTGACCATAGGCAATAAGCCTTTTCGGCACAAATTCAGGTTTTGCCTGCTTACCAGTAACAATCCTGATTGACGTTCGTTTTGTAAACGGTTACTACTTTTTTACCACATTTAATGACGGTTGTCAATATGCATGGAGTCATCATGCCGGCCATTACTCATTTTATCTGTTGTTCTCATAAAAAAGCAGGGATCAAGCGATCTTAATTCTGCTTTTTTCACTCGAGTGTGCCTTCCACAAATAAAAAATTATAAACGCTATTTTAATGATCTATATACATAAGAGGGTTTCCGGACATACAGCATTTTATTTAAAAAATTAAAATGAAAGCGTTGACATAAACAGAATACCCATGATAAATTACATGTATCAAATAAAACTCAATAAATTCCTCAAGGAATGTTACCTTAAGTGGGCATAACCTGGACTGACTAAAACGCGCAATTCGTATGTGTGTTTTAGACGGTTCAGGTTTTTTATTTGAAAAAATCAAATAAAGAAGGAAGGGTTGAAAATGAAGTACGAACAGTTGGCAAGAGAGATTATTGCAAATGTAGGCGGGAAAGAAAACGTTTCCAGTTTAGTTCACTGTATTACACGTCTGCGCTTTAAGTTAAAAGATGAAAGTAAAGCCAATACCGAAGTTCTTAAAAACATGGATGATGTTGTAACCGTGATGAAAAGCGGAGGGCAGTATCAAGTCGTGATCGGCAATCACGTGCCAGATGTGTATAAAGCAGTAGTGGCGGAAGGCGGGTTCCAGGGCCAGTCACCTGTCGAGGTGGAAGAAGGGCCAAAAGGGTCGCTTTTCAATCGTTTTATTGACATGATCTCCAGCATCTTTACCCCTGTTCTAGGAGTGCTGGCAGCTTCCGGGATGATCAAAGGTTTTAATGCCTTATTTGTAGCGCTTGGCTGGATTGAGAATACTTCCGGCACCTATCAAATTTTAAATGCCACTGGCGATGCTTTGTTTTACTTCCTGCCAATCTTTTTAGGTTATACAGCGATTAAGAAATTTGGCGGCACACCGTTTATTGGGATGGCTATAGGGGCTGCGTTAGTGTATCCAGCACTTTCTACATTAACAGCTGGTAAACCGCTTTATACGCTATTTGAAGGAACGATGTTTGCATCACCGATTTTTGTGACTTTCTTAGGTATTCCAGTTATTTTAATGTCTTACTCATCATCTGTTATTCCGATTATCCTTGCCACTTTTTTTGCGGCTAAAGTAGAAAAATGGCTGAGAACCTTTATTCCAGATGTAATTAAAGCTTTTGTTGTTCCTTTGTTCACTCTGCTGATTGTTGTTCCTATTACATTTATGGTAATCGGCCCAATAGCCACATGGGCAAGCAGTCTGTTAGGCCAGGGGTCATTATTTCTTTATAACTTAAGCCCAGTCATTGCAGGTATTCTGCTTGGCGGACTATGGCAGGTCATTGTTATTTTCGGTCTTCATTGGGGATTGGTACCGATTGCGATCAACAACGTGGCCACAATGGGATATGACACAATTCTAGCTCCTGTGTTTGCGGCATCCTTTGCACAGATCGGGGCAGTTCTCGCTATTGTGATCAAAACAAAGAACCAAAAGTTGAAATCATTAAGTATTCCGGCCTTTATCTCGGGCATCTTCGGTGTTACAGAGCCGGCTATTTACGGAATTACCCTGCCATTAAAGAAACCATTTATTATCAGCTGTATTGGTGCAGCGATCGGTGGAGCTATTGCCGGCTTTACAAATGTAAAGGGTTTCATTATAGGCGGTCTTGGTATCTTCGGTATTCCTTCTTATATTAGTCCTGATGGGCTGGGGATGGATCTATGGGGTGCGCTTATCTCAATCGTGGTTGGTTTTATCGCAGCATTCATTTTAACCATGTTATTTGGCGGAATTAACAAGGAACAATCTGCAACTACGCCGGCAGGAATCCCTGCGGCTTCTCATGAAATAGCAGCAACAAAGCTTCAGACTGAAGAAGTGGTAAGTCCATTAAACGGAGAAGTACTGAAACTATCACAAGTAAAAGATGCAGCATTTTCATCAGGTGCATTAGGTTTTGGTGCAGCCATTGAACCAAGTGAAGGAAAGTTACGTGCTCCTGTATCGGGAACCGTTTCGGCATTGTTTCCAACAAATCATGCAATCGGTATTACAACAGACTCAGGTACAGACGTTTTGATTCACATTGGAATGGATACCGTTCAACTTGAAGGAAAGTACTTCACAGCCCATACAGCTTCGGGTGAATATGTGGAAAAAGGGCAGTTACTGATCGAATTTGATATCGAGCAAATTAAAAAAGCGGGTAAGTCACTCACTACTCCTATTGTGGTAACAAACCATAGTCAAGATGGTTTAGAGCTGACTGACCAAAAACAAGTAAAAACAGGCGATTCATTATTTAAACTTATACACTAAACCATTACATGTCTAGGAGAAAGGAAGGAGACAAAAATTCCTTTCTCCCTGGTTCTCAAGAAAGGAAGAATATAATGACTTTTCCAAAAGGATTTTTATGGGGCGGCGCGATTGCCGCTAATCAGGCAGAAGGTGCATATTTAGCAGATGGGAAGGGATTAACGACAGTCGATTTGCTGCCAACAGGGAAGAAGCGCTTCGACATTATGTTTGGCAACCTGCCTTCTTATGAACCACTTGAAGGAGAGTTCTACCCATCGCATGAAGCGATTGATTTCTACCATCGTTACAAAGAGGATATTGCCCTGTTTGCAGAAATGGGCTTTAAAGCATTGCGTTTATCGATTTCATGGGCGAGAGTTTTTCCAAACGGAGATGACGCTGAACCGAACGAAGCAGGGCTGCAATTTTATGACAATGTGTTTGATGAGCTGTTAAAGCATGGGATCGAACCGGTCGTAACGATTGCGCATTTTGATGTGCCAGTGAATTTAGTGAAGAATTACGGCAGCTGGAGAAACCGTAAGCTTGTTACTTTCTTTGAAACATATTCGACAACGCTATTCAAGCGATATAAAGACAAGGTAAAGTATTGGATGACTTTTAACGAAATCAATATGCTTTTGCATCTGCCGTTTGTCGGGGCAGGCCTTGTATTTGAAGAAGGTGAAGACCAGAAGCAGGTGAAGTACCAGGCGGCCCACCACCAATTGGTTGCCAGTGCACTAGCTGTGAAAGCCGGACATGAAATAATTCCTGATGCCAAAATCGGCTGCATGCTGGCTGCCGGGCAGACGTACCCTTATTCGTGTGACCCGGAGGATGTATTTGATGCGATGGAAAAAGACCGTGATTCCTTTTTCTTTATCGATGTTCAGTCCCGGGGCAAATACCCTGGCTATGCAAAGAGATTTTTCAGAGATAACAATATAAAGATCGAAATGGAAGAGCAGGATGAAGAGCTGCTCAAAAATCATACAGTAGATTATATTGGCTTTAGCTATTACGCCAGCCGTACAACAAGCACAGACCCGGAAATCAATAAGACCACTTCTGGAAATGTGTTTGGATCTATTGAAAATCCTCATTTAGAAAAGTCCGAGTGGGGCTGGACCATTGACCCGAAAGGTTTCCGTATAACAGCTAACCAATTGTACGACCGCTATCAAAAACCTTTATTTGTTGTGGAAAATGGTTTGGGTGCTGTGGATGTTCCATCAGAAGATGAAGAAGTGAATGACGATTACCGTATCGAGTACTTACGAAAGCACGTGGCGGAAATGTCCGAAGCGATTGAAGACGGCGTTGAGATTATCGGCTATACAAGTTGGGGACCGATCGATATTGTCAGTGCCTCAACAGGTGAAATGAAAAAGCGTTATGGCTACATTTATGTAGATAAAGACAATGAAGGCAATGGAACACTCAATCGTTCAAAGAAAAAGAGCTTCGACTGGTATAAAGAAGTGATTGCAACAAATGGAGAAAAAGGATAAGTTCTACCAGGGAGGAAAGCGCATTTGTGGCTTTCCTTCTTTTTTGTTGTATCTAATGATCATGAACAATTAAACCGATCGATTCCGTGGAGACAAGGCTGGTTTTTAATAGAGACACTCTGTCAAAGGACAATGTTCATTTGCTTAGTAAAATAACTGGGCAGGATCATTTAAAAAGACTTAAGAACTTACTAAAAGAAGAATGAGTCAATTGGAATTATTGACTGCCAAATCAAAAATACATAGAAAAACACTTTTAATTATTCACTTAAAGGTGTTTTATGTTTGTCTTACTCTATGGAAATAGTCACCAATATATTTTTATCTTCATTTGAAGAATGATTTATGAAAGAGAGGGTAAAGGCCCATAATATCTCTACACCACTATAAAGAAAATAGGAGGCGATAAACATGACTTTAAAGATAAAAGTGTATTCAGATTACGTCTGTCCTTTTTGTTTCCTGGCAGAAAAACCGCTGGAAGAAGCGATAAAAGGAAAAGATGTTGAAGTGGAATGGATGCCCTATGAGCTTCGTCCATATCCAAATGAAACATTAAAGCCGGAAGGCGGTTATTTGCAAAACACGTGGAAACAGTCCGTGTATCCGATGGCTGAACAGATGGGCATTCAGATTGTCCTTCCAAAAGTGTCACCTCAGCCATATACGCACTTGGCGTTTGAGGGCTACCAATACGCTAAGGAAAAAGGGAAAGGCAATGAATACAATGACCGCATGCTGCGGGCTTTTTTCCAGGAAGAGCAGGACATTGCCAGCATTGATGTACTAACGAAACTAGCGGGTGAGATTGGTTTAGATCAAACAGAATACCGCGAAGTATTGGAAACAAGAAAATATAAAGCAGTCCATCAGAAAGCACTTAAGCAAGCTTATAACGAAGCGGATATCACAGCGGTACCGACTTTTGTGATTGGTGATGCGAAAGCGGCCGGCGTTCAATCAAAAGAAACATTAGAACAGCTGATCAAGGATGAGATCGGCAGGCAGAAACCCGATTTTCCCGAAGGAATGGCGTGCGGCGTTGATGGCTGTTAAACAAATGCAGGATATATAATAATAAATGGAGTAAATCATTTTTTCTTATTAGTGAATGCGAATGAACAGATTATTATCTGGGTTTGATATAGTGAAATCCAAATTACAATTAAAAACCATATGAACTAATTTTTGAAAAACCGCCTTTTAATCAATTAAACATGAATGGGAGATAGCAATAAGATAAACTCCCAGAATAGTAAAAAGCCGCTGTACGGCCATCAGGCAGTACAGCGGCTTTGGTTTTGGGAAAGAAAGATAATTGATACTGCTTAATCTTCTGTTCCTTAATTTCGGATAAGATAATCGAATGCGCCCAGGGCAGCAGTTGCACCTGATCCCATTGAAATAATGATCTGCTTATATGCACTGTCTGTGCAGTCGCCTGCAGCAAATACACCAGGGATGTTTGTTGCGCCGTGTTTATCGACTACGATTTCACCCATGCGGGTACGTTCAATCGTTTCACCTAACCAGTCAGTGTTCGGTACAAGTCCGATCTGAACGAATACACCTTCTAGGTCAATGTGGTGAACTTCTTCCGTTTCACGGTCGATGTAAGAAATACCGTTCACTTTGTCAGTACCGGTAATTTCTTTTGTTTGAACGTTCTTTAAAACAGTGACGTTAGGGAGGCTGTACAAACGATCTTGAAGTACAGTATCAGCCTTCAGCTCTGGCATAAATTCAAGAACGGTAACATGCTTCACGATACCTGCCAGGTCAATGGCTGCCTCAATACCTGAGTTACCGCCGCCAATGACAGCTACATGTTTTCCAACAAATAGCGGGCCGTCACAGTGGGGGCAATATGCCACACCTTTGTTCTTGAACTCCGCTTCGCCTGGTACGCCAACATTGCGCCAGCGGGCACCCGTTGAAAGGATAACCGTTTTACTTTTTAAAACCGCACCATTTTCGAGTTCAAGCTCGACTAGGTCTTTCTTTTCTAGACGCTTGGCACGCTGTAAGTTCATGACATCAATGTCATACTCTTTCACGTGTTCTTCCAGGCTTGCAGCAAGCTTAGGGCCTTCTGTGTATTTCACACTGATAAAGTTTTCAATACCCATTGTGTCCATAATCTGGCCGCCAAAGCGTTCAGCAACAAGACCTGTACGAATGCCTTTGCGTGCTGCGTAAACAGCTGCACTTGCACCAGCTGGCCCACCGCCGACAACAAGCACATCGAATGGCTCTTTGTCCGCAAATTCTGATGCGTCCGGAGCGCTTCCCATTTTGGCAAGGATTTCTTCAAGAGTCATACGGCCGCTGCCGAAAGAGTCCCCGTTTAGGAACACAGTCGGTACTGCCATGATGCCCTTGCTTTCCACTTCATCCTTAAACGCTGCTCCGTCGATCATCGTATGTGAAATACCAGGGTTTAAAATACTCATCAGGTTCAGGGCTTGTACAACATCAGGGCAGTTGTGGCAAGTTAAGCTGATGTAAGATTCAAAACGATATTCACCTTTAATGTTTTTCACTTGGTCAATGACACTTTGGTCAACTTTTGGCGCTCTTCCGCTCACTTGCAGGAGAGCCAGTACCAGCGACGTAAATTCGTGGCCCAGCGGGATACCAGCAAAAGTGACACCAGTATCTTCGCCGATACGGTTGACACTAAAGCTTGGCGTTTTTGGCAGTTCTGTTTTCTCTACTTTAATGCGAGAAGACATAGTGGCCAATTCATCCACGAGTGCCAGCATATCCTTTGATACCTCATCGGATCCTGCGCTCACTTTTAGAAGCACATCGCCCTCCATCATTTCAAGATATTGGGCTAATTGTGCTTTGATATCTGCATCTAATATCATTAGTTATACTCCTTAAATTTTGCCTACAAGGTCAAGGCTTGGCTTAAGTGTTGCAGCACCTTCCTGCCATTTAGCCGGGCAAACTTCACCTGGATTGTTGCGAACGTATTGTGCTGCTTTGATTTTGTTTACGATTGTGCTTGCATCACGGCCGATACCGCCAGCGTTGATTTCAACTGTTTGGATAACGCCATCTGGATCGATGATAAATGTACCGCGGTCAGCAAGACCTTCTTCTTCATTTAGTACGTCGAAGTTACGAGAGATTTTTTGTGAAGGGTCACCGATCATAATGTATTCGATTTTGCCAATCGCTTCTGAATGGTCGTGCCATGCTTTGTGTGTGAAGTGTGTATCAGTTGAAACAGAGTATACTTCTACGCCAAGATCTTTAAGCGTAGCATATTCGTTTTGAAGATCTTCCAACTCAGTAGGGCATACGAATGTGAAATCTGCAGGGTAGAAGCAAACAACACTCCATTGACCTTTAAAGTTTTGTTCTGAAACATCGATGAACTCACCGTTGTGAAATGCTTTTGCTGAGAATGGCAGTACTTCTTTTCCGATTAGAGACATAATAAAATTCCTCCTATGTAGTGGTTGTAGGTATTATAGCCAGCCTGCCGAATCAAAACTATGACTGCTGCAAGTAACTATAATAATTCTAATTCGACATTAATTATTATATAGGACTTGTTTTCTTGTCAAGGAAAATGCATGAATTAAATTCCTTTTTCTTTTGAGTCAACGTGTTTAAGAAAGTCAGGGAGTGAGCGCAGATACAAAATAATGAGACAAATGTTATCTAAAGAAAATACAACTGAAGATTGCTGCGGCGCTGATAAATATGGTTTTGAAAATAAAAACTTAAATTTTCAATAATGACTTAACTTTCTCAATTATTATGGAGAACAGAAGGGATGATTATACCTAAATAAGTTTTTGCAAATATGCCAAATGAAAAAGTAAAAAGGGAATGCCAAAGCACTCCCTTTTTTAATGGTCAACGACGGTTCTTGTTCCGCCTTCATATGTTCATACTAATCCAATTGATTAATCATCACTGCGCTGTTTACCGCGAGCTTCTCCGCCTTTTTCACCGATCTCCTGATAAAATTCTTTATCATGATTTTCAGCGGTGGCTTCCCCACCTTTTTTGCCAATTTCCTGATAGAATTCTTTATCATGGTTCTTTTCAGTAGCTTCTCCGCCTTTGCGTCCTGCTTCTTCACGACTCATTTTATCGTTGTTGTTAGCCATTAAAAATTCCTCCTCAGTAAATGCAAGTTTTGTGGTGTACAGTATGTATGTTACCCGCCTGTTACTTTATAAAACTATTTCCCAGAAGATTGATACGAAAGAATCAATTATTATACTTTAAAAACAAATAAAAGAGAAAAGGGATTAGGTTAGGATTTTTAGGGTAGGGAAACATGATTAAACAGAAGTAGAAGGGTGCGGGGATAAAGTCGGAATAATTATTAATAGGGTGACAAAAATAAAAACCACATTTATTATTTGTGGAAAACAATAAGAGGAGTTGATACTGTACGGAAAGCAGTGGATGTTGAGGAAGCATTTCTAGTTTTGAAGTTGGTGAATGTTGAATAGGCGCACGAGCAAAACAGGCAGCGCAAAAAGAAGAAGCTGGGGTGGAGAGTAACGACTTCATTCTGGCTTTCGTTTATATATCAAAAAGTATGGCGATGCTAACAATAAGCAGAAATTGGCAAAGAGGAAAAGCCGAAAAGAAACCAGCTGCAAGAAAAGCAGGCCTGGCTTGTATCAGGCTGGCCAATACATAACGTACATTTCAAACTCCCGTATAACACTTATGAATCTGGATAGATACGGTCCAATAAGAAACTTTTTTAGAGAAAGGAGTACCCTTTAAAGATGCCAATTCCAGAATTGCTGCTCAGGCTTACGTTATCCTTTATCGTTTTACTAGTATTAACAAGAATTATGGGAAGAAAAGAGATTGCCCAAATGACCTTCGTGAACTTTATTTCAGCCATTGTTCTTGGAACGCTCGGTGCTTCTCTGGCAACAGATCCTGCAATTAGGGTGGTTGATGGACTGATCGCTTTAGCGAGCTGGAGTGCGTTTACGGTTTTGCTTGGATATTTGGATATCAAGTCTAAAAAGATTCGCAAGATCATGACGGGGCAGCCGGTGATTTTGATCAAGAACGGAAAAATCATGGAAAGTGCCCTGCGCAAAGTCCGGGTAGATATGGAAACATTAAGTTCTTTATTACGAAAAAAAGATGTTTTTGCCGTATCGGATGTGGATTATGCGATTTTTGAAACAGACGGCAGCCTTTCGGTGATGAAGAAAGAAACAAAACAGCCTGCGACAAAAAAAGATCTGAATATACCGGAAGCTCAGTATGCTTTTCCAATGCCTGCAGCAGTCATAACAGATGGGGTAGTGAATAGCCGAAACCTCGAAAAGTTAAAACTGGATCAACAATGGCTGGACCAAGAGTTACAGAAGACAAATATTCAGTCTCTTTCAGATATCTTCTATGCAGAGGTGCAGCAGGATGGTTCTTTGTATATTGATCAAAGAAGGGATGACAATACTGCCCAGCGTTAGGGCAACCAGCGGTATGTGAGAAGAAATTAATCAAACATTGTTTTTCATGATTAAACATGAGGCGAGGAAATAAGAAAAAGGCAGCTTTTAATTACTTGCTGAAAGCTGCCTTTATTCACTAGAATCTAATCGTCCCTTCCTAGATAAAACGCTGCATTGATACCAAACTAACTCATTAAAAGAGTAGAGAAATCTTATACCGGGTCTTTGCTTTGAGTCTTTCGAGACCAAACCACCACAGGAATAAGCAATAGTGACAGAATAGCTCCAGAAAGAGATAGTGCCGCGTAACTATAATGAGCGGCTACCACGCCTGATAACACACCGCCTGAGGCACCCGATAATGCAAGCAGTACATCAACCGATCCCTGTGTTTTTGCCCGAACAGATGGGTGTGCTGCATCTATAATAAGAGCTGTGCCGCTTATTAAGCCAAAGTTCCAGCCAACACCAAGCAGTATCAGCGCGCAGATAAGCAGTGCTATTGAATCGGCCGGCGCAAAAGCTGCCAGTATACCGGAGGCTAGAAGTGTAGCACCCGAAGCAACAGCCATTGCCGTGCGACCCACTTTATCTACCAGCAAGCCTGTCAAAGGCGAAGGCAGATACATGGCACCTATATGAAAACCGATGACCAGCCCAACCTCACTTAAACCATGCCCATGATGTCCCATATGAACGGGTGTCATGGTCATAATAGCCGTCATGACAAATTGAGTCAAAACCATAACAGCAGCGCCTACAACAATTCCTCTTTTATTTACTGCAGCGCTTTCTGAATTTGGTTCTTCCTGCACAGTCCCATCTTTCTCCTGAGCATTCGCTATGGCTGTAGATATAACTAAAGGATCTGGGCGAAGAAAAAGTAAGAGAACCAGTCCGGCAAGGATAAAAGCAGCAGCCGCTAAGATAAAGGGACCAGCCAAAGCTGGAATCCCGATAGAACCCGCAAATTCCCCCATCACACCGACCAGGTTAGGGCCCGCTACTGCACCAAAAGTAGTCGAAACCATGGCCATGCTTACAGCCGTGGCCCGCTGTTTAGGTGTCGCCAGGTCTGTACCTGCGTATCGTGCCTGCAGATTGGCAGCGGTGCCAGCTCCATAAATCAGCAGGGAAGCGAATAAAAGCATGATACTGTTGAGTAAGGCAGCGACGATAACGCCGATCGCACCCAGTCCGCCAGCAAGAAAACCGGCTGCGAGTCCTGTTCCGCGCCCAAAACGTTGTGAAAGCCGGCCTACAACCAGAGCGGCTCCCGCAGATCCTAAAGTCAACAAGGCAACCGGAATCCCTGCTGCACTCTCTGTCCCCAGCATATCTTGTGCGAGAAGAGCGCCTACCGTTATACCGGCAGCAAGTCCTGCTCCTCCAAAGATTTGTGAAAGAATGACAATTTTTAATGTTTTTTTATAAAGTTGTTTTTGTTTTTCTGATGAATCAATATAACCTTGCAGCCAGGCAGGCTGCTGTTTTGCCCTGCTGGTGTCTTCTATTTCCTTTATCATGAACTGCACTTCCTAACAAAATAAATTTAGCTTTTTAAACTTCCTTTTGTCGGTCCTTTCTTGGAAGGTCACCGTTTTATCAGCCGTTTTGGTCAGCTGCTGACTAATAATTAAATAAATAAGAAGCTCATGATTATCAATGAGATAATCACGAGCTTCTTGTATTTCGGGAGAGCAAATGAATGCTTAAAAATTAGACAAAAATAAAATGGAAACGACAGTGTCTGCACGTCTTTTAGCTTAAAATGTGTAAGATTCGCCGTCTTCTGGCACTGAAAGGCTCGTAGAGAATCCTTTTTCCTCAGCAAAGCTTTTTAATTCTTCTTTGGATAATGTCCAGTGGTTAACAGCTTCCATATGGACAGAAATAATTTTAGCGTTAGGAGCAGCTTTATACACTTCATAGATATCGTCTTTCCCCATTACAAGAGAACCGCCTTCTAGTAATTGATTGTCTCCACCATTTACTACGATGATTTCCGGCTTATGCGTATCGATCACGTCTTGGATTGCTTCATACCATACCGTATCCCCAGCTACATATAGTGTTTTTTCATCTTGGTGCTTGAAAACAACACCGCACACAAGGCCAGCAAGCTTTAAGATTTCTCCTCTTCCGTGTTCGCCTTTTGTTTTGATTAATTGGATTCCTTCAAAGATGGTAGCTTCCTGCAGTACCTCGATATTTTGGAAGCCGGCTTTTTTCACTTCTGCAGCGTCTTCTTCATTTTGAACAAACATTTTGATCTCTTTCGGCAGTGCTTCTTTGGCCGCATCATCGAAGTGGTCTAAATGGAGATGAGTGACAACAACAGCATCCACGTTAATGATTTCTTCAATGGATGTAGGCAGGCTGACTAAAGGATTGTTTTGATCTTGTCTTACCGAATTTGGAAAAGGCGGGTACGTACCTTTCTCCGCTAAAAATGGGTCAATTAAAAACTTCTTTCCTGCATATTGGACAACGATTGTTGCATTTCGAATTTGTTGTATATTCATGTTCTTAGCTCCTTTTATTAGATCTACGTATAGTTTATACTGTGGCCCGTTTACGTTTACATGGATAAATTCAAGTCTTTTGGCCGTTTGACTTGAATTTTGAAAGCAAAACATATTATGTATTAAAATAAGTGAACCTACATCCTCACTAGGGAGAATAATAGGGGGCCATTTAAAGCGATGTTCAAAGAACGGAAGCCGGTCTGATTTTTACCATAAAAAATTGGTTGTGTCAGGTTTTCATTCAGCTATTATTGGTTTATGTTTTTCAAAAAAAGGAGGAGAAGGAATGGCTTGATCGCCTCAATGGATAAGCTCCATTTTATATAGGACCCATTCATTGAGGAGAATTCATTTACATAAAATACTTCATACCCTATGAAAAGGATTGATTGAATGCTGGATCATACAGATATGCGAATATTAGAAGAGTTATCTCAAAACAGCCGTATTACCATGAAAGAATTGGGTGAGAAGGTCCATTTGACGGGACAAGCAGCCGCTTCTAGAGTATCAAAATTAGAGGATAATGGAGTAATCGAAGGATATACTATTAAAGTCAATCAAGTTAAATTAGGTTGTCTTATACATGCTTTGATCACGATCTATACTAACAGTCCTTATCATCAGCCATATCTCTCATTTATAAAAACACAAGATAATTATGTAATAAACAATTATAAAATCAGCGGTGATGGCTGTTATCTTCTTGAATGCAAATTTCCATCCAATGAAATACTAGATCAATTTTTGGTGGACTTAAATAAGCATGCAAACTATAAATTATCGATTGTGATTAATAAATAATAGACGAATCAAAAGGAAAAAAGCCCGGATAAGAGGGGGACTGACCCCATAGAGTGAGACAAATAAAAACACCTTTAAGTTGAAAAACGGGTATGTAAATACCTAAAAAGCCAACTTGGAGGTGTTTTTTCTATGGGTACAAGAATCAGTTATCCAGCGGAAGTAAAAATGAAGGCTGTAAAAATGAGATTAGCTGGGGTGCCGGTCAAAGAAGTCTTGAAGGAATTAAATATCCAAAACAGGACGCAGCTTAAAACATGGGTGAAATGGTATAAAGCAGGCGAACTTCACCGGTTTGAACAGCCAGTGGGCAAGCAGTATTCCTTCGGAGAAGGGCCTGAATATGAAAGTGAAACGGAGAAGCTGAAGGCAGAAAACCGGTATCTGAAACAGCAGATTGAAGTCTTAAAAAAGTACGAAGAATTGGAGAGGAAGTGGTCCCGGAAACAGCCGTAGAATTAGTAAAAGAACTCAAAACCAGCATGCCCGTCAGGGAAATATGCCGGCATCTTGGCATTGCTAGATCCACTTATTATCGCTGGAAGAACAAGATCAGGGAAGAAACATCCAGGCAGGCCATTGAACGAAAAATCGGCACGTTGTGCCGGGATCATAAGTTTCGATATGGCTATCGTAAAATCACAGCCTTATTAAAGCGGGAGATGCTTATTAATCATAAAGCGGTACAGCGTGTGATGCAGAAGTATAGCTGGCAGTGCCGGGTGAAAGTGAAGAAGCACAGACGGACAGGACAGCCCTGTCATATTTCCGATAACCTGTTGAAAGGCGATTTCCAGGCAGATCAGCCTCTTCAAAAGCTCGTCACAGATATTACGTACTTGCCTTTTGGCCAGAAACAGCTGTATCTTTCAAGTATCCAGGATTTATTTAACGGCGAAATCATTGCCTATTCTATAGGCAGCTGCCAAAATACAGATTTCGTGCTGCATACACTGGCCCAGCTGCCATCCCTCCCAGAAGGGTGCATTCTGCACAGCGACCAGGGATCTGTTTACACATCGTATGCTTATCAGCAGGCAGTTAAAGAAAGAGGCATTACCATGAGTATGTCCCGGAAAGGGACACCCACTGATAATGCCTCCATCGAATCGTTTCATTCCTCGCTAAAGTCTGAAACGTTCTATCTCGACGAGCTTCGAAGCACTACGACCGCCATCGTAGAGCAAACTGTCGAAAACTATATTCACTATTATAACCATATCCGTATTCAAGCGAAACTAAACAACCAGCCGCCGGTCAAGTACCGGCAGCTGGCTGCTTAAAGGTGTTTTGATCCCTGTCTCAAAAATGGGGGTCAGTCCCGAGGATATCCTGGCTTTTTTGTGCTTTTATGTAACTTTCTACATAAAAGAATCAGCTGAAAACTGGCCTTTAAAATGAATAGCCCTGGATTTATGGAAATATTGTAACTCGGCATATTGATAATACTTTTGGTGATCACTCGCGTTGGCCAGTTTTAATCGCTCATAATGCAGTTCAAGAGCGGCATGCTTTAGGAAATTGTGCTGCGCAAATCGAATCGCATTTAACTGTTCACTGGATAGCTGAGCTCCATTTGTCATAAGCGTAAAACTCCTTTTTACCTTCAGTGTATGTGCCAGAAAACATTCCGGTATCCACAGTTAGTTTCAAAGAAGCGTAAATAAAATGATACCGATCAAAAAAGACTTCTCCCTTATAGGAGAAGTTTTTTTCTTTCCTGCCAAACACAAAGTTGATCATTGGCCTTCATCTGCATAGTCTCTTTCCACTTTGCAAATACGGGTTATGTAGGATGAGTACCAGTCTTTTTTGCCTTTTTCTTGTGCTCGCTGATGCGATATGTTTTCTTTCCATTGCCCAATAGCATTTAATGAATCCCAGTAGGAAACCGTGATCCCTAATCCGTTTTGTTCTCTTGCACTTTCGACGCCTAAAAAGCCCGGCTGCTTAGAAGCAAGTTCGACCATTACATCAGCCGTCCTATGGTAGCTATTCTCTTCCTTCTCCGTTCTCTGGGATGTGAAGATAACCGCGTAGTAAGGAGGAGTTGGGGTGTTGGCAAATAACATCGAATGACCTCCTGTATGTTAATACTAAAAATCATACCATACGTTTTGGGTTAATCATCCATAAATAGGGATATGACCTTGCTGTCTACAGATATATGAATATACAGATAAGAAAATAAGAACGATGAGCCTTCTCTGTATGCTATGGAAGACAATTCTAGCCATTAGAAAGCAGAAAGAAATGATTTCTTTAAAACAAATGATTTACGGAACAATGATTCACGCCGCCTTTTTGGAAAAGAAGGAGTAAGATTTCTCTTACCTATACAGAATATAACCGTTGAATGAAGGCAAAAGGGCAGATACAGCTCGTGACATTCTTAATAGGGAAAAACAGTTTACTTATTAAAAAACAAGGAGGACGCGATGGGGATTTTAAATATACTAACGATGATTTTCGTTGTTTTGAAATTGTTGGGTGTAATCGACTGGAGCTGGTGGGTTGTGTTGCTGCCATCCATTATTCGGTATGTGGGTCTTTTATTTGGTTTGTAGCATCACGTACTTATGAGAACGATGCATATTCATAGTGCTCCGCAAAGAAGATAGGCAATATCAGATAGGTGATCACTCCAAAGAGATGCGAGGGAGTGTTTATTTAAAGGAGCTATTCTGTTTAAAGATCCAAAAGCCAGGGGATAAAAAGCAGCCTGGCGGAATACCTGGCTGCGTAAAGGGATAAGTGTGCTTTAAAAACATCAAAGCAAGAGATGAATAGTTAGGGTGAGTTCTTTGTACGGACCATACGAGCTGTTCACTCGTGTTTCTTACCATGGAATTTTTTTAAAAAAGCAATGACGTTTGCTTTTAAGGAGGCATATGAGCCAACCGCCGCATATCCATAAAACCAGCCCATAAATAAACCAGATGAAAAATGGTATGGGTGACTGATGAGGACAGCAAGAAGAAGTCCGATTACCAATGCAATAGTGGGGACCATAACTTTGGGCGGCTTGAATTTCAATTTAATGATCTGAGTTAAGATCATTACTAAAGGTACTGCAATAATCGCGTCCCAAAAATTCGTATGTATGGTTGGGAAATCCATTTTTATCACCACCACTTTACTATGCTTGCTGAACAACAAGACGTAACAAAAAACAGCCAGAGGGGGCTCTGACTGCGCATGTTGACTGGGATATTGCATGAGAAAATGGGGGTTTCCTCACTACACCTATTATGTACACGTTGAGGAGAATTCATACAGAAATATACAAGGTACAGAAATCAGTTTGTGCTCTTATATGATGCTCAAATAATCTTCTGCAGGATTTAGTGTGTCAATCTAGAAACGTGTATGGCAGGGCGTTAAAAACAAAACGGGATTTTTAAATTTCCCTTCGGATATGTTTTTTTGGCATCTTATTAAAAGCTAAAAAGTGCAAGGCTTATTTTTCAACTAGGAATATACTTGTTGCTTCCTGGGAGCTTTTTAACAGTATTCCATGCGCTGGTGGCATCCTTTCGGCTTTTACCTTTATTACACGGATCCGCAAAAAAGTCCCGAATAAATTGATTATACTCAAACTGGGGAGCAATGTCGGTTTTATATGCAGGATCCTTTAAACGCTGCTGCTCCTCGTGCCAGGCGTCGACAACATCCCTATACGTTTTGCCGCTATTCTCTTTAAAATAGTTTTGTATGTATGTAGAAAAATGAAAGTTCAGGATCACCGATTTAAAAAAAGCTCTCACTGCTTGACTGCAGCGGTGATTTTCGGTAATGACCGTTTCCAGGCTCAATTCTTCTTGCGGGGCTTTAGCGGTAGACTGGTTTGTTTTTCTTAATGGCTTTTGGATGTCTCCTGTTTCAAGAAAAGCAGCAATTCTTTCAGCGATTTCCTGTTTCGATCCAGAAGCACTCATTCCATTTTCTCTGCAAAAGGTTTGCAGCTCTTCCTTCAGCCAATAATAAGAGCGAAACTCTTTTACAGGGAGTTCTTTTGTTAATATCGGTCTCAAATTTGCTCACCTTTTCAAGATTATTTAATGGATCTGCAATGGCCGAGATAATTTTGAGTTTCCCATCGATATATTGCCAAACTCGCGTGTAGCACATCTCCTCTTCAATTGAATCGGCGCCTGCATTCCCTTCTAATGAAACTCTTGTTACAGTGATTGCGGAAAGATCTAAAAGTTTTACTCGTTGCTCCGTCACTGTAATAGCTGTGAAATTCACTACTCCCGAACGATGAGCTTCTAGATCAGCTTCTTTTTTCAAGACTTGCCCAAAATGGTTAACAAAAATAAGGTCATGATCAATCAGCTCATCTAAGGCTTTTACGTTGCTAGTCAGCATCGCTTGTCGAAGCATTTCTTCATGCTCAATAACTAAAGTTTTTTCCGTCATTCATCATCCTTTTTAACGATCACTATACGCTTACTTGTGCGTTTTTACTAGTAAATACTAGATGATAGAATATTTGGATAGGAGATTGAAAATGATAAGGGTATGAATGTGTCATTTTTAACGCTTCGTCCAAACAATGAACATGAAAAAGAGAAGAGTTCACAAAAAAGTGGGGTAACATTAAAATCCCGCCCTAAAGAGGCGGGCAGGGGATTAAAGCGGGAAGATAGATCGTTTTTATTGAAGAATTAATCATCGTCTTCTTCACGCTCTTCATTATTTTGCTGCTGCTGCTCGGAAGGTTCTTCGGAAGTATCTGGCTCATTATCATCGCCGCCATTACACGCTGACAGTAATCCTAGCGACAAAACAGCAGACATCACAGTTAATAAGTATTTCTTTTCCATCTGTGCCCCTCCTTTCATATCATTTAACTCGGTTTATTATGTGTAATTGAGTTCAAGTTTATTCGATACTTCAAAATGAAGAATACAAAATCGAAATGATCGAGAGAGGGGTTATTCTTGAAATGTAAAGTATAAAAAGAAGGCGTTTATCCCGTTTAAGCGAAGGTATTCGGTGCATTTTCACAATCGTCTTTTAAAGAAAAATAAACAAAAAAGAACCGAAGAACTAAACGCTCTCCGGAAAAAAAGATGAGTAAGCTTTAGGTGGGGGTGGTACTTCACTAACTATACCCCGATATCAGGAAAACAAACCTATTATTTACAATAAAAAAGCGGGACAGCTGTCTGGAAGCTATTCCGCTTTTTGGAGGGTTTGGTTGGATAAATATCCAGGTAGGGAAACCTTAAACAATTTATTAGCGGCTTGTGCTTATCCTTATCCTGAATAAAGAAGTTTAAAATAAAGGAAGGCAAAAAAATAGCCAGGTGGGACCTGGCTGCAGAAATAGTTTCGAGCTGTAGGAGTTGGGTTTGGGACGAACAGTACCATTATGGACCATTGCTGAACAGTTTATGCAAAAAGTTTTAATTGTTAACTTTGTGTGGGCGGCTATTCAATCTTAAAAAAGAGCATATGCAAAGCAGCGTATTTTCTTGCTTCTAAATGGTTTTCAAACAGAAAAATTGTTCAAATTCTATGAAATATGGCTTTTTGTGATTAAAGAGAAAAATATAGGCAATGTTAAGAGTAGTACAGCAATATATAAAGGATGTTGAAAGATAAATTAGCCTGATTCAAGGAGAAATCTTTTATTTCCTTGACCATTGCAATGATAAAATACTTTTAATACATAAACAGTTACGGATAAGCCTGCTCATATTAACAATTAAGAGGTGAAAAAAATGAAAAAGACAATGTATATGCTTGGTATTGCAACAATCATGGGTTTAAGTGGATGCGGGAGCGACGCGGTAGAAGAAGAAACAAACCATGAAGAAATGAATCATTCAGAAAGCCCAGAAGAAGCCAGCCACGAAGAAATGAATCATTCTGGCTCAGCTAAAGTTCCTGAAGGGTTAAAAGAAGCAGAAAATCCAGCTTTTAAAATAGGAACCCAGGCTATTATTCAAGATGGTCATATGGAGGGCATGAAAGATGCTGAGGCAACCATTGCTGGTGCTTACGATACAACCGTGTACACACTATCCTATACCCCGACGACCGGCGGTGAACGAGTGACAAATCACAAATGGATTATTCACGAAGAGATCAAGGATGCTGGTGAACAACCGATAGAGCCTGGCACAGAAGTTATTTTAGACGCGGATCACATGGGAGGCATGAAAGGTGCTAAAGCCGTAATTGAATCAGCTGAGCAGACCACAGTGTATATGGTTGATTACACGCCGACTAATGGCGGAGAAAAAGTAACCAACCATCAATGGGTAACAGAAAGTGAACTTTCGGCTAAATAACCTTTAATACCAAATGCGCGATGTATGGGAAGAGGCATCTCTAAGCGACTTAATCATATAGAAAAAAATTACTTTTATAGTATGTTGTGCTAAAATAATCTTAACAGTAGTAACTCGAAAGCTGAACCAGCCAGGTCATTTGTGTAATAAGGTGCTCTATATTGTACAAAGAAAGAGCAGTTAGAATACAAGGGGCGAGCATTATGAAGAAAAAACATCTTTGTTATTTTCTTTTCATGGCAAGTTTGTTGTTAAGCGGCTGTCAAAGCGGATGGGAATCGCGCTATAATTTTTTAGGGGAAAGTACAAATTGGTATGTGAACTACCAAGTAACGCCCCAAAGTAAAAAAAGTGAATCCATGGAGTACAAAATCCAATATACAGGAAAAGGTGCACCGCCAGCGGAAATCAGCTATTCTATTGAAACGAATTCTGGAAGCTCAAAAGGAACAGATGAATTAAATGAAGATGGGGTTTTAATTAAAACAGGGGGTTGGTGTGACGGCTGTGCGATAACTCAAGAGGATCAGAATGTGAAAGTGATGATCAAATGGGGCGGACAAACGGAGACATTCAGCTTACAGCCATCTGAAGAAGGATTTTAAAACACCCAATCAACTGCCTGTCTTTGATGTTATTGGTGAAAAGGTAATAAAAAGTTAAGTGATATTAAGAAAATCTACAATTAATTTGTAGCTATGCTTATGACCTTGTTTTTCATGTTTTACTTTGCACATACACAAAACCATATTCGGACAGAAAATCACTTGTTGTCCATCTTCGCGAAGGGAAACTGTTGGTGAAAAAGCTTGTGCTTTTAAAAGCACAAGCTTTTTCACTGTATTTTTAGTATGCCGATGATTATCCGTTTTATCAGTGTATTTACGCACTATGGTTCAAAAAAGAAAGAGTTAGGGTTAAAAATCCAACAGTGGTAATAAAAGATGAATAAAAAAGGATTGACGGTGGGATAACAATAGGTTATATTTTTATTCTGTCGCTAAGACAGCATGAGTATACGCAAAAATCATTCAGTGATATTAATTATTTCTATATAATTTATTGCGAAAAATTATTGTTGACTCACTACTCATAAATCTGTTATATTGTTTATCTGCCACGATGAAACGTGGCAAGTGCAAAATCGTTATAAGTTTAATAATCATTTATCAAAATAATGTTTTTGATAAAAAGTTGTTGACTTAAAACATTCTGCATGATATGATTATTTAGCTGTCGGAAACGACGGTGAAGGATGTTGATCTTTGAAAACTGAACAAAATAAACGTCAACGTTTTAAGAATTAAACTTCTATAGAAGATGCCCGTCATCTATATAGAAACAAATGAGCAAGTCAAACTTTTTTGGAGAGTTTGATCCTGGCTCAGGACGAACGCTGGCGGCGTGCCTAATACATGCAAGTCGAGCGGACTTGACAGAGCTTGCTCTGTTCAAGTTAGCGGCGGACGGGTGAGTAACACGTGGGTAACCTGCCTGTAAGACTGGGATAACTCCGGGAAACCGGGGCTAATACCGGATAACATCAAGAGCTGCATGGCTCTTGATTGAAAGGCGGCTTCGGCTGTCACTTACAGATGGACCCGCGGCGCATTAGCTAGTTGGTGAGGTAACGGCTCACCAAGGCGACGATGCGTAGCCGACCTGAGAGGGTGATCGGCCACACTGGGACTGAGACACGGCCCAGACTCCTACGGGAGGCAGCAGTAGGGAATCTTCCGCAATGGACGAAAGTCTGACGGAGCAACGCCGCGTGAGTGAAGAAGGTTTTCGGATCGTAAAACTCTGTTGTCAGGGAAGAACAAGTACGGGAGTAACTGCCCGTACCTTGACGGTACCTGGCCAGAAAGCCACGGCTAACTACGTGCCAGCAGCCGCGGTAATACGTAGGTGGCAAGCGTTGTCCGGAATTATTGGGCGTAAAGCGCGCGCAGGCGGCCTTTTAAGTCTGATGTGAAAGCCCACGGCTCAACCGTGGAGGGTCATTGGAAACTGGAAGGCTTGAGTGCAGAAGAGAAGAGCGGAATTCCACGTGTAGCGGTGAAATGCGTAGAGATGTGGAGGAACACCAGTGGCGAAGGCGGCTCTTTGGTCTGTAACTGACGCTGAGGCGCGAAAGCGTGGGGAGCGAACAGGATTAGATACCCTGGTAGTCCACGCCGTAAACGATGAGTGCTAAGTGTTGGGGGGTTTCCGCCCCTCAGTGCTGCAGCTAACGCATTAAGCACTCCGCCTGGGGAGTACGGCCGCAAGGCTGAAACTCAAAGGAATTGACGGGGGCCCGCACAAGCGGTGGAGCATGTGGTTTAATTCGAAGCAACGCGAAGAACCTTACCAGGTCTTGACATCCCGCTGACCTCCCTGGAGACAGGGCTTTCCCTTCGGGGACAGCGGTGACAGGTGGTGCATGGTTGTCGTCAGCTCGTGTCGTGAGATGTTGGGTTAAGTCCCGCAACGAGCGCAACCCTTGATCTTAGTTGCCAGCATTTAGTTGGGCACTCTAAGGTGACTGCCGGTGACAAACCGGAGGAAGGTGGGGATGACGTCAAATCATCATGCCCCTTATGACCTGGGCTACACACGTGCTACAATGGATGGTACAAAGGGCTGCAAGACCGCGAGGTTTAGCCAATCCCATAAAACCATTCTCAGTTCGGATTGCAGGCTGCAACTCGCCTGCATGAAGCTGGAATCGCTAGTAATCGCGGATCAGCATGCCGCGGTGAATACGTTCCCGGGCCTTGTACACACCGCCCGTCACACCACGAGAGTTTGCAACACCCGAAGTCGGTGGGGTAACCCTTACGGGAGCCAGCCGCCGAAGGTGGGGCAGATGATTGGGGTGAAGTCGTAACAAGGTAGCCGTATCGGAAGGTGCGGCTGGATCACCTCCTTTCTAAGGATATTTACGGAAGTGAGAACTTGGTTCTCACACACGTTGACGCGTTATTTTGTTCAGTTTTGAGGGATGAATTCCTTCTATAGTTAGATAGTAAACATGATTGTTCTTTGAAAACTGGATAATATCGTAAAGTAACACCAAGCAATACCGAGTAATCGCCATTTTAGGTTAAGTTAGAAAGGGCGCACGGTGGATGCCTTGGCACTAGGAGCCGAAGAAGGACGGGACTAACACCGATATGCTCCGGGGAGCTGTAAGTAAGCTTTGATCCGGAGATTTCCGAATGGGGAAACCCGCCATCCGTAATGGGATGGCACCCCTGCCTGAATACATAGGGCAGGAGGAGGCATACCCGGGGAACTGAAACATCTAAGTACCCGGAGGAAGAGAAAGCAAACGCGATTCCCTGAGTAGCGGCGAGCGAAACGGGACATAGCCCAAACCAAGAAGCTTGCTTCTTGGGGTTGTAGGACACTCTATACGGAGTTACAAAGGAAGAGGATAGGTGAAGCGATCTGGAAAGATCCGCGGTACAAGGTAACAGCCCTGTAGCTGAAATCTTCTTCTCTCTTGAGTGTATCCTGAGTACGGCGGAACACGAGGAATTCCGTCGGAATCCGGGAGGACCATCTCCCAAGGCTAAATACTCCCTAGTGACCGATAGTGAACCAGTACCGTGAGGGAAAGGTGAAAAGCACCCCGGAAGGGGAGTGAAAGAGATCCTGAAACCGTGTGCCTACAAGTAGTTAGAGCCCTTTAACGGGTGATAGCGTGCCTTTTGTAGAATGAACCGGCGAGTTACGATTTCATGCAAGGTTAAGCTGATAAGGCGGAGCCGCAGCGAAAGCGAGTCTGAATAGGGCGCATGAGTATGAGGTCGTAGACCCGAAACCAGGTGATCTACCCATGTCCAGGATGAAGGTGAGGTAACACTCACTGGAGGTCCGAACCCACGCACGTTGAAAAGTGCGGGGATGAGGTGTGGGTAGCGGTGAAATTCCAATCGAACCTGGAGATAGCTGGTTCTCTCCGAAATAGCTTTAGGGCTAGCCTCAAACGAAGAGTACTGGAGGTAGAGCACTGTTTGGACTAGGGGCCCATCCCGGGTTACCGAATTCAGACAAACTCCGAATGCCAGATACTTATGTTTGGGAGTCAGACTGCGAGTGATAAGATCCGTAGTCAAGAGGGAAACAGCCCAGACCACCAGCTAAGGTCCCAAAGTATACGTTAAGTGGAAAAGGATGTGGAGTTGCCCAGACAACCAGGATGTTGGCTTAGAAGCAGCCACCATTTAAAGAGTGCGTAATAGCTCACTGGTCGAGTGACTCTGCGCCGAAAATGTACCGGGGCTAAACGTATCACCGAAGCTGTGGATTGACACCTTTCGGTGTCAGTGGTAGGAGAGCGTTCCAGGGGCTGTGAAGCCAGACCGGAAGGACTGGTGGAGCGTCTGGAAGTGAGAATGCCGGTATGAGTAGCGAAAGAAGGGTGAGAATCCCTTCCACCGAATGCCTAAGGTTTCCTGAGGAAGGCTCGTCCTCTCAGGGTTAGTCGGGACCTAAGCCGAGGCCGAAAGGCGTAGGCGATGGATAACAGGTTGATATTCCTGTACCACCAAGCATCGTTTGAGTGATGGGGGGACGCAGGAGGATAGGAGATCACGCAGCTGGATACGCGTGTTTAAGCAGTCAGGCTGGAAATGAGGCAAATCCCGTTTCCATTAAAGCTGAGCTGTGATGACGAGGGAATTTTAGTACCGAAGTCTTCGATTCCACACTGCCAAGAAAAGCCTCTAGCGAGATGTAAGGTGCCCGTACCGCAAACCGACACAGGTAGGCGAGGAGAGAATCCTAAGGTGAGCGAGTGAACTCTCGTTAAGGAACTCGGCAAAATGACCCCGTAACTTCGGGAGAAGGGGTGCTCTGGTAGGGTGCAAGCCCGAGAGAGCCGCAGTGAATAGGCCCAGGCGACTGTTTAGCAAAAACACAGGTCTCTGCAAAGCCGCAAGGCGACGTATAGGGGCTGACGCCTGCCCGGTGCTGGAAGGTTAAGAGGAGGGCTTAGCGCAAGCGAAGGTCTGAATTGAAGCCCCAGTAAACGGCGGCCGTAACTATAACGGTCCTAAGGTAGCGAAATTCCTTGTCGGGTAAGTTCCGACCCGCACGAAAGGCGCAACGATCTGGGCACTGTCTCAACGAGAGACTCGGTGAAATTATAGTACCTGTGAAGATGCAGGTTACCCGCGACAGGACGGAAAGACCCCGTGGAGCTTTACTGCAGCCTGATATTGAATTTTGGCACAGTCTGCACAGGATAGGCAGGAGCCTTGGAAGCCGGAGCGCCAGCTTCGGTGGAGGCGCTGGTGGGATACTGCCCTGACTGTGTTGAAATTCTAACCCGCACCCGTGATCCGGGTGGGAGACAGTGTCAGGCGGGCAGTTTGACTGGGGCGGTCGCCTCCTAAAATGTAACGGAGGCGCCCAAAGGTTCCCTCAGAATGGTTGGAAATCATTCGCAGAGTGTAAAGGCACAAGGGAGCTTGACTGCGAGACCTACAAGTCGAGCAGGGACGAAAGTCGGGCTTAGTGATCCGGTGGTTCCGCATGGAAGGGCCATCGCTCAACGGATAAAAGCTACCCCGGGGATAACAGGCTTATCTCCCCCAAGAGTCCACATCGACGGGGAGGTTTGGCACCTCGATGTCGGCTCATCGCATCCTGGGGCTGTAGTCGGTCCCAAGGGTTGGGCTGTTCGCCCATTAAAGCGGTACGCGAGCTGGGTTCAGAACGTCGTGAGACAGTTCGGTCCCTATCCGTCGCGGGCGCAGGAAATTTGAGAGGAGCTGTCCTTAGTACGAGAGGACCGGGATGGACACACCGCTGGTGTACCAGTTGTCTCGCCAGAGGCATCGCTGGGTAGCTATGTGTGGACGGGATAAGTGCTGAAAGCATCTAAGCATGAAGCCCCCCTCAAGATGAGATTTCCCATTACGCAAGTAAGTAAGATCCCTTGAAGATGACGAGGTAGATAGGTTCGAGGTGGAAGTGCGGTGACGCATGGAGCTGACGAATACTAATCGATCGAGGACTTAATCAAGATTAACAATGGCACGGTATGCCGTTACTTTACAGAGATTATCCAGTTTTGAAGGAACAATTTTGTTCCATACATAGTCTGGTGGCAATAGCGAAGAGGTCACACCCGTTCCCATCCCGAACACGGCCGTTAAGCTCTTCAGCGCCGATGGTAGTTGGGGGTTTCCCCCTGTGAGAGCAGGACGCCGCCAGGCAAGAAGTGAGGATGAGAACAGCGGAAGCTGTTCTTTTTATTTCGGGAGCATCTTCCATGAGAAAGAATTTGATTTTTGGAAAACCTATAAGGAAAAGGCGGGTGCTATAGCAAGCACCTCCTCTTATATAGATAAATACCGGCTGAATTTTATTCAGGTGGTGTTTTTGTATTTGAACCGTGAAAATAAATACTTTCGATCAGTTTGATAAAAAGTGCTCAAACATGGTATAAGTGTAAAAGAAGCAAGGACATTTTGCTTTTTAATTTTGGGATAAGGGTTTGCCCTAGTATCCCATAATGAATGAGAGGAATTGAATTTGAATATGATAGATAATTTTTGGCGTGATTTACCACGACCTTTTTTTATACTGGCACCAATGGAAGATGTGACGGATGTTGTTTTTCGCCATGTAGTGAGTGAAGCAGCCAGACCTGATGTGTTTTTTACAGAGTTTACAAACACGGAGAGCTATTGTCACCCAGAGGGGAAACATAGTGTGCGTGGGCGTTTGACTTTTACAGAGGATGAACAACCAATTGTAGCCCATATATGGGGGGATAAGCCTGAATACTTTCGGCAAATGAGTATTGGTATGGCGGAGCTCGGGTTTAGGGGTCTGGATATCAATATGGGCTGTCCTGTACCTAATGTGACACAGAATGGAAAGGGAAGCGGCCTTATCCGTCGCCCAGAAGTTGCTGCAGATTTAATACAAGCAGCAAAAGCAGGAGGATTGCCCGTAAGCGTAAAGACAAGGCTTGGTTTCACGGATGTAGACGAATGGCATGACTGGCTAACACACATATTGAAACAAGACATTGCTAATCTTTCCATTCATCTGCGTACAAGAAAGGAAATGAGCAAAGTAGATGCTCATTGGGAGCTGATCCCGGAGATTAAAAAACTTCGTGACCAGGTGGCGCCAGATACACTCTTGACGATCAATGGGGATATCCCTGACCGTGAAACTGGCTTAAAGCTCGCTCATCAATATGGTGTTGATGGGGTTATGATTGGGCGCGGTATTTTCAATAATCCATTTGCCTTTGAAAAGCAGCCGAAAGATCATAGTAGTAAGGAACTGCTTGATCTCTTAAGGCTGCATCTGGATCTCCATGATAAATATTCAAAATTAGAGCTGCGTCCGTTCAAGGCTCTTCATCGCTTTTTTAAGATATATGTCAAAGGATTTCGAGGGGCGAGTGAATTAAGAAATCAATTAATGAACACAGAGTCAACAGATGAAGTGCGTGCATTGCTCGATAACTTTGAGTTAAAGAATCTTGATGGAATGGGGAACAGTAGAAATGTCCCAATTCAGGGTAAAAGCGAAGTAGGACGTTAAACTGGTGTGCCCCCAAAAAGTTAGAGTTTATACTAAGCAGTTGGAGAATTTCAAAGATTTCTTTTTAATAACCAAGTTGTTAGCTAAAGAGAGAAGTGAGCAAAAGAAAAGCGCTGTTCCTTATTTTCAAGGAACAGCGCTTTTTTGCTTGGGTGCTGAGGTAATAAATATCTCCTAAGCGGATTTCACCTTTGCTGTATATTTTCATTAAGCTATTTCTTACATTCTAAATTCGTTCACTGTTTCTTGTAAGTCGGTTGCAAGTTTGCTTAATTCATGAATAGACTTTGTAATCTCTTCAATAGAATGCAGCTGAGCCTCGGCGGAAACAGCCACTTGATTTGCGCTGGCTGCTGTTTCGCTGGCGATGCTGGAAACTTCTTCAACAGATGCAGTGACTTCTTCAGCACTGGCAGAAATCTCTTGGGAAGTAGCTGAAACTTCTTGTATTTGTTCCGTTACTTTTTGAACAGACCCAAAAATTTGCTCGAAAGCTTCTCCTGCAGTAATGACTACACTATAGCCGCTTTCAACTTCTGATTTGCCTTTTTCCATGGAAGTCACCGCTTTAGCTGTGTCTTTTTGAATGGTACTAATCAAGTTAGAAATCTGGTTCGCTGACTTTTTGGACTCTTCCGCTAGCTTCCTCACTTCTTCCGCTACAACCGCAAATCCTTTTCCTTGTTCGCCAGCCCGTGCTGCTTCAATTGCAGCATTTAACGCCAGAAGATTTGTTTGATCGGCAATTTGTGTAATGACATCTGTGATTTTTCCAATTTCCTGAGAATGTTCTTCCAGAAGCTTAACCGTCCCTACACTTCCGTTTACCGTTTCAGCGATAAGCTTCATTTGTGCTGTGACTTGTTCAAGTGCTTCATTTCCTTTTTGAGCATTTTGAGATGCAGTAACGGAAGATTCCGAAACCATATTAGATCCCTCAGCAATATACTGAATTCCTCTCGCAATTTCCTCGGTCGCTTTTGCGGATTCTTCCGTACTGGTCATTTGAGATTCTGAACCTGATGCAACTTCCTGAATAGCATCGGCTACTTCCTTTGTTGTCTGGGCTGTGTATTCAGAGCCAGCTGATAGCTGCTGGGTAGATGCCGCTAAATGCTGGGATGAATCATTAATCTTCGTGAGAACACTGCGGAGAGAATCAATCATTTGGTTAAAGCTTGTCCCCAGTTGTCCAATCTCATCCTTTGTTTTTACATCTACACGTTCTGTTAAATCTCCGTTGCTTACTTTTTCAGTTACTGTCATTAAACGGCTGATAGGACGGAGAATAGAACGAAGAACAAAGAATACAAACAAACTTCCAGCAATAAGGGAAAGGGCTAAGGTCAATAAAGCACTGTTCCATATCGATTCAGAGGCATCGGTAAATTCGGATACTTCCATTGTTCCTGCAACTTTCCAGCCGGTCGTTGGATTGGTTAGGAAAACCATGTCCTTCGCAATATCTTCAAATTTGTATTCAAAATGCCCTTCATTGGAGGCGAATAATGGACCGCTAATCTGGCTGTCTAATGTTTCACCCGATTTTGCGGTTGGGTGGAAAACAATTTTTTGATCTCCATCCATGATAAATGGGTACCCTTTTTGCCCAATAGAGGCCTGTGAAACAATTTCGCCCAAACTGTTAATTTCAAGATCGAATCCAACAACTCCACTTCCATCTTTAAGGGCCGAAGCAATTGTTACGACCATTTTTCCTGTCGAAGCATCTGGGTAGGGAGAGGTAATAATTGCTTCTCCTTGGTGTTCCATCGCCTGTTTGTACCAGCCTCTTTCTCTGGGATCATAACCTTCTGGAGAACCAAGAGCTGGTTCCATTACAAAGGTTCCGTCTGTTGTGCCAACATAAACAGAAAGCAGTCCCTCAGTTGTGTTATAAAACCCGGCAAGTTGATTATGAAGAGTTTTATAAGATGGATCTTTAAACAGATTCTTGCTTATTTGGCCTGCTAAAAAATTAGTTTGCTCCATTTTTGCTTTAAAAGCAGCGTCTAATACGTCACTAAGTAACTGAACATTGGTTTCCGCACTGTTTGTAATCTCTCTTTGTATACTCGTTTTTGCTTTCACATAAGAAAGAGAGCCAATAATTAAGCTTGGGATAATCAAAATTAATGTAAAGGATATAATCAGTTTATTTTTAAGCGATCCAGCGAACAAGCGATTTCCTTTTTGAGACAACTCTTTTCTTGATGTCTTTTTCGTCCTCATGTTTTTCCTCCTAAATGACTATGAAATAATGATGGTTTAGACAAAATATATAATGCTAACCAAGGCTTTGCTACTAGTTTTATCGGCTGTTTTTCTTTTAACTTGAATACATAGCTGGTTATAATTTTTTAAGGTTTCACTACAGTTAAATTCCTACCTGAAATTGCTGAAACAGAGGGGGACGTTTTTTTTAAACATAAACAGATTCAAACAGGTATAGCCCCATTCTGTTAGAGTGGGGCTATACCTGTTTGACGTAATATACAAAGAATTGAAATAAGGGAATGGTGTATAAGGGGCCCAGTGACCTTAGAAGAGGACAGGGAAGGGAGAACAATCCTGGGAAGCATTAAGGACTTTAGAAAAGGGCTTCATTAAAAATACGACTCATTTTTTTGTTCGACGAATGAAAAGTTTAGTTGAATAAAGATACGCTGATCTTATAAAAAACGCTGCTCCTTTTTCACGGTTTGCAGCGTTTTTCGTTATTCAAGCATGTTATGCACGGGTTTCTTCACTGGAGCGTTTATTTCCTTTGTAGATAAAATAAAGAGCAATGACCATAAAGAGTAAGGCAAAAGAACGTTTCAAATCAAAAGATATGACCAAACTGCCAAACCAGCCAAAATGATCAATAAGCATACCAATGACAAGCTGACCAATAATACCAGCAATATTGGCCGCAATGACCCCAATTTTTGGAACAGCCATGACAGTGAGAAGCAAATACATCGTACCTAAAAAAGCGGCACTTAATTGCCATTTGGGTGCTTCTAGTATTCCAAGCACATTTCCTTGACCAAAAAACAAAATAAAAATGGCAAGAAACATAGATCCAGTGATAAAGGTCAAAAATGTCGTTTCTATTGTTCCGGCTTTTCGACTAAGTGTTCCATTGATAGACGATTGGGCGCTTAATGTAATGCCTCCTAATAAGGTGAATAGAATCATGAATATACCCATTTTTAGGCCTCCTAGTTTATTAAAATAAGCGCCATAATCATTGAAATAACGGCAAATATTTTTTCTTTATTGATTCTGGTTTTTTTGCTGCCAAGCCAGCCATAATGTTCAATAACCATACTCATTACCAATTGACCAATAATGACTGCAACCATTGTGATTCCAACACCAACAAATGGAACACTAATCACGATAGATGTTAAATATACAACTCCTAGAACGCCTCCTAGTATGGACCATTTAGGTGCTTCCACCGCATATGAAAGTTTACCTTTTCCAAAGAATAACCACAATAATCCCATGATGATTGAGCCCATAAAGAAGTTATAAAAGCTAGTTTCGAGCTGTCCTATTGCTTTCCCTAGTTCAGCGTAGATAGCTCCTTCAAAGCTAAGGGCTGATCCTGCTAATAACGCTAGTATATATGCGAAGTAACGCACGAGATAAATCCCTCCTTAATATTTTTATAACTATATATCTAGAATAATCGATATGAAACGTCGTGAAAAAACAGAAATCAATCAACTCAAATTTCTGTTTTAAAATATTCAGCTAACTGATGAAGGGCTTCTTCATTTCGTCTATAATAGGTCCATTGACCATAACGAACTGATTCAAGCAGACCCGCTTTCTGCATCATGTTTAAGTAATGGGAAACGGTAGATTGAGAAGCTTTGGCTTTTTCTTGAATATCCCCTACACATACTCCCCCTTTGATACTAACCTCCTTTGGCAGGTGAGCGCCTTGTTTAGGGAAGTGCTTCTCTGGTTCCTTTAACCAGTGTAAAATGTTAAGTCGGGTTTCATTTGATAACGCCTTAAATACATCGATTGGTTCCATGCTTACTATTGTATATCGATTTTTTTCGATATGTCAACCAAGAAAAAGGGAAATGACTATAGAGAATGAACGATTTAAAGCCAGAGAATATGTTTATATCAAAGAAATGAGAAAGATTTGTTCAGATAGCTGCAGAATGGGAAGTCACCCTGAAAGCAGAAGTTTGCGCTTTGTCCAGGCAAGCATGATTCAATATACATAGGATGCTGTTCTTTAACAAGGTATTTCCCTCATTTCTGCCCGGTTCTTTGTCTATTTTGCAGTAGATCCTTTGAATTTGCAGTAAGTGTTTTATATATTGTTTTTAATTCCTTAACAAAGTGACCAAGATAGGAGAGCTTCAGTATGTCTAAACAAACAGAAATCATTAAAAGACGATACAACCGAATTGCTCCAGTGTTTAACACGATGGATAAAATGGTCCGCCCCTCGTGGCGCAAAGAAATGCTTGCAAAGGCAGAAGGAAAGGTACTAGAGGTTGGGATTGGCACAGGTGCGAACCTCCCTTTTTATCCTTCTGCAGTTACCTATGTAACAGGGATTGATTTCAGTTCTAAAATGATAAAGCTGGCCAAAGAAGAAGCAGAAAAAGCCCCGGTTCCTGTTAAACTAATGGAGATGGATGCAGAAGAGATGGATTTTCCTGATGCATCCTTTGATACCGTCGTTACAGCATGTGTTTTTTGTTCAGTACCTGATCCGGTTCAGGGATTAAAAGAATTAAAGAGAGTGTTAAAGCCTGGTGGCAAAGTGTTGATGCTTGAACACATGCGTAGTGAACATGTTGTTCTTGGCAAGCTGATGGATATTATAAATCCCATTACTGTCGGGATGTGGGGCGCTAATATTAATCGAAAAACAATGGAGAACATACAAGCTGCTGGCCTGAAGGTAAAGCAGGAAAAACAGCTGATGGGAAGTATCGTTCGAGAACTTACATTACAATGAAATAAAAAAAGTGAAAAGGATGAGGGACAATGCCCATTAAAAGACTGTTTCAGAAAAAAGATCAGGCAGCATTGTTTTGGCAATGGTTTAAGGAAGTACAACAGGACTATTACCAGTTGTCTGAAGAAAATTATGAGCCATTGTTTAACCAGCTTGAGAAAAAATTGCGAAAGGTGCACAAGGATCTTGCATTTGAATTTAGTGCGGATCTGATAAACGGAAAAAGGGAATTTATCATCAGTGCAGACGGTGTGGAAGAATTATTTCCCGTTGTCAGAGAATTAGTGGATCAAGCCCCAAGCCTGAATGGTTTCGACATCATCGCTTTTCGCCAGCCGTCTGAGGAGGGCTGCCATATTTCGATTGACGGGCTGACACTGACCGATGAAGATGTATATTTCGATTATCTGTATGACCCAGAAGCAGAATTGGTAGATCTCAGGTTTTTCATCAAAGGGTTTGATGCAGAAAATATGGCGTACGATCAGGCAGTTTTTATTATGATGGATACTGTGCTTGGTGAGTATGATGCCGCTACGAAAGTAGGCAGTATTGAAATGCGAAAGCTGCATGAAAAAGAAGGTCTTTATTCGATTAGCGAACTGCGAAAACAGGTTATACGATAAACCTTCTCCGTTATGAGCAAGATTTAAAAACCTCACTCTTTTTAATAAAGCTAACACGTCAATTTCTTATTTTGTATAATTTTCCATTTGGAGGTCTGCAAGGCAAAATAACTGAAAAAAGCCAAAATCCGTTTTTGATTTTGGCTTCTGGATTTTCTTTTTGTAACATACCTGTGATCAATTTCTAACGGTTTTAAATCAGCATAAATCCCCACCTAGTTATTGTGTAAATAGGAGGGTCTTCTGGCCAATAATACGAGGAAATATCTATTGTTATGAGCAGATGGTTTAGATAAAGTGAAAATATGGGTAAATTTACTAACAAATGTTGATACGCACCGCAAAGGTTTTGATTGAGTGCCTTAGAAAGAAATGAAAAGTACCATTCAATCCAAACTGAAGGTGTCCTATCTGAAAGGAGAATAGCATGTATTCGATAGGTGAATTTTCCAAGTTATGTGGTACCTCTGTTAAAACATTGTATTACTATAGTGATATTGGCCTGCTAAAGCCGTCTTACATTGATCCTTCAACAAATTATCGATATTATGGCCGTGAGAAAATTCAAGTTATCAATAAAATTAATATTTTAAAAAGCTGTGATATGTCTTTAACAGCCATTAAGGAGTTAATTGAGAACGGAAATCTCAGTAAACGAAAAACATTACTGAAAAGTAAAATGATAGAGGTGGAGGATTTAAAAAAGCATATTGCCCGTCGAATACAGGAGATGGACAAACTTAAACAGCAAATGGAATTGAAGCGCACCCCAAAAGTTAAGCGCAATTAACCGTTGGGGTGCATTTTTAAGTTGTGCATTGTAAGTAAAATAAGCTTCTAAAATACGTCAGTCTATAGCTGGCTTATCCATTAATCCGAATCTTCTTCTTTAAAATTGATTTTGTAGCCAATCGCGTTCATCGGACCTTTCGTAATGACTTCTGCCAAATGCTCTGCCATATACTCCGGAGAATACCGGGTATCTTCACTCAGCCACCACTTTACGACCCCGATATAAGCAGAGGAGATGAAATTTAAAATGAAATCTGCAGGAATGTTCAGGTTGTTTAAATCTCCAACAATGACTTTAAAATTCTCTTTAAATTTCTCAAACAAAAACTTTTCAATCTTATTAGTAAAGCCCGCAATTCCATTTGGTCCAAGCATGACTTCATAAAAAAAACGATTTTCTTCGATATTTTCAAAAACTCTTCGTAAGGTGATTTTAAAACGCTTCACATTCACTTCTCCGTTTTGAAGATGAAAAGAAATGTTCATCACCTCCATCAGTTCTTTTAGATAAGTATGGCTAATTTGTTCAAGCAGGTCATATTTATCTTCGTAGTGCAGATAAAAAGTAGCTCTGTTGATCATCGCTTCTTCGGCAATATCCTGAATAGTGACTGCTTCAAAGCCTTTCTTTTGAATGAGAGAGAGGAACGCTTCCTTGATTGCTTTTTGTGTTTTTAAAACCCGCAGGTCTGTTTTTTTAGCCATGTTTCCACTTCCTTAAAATATGTGATAAAATACGCGACACTTTCCGGGTTGCTGTTGCTTAATAAACAAACCAGCAACAATTGCGCATTGATTGAAAAGAAAATTTTTCTATAATGGCATTATAAACAACGCATTGTTGATTAAACAACAATGCGTTATAAAGGGAGAGTGAGCGTATCGTGTTCTTTTTTAAAAACAAAGTCGTGTGGATCGGCTTAGGAATTATTATGCTGGCAGCCGGTATTTTCACATTTGCTTTTATGGGTTCAACGGTTAATCCAGCACCAAAGGAACTACCATTAGCCATTGTAGTAGAAGATGAAGGAGCCAAGCTGCCGAATGAAGAGCTGCTGAATATAAGCCAGACATTGGTAGAGGAAATACAAAAAAGAGATGACGCAAGTGTAGATTGGCAAGTGCTTCCTACAAAAGCGGAAGCAGTCGAGGCGATGAATGATAAAGAATTGTACGCAGCCATCATATTGCCAGAGGATTTGTCTCAAAATGTTTTTTCGCTGTTAACGAAAAGCCCTGCAGAGCCGAGTGCAGCTATTCTGGTGAATGAAGGAATGAACCAAGCGGGAGCAAACGTGGCGGCCCAAATTTCTAATGGAATGTTAGCAGGTCTCAATCAGCAAATCGAGCAGCAGTTATTTACACAGCTGGAAGAGAGAAAGATGCCGCTCTCGGTCGACACAGCCAAACTTCTATCCAGTCCGGTAGCTATTCAGATAGAAAAAATCAATCCAGTTGCCGCAAACAACGCAAACGGTAATACACCAGCTTTATTCACTCAATTGCTTTGGATCACTACTTTTATCAGTTCCATGATTCTGTTTACTGCTCTTCGAAAATCAACGCAGGGCAATTGGACATTCAAAAGCTTTTTGGGCCAGCTGCTGGCAGGTATTTTGTACGTAGCATTCATCAGCAGTGTAGTTCTTGTTTTAGCCGTCCACGTACTAGAGATTGGGATATCAAGCGAGAGCAGCTTATTTTTCATGATGTTTTTCATCGGCCTCTGCTTTTTCTTCCTGCAGAGTGCATGCTTAAACTGGATTGGTTATCCTGCAGCACCGCTGTTTATCCTGTTATTGTTTTTTTCAATGCCAATCCTGACGATGGCGCCGGAAATGCTGCCAAACATCACCAGAGATTACCTTTACTCCTGGGTTCCGTTTCGCTTCAGCGTAGAAAGCTTCAAGGATATCTTGTTTTTCGGCAAAGAAACATTTGAAAATGGCATCGGTACGATTGGAGTCATCGGGCTTGTTTCTTTGCTGCTGATGGGGCTGTCTGTTCTAAAGCCAGGCAAAAAATCTAAGGAAAACCTCAAAGACCGTAACCAAACAGCAACAAATTTTTAATTTATTAAAAGAATAGATTTGTTATCATTCCACCAAGAGGCTGATAAGCTCTGGTGGAATTTTTGCTTTGAAAACATTCTCATACTCGATTGAATATTCACGTTTATCCAAAATTTGATTATAATAGAAGTAGTTAAACATTCAAATGATTATTTGAATGTTTAACTTGAAGAAATGATGAAGGTGCATAAAAGAAAAGGAGCCGGTTGCATGTATAAAACAGTCATTATAGGGGCCGGACAGGCAGGACTCGCAATGGCGTATCACTTAAAGAGCCTCGATCAGCCCTTTATCCTTTTAGATCGAAGTGAGGATATTGGAGACGTGTGGAAAAACAGATATGATTCGTTAACATTATTCACTCCAAGAATGTACAGCGCCCTGCCTGGACTTCCGCTGGAGGGCGATCCACACGGCTTTCCCGCAAAGAATGAAATGGCTTTTTACTTGAAACGTTATGCGGAACAATTCCGTTTTCCAGTTCAGCTGCAGGCAGAAGTGGAGGGTGTATGGAAGGAACGGGATCGCTTTTGTGTCCAAACAAATAGCCAGACGTATGAAGCAAGCAGTCTTATCATTGCTTCTGGTCCTTTCCAGACACCTTTCATTCCGAATTTTGCCCAAAAGCTTTCACCAGATGTTCTCCAGATACATTCTTCTCAGTACAAGAATCCGGCTGGTTTGCCTGAGGGAAATGTGCTGGTAGTAGGCGGCGGCAACAGCGGGGCTCAAATTGCAGTGGAGCTGTCAAAGACAAGAAAAACATACTTATCCGTCAGCCAAAAGTTACGATTTTTACCGCTGAAAATAGGAAAGAGGAGTATTTTTTGGTGGCTTGATAAAACAGGAATTTTAAATGCTCCAAGTGATTCATGGGTGGCAAGAAAGATACGCAGCAGCGGCGATCCTATTTTTGGCTCAGAATTAAAGCATGCATTGATAAGCGGAGCAGTGATGCAAAAGAGCAGAACGGTCGGGGCGAGGGGAGCGGCTATGCAGTTTCAGGATGGTTCTACGATTGAGGTACAAAATGTTATCTGGTCCACAGGATTTGTTTCGGATTATGCGTGGCTGAAAGTAAAAGGTGTACTCGATAACAAAGGACACCCTGTTCATCAAAGAGGCGTTACACCAGTGAAGGGGTTATACTTTTTAGGCCTGCCCTGGCAGCACCGGCGCGGTTCGGCTCTTCTTCAAGGCGTAGGAGAAGATGCCAGGTATATAGCTGAACATATCCAGGAATATAATAAAATGGTAATTCCTTAATAAAAGAAGATGATCGTTCTTTCATTCTAAAAACGATTGCCTGCCGTGTAATGGTATAAATGAATCTGCTTAAAAAGGGAGAAATTCAGCTGCAGCAAGACCATGGGAGAAGGGTATTTCATATACTAGATAATAATAGATCAGCTGGTTTGTATTTGAAAGAAAACCAGTAAGCTCTACTATGTAGAGGGAAGGCTTTTAATCATAAGGGGTGAAAAAACATGGGGCATTCACATGATCACGGACATCATCACGGGCATCATCATGGAGGCAGCAATAAAACGGCCCTAAAATGGTCGTTCCTCTTAATTACTTCTTATATGATCATAGAGGTAATAGGCGGATTTTTAACGAACAGCCTGGCACTGTTGTCGGATGCCGGACATATGCTGAGTGATGCAGCGGCACTGGGCCTAAGCTATGCAGCGATGACGCTCGGGCAAAAAGCAGCATCAAGCCGAAAAACGTTTGGTTATAAACGCTTTGAAATACTGGCGGCTTTCTTAAATGGTCTTACGCTTATGGTGATTTCTCTTTATATTTTCTTTGAAGCGTATGAGCGTATCACGAATCCACCGGAAGTCATGAGTTCTGGAATGCTCATCATTTCAACACTTGGATTAATCGTGAACATTGCAGCGGCATTTATTTTGATGAAAGGTGATAAAGAGGAAAACTTAAATGTTCGAAGTGCTTTTTTGCACGTTTTAGGCGATATGCTCGGTTCTTTTGGAGCGATTGTAGCTGCCCTGATGATCATGTTTTTTGGCTGGAATCTGGCTGACCCGATTGCCAGTATGATCGTGGCAGTTTTAATTGTAGTGAGTGGGTACCGGGTTACACGGGATTCCGTTCATATTTTAATGGAAGGAATACCATTGAATATAGATATTCATCAAGTTAAAGAAAAGCTTCTTTCGCTGAGTGAAGTAAAAGGAGTCCATGATCTGCATGTCTGGTCTATCACGTCTGACTTTCCGGCGCTCAGCTGCCACTTGGTTGTAAGCCAGGATGGAGATGAACAGGATGTTTTGTTTAAAGCGAAAAAGCTGCTTCATGACGAATTTGAATTACACCATGTAACCATTCAAATTGATAAGGAAGGCATCATGAAGTGTTCAGCAGACGGCCACTGTAATTAAGAAACGACACGGTAGAATACTAAAATGTAGCCAAATAACAAAAGAAGACAGTCTCTATGAATTGCCCCCCCCAATTGTTTGATACGGACAACAATGGGGGGCAATTTTTATGACAAATGATAAACTTCATTCTAAAATAAGTAATAAATAGCTGGCTGTTCGATAAAGAGCGTACATCCTCCTTGTTACAAATAGTGTGGACGGTTATCGCTTGAGTAAACAATTTTAGGATTTACTAAATAAGCGTTTTTTATTTGGATAATAATAAGAATATAAGTAAATTATTTAGTTAACGTAACTTAAAAAAGAGTAAAATAGGGGTAAATAGTCAAAAGTTTTTCAAAACACGCTTGATTGAAAGCGGTTTTATTGTTATCATCTAGTTAACGGTTTTAGTTAACGTAACTAAAAAGGAGGGAAGTAAATGGCAACGATTAAAGAGATTGCTGAAAAAGCAAGTGTTTCAACAGCAACTGTTTCACGCCTGTTAAATAACGATCCCACTCTTTCCATTGCTGAAGAAACGAAAAAGCGGGTTTTGGAAGTGGCAGCCGAGCTTCAATATAAACCAGTAAGAAAAAAGAATACCCAGTCTCAAAACAGAACAGCTTCAGAAGAATTTAATATTGGTGTCATTTTATCTACTTCTGAAGAGGACGAAATTAACGATCCCTATTTTCAGCAAATCCGGTTAGGAATTGAGGGAGCATGCAGACTATTTTCTTTAAAGATCGGCTCATTGCTAAGAATCAGTGGAGATCAATCTTTTTCTGATTTAAATGAGCTCGATGGTCTTATTGTAGTCGGAACAGTTGTTACAGAGGAAATAACCAATCTTTATTATAAAAATGAAAACATTGTCTTTGTAGATAACTTTCAAACCAGTAAAGGCTATGATCTGGTCAGCAGTGATCTGGAAGAAGCAACGATTGAAGTCATCACTAAGTTATTCAGTTCTGGACACAAAACGATTGGCTATATGGGCGGAGGGCATACAGTTAAATCTCTTACTGGTAATACGGAAGTAGAAGTCGATGAAATTCGAAAAGCAACATTCCTAAAAATAATGCGGGAAAAAGGATTGTATAATCCGCAGCATGTTTTAACAGGTGACTGGAATCCAAATGGGGGTTATCAGTTGATGAAAAAGTTAATTGAAAGCGGAAACTTACCAGATGCGATGATTATCGGAAGTGATCCGATGGCAATTGGAGCCATTCGAATGCTGAATGAAGCGGGCATACGGGTGCCGGATGACTTATCTGTTATTAGCTTTGATGATATTGAAAGTGCTGCTTTTTTAAATCCACCGCTATCATCTGTGAAGATGTACCCTGATGAATTAGGAAAGTCGGCGGTGAAGCTTCTTGCAGATCGTTTGTTCAATAAACGTACAGTGCCGGCGAAAGTGACCCTTGGTACCAAATTGATTCTAAGAGAAAGCAGCCGTAATCACCATGAAGAAGATAAGCAGATTCTGCAAGAACATTTGTAATTTAAAGAACCTGTAAAAATATTATTTTGAAACCATAGGAGAGTGAACACATTGAAAAAAACAGCTTTTGTATTAATGACAGGAATTCTTGCTTTCTCAGGACTTGCGGCCTGTTCGAATAAAGAAGGTGCTTCTGGAGATGAAAAGGTAGAAATTGAATTTTTCCAATACAAAACTGAAGCAAAAGGGACGTTTGATGAGCTTATTGCACAATTTGAAAAAGAAAATCCAGAAATTGACGTCGTACAGTCCAATCCACCTGATGCCATGACAGTATTAAAAACAAGAATTGCTAAACGTGACATGCCCGATGTCATTGGAATGGGGGCAGATGTCACATTTAAAGAATTAGTGGATGCGAAAGCGCTTGCGGATATGTCGGACAGTCCTGCTCTTAACGGCATCCAGCCAGCTTACGTGCAGATGCTGAAAGATGTTTCCGGTGCCAAAGAAGTGTATGGGGTGCCATATGCAGCAAATGCGGTAGGTGTTATTTATAATAAAGCGATTTTCAAAGAAATGGGACTTAAAGTACCACAGACATGGGATGAATTTATCGCAACGGCTGAAAAAGTAAAAGCGGCAGGAAAAATCCCATTTTACTTTACATTTAAAGACGCCTGGACAACCCTTCCGCCTTATAACGCTTTAGCTGCCAATACACAAGGGGAAGACTTTTTTAAAAAGCTCAATGCAGGTGAAACAACATTTTCTAAAGGACATAAAGAAGCAGCGGAAAAATATTTGAAACTATTAGAAAACGGCCATACAAACCAACATGGAAAAGCATATACAGATGGCAATACAGCTTTTGCAAACGGTGAATCAGCGATGTACCTGCAAGGTGTATGGGCGATTCCAGAAATTAAAAAAGCGAACCCGGATATTGACCTTGGTGTTTTCCCATTCCCTGTAAGCAACGAGTCGGGTGGATCGAAAGTAGTGTCGGGTGTTGATTTGCTTCTTGCCACTGCAGCAACTACGGAGCATCCTGAAGAAGCACAAAAATTTATTGAATTTTTAACTTCGGACGAAGTAGCAAAAGAGTATCTGGCTCAGCAAAATGCATTTTCTGCTAAACAAGGAATCGTACAGGAAGATCCGTCGGTTGAGGGGTTAAAAGAGAGTTTTGAAAAAGGCGCAGTTGTCGATTTCCCTGACCATTATATTCCATCGGCAGTCGGGTTGGACAGACAGCTTCAAGTATTTGTGAAAGAAAAAGATCCAAAAGCATTTTTGAAAACATTAGATGCCGAGTGGAAGAAGGTCGCAGAACGTAAGTAATAATGGGCTGACAGGAGCCTTTATGGAACCGGTTCCTGTCATTTTAAAAAAAGGAGATGACATACATGGCGCACAAGCCTCTTTCAATAAGTCAGCCTGCCGTTCCAGCTGCTGCAAAGAAAAAGCCGTTTAATAAAAAGAATATTCCTTTTTACTTAATGACACTGCCGGCTGTTCTTTTATTTGCTTTGTTCCACACGTTCCCAGCTCTTCAAGGTGTATATTATTCTTTTACAAATTGGGATGGCATCAGCTTTATTTATGATTTTGTCGGATTTAAAAACTACATTAACTTATTTAAAGATGGAAATATCTTAAATTCTTATTGGTTTACTTTCAAGTTTGCGGTGCTGTCTACCATTCTCGTAAACGTCTTAAGCCTGGTCATTGCACTTGGGCTAAATGCCAAAATTAAAGGGAAAAACTTTTTCCGGGGTGTGTACTTTCTGCCGAATGTTCTGGGTGTATTAATCGTTGGATACATCTTCAACTATATTTTTGCTAACGTGATTCCAAAAATGGGTGAAACGTTAAACATTGGTTTCTTGTCTGTTAACATTTTAGGAAGTGAAAGTACAGCATGGATCGGGATTGTAATCGTCGCAGTCTGGCAGGCTTGTGCTTTTAATGTCATTTTGTACCTAGCGGGTCTTCAGACAGTTCCTGCTGAATTATACGAAGCATCTAGCCTTGATGGGGCAAATAAGTGGCAGGAATTTTGGAAAATTACTTTCCCAATGATCGCTCCATTTTTCACCATCAATATGGTACTGGCCATGAAAAACTTCTTGATGGTATTTGATCAGGTTCTTGCATTAACGGGCGGAGGTCCAGGGCGTGCGACAGAATCAATTTCCGTTTTAATTTACAAAGGCGGCTTCGGCGGCGAATTTGCTTACCAGTCCGCAAACTCCGTTTTATACTTTATCGTTATTCTCGTCATTTCAATATTTCAAATTAAAGTGCTGCAAAAAAGGGAGATGGATATGTAATGGCAAAGAAAACAAACTGGACAGTAACAACACTCATTGCCATAGGTTCATTATTTATTTTACTTCCTCTTTATCTAGCAGTTTCCATTGCTTTAAAAACACCGGAGGAGATGGCAGATTCGCCATTTTCACTGCCGACAGGGCTTCATTTTGAAAACTTCGCTAAGGCAATTGAAGCAACTAATTTTTTTAGTGCATTCACCAACAGCGCAATCATTACAATCGTAACGGTTGTTTTTACGATCCTCACCAATTCAATGGTTGCTTATGCTATCGCACGCAATATGCATCGCCGCGTATTTAAAGTGATGTATTACTATTTTGTTTCGGCACTTTTTATTCCATTTCCGATCATTATGCTGCCGCTTGTGAAACAAGTTTCGCTGTTTGGCATGGATAATCCGGGGGGTCTCATTTTCTTGTACATTGTGTACGGAGCTGCGCTGAATATCTTTATTTATGTTGGATATATTCGCTCTATTCCACTTGAGCTTGAGGAAGCCGCAATTATGGATGGATGTAGTACGTGGGGAGTATTTTGGAAAGTCATTTTTCCACTTCTTACACCGATTAATGCAACGATCGGTATCCTGACATGTTTATGGGCATGGAACGATTTCCTGCTTCCACTGATCATCTTAAGCGAACCAGCCGATGCTACATTACCGCTTGTACAGTACATTTTCCAATCTGAATTTGGTGCAGATTACAACCTGGCTTTTGCTTCTTATTTGCTGGCGCTTTCTCCAATGGTCATTGTGTATATCTTTGCTCAAAAATGGGTGATCGGAGGCGTTGTGCGCGGCGCGATTAAATAAAAGCATAATAGCTGCGGGACCCGTGCACTCCCGCAGTTTTTTTACTCGATAACTTTAAAACAGAGGTGGAAAACATGGCGAACTATACATTAAAAAAAGAGAAAAAAACGAGCATTCAGTTCAATGAATCTACAAAAACATTTCATTTGCAGGCAGGAAATACAAGTTATGTTATGCAGATCGTCAATGAAGGCTTCTTAGCTCATTTGTACTGGGGTCGAAAAGTAAGCGATTACCGTTTTGCTAATTACTTGCAGTATGCAGACCGCGGGTTTTCTGGAAACCCATACCCTTCACAGGATCGTACCTTTTCTCTTGATACACTGCCACAAGAATTCCCCGTGTATGGTACAACGGATTACCGGGCGCCTATTATACAAGTGCAGCTCGAAAATGGCACGATGATTACGGACTTTCGCTATGATTCTCACCGGATTGTCAACGGAAAGCCGGCTTTAGACGGGCTTCCAGCTACTTATGTAGAGTCATACGAGGAAGCAGCTACATTAGAAATTGTGATGAAAGATTCACTTTCCAAAATGAAAGCGGTTCTATCTTATACGACCTTCCCAAACCGCAACGTGATTACGCGTTCTGTCCGATATGTGAATGAAGGGACTCAATCTCTTCGTTTGCTGCGCGCGATGAGCACTAGCCTGGATTTCCGTGACGCTGATTTTGATTTTCTGCAGCTGACCGGCGCCCATGTACGGGAACAGCATATTGAACGGCATCCGCTTCGCTCAGGCACACAGTCGGTTGAAAGCCGCCGCGGAGCCAGCAGCCATCAGCTGCACCCGTTTATTGCGCTTCTCCGAAAAAACGCCGATGAGCAGCACGGCGACGTCTATGGCTTCAGTTTTGTGTACAGCGGTAATTTCTTAGCGCAGGCAGAAGTCGACCCGTTTCAAAATACACGTGTTTCAATGGGCATCAATCCATTTGATTTTACCTGGAAGCTTGAAGCCGGAGAGTCGTTCCAGGCCCCTGAAGTCGTCATGGTTTATTCACATGAAGGACTTGGCGGTATGTCTAGAACGTATCATGATCTGTACCGGTCCCGTCTCGCACGCGGCTCATTCCGTGATAAAGAGCGGCCGATTTTAATTAACAACTGGGAAGCAACTTATTTTGATTTTAATGCAGAGAAAATCGAAGCAATTGCCAAAGAAGGCAGCGAGCTGGGGATGGAACTATTTGTGCTGGATGACGGCTGGTTCGGCAAACGGAATGATGATAAAACATCGCTTGGCGATTGGTTTGTCAACCAGGAAAAGCTGCCGAACGGATTACAAGATTTAGCAGAACGGGTCCGGAATATGAATATGGAATTTGGCCTTTGGTTTGAACCGGAAATGATCTCGGTGGACAGTGAGTTGTACCGCAAGCACCCGGACTGGTGTCTGCACGTACCGGGAGCATCCCGTTCAGAAAGCCGGAACCAGCTTATTTTAGATTTTTCGCGCGATGATGTATGCATTCATATTACAAAAGCAATTATGGATATTTTAGCGAGCGCTCCTATTACGTATGTAAAGTGGGATATGAACCGGCATATGACCGAAATCGGCTCGGCTCTTCTGCCAGCTGACCGCCAGAGGGAAACCTCCCATCGTTATATGCTGGGGCTTTATAAAGTGATGGAGAAGATTACCGCTTCATTTCCACATATTTTATTTGAAAGCTGCTCTGGAGGCGGCGGCCGGTTTGACCCTGGTATGCTTTACTACATGCCGCAAACATGGACAAGTGATAATACCGATGCCGTTTCACGCTTGAAAATACAGTATGGTACAAGCTTAATTTATCCAATCAGTTCAATGGGCGCTCATGTTTCTGCTGTTCCAAACCATCAGGTAAACCGGATAACGTCTCTTAAAATGCGTGGAGACGTAGCTTCCTCAGGCAACCTCGGTTATGAGCTAGACCTTACCAAACTGACGGAAGAGGAAAAAGAAGAAGTGAAGCAGCAGGTGGCTGAGTACAAAGAAATCCGTTCGCTTGTGCAGTTTGGCGACTTTTACCGCCTGCTCAGCCCATTTGAAGGAAATGAAACCGCCTGGCTGTTTGTGAATAAAGAAAAAACCGAAGCAGTAGTCTCCTATTTCCGTGTACTGGACGCGCCAAATGCTCCGTTCCGCTCCTTTACACTAGCCGGCCTTCATCCCGAGAAAAAGTACCATATTCAAGAAAACGGAGAGGTCATTGGAGGAGATGAACTAATGTATGCAGGTATGGCTATACCTGCAAACCTGAGCGGTGACTTCCAAAGTCTTGTTTGGCATTTAAAGGAGGAAAAAGCGAGTGAATAAAGTGGTGGAGCAAGGTGATGAATTATTTAAACAGGATATTCAAAAAGCGGCTAAGAGTCCTTATCGGCTCGGGTATCATATTATGGCTCCGGCGCGTTGGATCAATGACCCAAATGGATTGATTTATTGGAACGGTGAATATCATGTTTTTTATCAGTATCACCCATTTGACGTAAAGCCTGGCTCTATACACTGGGGCCATATGAAAAGCAAGGATCTGGTTCATTGGGAGCACTTGCCGATTGCCATTGCTCCGGATGAAGATTATGACAAAAGCGGCTGTTTTTCCGGTAGTGCCGTTGATAATAACGGTGTGCTGACGCTTATGTATACGGGCCATGTAGACGAAAACGGTGTTATTACGGAAACGCAATGCATTGCTGAAAGCACTGATGGCATTCATTTTACCAAACATCCGCAAAACCCGGTGATAGCCCATCCGCCTGAGGGCGCTTCTCATGATTTCCGCGATCCGAAAGTATGGAAGCATCAGGACAAGTGGTATATGGTGATTGGAAGCCAGAAAAACAAGCTCGGCAATGTTCATTTATATGAGTCAGACGATCTGCTTTCTTGGAGAGAGCGCGGCGCCATCGTGAAAAGTGATGGAAAGCTAGGTTTTATGCTCGAATGCCCGGACTTTTTTGAACTAGAGGGAAGACACGTGCTGGTATTTTCACCGCAGGGTGTGAAAGCAGATGGAGACCATTACCAAAACTTGTATCAAACTGGTGCGTTGATTGGAGAATTCGATTACGAAGCAGCTCATTTCACGCATAGGGAGTTTACCGAGCTGGATGGAGGATTTGATTTTTATGCTGCTCAGACATTTAAAGACGACAAAGGACGGCGTATTCTCTTTGGGTGGATGAACATGTGGGAAGCGGAAATGCCGGAGCAGGCACATGGATGGGCTGGGGCGCTTACCCTTCCACGGGAACTCACATTTAATCAATCAGGACAATTGCTCATGAAGCCAGTAGCGGAATTGCAGTTGCTCCGCCATGAAAAAGTAACGGCAGAATCGATGCTGGTTTCAGGCGTAAAAAAACTGAACTTTGCCGGAGATCGGCTTGAAATCATTGCAGAGTTTTCGAAAGATACAGCTTCTGCATTCGGTTTAAACGTCCGCTGCTCAGAAGAAGGGCAGGAAAAAACAGTGATACGCTTTGACACACAAGAAGAAAAAATGATTGTAGACCGAAACCAATCCGGCGAAGGAGAAGGCGGGATTCGAAAAGTGAAAATAAGCAATAAGGATACTGTTAAACTTCATGTATTCATTGACCGATCATCGGTAGAACTATTTGTGGATGATGGAGAAACAGTCATGACCAGCCGAATTTACCCGAAAGCGGACAGTACAGGCGTTGAAGTATTTGCGGAAGGCGGAACGGCAAACTTGCTTTCTTTGCAGGCATGGACATTAAAGGATGTTTGGAATGAGAATTAAGCGTTATAAATGATTTTATAGAAAAGGGTGGTTCAGTTGATAATAAAGAAAGCTTTAGTAGGCTCTATTATTACATTTAACGGTGGAATAAAGGGAGTCGTTCAAAAAGTAAATGAGAACTCGGTCATTGTAGCGATTAAGGAAAATCCCACTCTTCTTGAATATGAAGGAAACCGTACAGTGGTAAACCATAAAAATTATACGATTATTTCTTAGTAATAAAACGGAGCAGTCAGGCTGTTAAGCCTGACTGCCTCTTTTAGCTTTTTAAATCAAAATTATGATGCGATTCTGTTTTCCTTAAATCAAAAACCAGCCAAACATTCTGGCTGGCTTTTGATTTAAAGGACTATATCTTTAGTATACTTTGTCACCGTTAAAGATAGAGTTTTTAACAATCACGTAGTCTACATTGCGGATTGCGGACAGCTTGTTTCCGCCTGCATAAGAAATAGAAGACTGAAGATCCTGCTCCATTTCCGTTAACGTATCCTGCAGCGCACCTTTGTATTCTACATGCATTTTTTTGCCTTCGACATTTTTTCTTTCCCCTTTTTGAAACTCAGAAGCTGATCCAAAGTATTCTTTATACATCTTTCCGTCTTGGACAACTGTTTCTCCAGGGGATTCTTCATGTCCGGCAAATAGGGAGCCAATCATCACCATTGATGCGCCAAAACGGACAGATTTAGCAATATCCCCGTGTGTACGGATACCGCCGTCTGCAATAATTGGCTTGCTCGCTGCTTTTGCACACCATCTTAACGCAGCTAACTGCCAGCCGCCTGTTCCAAATCCAGTTTTAATTTTTGTAATACATACTTTTCCAGGTCCGATGCCCACTTTTGTCGCATCCGCGCCCGCATGTTCTAACTCGCGCACCGCTTCAGGTGTTCCGACATTCCCGGCAATTACAAAGCTTCCAGGCAGATGCTTCTTAATATGCTGAATCATATTGATGACCGAATTGGCATGACCGTGTGCGATATCGATCGTAATATATTCAGGTGTAAGATTTTCTTCTGCTAGGTTTGTGATAAATGTGTATTCTTCTTCTTTAACCCCGACACTAATAGAGGCATATAAGCCGCGGGATTGCATGTCTTTCACAAAATCGAGCCGCTTCTCAGGCTGGAAACGGTGCATAATGTAAAAATAATTATTTTCTGCCAGGTAAACAGCAATCTTTTCGTCAATAATCGTCTGCATATTAGCAGGCACAACAGGCAGCTTAAATGTCCGGCTGCCAAACGTAACGCTTGTATCGCATTCAGACCGGCTGTTTACAATCGATTTTGCTGGAATTAACTGAATATCCTCATAATCAAATACATTATCCATTTTGAACACTCCTAAATAGGTTTTTTCTTAATTATTTCCTTATTCCTTAGAAAACAATAAAAAAATCCTGACTACAAATGGGTTCTCTAAAGACACCCATTCGTAGTCAGGATTTTACGGATCCTAGTAGAAACCCTCAAACCATATTATTGAGGATATACGAACGTAAGCGGTACTATTCATGTTTTCTAACAATATTGATCTTAGGATATATTTATTTTTCTGTCAACTAAAAGTTCGTGTTTTTTGAAGATTTTATCTTTATATACACTTTATAATTGTAATTACTCACAAAAAACACGAACATTAAAAAGAGGGGATAGGTTTATTAATAATATTATCTTGCCGCTTAGTAAACGACACTGTTTTCATATTCACGGGGTAATGATGTGGCTGTGCACATTAAGACGAAATTCTGCTTGCGAATATTTGGCAGAACAAAAGGGAGTTCCTTCAACAGGAAAGGCTTTTAATTGGCATTATCAGAGAAAGGAGTAAAATGAAAGCATATTAAAAACAGGAAAAAAGGGTATCGATGAATTTATCGGGAAATACAGTTCTCATTACAGGTGGAGCCTCGGGAATCGGCCTTGCTTTTATGAAGCGTTTTATTGAACAAAGAATTAGCGCCGCATTCCCCTTCAAAATCTCCGATTTGGTGAGGGTTAGGCGCTAAGGTCTTTATTCTCCTGTTCTTCTATATATTTTTTATTACATTGCTTGCTAATTTGTACTTAGTAATCACTCATACTGGTCATCTTTTCATTTTACAATTGTTTTCCATTTTGATACGATCAACGTATCATAAAGACTGAAAAATGGAAAGGAGGGTTTGACCATGAAAGTTGCGAAGTCGCTGCTGCACAAAATTACAAACCAGACGGAAATCTTCAATGATACGCTGGATATTTACAACGATGCCCTGTTCTTCATCATCCGGGTTATCGACAAAGAGTTTGATAATACTGATGACCTGACAACAAAATCAATTGTGCCGGCAGTAGAAAAACTGATTCACGCAACCAAATCAAACCCTCTTCCGAAATACAAAGAGTTTAACGAACGTTTTTATAAATTGCCATCTTACTTCCGCAGAAGTGCCATCGCTTCTGCTTTTGGCAAGGTAAAGAGCTTCCGCTCTAACTATCAAAACTGGGAAAAAGAACAGAAATACGCTCTTTCCGAAGGGAAAAAATTCAAGAAACAGCCGCCCCGTCTGCAGACGGAACATAAAGAATTCCCTGTTTTTTATCGCGGAAACATGTTTAACAGGACATCTGATACCACTGCACAAATCAAGGTATTCCACCAGAATGACTGGGTATGGACAGATATCGAATTTAAAGAGCAGGACCTTTATAAACGCGGTGTTTGGGAATGGAAAGAGAACAATCCTAAGCTGATTAAGCGAGGAAAGAAATTCTTCCTTTCCATCAGCTATGAAAATAAAGTCACTTTAACAAAAACACCTATTCAAGAGCAAAAAGTGTGTGCGGTAGACCTTGGACTGACGAACTCTGCGGTTTGTTCAGTTATCGATGCAAAAGGCACTGTCTTAAGCCGGACATTTATTGACCAGCCTAAAGAAAAAGACCGTCTGCAGACGTTAACGAACAAATTGAGGAAAGCCCAGCGGGCAAGCGGCCGTATCCATGCACCAAATTTTTGGCGGCAGATCAATGGGTACCAGCAGCATATTGTCCGCCACACAAGCCATGAAATTGTAAAATTCGCGGCGAAACATGGCTGTGACGTCATCGTCTTCGAATATCTCGGCAGAATGAAAATCCCTAAAGGATTTTATGGAGCCAGGAAACTTCGCTTCAAGCTTCATGGATGGCGGAAAATAGGCATCCAGAACAAAGTAGAAGAAATGGCGCATTACCTCGGCATGCGCATTTCCCGGATCAATCCGCGAAAGACCAGCGTCCTGGCATTTGACGGCTCTGGAAAAGTGGAACGGAACCCGAAAAAAGACCTTGCCACGTTTTCAACGGGCAAAGTCTATCATGCGGATTTATCTGCTTCTTATAATATCGGGGCCCGTTATTTCATTCGGGCTTTTCAAAAAACCATTTCGGAAACGAAATGGTTGTCTCTTCAGGCAAAAGTTCCTGAGCTGGCAATAAGGACATCCCAGACCTTGTCTTCGTTCATTAGTCTCCATCATGCACTCGGGCTTCCGCAGGAAGCTTAACCAGCTGATGTTGTACCGTATTCAAGATAAGGGATGCTCCATTAAAATCTTTGATTTAGGTGGAGAGGTTCACTGGGTGACGACTGAGCATCCTGAAGTGAATGTCCGCGTCAATAATGCAGGTATTCAGCAGCGCTTTAATGTATTAGAAGCAGATGTAGTTCAAAACTGGAGCTATTTTAGTAACGAAATCACCGCAAACATGGAAGCACCGATTCACCTGTCTATGCTGTTTGCCCCGGACTTTGCGAAAAAAGAGAACGCGGTTATGATGAATGTTACGTCTGGCCTGGCTTTTACACCAATGGCCATCGCTCCTATTTATTCAGCGACAAAAGCGGCGCTTCATTCATTCTCTATGAGCCTGAGACACCAGCTGTCGGAAACATCTGTTCAAGTCATTGAAGTCGCACCGCCAGCTGTAAATACAGATTTAGGCGGCGCGGGCCTCCATAAATTCGGGGTTCCGGTCGATGAATTTTCGGATGGTATTTTTAAAGGGCTGGCGGAAGGAAAGCAGGAAATCGGCTACGGCACCTCCCAAAAAGCTTTGCGCATGTCGAGAGATGAAATCGACGAAGCGGTAAAGAATATTTATAACCGCGTGAGATAAAGGAATAAGCGGATAAAAAAGCACGTCAATGGTTAAAAACAATAGCCATTGACGTGCTTTTTTGTAGTTTACTTGTACATTTCATTTGCTTTCTCAAATAGTCAGATTCCGAAATTCCGTTGGAGTAAAACCGACTTTCTTATAAAAAATGTTAATGAACCCTGAACTGCTGCTGTAGCCCACTTCAAAGGCGATATCAGAGACAGAAAGATTCGTTGTTTTTAATAAACCTTTGGCTGTATCAATCCTATTTTTTGTCGCAAACTCGATTGGAGCATATCCGGTTTCGGATTTAAAGACATGGGAGAAATAATACGGGCTTAAATTCACATGCTGCGCAATTTCTCTTAAAGTCACCTGCCTGTTTGTATTCGCTTTAATATATTGAATGGCTTGATCGACAGGAGAGGTTTCATTATGCTGTTTTTCTTGTTTTGCAGAAAGGCTGTTGATCATCGTATAAATCACACAGGTACAGTCGGAAACAGACATGTCCTGTTCATTTTGATAGGTGTAGATCATCTGGTAGAGCTGCTTTCCGATCTCGATATTACGTTTGTGCTGAAAGAAAAACCCATGCTGTTTCATAATATAACGGCATAATTCCTGTGAGTTAGGTCCGTCAAAATGTATATAGATAAATTCCAGTCCGTCGGAGCCGTAATAGTGGTGGGGTTCACGGCAGTCCAGCAATAGGATATCGCCTTTTTTAGCCGTCACCGACTTATCCCGATAATTTACGTGAAGTTGTCCGCTGCGAATATACATCAATAAAAGATAAGGGAAGTAATCCCGCTTAATACTGTAGTCAGCATTGCAGTAATAATGGCCGCAGCAGATCAAATGATAGTAATGTTTTTTGATGGTTTCAGAAGGGGTGAAAAAGTAATAATGCGAACCTTTCGCTACCCCGGGTTCATTCAGCAGCACGGGATCACTCCTTTTTATCGTGTTTAAAATGATTTTATGATTACGCTTACATAAAAGCAAGAATAATGAACAACAAAGCAATCCTGCGTATTTTTGATTTTCCCTCCTTTTACTATACTAAGCATGTAAAGGCGGTAACAGTAAATAAAGCATAAAAAGCTTATTGATTTTCTGCAGCAATAATAAAAAACACAATCCTAAAAGGGAGGAATGTATGATGTTGAATGGAGAGAAAAAAATCGAACGACCGCTTCGCTGGGCAATGGTAGGCGGAGGAAGGCTCAGCCAGGTGGGATACAAGCACCGCACGGGAGCACTTAGAGACAACACAGCCTTTCAATTAGTAGCGGGCGCATTTGACATCGATCCTGCCAGAGGAAAGGAATTTGGCATCAATCTCGGTGTAGCGTCCGACCGCTGCTACGAGGATTATGAAACCATGTTTGAAGAGGAAGCGAAACGAGAAGATGGCATTGAAGCCGTGTCTATCGCAACCCCGAACGGCACGCACTATGATATTACAAAAGCGGCCCTGGAAGCAGGCCTCCACGTAATCTGCGAAAAGCCCTTATTTTTCACAACTGAAGAAGGACTGGAGATTAAAGCGCTCGCAGAAGAGAAGGGGAAAATAGTGGGCGTCACGTATGGATTCTCCGGCAACCAAATGCTTTTACAGATGCGGGCGATGATTGAAAAAGGGGATATTGGCGAGATCCGCATGGTAGAGCTACAGTATACACATGGCTTTAATGCAACAGATGAAGCAGATAAATACAGCGATGCACAAAAGTGGCGAGTGGACCCGAAGATTGCAGGGCCAAGCTTTGTTTTAGGTGATCTTTCGACTCATACGTACTACATGTCACAGTTAATCCTGCCCAACATGAAGATTAAGAAACTGCTTTGCGACCGTCAAAGCTTTATCAGCAGCCGTGCTCCGTTGGAAGACAATGCTTATGTGCTAATGCATTATGAAAACGGGGCAGTAGGCAGACTATGGACATCTTCTGTGAATGCAGGGTGTATGGATGGCCACCGAATTCGTATTGTCGGTTCAAAAGCAAGCCTGGAATGGTGGGACAGCAAGCCGGGCGAACTATCTTATGAAATTCAGGGGCAACCTGCGCAAACACTGATCCGGGCGATGCCTTACCTCGACGAAACTTGCCATGCAGATGAACGCCTGGGTGCTTTGCACGTAGAAGGCCTGTCTGACGCATGGGCAAACATTTATCTTAAGTTTGCGATTGCCATGGATGCAAAAAATCGCGGCGATCAAGAAACGCTGGACAATCTTGTTTATCCGGATATTGACGCAGGAATCGAAGGCATCCGCTGGATTGAGCATTGTGTACGTTCGGCTGACCAGGGTGCCGTCTGGGTTGATTTTAAATATGAACAGGAAACACAGTTCATCTGATTTTTCAAAGCCAAATCTTGTTTAAGATTTGGCTTTTTTGCTTTGTAAGCTGATAGAGATAAGCAGCAAAAGCATCAATGGGATTCGGTTACTGAACAGATAAAGAGATGGAACATGCTGGAGAACGGGCTTGTGAGACGCTGATTTATTGACAGCATGGTTTAAGAGCGATTCGATAAAAATCTGTTTCACAATCAGAATGAGAACGATTACAATAAAAGAAATTTAAAGAGGGAGGGTGCCATGTGAAGCATGTACTAAAAGAGATGGAGCATTATTTTAAATTAACGGTTTTAAACAGCATTCAGCGAAAATTAATGGGAACACTGTTGCTTGTCATGATGGTTCCGCTTATTATCTTTATGTTAATTTCGACACAGATTTCAAGAGGAACCGTAGAATCCTCAGAGATTAGTTCAAACAAATCAAGAGTGGAGCTTTCTGGCAGTTACCTGGAAGAGCAAATACGCTGGTATGATGAATTTTTATTTGATGCCCTTGTGGATGAACAGCTGGTGCCCAGCATTTCCTCAGTTGAAGATATTAATACCGTTAACATTTTTAACAGACAGTCGTACATAAAAGACAAGCTTTTTGGATTATTCAATGGCCGAGATGATACGACCTCGGCATCTCTTGTTTCATTTGAAGAAAACCAGCTTTACAAAGTAGAAAGCAACGACTTTTTCGTTTTTCCTTATCTTGATTCACCAGTTCCGCCCCAAAACAAAGAGGCTATTTTTGGTGTAGACCAGAAAACAGGCAGCTTTTCTTTTGAGAGGTATATTTACCGCTTTGAAGATCAAAGAGCTGTCGGAAAAATTCAAATCAACGTTTCATTTTCTTTTATGGACCATATTGCAGAAAACCTGAAAAGCAACGAAGGCGAACACATTTTGCTTTTAGATTCAAAAGGGAACGCGCTTTACAATCCGGACCATATCAATCTTACAAAAGAATTCAGCCGTCAATTGGCAGAGCAGGCCGAACATCGGGCGTACGCGATTGAAAAAGAAAACTATTATTTTCTGCAGCCGATCATGGATAGAAAATTAACCATTTTAAAAATGGTGCCGAAAGAAGTGATGCTTACAGGAGCTGTGCATATTGGCCGGTCTGGTCTATTCATTTTGATTGTCTCGATGATCTTAACAGCTATATTGTCCGTAGTAGTATCAAACCAGGTGGCAAGACCGATTGTTTCGTTAACGAAAGCGATGGAGCGTGTGGAAGAAACCGATTTTCGTGTAGATATGAAAGTGGAGCGCACGGATGAGATTGGTATTCTTCATCGTAAATATAAAGAGATGATCGACCGGATACGGGATTTGATCGAAAAAAATTATAAGCGCGAGCTGGAAACAAGGGACGCTCAATTTCTGGCTTTGCAGGCGCAAATCAATCCGCACTTTCTTTATAATACCCTTCAAGTAATTGGGGGGATGGCTGTCAAAAACGGAGCAGGCGATATTTATAAAATGACACAGAAGCTGGCGCTCATGTTCCGCTACATTACCAATAAGCAGGGCGATCTTGTACCGCTTCGGGAAGAAATCACCCATTTGAAAAACTATTTATATATTCAGCAGGTCCGTTTTGGAGAAAAAATTTCGATTCAGCTGTTTGTAGATGAATCCATCAACGAAGCCCTGATTCCGCTTTTGTCCCTGCAGCCGATTATTGAAAACTCTTTTAAGCATGGCTTTGAAACCCAGGTGGAGCAAGGAGTTATCAAAATAGATATCCAGGAAATCTTCGATGAAATTGAAATTACCATCGAGGACAATGGAGCAGGTATGAGTGAAGAACGGCTTCGGGAAGTCAGAAAAAAACTGCAACAGGAGGGATTCTCTGAACAGCGGAGCATTGGACTGAAAAATGTGGATGCGCGCATCAAACTATATTTTGGCAGAGAGTACGGCATTGATGTGGACAGCGAAAACTCTTATTACACGAAGGTTACCATTCGAATTCCATCAAAACAAAAGGAAGTGGCAGCATGACAACACTACTCATTGTCGATGATGAGCATTGGACACGGGATACAGTTAAAACACTTGTGGATCAAGAGCTGTGGGGGATCAGCCAGCTGGATGAAGCTGAAAATGGGGAACAGGCTATTGAGAAAATACAGAAGAAATGCCCGGATATTATCATAACCGATATGAAAATGCCGGGAATAGACGGAATTGGCCTGCTGGACGTGTTAAAAAACGACTATCCCGAAATACCTGTGATTGTGTTAAGCGGCTATCAGGATTTTATGTATACGCGCCAGGCAATCAAAGCAAAAGCCGTTGAATACCTGCCAAAACCTGTTGATAGAGAGGAGCTCAACCAAGCATTTGGAAAAGCTATTATGGAAAAGCGAAAACTGGAACAGCAGCAGATCAGCTATCCATTGTTTGCCTTCAAACAGCCCGCCATTTCATCGCTATTGGATCCTTTTTATGCTACACTTGCGTTTTCCTTAAAAGAGTTGAATGAAAAACAGTTCGAATCAACCGTTGAGCAGTTTCTCGCAGAGCTTCCCGAAAATTTAAAGCAGAATGAAGCCTTTCATTTCCGTTTTCACCAGCAGTTTCTCGTGTTAATGGAAGAAGTGATGAAACAGCATAATGTCACGCTAGAAGAGCTGGGATTTGAACGAAAAGATTTTATGTACGATCCCGCGGTCCCGATCGAAACGGAACTGATCAATATGCAAGCAGTCGGGAAAACCGTTATTCAGAAAATAAGGGAAGGAGCCAGACAAAAAACACGGATTAATTTGGACGATATTAAGTACTATATCGAAGAAAATTATTCTTCCCCCGAATTGTCGCTCGGTATGATCTCCAAAAAGTTTTATGTCAGTAAGGAGTATTTAACGACCGCTTTCAAAAAGAAGTTCGGATGCAATATTACCGAATTCATCATCGAATACCGCATGAATAAAGCAAAAGAGCTAGTCCAAACAACCACTCTTCAATATAAAACGATCAGCAGCATGATCGGCTATGAAGACGTTTCTTATTTTTACCGGCTGTTTAAAAAAGTCCATGGAAGTTCACCAGGATCGGTGCGAAAAGATTAACATAATACAAATGTAAGCGCTAATATTGTCAATTCACCAAGCGTTAAAAACCGATTATGATTAAAAAAAAGCAAAGGGGAGCTGAAAATGAAAAAAGCGCTTACACTACCGATTGTCTCTGTTTTATTTGCTGGAATGCTGGCAGGCTGCAGCGGGGAAAGCAATTCCGCGGGTGGTTCGTCATCAGGTGATTCTGACCAGGTAGAGCTGAAAGTATTTATTGGACAGCCGCGATTTAAAGAACAATATGAAACTTACATTGACCAGTTTGTGGCTAAGCAAAAACAAGAAGGCCGCGACGTAACCGTAAAATTGGAACTTCCAAGTGTGAACGAGGCAGACGAGCTGCTGAAAACCCGCCTCGCTTCCGGCGACAGTCCGGATGTGTTCGCGCTTCATGCGATCAATGATATTCCTGTTTACGATAAAGCGGGATACCTAGAAGATCTATCAAATGAGCCATTCGTTGAAAAGCTGTATGATACGGTATCGCCTGCGGTAACAAAGGATGATCGCGTGCTGGCTGTACCGCTCGAAACGCTTCAATGGGGTTACATATACAATAAAGACTTATTTAAAAAGCACGGAGTAGAGCTTCCAACAACGCTCACAGAAATGAAAGCGGTTGTAAAAAAGTTTGAAGATGCAGGTGTGACACCATTTATTAATGCTTACAAGGATTCTTACATTCCACAATTATTCCTGCCATTGACGGTTGGGGCGCTAGAAAGCACGACCGATAAAGGATTTGTCGAGAAAATGAATCAAGACAAAGCGTCATTTGCAGAGTTAAAAGATGACATGTTCCCAATTATCGATCTGGTTCATGAACATGGCACCGATCGTCCATTTGAAGTCGGGCAGGATCAGGGAGCAGCTGCTTTTGCCGCAGGTGAAGCAGCTATGTGGGTACAGGGTCCATGGATGGCAGAATCGTTGATGTCTACTAATCCTGATTTTAACTTTGGGGTAGCGCCGCTGCCTATTAATGATGATCCAAATGCCACTCTGATTGATCTGAGTACATCTACATCCCTGGCCGTTTCAAAACAGAGTGAAGTAAAAGAGGTAGCGAAGGACTTTATGAACTATGTGCTTGATGAGCAGGACTCAAGTGAGTTTTATGAAAGCCTTGGCTTTAATCCCGTTTCAGATGTTCATACATTTAAGCCTTACCCGTGGCTTGTAGATTCAACGAAATATGTAGAAGAAGGAAAAGTCTATCAGGATCCATTAATTCCAGCTGCCGTGAAATCAGCTTCTGAAAAATTAATGCAAAGCTATTATGCAGGCGATGCATCGAAGAACGAAGTGATTGAAGGTCTGGACCAGGCATGGCAGGAGTACAACAAACTAAACAAATAAGGGGTAGCGGAAAGACAGCTCACAGCTGTCTTTCCCTATATAGAAGAGGGAAAGGACTGAACGGGCATGACGGTTAAAGCCATCAATGACAAAAAAGAAAACTCAGTCAGCGCACACAGAAAAGAAAAAAGATTAAGAACGAAAAGCAGTCATTTAAGCCTGATTTTATTTGTTCTTCCTGCCTTTGTTTTTTACTTCGTTTTCTTATTTATTCCAATGGTTGGTGCGGGTGTTTACAGTTTCACAGATTGGAATGGCTTAAATCCTTCTTATAATTTTGTCTGGTTTGATAACTATATTGAAGCTTTTAAAGACGATGAAGCGTTTCGTCATTCTTTTTTCTTTACTCTGAAATACACCATTGTCGTTTTCTTTATTCAAAATATCATCGCACTGTTACTGGCATTGCTAATTGAGTCAAGAGTAAGATCAAAAGGGTTTTTCCGGACCATTTTCTTTATGCCAAATATGCTCAGCTTAATTATCAGTTCGTTTATGTTTTCTTTTATTTTTTCAAATGTATTTCCAGAGCTTTCTCAAAAAGCTGTTTTTTCCTTTCTTGATCAGGCCTGGATTGGAGATCCGGACGTTTCCTTTTATTCCATTGTGATCGTGTCGCTCTGGCAGGGAATTGGCTACATGATGATCATTTATATGGCAGCACTGCAGGGAGTACCGAAACAGCTGAAGGAAGCAGCGATGATTGATGGAGCCAACGTATTTCAGCGGCTGCGCCACGTTGTTCTGCCGATGATTATGCATGCGATTACGATTTGCTCGTTCTTGACGCTGAATGGTGCCTTTAAAGTGTTTGACGTTGTTTATGCGTTAACGCAAGGAGGACCGGGAACATCCACGCAGGTGATGGCGCTGAACATTTACCAGGAAGCTTTTTCAAACAACTTCCGTTTTGGCTATGCCAATTCAAAAGCAATGATTTTGTTCCTCGTTGTTCTTGTCATCACCATTATTCAAGTCAGTATTTCAAAACGCAAGGAGGTTGAAGCGTAATGAAAGAAAACAAAGCGGCTTCATGGTCAGTGAATACCGTATTGATTCTTTTCGCAGTCGTCTCGTTTTTTCCGATTTATATGTCTGTGATTAATTCTTTTAAATCACAGGCGGAAATTTTCACATCAGTTCTGGCCCTTCCTAAAGAATTCACTTTTGATAATTATATTGGTGTTTTTAAAGAGCTCAACCTGCTCGACAGTGCAGTGAATACCCTCATTGTAACGGTAATCGGCCTTGCCGGAATTGTGATCTGCGGCTCTCTTGCCGGCTATAAGCTGGCCCGCACATCAGGAAAGTTCAGCAATTTTATCTTTATGCTGTTTATTGCTTCTATGCTCGTTCCGTTTCATTCGATTATGATCACGCTCAGCCAAATCGCAAAAGGAGTGGGTGCGCAGGGGTCGTTAATCGGTCTTGGCTTAATCTACATCGGTCTTGGAGTAAATATGGCTGTGTTTCTTTACCACGGATTTGTTAAAGCCATTCCAAAAGAGCTGGAAGAGGCGGCTAAAATCGATGGCTGCAATGATTTTCAAATTTTCACGAAGATTATTTTTCCGCTTTTAAAACCGATTACAGCAACGATTCTCGTATTAAATGTTCTCTGGCTCTGGAATGACTTCCTGCTGCCGCTGATTATGCTGACAGATGTAAACAACTACACGTTAATGCTGTCAATCAATATGCTATTCGGCCAATACGCAGCAGACTGGCCGAAAATTCTAGCGTCGCTTGTGCTGACAGCACTTCCGGTGATTATCTTTTATGCCATCTTCCAGAAATACATCCTGGAAGGTATTGCAGATGGAGCCATTAAATAATGAAAAGTGAGGAAGCGTAGATGGAAAAGCTGCTTTACGGTGTTGCTTATTATGATGAATATATGCCCTATGAACGGCTCCAGACAGACATTCAAATGATGAAAGAAGCCGGCATTAACGTGGTACGTATTGCGGAATCTACCTGGAGCACACATGAACCGCAGAATGGTGTTTTCGACTTTACATCCGTGAACCGTGTCTTAGATGCGATGCTTCAAGCGGAAATCAGCGTGATTGTCGGGACACCGACTTATGCGGTACCAACGTGGATGGTAAAAGAGCATCCGGAGGTGCTGGCGGAAACAAAACAGGGACCCGGAAAATACGGGGCCCGCCAAATTATGGACATTACGAGTCCCATCTACTTATTTTATGCGGAACGGATCATCCGCAAGCTGATGGAGCAGGTAAGCGGCCATCCGGCTGTGATTGGCTATCAAATTGATAATGAAACAAAGCATTATGACACGAGCGGCCCGAATGTACAGCTGCAGTTTATCAAATATTTAAAAGAAAAATTCAAAACGACAGAAGCGCTCAACAAAGAATTTGGGCTGGCTTATTGGAGCAACAAAGTGAATGCATGGGAGGATATGCCGTCTGTTGTCGGAACCATTAATGGAAGCCTGGGCGGGGAATTCTCAAAATTTCAGCGGGGACTTGTCGACCAATTTTTGGCGTGGCAGGTCGACATCGTAAAAGAATATCGAAAGCCAAACCAGTTTATTACCCAGAATTTTGACTTTGAATGGCGGGGCTATTCGTTTGGGGTGCAGCCAAATGTAAACCACTTTACCGCTTCAGAGCCATTCGACATAACAGGCGTTGATATTTACCATCCTACACAGGATGATTTAACCGGTATTGAAATTTCATTCGGCGGGGACGTAGCCCGCTCTACCAAGCAGCAAAACTATTTGGTTTTAGAAACAGAAGCACAGGCTTTTTCTCATTGGACGCCGTACCCGAATCAGCTGCGCCTGCAGGCGTTCAGCCACCTTGCATCCGGTGCGAATATGGTTGCTTACTGGCACTGGCACTCTATCCATAACTCGTTTGAAACGTACTGGAAAGGGCTGCTCAGCCATGATCTGAAGCCGAACCCGGTGTACAACGAAGCGAAAACCATCGGAGCCGATTTCGAGCGCTTGTCTCCAAAACTGGTGAATTTGAAAAAGAATAATAAAGTTGCGATTCTTGTCAGCAATGAATCACTGACAGGCATGCAGTGGTTTCCGTTTCACCATGAAACAGAGCTGCGTTATAACGACATTGTCCGGCTGATGTACGACGCGTTATATAACTTAAATGTAGAATGCGATATTATCCACCCGGAAACCGGCCGTCTTGAAGACTATTCACTGATTCTTGTTCCATGTCTATATGTGGCGCCGGATGAACTGCTGGAACGGTTAAACACGTATGTAGAAAATGGCGGCCACGCCGTCTTTACGTTTAAATCCGGCTTTACAAATGAACATCTGCAGGTCCGCACCACCATGCAGCCTGGCTTAATTGAAAAAGCCTGCGGTGTTCAGTATCAAATGTTTGTGAAACCGAAAAACGTGAAGCTGGCTGATCATGCCTATGAAGTTGAACCGGAGCAAAATAACGTGCACACATGGATGGAGCTTTTAGTTCCTGTCACAGCGGAAACCTTAGCCCGCTATAACCACCCAGCTTGGGGCAGTTACGCGGCGATTACCGGAAACGAGTATGGAAAAGGTTATGCAACCTATATCGGGTGTATGGTCTCCACTGAAGTAATGTCCGGTATTTTACAACAGTCGTTAAAACGGGCAGGGCTCTGGGGAGTTGAACAGGCGTATTCATTCCCGCTCATTATCAAAAGCGGAACCAACCAAGACGGCAGGCAGATTAAATATGTATTTAACTATTCCTGGGAGCCTCAAACGCTGTCGTCTCCGTATGGGAATGCGGTGGAACTGCAATCAGGCCGTTCTGTTCACACAGGACAGGAGATATTGATAGAGCCATGGTCATTTCTATTATTGGAAATTGAATAAAGGAGCTAAGACGGCATGCAGAACATAAAGTGGATATCTACGACACGCGAACAATACTGGCAGGAAAAGCAGCCGGAGCAAGGTGTGGAAGCTGCGGTTAATTTAACAGTGACCGATGAAGCTAAACGTGTTATCGAAGGATTCGGCGGCTGCTTTAATGAACTAGGCTACCACGCCCTTGGGCAGCTGGAAGAAAGCGAGCAGCACAAAGTATACGATGCGCTTTTCTCACCGGAAGGCGACTGCCGCTTCACGATTTGCCGGCTTCCAATTGGTGCGAGTGACTATGCGCTTCAATGGTACAGCCACAATGAAACAGAAAACGACTTCGAGATGGAACACTTCAGCATTGAACGGGACAGCCGCTTTTTAATTCCTTATATTAAAGAAGCATTAAAGCGAAACCCGGATTTGCAGCTGTTTGCTTCCCCGTGGAGCCCGCCGACGTGGATGAAGTTTCCGAAAGCTTATAATTACGGCACTATCCGCTGGGAGCCTGAGATTTTAAAGGCATATGCGCTTTATTTTGTAAAATTTGTGCAGGCTTATGCCGAAGAAGGCATTACGATTCATCAAGTTCACGTCCAGAATGAAGTCGTAGCCGACCAGAAATTTCCGTCCTGTGTCTGGACCGGGGAACAGCTGCGTGAATTTATTCGGGATTATTTAGGCCCAGCTTTTAAAGAGCATGGCCTTCAAACGGAAATTTGGCTGGGAACAATTAATGGCATTGTAGAAGATTTATTTACGAAATCCGCTTCTGATTATGATGCCATTGCCGCCCCGACGTTAAGTGATCCGGAAGCGGCCCACTATGTTGCGGGAGTCGGCTACCAGTGGGCGGGCAAATACGCCCTCCAGCAAACTGTCCAAAGCTATCCGGAAAAGCGGTATATGCAGACCGAGAATGAGTGCGGGGATGGAAAAAACACATGGGAGTATGCCCAGTACGTATTTAACTTGTACCGGCATTACTTTGTAAACGGCGTGAATGCTTATGTTTATTGGAATATGGTATTAGAGCCGGAAGGGAAAAGTACGTGGGGGTGGAAGCAAAACGCGATGATCACGGCTCAGGTGACGGAACAAAAAGCCCTTTTTAATCCCGAATATTATGTGATGAAGCATTTTTCGCATTTTATCGAACCAGGTGCCCGCCGCCTTGAAACGACGGGTCCGTGGACAGGAACAACGGTTGCTTTTCAGAATCCTGATGGAACAAAAGTGGTTGTTCTTCAAAACCCGTTTAATGAAGAACGAGAAACACAGATCAGTATTGATGGTGCCGCATACACATTTTTGCTGGAAGCAGAATCTTTTCATACGATTTCCTGGTGAAACATGTTAATTATGTGAAAGGGAATCCAGTAATTTACGGTAAGCGTCATAGAAGCAGAAAGTCATGATGAACTGAGAAATAAAAAACTCGCAGCTTGTAAACAATCAGCCGGATTTGAAAACAATAAAATGTCAATGATTCATCCATGAAAGGGAAACACCACTCATCAGGTGTTTCCTTTTTTGTTTGTATCTCTATCTGGGAGGTTCCTTGGATTAAAAGCTGGCAAAATTGGCATACTGTTGATATATGTGAAAGCTCTCTCATATAAGGGCAAAGCAGGAGTGAAGTTAGAAATGAAAAAATTATGGAACAAGCTTGGAAAAAAAGAGAAAAAACCTATTGAATACACTGAAGAGACTGAATCGGATGCAAATCATCAGAAACTTGAAACCAATCTTGAAGCAAATATTAAAAACATTCAAGAGACTCTTGGCTACAGTGCTGATATCGTCGTCCGCACATTTAAAATAGGAAGCAGTTCTGGGCAGAATGCTGCCGTTATTTTTATCAATGGATTAGTGGATAAAGAACACGTGGGCAACTTCATTATCGATAAAGTCATGGATGATCACAGGGAATTAAACAGTTCGTCAGCCGGCACGTTATTTACAGGGATGAAAGAACAAATGATCACTGTGGCGGAAGTCGGGGAAACACAAGAGTGGAACAAAACCATCCAGGCTCTTGTGTCAGGGAAGACCATTCTCTTACTCGATGGATGGGACCAGGCGATGATCTGTCCTTTAAAAGGCGGGGCAACAAGAGCCATTTCGGAACCTTCTTCCGAGCAGTCGATTCGCGGACCACAGGAGAGTTTTATTGAATCCCTTCATACAAACGTTGCAATGGTTCGCCGGAGAATTAAAAGTGCTCATTTGCGGGTTGAATCGGTAAAGATCGGTGAAATTACCGAAACAGAAGTCACGATTATGTACGTTAAAGGGATTGCGAATGAAAAAATTTTAACCGAGCTCAAAGAGCGCCTTCGAAAAGTTGAAGTCGATGAATTGATCGGCTCTAATACCATTGAAGAGTGGATCCGGGATGGTCCAAGATCTGTATGGCCGACTATTTACAACACGCAGCGGCCGGATGTAGTGATGGGGGAGCTAATGGAAGGACGTATTGCAGTTTTTGTTGACGGAACGCCCAACACGTTAATTTTGCCGGCAACATTTATTGAGTTTTTTCAGTCGGCGGAAGATTATTATATGCATTGGAGCATAGCCAGTTTTTTAAGGATGCTGCGGCTAGTGGGTATTTCAAGTACGCTGCTTTTTCCTTCTTTTTATATTGCTTTCTTGTCTTTTCATCCAGACCTTATTCCCACACCTTTATTGATCAGCCTGGCAGCTCAGCGGCAGGAAGTTCCGTTTCCGCTTTTTATTGAAGTGCTGCTGCTGGAATTAACCTTTGAATTTCTGCGGGAAGCAGGACTGCGAATGCCGAAACAGGTGGGACAGGCCGTATCGATTGTAGGGGCTCTTGTGCTAGGGGAGGCGGCTGTATCAGCAGGAATTGTTTCAAGTGCCACGGTGATTATTGTAGCAGCAACAGCCATCGCCAGTTTTACAATGTCAAACCACTCCATGATAGATGCTGTACGGATCCTTCGCTTCGGCATGATTATCTTAGCCTCTTCTTTAGGGCTTTATGGAATTGGGCTTGGTCTCATTATTCTCATTGCACATACGAGCAGCCTGCGCTCATTTGGCGTTCCCTATTTAACACCATTCGCTCCGCTTATTTTTACTGATTTAAAAGATACACTTATTCGTGTGTCAAAACCGTTTATGTCTACGCGCCCAAGGCTAATCGCACAGAAAAAAGTATCTAAAGTGGGAAATACGGACACTCTTGGACCAGCACCAAGGGATCGTCAAACCCAGGAAAATCATTCGCAGAGGGATCCCAATGAATATTAAGCCACTTACCTTTGTTTTTATCCTTGTTTCTGCCGTGCTGCTGTCAGGCTGCTGGGGACGTATGGAAGTGCAACAATTAGATATTGTCAGTGCAATCGGCGTGGATAGAGGGAGCGATGACGAGAAAAACGCTTATCGTGTCACGGTCCAGGTAATAAATGAAGGACAAGTAGCCGGCACGGCGGCGAAAAGCGGGGCATCAGGAGAAATGCCTGTTGTTGCTTATTCAGCTGAAGGAAGCACGATTTTAGATGCCCTTCGCAAAATAGAGAAGAAGTCACCGCACGAGCTTTTTCTGGCACATATTCGATCGATGGTGATAGGGGAAGAGTTAGCAAGAACCGATGGGATTCAGGGACTGTTTGACAGTCTTGACCGTACGCCTTATTTCCGTGGAGAGTTTCCCGTTTTATTTGTTAAAGACAACACGGCAGAAGAAGCCCTCCATGTTACAACGCCTTTAGAGGAGCTGCCAGCAGACCGCATTATCAGCGGGGTGGAAACCCTTGAACGTCAGCAGGGGGATTACGATATGCTGAACGCAGATCAAGTCGTTAAACAAATTGAATGGGGCGGAGGCATGTTAGTCAGTCTTCAGGTTGTCGGCAGCCCGGAAGAGGGAAACAAAATGTCAAATATTGAGAGAATATCTCCGGAAACAAAGCTGGAAATGGGGGGATTAGGCATTTTTAAAGATGGCAAACTGCAGGGGTGGATGAATGATGAGCTTTCCCGGGGCGTGTCATGGATCAATAATGATTTGAAACAAACAATCGTCCATCTCGATTGTGAAGGGAAAAAAGGCGGTATCACTGTTAAAATAGATCGCTCCAGAACGAAAGTAAACGCCAAGATCCAAAATGATAAACGAGTCATTGAACTTTCGGTCAGAGCAGAAGGGTCGTTTGACGAAGTACAATGCCCCATTGATCTCACAAAACACAAAACATTTACTGATTTTGAAAAGCAGTTGGATCAGGAGATCGAGCGGGAAATCAACAAGACCGTAGCGTACGCAAAAAATAAAAAGAATGACGTCTTCCGATTTGGTGAAGCCATCAACCATAAAGATCCAAAAATGTGGAGAAAGATAAAAGAAAAATGGCAGGATGAAGGTTTTCCTGAAACAGAGGTTAGCGTAGAAGTTAAAACATCTATTCGTCGTTCAGGACTGCGAACAAATTCCTACTTAGAATAAGGAAAAGATCTTAGCAAAAGGAGGGGGAGCTTTTTTCAATGGAAAAAGCGAAAATAAGCAGCATTCAATTTTTTCTCTTACTCTTTATGTTCGAGCTGGGGACAGCTGTTGTCGTATCACAGGGAGCAGAAGCAAAAAAGGATTCCTGGCTCTCTATTTTGTTAGGATTAAGCACAGGGATAATTTTATTTCTTGTTTATTATAGGCTATTTCGCTATCACCCCTCCTTGCCGCTTACTGCCTATGCCAGAAAAATATTTGGCACATATATCGGATGGATTGTCGGATTAATGTATACCGTCTTTTTTTTGTATATTTCCGCCAGAAATGTGCGCGAATTCAGTGAAGTATTGATTACAGCAACAATGCCGGAGATTCCTTTGCTTGTGGTGATCATTTTATTTGTGCTGACTATGTGTTATGTGCTTTATCTTGGAATTGAAGTATTTGCAAGAACAGCTGAAATATTGGGGATTTTTTTGATTCTTGTGGGAATCATAGGAAATCTTTTTGTTTATTTAACCGGCACCGTGGACCTTAATAACTTAAAGCCTGTATTAGAATATGGCTGGAAGCCTGTACTGGAGACGACTTTTTATCCTCCGCTGGTTGTGGTTTTTCCATTTGGAGAAGCGTTCGTTTTTGCTATGCTGTTTCCATATTTAAATCGTGTAAAGGCAGTGAAAAAAGTCGGAATCGCTTCATTAATCGTCAGCGGCCTTATTTTAAGTTATATGGCTGCTTTAAATATCGCTGTTTTAGGAGTCAGCGAAGTGGAAAGATCTCCTTTTCCTTTACTGGCTACAGTAGGAAAGATCAACTTTTTGGAATTTATCCAGCGCTTAGATGCCCTTGTCGTGATGACGTTACTCATTACCGTTTTTTTAAAAGCGGGTATTTATTTATATGCTTCTGTCATAGGAATGGTTGATCTGTTTCGCTTAAAAAACCATCAGCAAATGATTTTGCCGGCAGGTCTTATTCTGGTTTTTCTTTCTGTAGCCATTGCAGAGGATTTTGCTGAACATTCAGAAGAAGGCTTTACAACCTTTATATCGTATTTCTCCGCTCCGCTCCTTATTATTTTGCCTTTTGTGATGCTGATCATTGCTTTTATCCGCCACCGTTTTACTAAATAACGGAACTAATGTTGCTATTTTTGCTGGTTCTTTTTGGTTATGATTTGATGTCCAATCGTTATAGATAAAAATAGAAGAACCACTAGGTATTCACTGACATCCATCACAAAAAACGGATGGAGTAAATGCATCCATGCTTCGGAAAAGGTAAAGCCCAATAGGATATCCAAAATGACACAGAATGCAGAAGCCGTAATAGTGATAAATAAAAAAACGCCTGTAACTTTCATTGTTTTCTCCCTAAACTGTTCTTTTTTTCTAAATGAAGGAATCAATTAGCCGCAGCGATTTGACTGCCCGCTTTCGATCACCACAGTCATTGGTTTTTTAAGTCGTATACATATACTATTTGTCCGTAAGCATTTTTTATTCCGTTCTTAAAAATCATAAAAACGTTGCCGTCCATACATAAGGTTTATCATGCCTGTAGAGCAAGGAATTTTCTTTACACACCCTTTCCATCTTAACGAAGCATTTTACCGCATTCTCACTGGTTCCTGTTATTTAAAGAAGCATGAACCAGGAGAAACAGGAAAAGCTAAAGAAGGAAAGGGCTGGTATGGTATGATGAACAAGAGAGAGACAGGAAAGGAAGCTGATTGTCGTGGCTGCGGAACTGCAGGGCATCGAGAAACATCATCAAAAAGCAATCGAAAGCACAAAAAAACAAATACACACCAATATTTTAGAATTCATAGAAAACAATGAAACCCCTACACTCGACGAATACCTTCAAAAACGGGCTTTGTTTTTGGGTAAAGTGTGGTCAGATATATGGAAGCAGCGGCTCGTTAGTTCATACAGCCGTTCTGAGAAAATGGAGTATCTCCGTTCGATGGGCATTGAGGTGGACGAGTTATCACTGAACCAGTTGAAGAAATCTTTTTACCAGGTGCTGGCTCATTTTGAACCGTTTGATGCGGCGGAGTGGGTACGGGACGAGTACGAGGAAACATGGGCATTGATTACCCAGAACATGCAAAGCAGCAAGAAAAAGCAAAAGCAAAAACAGATGAAACGAAGCTGGAACAAACAATTTCTTCTTCCGGCTGTAAGCCGCCTCTTAGAAGAAAAGTATTTGTACTTTTACTTATATGTCCGAAAGTATGCAGGGAAAAGGCTGGAGCAGCATTTAAACAGCGGTGTCCGCTTCACAGAAGATGAAAGCGGCACACTGCATAAAGCGGGAACCTTTCATCCGGAATACTATTCCATGGTTGCTTCTTTTTTAACAGAATTTACTGGAAGGACAGCACCCGGATATCCTGATTTTGATGACTGGACGCACGAAACCTATTGGGATGCTTATTATGAACTGATTTTATCTTATGTAACGAAAGACTTTAAACAGGTTATTTTTGCGGAGCTGCCGAAAGAACTTGGAACCCTGTATGAGCAGCAAACGGGAGAAGAGTGGTCATACGGTGTGTTTCAAAAAAGCAAAGACATTAACTTTCTTTTAGAAGATTGTGCAGAATCGTTTTTCCGGGAGTGGGAAGAAGATGTAGTGGATTCCGTTCTCGCTACACCGCAGACATCGGAAGAAATCAATGAAGCATGGAAGCAGTTTGAACAGAAAAGACGGGAAGAAAAAGAGCGGGCCGAGCGGGAAAAAGCAGAACGAAAAAATCGGATTGCCTACATTTTTGGCGAAGAGTATGAACCGGCCCGAAAGGTAAATACCCGCTATATTCTTCATTTTGGCGACACCAATACCGGAAAAACCTACACAGCGCTGGAGCGGCTTAAAGCGTGCCCATCGGGTCTTTACCTGGCACCGCTCCGCCTGTTGGCGCTCGAGGTATATGAAAAACTAAATAAAGACGGGATCCCATGTGATTTAAAAACGGGGGAAGAAGAAAAACGGACAGAAGGAGCTGCACATGCCTCCAGCACAGTTGAAATGTTTCAAGAAAACCGTCATTATGACATTGTCGTCATTGATGAAGCGCAAATGATTGCTGATAAAGAGAGGGGCTTCTCCTGGTTCCGCAGTATTACCAAAGCAAATGCCCGGGAAGTTCATATTATCGGCAGTCCCAATGTAAAAGAGCTGATTCTTGGCCTGCTGGGAGAAGAAGCGGATGTAGAAGTGCGGGAATACAAGCGTGAACTGCCATTATTAGTACGGAAAAAATCATTCCGCCTGAAGGACGTTCAAAAAGGAGATGCCCTGGTTGCGTTTTCGAGAAAACGGGTGCTTGAGATCGCGGGGAATCTGGAAGGAGACGGACACAAGGTCAGTGTCATTTACGGAAACATGCCGCCAGAATCCCGGCAGCGTCAAATGGAGAATTTTAATGCTGGCGCTACGCACATTTTAGTCGCTACAGATGCGATTGGCATGGGCTTGAACCTTCCGATCAAACGAATTATTTTAATGAGCAGCCAAAAATTTGATGGGAAAAGACGCCGGGAACTGACTACGCAGGAAGTAAAGCAAATTGCCGGCCGGGCCGGGCGCAAAGGATTATATGAACAAGGGGAAGTTGTGTTTATGGAAAATCCAAAGCGCATGAAACGGCTGCTCGAAGGAAAAGATGTGCCGATCCAGGTGTTCACGGTGGCGCCAACCCGCAGTGTATTGGAACGGTTCAAGCGTTATTATAAAGATTTAGGCCTTTTCTTCGAATTATGGAAAGAATTCCAAAATCCAAAAGGTACAAAAAAAGCCTCACTTGCCCAGGAAGAATATTTGTACAGCCTGGTGAGAGGAACAGCGATCGAGCAGCGGTTCAGCATGGAGGATTTATATAGCTACCTGCAAATTCCTTTTTCCGCTTATGAAGACATTTTAGCGGATCAATGGAAGCGGGTGCTCATGTCCTTAGTAAACCGGACTGACATGCCGGACCCGTTTGTTCAAAAAGAAACATTAGAAGAACTGGAGCTTTCCTATAAATCAGTAGAGCTGCATTTAATGTTTTTATACCGGTTAAATAAGCCGACTGAGGCGTATTACTGGGAACGGGTCAAAAAAGAAATTGCCGATGATATTCATTACTGGCTGAGCCACAACATCAAAGCGGTCGTGAAAAAATGCCGGCAATGCGGCAGAAAATTGGATTGGGATTACCCGTACAGCATCTGCCAGGCGTGTTATGAGCGGGGGCAGCCTTTTCAAAAATACAGAAATCGCCGCTGATTTTAGAAAAGTATTTGAAAAAGGCCGAGTTTCCGCTCGGCCTTTTTCTTTGCGTACAATTGTGAATAATAGGAAACGATCAGATAAGCAGCGAAAGGAAAGCAGAAATAAGCACAGAAAGTAAACGATAAAGATATAGTACAGCCTAAATTTAATTAGCTGAAATACAAATATATTGTGTATAGAAAAAGACAACCCACTAGTAAAAGAAATAATGGAAAATAATCTTGCAATTTTCAGAATACTAAGTTAAAATCAGAAAAAATAGCGCTTTCATAAAGGAGCTACCTTAAAAAGAAGCAAAGACTTTGTCTAGCGTTTAATTAGATCGATCTAAAATTTTTTGGTTTACTTTTAGATCGATCTAAAAAAAACTTCTCTTGAAAGCGCTGTCTTGACTGATTAAAATAAGGGGGTTTGGAAATGAAGAAATGCGTGATCTGGTTAGTTGCAGCAGTAATGATGATTTTAGCAGGATGTTCTGGCGCAAGCAGCAGTGGTAGTGGTGAATCAGCAGAAGTTAAAACAATGAAAATGGCAGTGGCTACATCAAAAGACCGCTCTTTAACAAAAGGCCTTGATAAGTTTAAAGAAATTGTGGAAAAAGAATCGAATGGATCTATTAAAGTTCAAGTGTTCCCAGACGGGCAGCTTGGGGGCGACCGGGCGGTATTTGAAGGTTTAAAAATGAATTCTATTCAAGGTACGACCATGTCATCAGGACCTATCGCTTCTTTTGTAAAAGAATTTGAAGTGCTTGATTTCCCATATTTGTTTAAAGATGAAGAAACAGCCTACAGAGTGCTTGATGGTGAAATCGGAACTGAGTTGTTAAAAAAGCTTGATAGCCAAGGAATCGTTGGATTGAATTACTGGGAAAATGGATTCAGGCAGTTAACGAATAATAAGCATGAAGTTAAATCCCTTGAAGATGTGAAAGGCCTTAAAATTAGAACACTGGAAAATGAACTTCATGTTGATTTATGGAAATCACTTGGCGCAAACCCATCTCCAATGCCTTATACAGAATTGTTTACGGCACTTGAACAGGGAGTCGTAGACGGACAGGAAAATCCTGCGGGTAATATCACAACAGGGAATTTTTATGAAGTACAAAAATATGTAACAAAAACAGATCATATTTACAATGCCAGCGTTTTTATGATCAGTGATAAATTTATGCAGACACTGTCTGATGAAGAAAAAGAAATTGTTACGAAGGCATCTGAGGAAGCAAGAGACTATCAGCGTGAACTGAATCAAAAAGAAAGCGAAGAAGCCTTTGCAGCTCTTGAAAAAGAAGGAATGAAAGTAACGGAGCTCTCTGAAGAAGCACGGAAAGGTTTTGAAGATAAAGCAAAAGAGATCTACAGCAAATACACAGAAAAAGTCGGCAAAGAGCTCGTTGACGAAATTATGAACGAAGTTAAATAAAGTATGTTAAAGAAAGCTAAGGAACGGTCCCTTAGCTTTCTTTCTCCAAAAAGCAGAAAATAAAGAAATGATTTTCTTTGTTTGAGTTTGTTTTACACAGGAAGGAGGAGAATGCATGAAAAAAATAGAGAGGTTTTTAGAGAACTCGTTAAACGTGGTTATGGCATCCGCCCTAGCGGTAATGGTTGTTCTTGTCTTTGGCAATGTGGTTCTTCGTTATCTTTTTAATTCAGGAATTACCTGGTCAGAAGAGATGTCGCGCTATCTCTTTATCTGGCTGACGTTTCTCGGAGCAATTGGCGCTTTTAAAAACAAAGATCATTTAGGTGTAGATATGCTGATTAAAAGGCTTCCTGCGAAGATGAAGAAAGTAGTTCTTATCATCAGTGAATTGCTTATGGTATTTGTCCTTATCCTTATCTTTGATGGAAGCTGGAAGATGACAATGCTTAATTTGGGCAGTACAGCGCCAGCTACTGGCATGCCGATGGCGATAGTATACGGTACAGGGATCATTGTAAGTTTTTCTATGGCTGTAATATGCATTTTTAATTTATACCGAATTTTCTTTAACAAAATGACGGAAGAAGAAATGACGAAAACCAGCGAATCGGAAGAGCTGATCGTATTGTACGATGAAGAAGATCATTTGTTTAGAAAGGAGGAGAAGCAAGGATGACGATCGGTGTATTTGTTGGCTCTCTGCTTGGAGCTATGGCCCTGGGCATGCCTATCGCATTTGCTCTTCTCGTTAGCAGTGTGATCCTAATGTATTTCCTCGGCATTTTTGATAGCCAGATTATTGCGCAAAACTTAATCAGCGGAGCAGACAGCTTCCCTCTTTTGGCGATTCCGTTTTTTATGCTGGCAGGAGAATTAATGAACCAGGGCGGCTTATCGCGCCGTATTGTTGAAATGGCCATGACGATGGTCGGCCACATCAAAGGCGGCCTCGGATATGTAGCGATTATCGCGGCACTATTGTTTGCGAGTATTTCCGGCTCTGCTGTAGCGGATACAGCCGCTTTGGGTGCAGTTTTAATCCCGATGATGAACAAAGCCGGTTATAATGTGAACCGTTCCAGCGGATTGATTGCAACGGGCGGAATTATTGCACCGGTCCTTCCGCCGAGTATCGGCTTTATTATCTTTGGCGTCGCGAGCGGCGTATCTATTACACAGCTCTTTATGGCAGGGATTGTGCCAGGCTTGTTGATGGCTCTCGGCCTGGTCATTACATGGTCGATTGTTGCCCGCAAGGATAATGTGGCCGTCCAGCCGCGTGCTTCTGCAAAAGAAATGCTTACTTCTCTTCGTCATGGTATCTGGGCTCTTTTCCTTCCAATTATTATTATTGTAGGATTAAAATTCGGGATCTTTACGCCGACAGAAGCAGCTGTTGTAGCGGCGGTTTACGCATTATTTGTAGGCATAGTCGTATACCGTGAATTGAAATTAAAGGATTTATACCATGTATTGGTGCAGTCGGCAAAAATGACGAGCGTGGTTATGTTTCTTGTTGCTGCCGCACTTGTTTCATCCTGGCTGATTACTGTGGCAAATCTGCCTGCTATGGTTATTGATATGCTGGGGCCTTTTTTGGACAAGCCGTTACTATTGTTAGTCATGATTAATTTGCTTGTTATTCTTGTCGGGACAGCTATGGATATGACTCCGACAATCTTGATCCTCACGCCAGTTTTAATGCCGCTTGTTGAAGCAGCTGGCATTGATCCTGTTTACTTTGGGGTTTTGTTTATTTTGAATAACGCCATTGGACTGCTGACACCGCCGGTTGGAACGGTATTAAATGTCATGTGCGGTGTCAGCAAAATCAGCCTCGAAGACTTGATGAAGGGCATATGGCCTTTCCTCCTGGTAGAAGTGATCATCTTAATTTTGCTCATTCTATTCCCTTCACTGGTTCTTGTACCGCTTGAATGGTTTTCATAATGGAAATGACTTTCACCCGCTTTTAAACTTGGCGGGTGATTTTTATTGGTTGGATTAAAAGTGTCCGATATAATAGTAGATATAGTAGAGAAACGGACAGGTGATGAGAATGAAAAAAAGCGGGCGGGTAACGCTGCAGCAGGTGGCGGACCATGCAGGAGTTTCACGAGCAACTGCCTCGTTAATTGTGCGGAACAGTCCGAGCATTTCAGAAGCAACCAGGAAAAAGGTGCTGGCTTCAATGGAGGAGCTCGGCTATGTTTATGATCGAATTGCCGCTAATCTGCGGTCGCAAAGCTCTTCAACGATTGGCGTCGTTGTGACAGACTTCGCCAACCCGTATTATTCAGAATTTTTAACAGGTGTGCATCACCAGCTTGAAAAAGAAGGGTATACCGTCTTTCTGGCAACGACGTTCGATTCAGATACAAAGCAGGACAACTTGCTGTCAACGATGTTAGAGCATAGGGTAGGCGGTGTTATCTTATGTCCTGTGTCTGATAACTCGCCGGCATCCATTGGCAAAATTCTTCAGTTAGATGTTCCGATCGTAACAGCTGTTCGTGAAATTCCTGATCTGCATTGCGATTATGTTGGAATTAATTATAAAAAAGGAGTAGAGATGGCCATTGATCATTTAATTGAAAACGGTCACACCCGAATTGCCTTTTTAGGAGGAATTTCTGATTCATCTGCCTGGAAAAAAAGATTTGAAGGCTACGCAGCGGCCCATAAAAAAGCGGGACTGGCTATTGATGAATCACTTATTTTTCAAAGCCCCGTCACGCGGGAAGGCGGCGCACGAACACTGGATACAAGCTTAAAGCACGAAGCCCCGCCAACAGCTGTTTTCTGCTTTAATGATCTTGTTGCCTTTGGTGTAATGCAGCGGATGAGAGAATTAAATCTTCAGCCTGGCAGGGATTTATCGGTTGTTGGCTTTGATAATGTATTAGAAGCGGAAACCTTTTATCCATCCCTTACAACTGTTGAAGCATTTCCGAAGCATATTGGTATGAACGCGGCAGATTTACTTCATAAACGGATCAAAGACCACGTGCGTGATCAAGAGCGAATCATACTAGAACCTGAGTTATTTGTGCGCGCATCTTCTGGAAAAAAATAAGTTCAACACTAAAAGAGAAATTTGGCAATGAAGGGCACCCCAGTTGTTTAACATATTCTAACAACAGGGGTGTTTTGATGAGTGAACCTCTCCACCTAAATCAAAGATTTTGATGGAGCATCCCTTATCTTGAATACGGTACAACATCAGCGGGTTAAGCTTCCTTCGGAAGCCCGAGTGCATGATGGAGACTAATGAACGAAGACAAGGTCTGGGATGTCCTTATTGCCAGCTCAGGAACTTTTGCCTGAAGTGACAACCATTTCGTTTCCGAAATGGTTTTTTGAAAAGCCCGAATGAAATAACGGGCCCGATATTATAAGAAGCGGACAAATCCGCATGATAGACTTTGCCTGTTGAAAACACGGCAAGGTCTTTTTTCCGGTTCCGTTCCACTTTTCCAGAGCCATCAAATGCCAAGGCGCTGGTGTTTCGCGGATTGATCCGGAATATACGCATGCCCTGGCAGTGCGCCATTTCTTCCACTTTGTTCTGGATGCCTATTTTTCGCCATCCGTGAAGCTTGAAACGAAGTTTCCTGGCTCCATAAAATCCTTTTGGGATTTTTATTTTGCCCAGATATTCGAATACGATGACGTCACAGCCATGCTTTGCTGCAAATTTTATAATTTCCTGGCTTGTGTGGCGGATAATATGCTGCTGATACCCATTGATCTGCCGCCAAAAATTAGGCGCCTGAATATGGCCGCTTGCCCGCTGGGCTTTCCGCAGTTTGTTCGTTAACGTCTGCCGCCGGTCTTTTTCTTTAGGCTGGTCAATAAATGTCCGGCCTAAGACAGTGCCTGTTGCATCGATAACTGAACAAACCGCAGAGTTCGTCAGTCCAAGGTCCACCGCACACACTTTTTGCTTTTGAATAGGTGTTTTTGTTAAAGTAATTTTACTTTCATAGCTGATGGAAAGAAAGAATTTCTTTCCCCGCTTAATCAGCTTAGGATTGTTCTCTTTCCACTCCCAAACACCGCGTTTGTAGTGGTCCTGCTCTTTAAATTCGATATCTGCCCATACCCAGTCATTCTGGTGGAATACCTTAATTTGTGCAGTCGTATCAGATGTTCTATTGAACATGTTTCCGCGATAAAAAACAGGAAATTCTTTATGTTCCGCCTGCAGCCGCGGAGGCTGTTTTTTAAACTTTTTCCCTTCGGAAAGAGCATACTTCTGCTCTTCTTCCCAGTTTTGATAGTTAGAGCGGAAGCTCCTTACTTTGCCAAAAGCAGAAGCAATGGCACTTCTGCGGAAATAGGAAGGAAACTTGTAAAAACGTTCGTTAAATTCTTTGTATTTTGGAAGAGGGTTTGATTTGGTTGCGTGAATCAGTTTTTCTACTGCCGGTACAATCGATTTGGTTGTCAGGCCGTCGGTATGATCAAACTCTTTGTCGATAACCCCGATGATGAAGGACAGAGCGTCATTGTAAAGATCCAGCGTAGCATTGAAGATTTCCGTCTGGTTTGTAATTTTGTGCAGCAGCGACTTCGCAACTTTCATCACCAAACCCTCCTTTCCATTTTTTAGTCCTTATAATAGGTTGATCGTATCAAAATGGAAATCAATTGTAAAACGAAAAGAGAATAAGTATGAGTGATGATAAGTAAGAAACGGTAATTGGTCCAATGAAAAAATATATAGAAGAATAAAGAATAGGCGAAGAATTAAGACCTTAGCGCCTAACCCCCACTAAATCGGAGATTTTGAAGGGGAATGCGGCGCTAATTTTTGTTCAAATTATAGGTTAAGAATAACTTGGTGTATTAAAACTTAAAAAGATCGTTGTAATCTTCAAACAATTAAGATAGAATACAATTAAAGCGCTTACTTAACTTGCTCTGTCTTTTTTAAAAACAGGGTAATGTCGCTCAATTATTAGATCGATCTAGTAACTTAATTAGATCGATCTAACAAAACTAACAAATGATTACTTTGTATTTCTCATGATAAGGAGGCTTCTAGAAAGAAATGAGTAAAGGTTTAAGTGACATATCATGTTTCTAAAAAGGATCTCGGTAGGTATTCCTACTGTAAGAAAGGGAGGAGGACGGTTTTTCTTTTAGGTTCTGTTTAAATTTACATACGACCGATTATTTACAGTTTTTCCGAGCCGGAGGCTGCTCTTTACACATTTTGGGGTTAGAATTTCATTTTCTGTAGCTGAAGGATTGTCAAAAGAAGAGAATCCTTGGCTGTACGAGCAGGTTATTGAAAAAATAATGGTTTTACAAGTAATCCAAAGTTGTAAGCGTTTAATTTTTTGGAGGTGTAACAATGAGTTATCCATTGAAACATAGTACATTGCCGGAACCTCTTCATAAGAAGAAACCGACCCGTGCCCGTTTCATCATGTTGACACTGCTGTTTTTTGGCACCGCTATTAATTATTTGGACCGCACCAACATGGCAGTAGCTGCTTCTGCTATTCAGGATGATCTTGGACTCGATGCGGCCATGCTCGGGCTCATTTTATCTGCCTTCGGCTGGACGTATGCTTTTATGCAAATACCGGGCGGCTGGCTGATTGACCGATTTGGACCAAGGCTGGTGTATGGGGTATCCCTAATTCTATTTTCGCTTTTTACACTTTTTCAAGGGTTCGCTAAAAATTTTGGGACGTTGTTTGGGCTGAGGCTCGGTCTTGGGTTTTCTGAATCACCGGCTTTTCCGGCCAACAGCCGGGTGGTAGCTGCCTGGTTCCCTCAGCGTGAACGAGCGCTTGCCACAGGTGTTTATACAGCAGGGGAATATGTTGGGCTTGCAGTAGCCACGCCATTTCTATTCTGGCTGCTGTCTTCATTTGGCTGGCAGTCTATTTTTTTAGTAACTGGGGTGATCGGTATTCTATTTGCGGCGGTTTGGTTTGCATTTTACCGGGAACCAAAAGACAGCAAGTATGTGAATGAGGAAGAACTAGCGTATATTCGGGACGGCGGCGGCCTGGCGGATCAGGTGCCAGAGAGGCAGAAAATTACCTGGTCAAAAGCACGGCACCTATTTAAATACCGACAATTTTGGGGCATTTACATAGGACAGTTTGCCGTTACATCGACTCTTTACTTTTTTCTGACCTGGTTTCCAAGCTATCTGGTACAGGAAAAAGGGATCACGCTATTAAAAGCAGGATTTGTAGGGTCGGTTCCATATATAGCGGCCGGAATTGGGGTTCTCGTTGGCGGCTACTGGTCGGACTGGATGGTAAAGAAAGGTGTATCTGTCAGCAAAGCACGTAAAACACCGGTTATTCTCGGCCTGCTTGGCGCTTGCACAATTATAGCAGCAAATTATACAACTTCTATTGGTTTGGTTATTGCGGTTATGTCGTTTGCTTTTTTTGCCCAGGGAATGTCCGCCATTACATGGACACTTGTTTCCGATATTGCCCCTAAAGAGCTCGTTGGATTAGCAGGTGGGGTCTTTAACCTCGCTGGTAACTTATCAGCGATAGTTACACCGATTGTCATTGGAATGATTGTCAGTCAAACAGGTTCCTTTAACGGCGCTATTGTTTTTGTTGGTGTAGTTGCATTAATTGGGGCCCTCACCTATATCTTTGTAGTTGGAGAAGTAAAGCGAATTGAAATTGAAGAGTAAGACTATAAAAAGGTTGTGCTGCAGATCCGGCATTTGATCAAAGTTGGCCTGCTGCACAGACGAGAAAATGTCATTAAAGGAGAGAGGTTAATATGTCACGGAAAAATTTCGGCCCATTAACGGGTGTACAGATTTTAGATATTTCTACGATGATCGCTGCGCCGTTTGGTGCTACACTGCTGGCAGATTTGGGAGCAGAAGTAACAAAAGTCGAACTGCCGAATAAAGGAGATACTCTTCGTACCGTCGGACCATGGAAAGATGGTGAACCGCTGCGCTGGCCGGGTCTTGCCCGCAATAAAAAGTCCATTACCCTTAATATTCATTCAGAAGAAGGAACGGCCATTTTCCTGAAATTAATTAAAGATATCGACATACTCATTGAAAACTTCCGGCCAGGAACGCTTGAAAAATGGGGTCTTGGATATGACGTTTTGAAAGCGGTTAACCCGAACCTGGTCATGGTGCGTGTTTCGGGTTATGGCCAGACCGGCCCGTATCGTGAAAAAGCTGGATTTGGAACACCAGGTACGGCGTTCAGCGGACATACGTATTTACAGGGCTATCCAGACCGCCCGCCGGTCAGTCCATCCTATTCTTTGCTTGACTACATTACCGGCATTTATGTGGCGTTTGCAGCTGTGAGTGCTCTTTACCACCGGGATACACATGAAGAAGCACAAGGCCAGGTTGTAGAAATGGGATTGTACGAATCGATTTTCCGTATGCTTGAGTTTTTAATCGCCGAGTATGATCAAAACGACAAAGTGCGTGGCAGAAGCCCAGGCCTTGCCGGTCATTCAAGCCCAGCCGGAACATACGAAACGAAAGATGGCAAATACGTCGTGCTCGTCTGCAGTACCGATTCTACTTTTGACCGCCTGGCAGCGGCAATGGAACGTACAGATATGCTGGAGGATGAGCGGTACTATACAAATGCGGTTCGTCTGCAGAATGATGAAGAAGTACAAGACATTGTGCGTGAATTTATTAAAGGGTTTACACAAAAAGAACTTCAGGAAAAGCTCGACAACTTTGGGGTACCGGTGAGTCCTATTTTAAGTATTGAAGATATTTTTAATGACCCGCACTACGCAGCCCGCCAAAACATTGTAGAAGTAGAGCATCCGCGTCTTGGCAAAGTAAAAGTTCCAAATGTTGTACCAAACTTTTCTGATACACCAGGTGCCATCCGCTACCGGGCACCGGAACTTGGTGAGCATAATGAAGAAATATTAGTCGGGAAATTAGGATTGTCTGAAGCCGAAATGGCTGACTTAAAAGCGAAAGGAGTTATTTAATTGATGACTGATTTACAGATCCCTTCTAAAGCCGTAATTTGTGAGGTAGCGCCGCGTGATGGATTTCAGGCAGAACACGACTGGATACCGACAGAGACTAAAATAGAGATTATTCGAAAACTGGCCCGCACAGGTATACAGTCAATGGAAATTACTTCATTTGTTCATCCAAAAGCCATTCCTCAATTGAAAGATGCAGAAGAAGTTGTCACACGCACACAGGATTTAACCAATATTAAATTCCGGGCACTCGTCCCAAATGCAAGAGGAGCGCAGCGTGCCATTGACGTGGGAATTAAAAAATTAAAACTCATGCTGTCTGCAACAGATTCTCATAGTCTTTCAAATGCAAATGCGACAGTAGAAGAAGCCCAGAATGCGTTAGAACCTATTATTGCATTAGCGGAGAAACATGGAGTCACAGTGGGAGGCTCCATTTCAGTGGCCTTTGGCTGCCCGTATGAAGGAATTGTTCCTGTCGATCGCCTGGCGGTTATATTAGATCGATATACTAAAATGGGAATTCATGAGGTATCGCTGGCCGATACAACAGGTATGGCTAATCCACGTCAAGTCTACAGTTATCTTGGCCGATTAACAGAACAGTTTCCTGCGATGACGTTTTCAATGCATCTTCATAATACGCGCGGCATGGCTTTTGCCAATGCGGTTGCCGCTTTGCAGCAGGGTGTAATTCATTTTGATAGTTCAATTGCGGGGTTAGGCGGCTGCCCGTATGCTCCTGGAGCATCAGGAAACATTGCCTCTGAGGATCTTGTACACGGATTTGAGGAAATGGGCATTGAAACAGGGATTGACTTAGCAAAAATGATTGATGCAGCAAAAGAAGTCCAGCAGCTGCTTGGAAAAACAGACAGCAGCAGTTATATGCTTCAAGCAGGTCCTTGTTCGATGCTTAGTCCAAAACCAGAAGGACAGGTAAAGCTGGGATAAGTCTTTTATCGGTTCTGCCTCTTCTAAACAAGACAGAAAAGCGATTCCATCCGGAATCGCTTTTTTAATGAATATAAAGAATTGGAAAAGCACGGTGTTCCTTTCATTCAGCTCCCAACACTCAACTTTTCTATGTGTCAAAGAAGCAGCCCTATTGTATAAGCAATGAAAATACTGACACTCATATAAAGTAACGCAAACGGGAGGTTCCACCGTACAATTTTAAATGGATTGATACGCAAAAGGTCCGACAGGATAGAAACCGATAAATTAAAAGGACTGTACATCACAGTTGCCAGGCTGCAGGTAATCAGCACAATGGTAAGTGAAATAGATGATGCATCGGGCAAGGAAGGCTTCAGCAGCTCTCCTAAAAGGGTAATGGAAACAAGCGGGTGAAAGCCGACAAGCGACGTCACGAAAAAGTACAGGCCAATCAAAACATAAAAAAACAGTGTTTGATGAGAAACGCTGTAAAACATATCTTGTAAAAAAGACAGCGTGTGAGATTCAGAAAGCATATTCACAAATAAACCTGCGCTTAAAAACATAAAAAAGTAATTGGAAAGGCCTCTTGTACGTTCTTTCCAGTGCGGTATGGTGATTTTAAGATACCGTCTTTGCTTTTTAATTAAACAAGCCCATAATAATGAAATAGGAATAATTACGATCACAACAGAAAGCAGGTAGCCAGTTTGAAAGTAATGCTGAAATATGGAAGCTAAGCAGACAAAAAGCAAAAGCATGCCGCCCATTTGAAGCAGCTTCCGTGTGACATTTGATTTTTTCTGCAAAGAATCCGCGATATGTAAGCCAAATGTACGATACTTAAAAAAAGAAATCGTGTAATCAGCGGCGGTAAAAAGAAGAACGAGCATTAACATAACCAGAACAATTTCAATGTATGTTTTTCCCGTGATATCGAGTGATGTAATCACCATAACCTCCATCGGGCTCCACGATAAACAAAGGGCATAGCCGCGAAGAAGACTTTGAGAAAGAAAAGCTTGTGCTTTTTCTCTTGGAAACTGTTTTAAGGTATGATGAAGCGTGTTTTTTAGCAACGGAATCGTGGCAACATTTAAAAACAAGCCAAGCACATGGGATACAAGAAAACTGCGCCGATATAACTTCTCAAATCCTTGGACATTCCGGCGAAGCAGAATGTTTAGATTCGTGTCATAATGTCCGGTTCGAATAATAGAATTTAAAAAAGGCAGTACAAGAAAAAGGGCCATTACACCGAGCATTGAATCAAAATATAAAAAAAAGTGATACCAGGGAAGATCCTGCATAATAAAAAGTACAGATCCAATGAGAAAAAACAGGAGCCCGGAGTAGAAATACAGCCCTTTTGCCCGAAATGCAGCTGTCAGCAGTGTTAAAAAGGCTGCAATTCCTACAATGTAATGGAGAAAAGCAGCATCAAAAAAAACAGACAAAATGTAAAGGATAATCAAGGATGTATAAAGGAGTAAAACCATACTATACCTTCTTTCTAGATCGATCTACTCTATAAACCTAACAAAATTATTCGTTTTCGTCCATGCATTAAAAATTTAATAAAAATTGTATAAAAAGTATTGCATAAAACGTTAAGCTGTTATAAGATGGTGTTAACGCTTACATGGAAGCGATGTTATTAGGTCGATTATTAGATCGATCTAAAAAAAGGCTTTCTATTAGATCGATCTAATAACATGAAAAATTTATAAAAGCAGGTGATCCGTATGGCAGAATTGAAAAACCAACAAACGGCCCTTATGACAGAACTTAAAAGAGCTCAGCCGTTTGTAAATGGTGAGTGGCTGGAAGGAAATCGGGAAGTCATAGAAGTAAAAAGCCCATATTCTGGAGAGGTTATTGGGCATCAAGTACTTGCAACAATGGAAGATACAGAACAAGCACTACAAGCTGCATTTGAAGCCAAAAAAGAAATTGCGGCCATCCCGGCACATAAACGGGCTCGTATTTTAAAGAAAGCCGCTTTTCTTCTAGAGGAGCGAAAAGCAGAGTTTGCAACATTAATTTCATTAGAACTTGGCAAACCACTGAAAAACACGCTGGATGAAGTATCCCGCTCTATTGAAACACTGGAGCTGTCAGGAGAAGAAGCCAAACGGCTGCATGGGCAGAGCATGCCGGGAGATGCTTCAGAACGTGGAGAACAAGCAATCGCTGTGACTTTTCGTGTTCCGGTAGGCGTAATTGCCGCGATTACTCCTTTTAATGCTCCATTAAACCTTGTTTGTCATAAAGTAGGCCCGGCGTTTGCTGCAGGAAACAGTACAATTTTAAAGCCGGCGCCTCAAACTTCTTTAATTGCAAGCGCTTTATTGAAACTTTTACATGAAGCCGGTCTTCCATTAAATGCAGTAAACATGATTCTCGGCGGAGTGGAAAGCGGGCAGGCCATTGTAAAAGATGATCGTGTGAACATTATTTCGTTTACGGGAGGTACGGTAGCCAGCCGCAATATTTGCTCAATTGCCGGAATGAAAAAAGTACTGTTAGAACTCGGTGGTAATGCGGCGACAATCATTCATGATGACGCTGATTTGAAGCGGGCAGCAGCCATGTGTGCGCGTACTGGGTTCAGTAACTCGGGGCAGAGCTGTATCTCTGTTCAGCGTATTTATGTGCATCAATCAGTCGTTCCCCAGTTTAAGGAGCTTTTGAAACACGAAGTAGAAAAGCTGAAAGTAGGCGATCCTCTTGACCCATCAACTGATGTGGGCACGTTAGTCAATGAGCAGGCAGCTGACCGTATCGTTAATTGGATCGATCTAGCTGTGAAAGATGGAGCTGAAGTTGTCTCAGGAGGCAAACAGAACGGTGCCAGTGTTCAGCCAACGATTTTGCTAAATCCTCCTAAAACAACGAATGTTGTCTGCCAGGAGGTATTTGGCCCAATCGTCAGCATTCTTCCCTATGAAAGAATCGAAGAAGCCATCTCAGAAGCGAACGATTCAGATTTCGGTCTTCAAGCAGGTATTTTCACAAATCAGCTCGACCTGGCTTATAAAGCGGCACATGAACTGGCTGTTGGGGGAGTTGTGATTAATGGAACTTCCAATTTCCGTCTGGATCACTGGCCGTACGGGGGCGTGAAAAACAGCGGTATCGGACGTGAGGGCCCGCGTTTCGCTGTTGAAGACATGACAGAATCAAAAATGATTGTGCTTCAGCTTCCGGTGTGAGCCTATGAGTATTTTAGAGCGTAAACTCAATGAACGTACAGCGGTGAATAAAATGCGCAGTCTCCATATATCAGGCCCTGGGGAGATTTCTTTACAAGAAAGCAGTGCCCCAGCACCGAAGCAGGATGAAGTAAAACTCAAATTAATTTACGGCGGCATCTGCGGATCGGATATTGGCGTGTACAAAGGAAAAATTGCTCATGCCTCTTATCCGCTTACCCCAGGGCATGAACTGCTCGGAATGGTGATTGAAACGGGAGAAAAAGTGGATATTCCAATCGGTACACGCGTTGTGGTACAGCCAAACTCCTATTGTGGTGAGTGTGAACAGTGCCAAAAGAGCAAAACCAATCTTTGTGCTTTTAAAAAATCTCTTGGCGTCAACACAGACGGCGGTTTTGCAGAAGAATTTACGGTGCCTGCTAAATATATTCTTCCTGTCCCGGATGAATTATCGGATGAGCGGGCTGTGTTAATTGAGCCTTTTGCGGTGGTCATTCACGCTTTTAAGCGGGCGAACATTACAAAAGGCGCCTCTGTCGCAGTCATTGGCTGTGGAACAGAAGGACAGCTTGCGATTGCGCTTGCTGCTCATCTCGGAGCGGACATTACAGCTATTGATATCAATAAAGAAAAATTAAAAAAGGTTTCTGTGTACGGTGATATTCAGACGTTTGTTCCAGCTGCTGTGCCAGAAAAGATGAAATTTGATGTTGTGATTGAGGCGGCAGGTGTCAGACAGGCAGTTGAGCAGGCTGTAGATATTGTAAAACCGGGCGGTGAAGTTGTTTTAATTGGCTTAACAGATGAAGCCACACTGCCGATCCTGAAAATCGTCCGCAATGAAATTTCTATTCATGGAAGCATCATTTACAACTTTCCGGCTGATTTCTCGGAAAGTGCAGAATACTTGAAGCTGCCGGAATTCACAATTGATCCTATTATTGCGGATATCATTCCGCTTAAAGAATATGAGCGTGCATACGAAGCGGCTGTGTCAGGGCAATACGCCAAAATTATTTTGAACTTTAAGGAGGGCTTTCATCAATGAAAGAACTGATTTCTCGTCAACTCGTTAAATATTTAGAAGACCGCGGTGTAGAACATATTTTTGGACTGTGCGGGCACACCAATATTGCTGTTTTAACAGAGCTAGAAAAAAGTTCAATTAAATTTGTTAACGTACGCCATGAACAAGTAGCTTCCCATGCCGCAGACGGATATGCACGCGCGAAAAAGCAGACATCTGTTGTATTAAGCCATGTGGGGCCGGGCATGACCAATGCCGCAACCGGGGTGGCGAATGCAGCAATGGATTGTATTCCAATGGTTGTCATTGCGGGCGATGTGCCAAGCCATTACTACGGTAAACACCCGCATCAGGAGATAAACCTTCATGCGGATGCGACACAGTATGAAATTTACCGTCCTTTTGTAAAACGCGCATGGCGTGTAGACAGCCCGCATCTGCTGCCGGAAATTTTAGAGAAAGCATTCCAGCTGGCTGAGACAGGCACGCCAGGACCGGTACTTGTATCTGTTCCAATGGATATTTTTTCAAAAGAAATTGACACAGAGCTGTTTGAAAAACAAAAACACCATACGAAGGCACTTCAAAAACCGTCTATCGATGAAGACACAGCAGAAACGATTATTAATGCTCTTCTTGATGCGAAAAACCCGGTTGTTTACGCGGGCGGCGGCGTGCTGCTTGCAGATGCAGCAGAAGAATTGGCTGAGTTTGTCAATCACTTTGATTTTCCGGTAGCGCATTCACTAATGGGCAAAGGGGCGGTAGCTGACGATAACCCACTTGTGCTTGGCATGACTGGCTTCTGGGGCACCGAGTTTATCAACAATAAATGTAAAGAAGCGGATTATATGTTAGCTCTTGGCACTCGTTTTGCCGAAGCGGACAGCAGCTCATGGGAAGACGAGTATACCTTTCATTTTCCGCCGACCAAACTAATTCAAATCGATATTGAAGCAAGCGAAATTGGCCGCAACTATCCAGTCGAGATGGGTGCAGTGGCAGATTTAAAACAAGCATTAACAGTGTTGAACCGAGTAGCAAAGAAAATAGCGCCAGAAGGCCGCCGAAATGAAGCGCTGAAGGCTGAGATCGCCGCGAATAAGCAAGCGTTTAAAGAGAGCAATGAAGAGTTTATTAAAGATAACAGCTTTCCAATGCAGCCTCAGCGGATTTTAGCAGAAGTGCGCGAAGTGCTGCCACGTGACGCCTTTATCACAACAGATGTTGGCTGGAATAAAAACGGCGTCGGCCAGCAGTTTGATATTTTAGAACCAGGCACCATTTTTACTCCGGGCGGTTTTGCGACGATGGGCTTTGGCGCTCCAGCTGCACTGGGTGTTAAAGTCGCTCATCCTGACCGTGTAGTTGTGTCTCTTGTGGGTGACGGCGGTTTTGGACAAAACCCAGCGCTTCTTGCCACAGCAGCAGAAGAAAATATACCGGTTATCTGGGTGATTATGAACAATTTTGCCTTTGGTACGATTGCCGGTCTTCAAAAAGCCCACTATGGTACCACACTGGGCACATTATTCGAAAAAGATGGCCAGCCGTATTCACCAGATTTTGCGGCAATTGCCCGCGCATATGGCATAGAAGGCGTGAAAATTGAAAAAGCAGAGGAGTTTAAGCCAGCTCTTGAGGCTGCGATTGCAGCCAACAAACCAGTTGTCATTGATGTGGCTATGCTGAATAATCCAGTGCCAACCGCAGGGCATTGGAACATCATGGATATTTACTCACCGGGCAAAACCGTTCACCACGTGGCGACAAACTAAGCTATATTTACAAAATGTACGATTGGAGGAAGAAAGATGGCTCCACAATTTTCTCTTGCCTACCTGACTGTACTTGGCTGTCTGCCGCCTGAGATGACGTATATTGCTTCAAGAACCGGTTACGATTTTGTCAGCTTTAGACCTATTCACATGGGAGTGCCTGGAGAGCCTGCAGTTTCTTTAACGGAAAGCAAATTGCTGTTAAGAGAAACGAAGAAAGCGATGGCTGAGACGGGAATGAAGCTCCTTGATATCGAACTTGCAAGAATTTGCGATGGAACAGAGCCGAAAAGCTATCTTCCTGCAATGGAAGTAGCAGCTGAGCTCGGCGGACGCCATGTACTTAGCAGCATTTGGACAGATGATAGATCTTTTGCAGTCGAACGCTTCGCAGAGTTGTGTGAACTTGCAGACTCGTTTGGGCTTACTGTCGAACTAGAATTTGTGCCGATTGCCAGCGTATCGACGCTGGCAGGAGCCGTAGATATATTAAAAGCGGCCAAACAAAAAAATGCCGGACTGATGATTGATGTTCATCATTTTCATCGCTCAAAAGAAAAAGTAGAGGATTTGGATCACCTGCCGCGGGATTGGTTCCGGTTTCTTCACTTATGTGATGCCCCGGCGGCTATCCCAAAATCCCAGGAAGAAATGACCCGCATTCTTCGAGAAGAACGTTCGTATGTAGGAGAAGGGGGAATTGAGGTGGCAGCTATTATAAACCGGCTGCCGGCCATGCCCTATTCGATCGAATTGCCTCATACCAAACGATTAAAAGAAATGGGATACGAAAAATTTGCGCAGCAGTGTTTAAAAGCAGCAAAATCCTATTTTTCAAAGCATCAATTGGCTGGATATCAAGTTGAAAAAACCAAAAAAATTAATTGATTTTCTAAAAGGTCAGGAAACTATATGTAAATAGCAAAAACTCCAGTCCTGAAATGCTGGCTTGTTTTACAAGCCAGCATTTCAGGCTTAAGTTAAGTAAGGAAAATATTAAAAAACGGATAGCGTTATGTAATAGACAGATGAAGTGAAGAGTAAGCCGTGAAAGAATACTCATCATTTGCAAAACGTGACTTAAGTGCTTTCAAGAAAAATTATTTAAAATTGAGCTTCTTTGATCTCGGTTTTCTTCTCTAAAGGAACAGAATGTGCACAAAAAGCAGCTGATTATTATTCGACGATAATTATGTAAGCGATTACAAAAGAGATATTTAACTTAGTAGATATTTTTATAAGTAATAAGCTTCTTAGAAAGTAACTTCTTTTATATATTAGTTAACCTTTTAAGGGGGGTGAGTTATATGTAAGGGGTTAAAGGCCGAATAACTATTCAAAAGTTTTTGTGTAATCATTATGAGGGAGGGGAACGGAATGAAAAAACAAACGTATATTGTATCTATTGCTGTGTCACTGATGACGTTGAGTAATATTATTCCAGTTTCAGCAGGAGTAAATGATATAAATTACTCAAAAGGGATAGATACACTACAAAAAGCGGATGACAATCAACAAATAAAAACAAAAGCAAGCCTGGAAGCTATCTCCTTAGATAATATGGAAAAACCTTCGATAGATATTACACTAGGCAACAAATTGCCACTGACAGGCTATTTCACTCGTAATGTTACTGTTGGGAACGAAACCCGTACGGTCAAAGTTTATATCGCTCCGGATACGACAGTGCGTGATTACTTCACGGTTCTCACTGTTCCAGAAGGTATGACTACAGAAGAGTTTCTTAAGAACAGCGGTTGGCTTGATATCGCTAATGAAAAATCGGAAGGGCTATTCATTTTGGAGCCCGGCGACAATGGCTGGGGTACGGTTGAAGAAGAACGTGCCTATATGGAGCAAGCCTTCAAATTGCTAAGGGATACTAAGTATTACAACACATTTGGGCTATTTTACTTGGCGGGTTATGGTGAAGGCGGTACTGCCCTCCAGGCTTGGGCCATGGAGAATCCTCTGTCTGTGATTAGCTCGGTCTTTGTTGAAACGAGAGATCTTGATGCGAATTTTATTGCAGGGACGGGCGCAAAGACATTTTCCGAAAATAATGGGATCTCTTATAGTGAGGTTCCTGTGCCAACTTGGTTTGTGAACAATGACCTGAATTCTGTGAAAAACCTGGTTGAGTATTGGAAGGCAGCTAATGACGTTACCGCAGTCAGCACTAAATCACCGAGCGGTCTAGTGGGCAGTACTGTCTTTATGCAGGACAAAGATTCCGAAAGTATCGTGACCTCCTATAGCGATGTCCTCTCTAAAGTGGCCGTTCTCGAAAAAGGAGACAGGGGCATTTACATGAAAGGGTTCACTAAGAAAATGTATGATTTTCTCTCCTACTATACACGTTATGATAATACAACTGTCAACGGCAACGTCCTTGGTGTAAGGCCTGACTACGAAGCAATGGGCGTCGAAGTGAAGAAAATGGTTCTAGACGGCTACACTCGAGAGTATTTAGTGTACACGCCTGACTCCGCGCCGAAAAAAGATATTCCTGTTGTCTTTGCCCTTGCAGGAAACACACAAACAGCCCGCGTATTTTTTGATGCCAGCCATTGGTGGGAAGCAGCCGATAAATATGGTTTTATGCTTGTTGTGCCAAGCGAACAGTACAGTTCGTCCACTGAGGTAACCTGGAACGTCAATTATGATCCTGCTAAACAAGACGACTTTGTATTTCTTGAAGAAGTCGTTAAACAAATTGATGAAGATTATAATATCGACCCGGGAAGACGTTATCTCACTGGTCAATCTTTAGGTTCGATGTTTTCCAACTATGCAACTACAGTGCTGCCAGAATACTTCGCTGCCATCGGTACAACTTCGGGACCATTGCTGCGGCCGGCCGAAGGGAAAATAGATAAAATGCCAGCTTACCTGCTATTTGGTGAGCACGACTTATGGAGTTGGGATCATACTGAGGATGGTCCAACAAAAAATACGGTAGAATACTGGCTTAGCAGAAACGGTCTAGGCACAATTGATGATGCCGTGGTAACGCAAAAGGATAGATATACCACTTACACTTGGTACGATGAAAACGATATTCCAATGTACAAATACACCCAGACCGAAGGCAGGGCTCATAACTTCATCGTATCTGAAGTATGGGAATTATGGGAAGAATGGTTCTCACACTGGAAAATGGATACAGAAGGAACACGTCATTACACTAATTAACTTAAGAAACCAGTAACAAGCCCTTAATTAAAGGATGTCATTTTTAGATACTCAGATGATCAGATTATTATTACGGGTCCTTGATGTAAAAGAAGATATTTACTTAGGAGAGAGGCTGCTATGAAACAAAGATCACTTTTTAACTGAAAGATGGAGCTCGGGATGGGCGCATAGAAAAATGTTTCTGAAAAGAAAACAGGAGGGGAAAGTGATGTTAAATAGGATGAAAAGTATTAAGGTTTTCCTAGCATTATTAATAGTCAGTATGCTGCTGCCAAGTTCTCCTTATGCATTTACTGAGAACGGTGACAAGATTACTCAAAGCAACAGTGGCATCACTAAGGCGGAATTTATCGGAAAGATTTCCGGCCATTTTGCCTGGCCTCACCCAAGTGATTACAATGATATTTGGAAAGCTCCCCTTAAACAATTCAACGACGTAAAAACGACAGACAAGTATGGCAAGGAAATAGAGGCCGCTTACGAGGAAGGCATTATAAACGCAGACAAATCAGGTAATTTTAATCCTCAAAGCGAGATTTCACGGCAGGATGCTGCCGTTACCTTTGTGAAAGCATTTAAAATACCAGAATCGACTAAGGCAGCACCGTTCTCTGACTATGAAGAGATAAGACCAGATGCTAAAGGAAGCATTAATGCATTAGTAGAGCTCGGCTATATGTCTGGAAAAACCCCTAATTCATTTAATCCTGATGAGCCCATCAAGAAATCAGAAGTAGATAAGATTTTCAAAAAAATAACCAGCACAATGGTCACACCTGTGCAGGCATTACCGAAGCAAAACTCTGTAGCCCCTCGGCGCTATATCAAGCTGTACACGCCTACCCCGGGTGCTACAATCTACTATACAACGGACGGCACGACACCGACCACTTCCAGTGAAGTGTATACAGTAGAATCAAAAGGCCATATTAATGAGATGTTGAGAGACAACCAATTACCTCAACGGACAGTAGTCTACAAGGCTATGGCGGTTAAGGATGGAATGGTAACGAGCCCGGTCCAGACCTTCACCTGGCATCTCTATCGTCCAGTGGTTGCTGATTTTCAGCACACTCTTATTAAGGAGAAGACCAGCACTAGCCCTGCAGTATATCAACTCTACAATGATTCAGAATCGGTTCGTCCAATGGCTTGGTACGTCGAAGGGCAGGAAAAGGGTATCTTGTTTGATGTCTTGCAGACTAAGGCCGATGTTAAAAACCTGAAAGAATATATCGATAAAAATATCGCCAAGAAACCTTATTCTGTAGTGGTTGGTCACGCACATGGGGATCATATGGCACAGGCGCCAAACTTCGTTGACGACCACGACCTCTATGTCAACGAACGAGGATGGGCTGCAATTGGAGTCCAAGTCTTAAATGATCCGGAAGATCAGGCCAAGGTGAAAAATATTGATGAGGGAGATATCATAGATCTGGGCGGCGTTAAACTCCACACATATGCATTGCCAGGACATGACCACAGCGATATTATCCTCCAGAATAAGAAAAATGGCCTTGTATTTGCGTCCGATATCTATGGCTGCACCCGGGCGGGTTCAGCAGATAACGTAAATGTATCAGGAGTTCGGACAGACCTTTTTCTATCGCTTACCCAGCAAACCTATTCTAATTTAAAGAAAGACGGCGGTAAGATTACTCAGATTTTTACGGGCCATGACGAGTTGCCACTTAACGCTACTCATCTTGGACTCTATGAAACAGCCTTGCAGCAGGTAATTGATAAAGGTGAAGCAGGCACCTCTCCAACCTTGCGTGGAAATAATGATGCTCCGAACAGCCGAACAACCATTATCGGTGACATGTGGAAGGATGGAACCAATTGGATTGCCATAAAGCTTCCTGGAATAAAAGGCGACAACACAGAATATCTGACATCAGCTCCAATTAACTACAATGGCAAGGATGGGTTCATGAAGTACTCTGTACTCTCAAACATTGAAATTGAAGGAGGAGAACTTGTCGGAAAGACGGTCCAATTTGCGCCTGACTCTAAGCCTTTTTCTTGGGCTGGAAGCACAATCTCTGTGAAAAACTCATTGCCGAACAAGTTTGATCCGTGGTCCTATAATTACACAATCAAAGTGCCTAAGACGAATAAAAACATCACACTTATTCCTACAACTATGTCTACAAAGGTCAAGTCGATCACGATAAATGGGAAAAAAGCAGAATATCGTTCAGAGAACCGTATTTCTGTGTCTGACGGCAAGGTAATTACCATTAAAATTGTGGCACCGGACAAAGTCACAACGAGTACGTATACTTTTACCGTGGAAATCAAACAGTGAATGGTGTCATAGCATGACTGTTGTGCATTTGAAAAATGTTTTTATCCAGATTAAATGCCGGCTGTGCTGCAGAAAAATAAGATTACTCGTACAGTATCTTGCAGGCGTGCTGTAGGTAATGATAGCCCTGGCAAAAACATAGAAACTACCGCTGAACCAAGAAAAGTATCCTAAAAGACTGAGTTTCCGCTCGGTCTTTTTCTTTGCGCAAAAAGGGTATAATGAAACGAACGGAGGAAAGAAAAGGGAGAAGAAGTGAGGAGGCTGATGAATGAATCCCCGCACAAAGCTGGAAAAGTTTCTTGCAGAAGGGCCCATATCGCAGACGGAAGCCTTTCAATTTTTTGACCAATTGGAAAGTATCGATCTTTCTTTTATGATCGGATTATGGAAGGGCAGGGAGTTTAGGACGAACCACCCGATGAATGGACTGCTTGAATCTGTGAACTGGTTTGGCAAGGAATTTATCGACTCCGAAACGGTCCATCCGCTCGTTTTTCAAAAAAATAATGGTGTATTGTATAAGATCAACCCGGGTTTTATCCCTTTGTCCCTGCCATTTGACAAAATTCCTAGATCTCTGGTTAAGCCATTGTTTTCAGCTGTATCACCTTTTATCGCAACCGAAAAAGACAAAGCGAGAATGCGTATGATGGAGTATAGAGGCGTCTTAAGTGCCACAATGATTTATGATCAGCATGGCATGTATGACATGTTTAGAAAAGTGGATGACCATACTGTGCTGGGTGTTATGGATCTGAAAGGCGGAAAAGAGGAATCCGGGTACTTTTTTGTGCTTGAAAGAGTAATGAAAGGTAAAGTTGGTCTAAGTTAATAAGAATTTGGGCACTCAGCTTCTGGAAAATAACAGTCGGACCATTATTGATTTCGTATAGGGTGCTAATGGCTAAACCCGTATACAAGGGACAGCCATATCATTGCTGGTTGTCCTCTTTTATGGTTGAAGAACATTTACATTATTATATAGATTTCTTTTTACCCGGTAACGTGAGCGTAAAGCGAATCAGATTAGCGTATATCGCAAGATTAATAATGCGTAAATTTATTTTTTATATACCTATTTCTTTTTAATAGGTGTAAATATAAATGAAGATCATGTTTTTTATGGAGATTAAACACTATTTTTGATGAATAAAGTATATAAAAATGAAATAAAAGGTAGTGAATAAACAATATTTACATTATATTAATATATTTTTACCTTTACTCAATAACGCCTTAATAATCTACCTTTATAGTATTGCTTGTAACAAAGATAAATACTATTTTGGAGGTTATTCCATTGTTTAAAAAGAAATTAAGCAAAAAGCTTATTCCAGTTTGTGTGTTGTCCACATTGGCATTGGGCAGCTTTGCTGGAACGCTTCCAGATAAAGATACACAAGCTGCAGAACAAAATAACAACGCCAAAATTAAAAACGTCATCTTCTTAATTGGAGACGGCATGGGTGTATCGTATACATCCGCTTACCGTTATTTAAAAGATGATCCGGCTACAAAAGGAATTGTTGAACAAACGGAATTTGACCCATATCTTGTTGGACAGCAAATGACGTACCCAGAAGACCCAGAGCAAAACGTAACTGACTCTGCTTCAGCCGCTACGGCTATGTCTGCGGGTGTAAAAACATATAATGCAGCCATCGGGGTAGACAATGACAAGTCTGAAGTAAAAACAGTTCTTGAAACAGCGAAAGAAAAAGGAAAAGCAACAGGACTTGTCGCGACTTCTGAAATTACTCACGCTACACCAGCATCATTCGGTGCCCACGATGAAAACCGTAAGAATATGAATGCGATCGCGGATGACTATTACAAAGAGCTTGTTAACGGCGAGCATAAAATCGATGTTCTGTTAGGCGGAGGCCAGTCAAACTTTGTACGTAAAGACGTTGATTTAACAAAAGCTTTCCAAAAAGACGGCTACAGCTATGTAACGAACAAAGAAGAGATGCTAAACAATAAGGACGAGCAGGTTCTTGGTTTATTTGCTCAAGGCGGTCTTCCAAAAATGATCGACCGTACAGAAGACATTCCTTCTCTTCAAGAAATGACTTCATCAGCTATTGACCGTTTAAACAAAGATAAAGATGGATTTTTCTTAATGGTAGAAGGAAGCCAGGTAGACTGGGCAGGACATGACAATGATATCGTTGGCGCGATGAGTGAGATGGCTGACTTTGAAAAAGCCGCAAAAGCCGCAATCGACTTTGCGAAAAAAGACAAGCATACCCTTGTTGTCGTTACAGCGGATCACTCTACAGGCGGATATTCAATCGGTGCTGACGGCGTATACAACTGGTTTGGCGAGCCGATTAAAGCAGCAAAACGCACACCTGACTTTATGGCAGATAAAATTGCAAAAGGTGCAAATGTGGAAGAAACGTTAAAAGCGAATATTGATCAAAACCTTTTAGCTCTAACGGCAGAAGAAATTCAATCGGTTGAAAAAGCAGCAGCTTCCAAAAACGTAACAGAAATCGATAATGCGATTGAAGAAATCTTTAATGAGCGTTCCCATACAGGCTGGACAACAGGCGGCCACACAGGGGAAGATGTTCCAGTTTATGCTTATGGACCTTACAAAGAGCGCTTTGCCGGACAAATTGAAAATACGGACCAGGCAAAAATCATTTTTGATCTTTTAGGCGAAACAGAAAATAAATAAAAGCACGCATTAGTAAAAGCCCCGCTGTTCTTATGACAGACAGCGGGCTCTTTTATGAAGCTGAAGATATAGGGGAGGATTCTTTTGAAAAAGTTATCGTATCTAGGGCTGGTTTTGATGCTTCTTGCAGGCTGTTCAGCAGGTGCGGAAACAGAAGACTCAGCTTCTAAAGAACAGGCAGAAACAAAAACAGCTGATCAGACAGAAACAGCAGATTTGGCCGTCAATGAAGATGTTTATGTTCCAAGTGCACAGATAACGGATGACATTAACTTAGTAAAGGTCGGCGAGACGGTAACGGATGCAAAAGGAGAATTGACACTCAAAGCATATAAAAAAGTAAATAAAACCGTACAAGTGGGCCCGGTTAATATGGTTATTAAAGATGTGAAAGTGGTCCATTTCGTTCCGGATTACAGCATGATTGACTTTTTCCATGGTTATACACACGACGAAGAATTTGATTTCGTTAAAGTCTCCGTTGAAGTAAGCAACACATCTAATGAGGCGGTGCAGTTTACACCGGTCGCTTTTATCCAGACAAGCAAAGGTGAGCATAAAACGTGGGAAGACGATATTTATCTTGAAGAGTTAACAGGAGACCTGCAAGAAAACGACATTAAAAAAGGCAACATGGGCTTTATTCTTGAAGATGGAAATGACATCACTTCTGTCGACATTTCAACAAGTGACGCCGTTCACGGTAATGGAGATGTTATTGAAAAAGCCAAAAAAATAACTGTCAACTTTTAAAGAATATAATTTGTAATATAAAGAACGACAGCGTAGAATGAGACAAATCAGAACACTTTCAAGTTGAAAAACGGGTATGTCATTACCTGGGAAACAACTTGGAGGTGTTTTTTTATATAGCAGTTTAAAAGATTGATGGGACAATAACAGAAAAGCGAACTCTACCAGTTTGGCCAGCCAGCGGGAAAGCAGTTTGTTTAATAAAAAAGACAAAAAGCCAATTGGATATATACCACTACTTGAAAAATGAAAAATAAAATCACCCTGCTGCGTGCAGAACGGGAAAAGGGTCCCTCTACTTTTTACCAATTTGATGATACGATAAAAATGCTTGTTTGAAGGAAATCATTCACATTAGGGGAGGATACGTAAATGCAGGATTTTGTATTTCAAAACGCTACAAAAGTTATTTTTGGAAAAGGGCAGGAACAAGCTGTAGGAACAGAAGCTGCTGCGTACGGCAAAAAACTGCTTTTGCACTACGGTGGGGGAAGCATTAAAGAAAGCGGTTTATACGATAGGGTTGTGCAGTCCGTGCGGGAGCAGGGAATCGAGATTATTGAACTAGGCGGCGTACAGCCCAATCCGAGAGTAAGCCTTGTACGGGAAGGTATTTCACTATGCAGGGAGCACAATATTGATTTTATTCTGGCCGTAGGCGGGGGAAGCGTCATTGATTCTGCAAAGGCGATTGCTGCTGGGGTGAAATATGAGGGAGATGTATGGGATTTCTTCACGGGGAAAAGTGCTGTTACAGACTGCCTGCCGCTTGGTGTCGTTCTTACCATTCCGGCTGCGGGAAGCGAAACAAGTAACGGTACGGTTATTACGGCGGAGGACGGCTGGTATAAAAGAGCGACGGGCCATCCTTCAATGAGACCGAGATTTGCCATTTTAAACCCTGAACTTACATATACGTTGCCGGCTTATCAAACTGCCTGCGGTATAACGGATATGATGGCCCACATACTGGAAAGATATTTTACGAATGAGAAGAATGTGGAACTGACAGACCGGCTTTGTGAAGCGACACTAAAAACCATTATTAACAATGCGCATACGGTTTTGGATGAGCCCGAGAATTATCATGCACGTGCAGAAATTATGTGGGCGGGAACGGTTGCTCACAACGACTGGTTAAGCACAGGGCGTGTAGGTGACTGGGGAAGCCACGACATCGAGCATGAAATCAGCGGTATTTACGACATTGCCCACGGTGCGGGGCTTGCGATCGTGTTCCCGGCATGGATGACGTATGTATACAAGCATGATCTCAACCGTTTTGCTCAATTTGCGCATCGAGTATGGGATGTAGAAATTGACTTGAATGATCTTGAAAAAACAGCGCTGAAAGGCATCGAAAAAACAAAGCAGTTTTTCCATTCGATCGGCATGCCTGTTTCATTGAGACAGGTAGACATTGGCGATGACCGCATTGATGAAATGGCGAAAAAAGGCACGGAGAGAGGGCCGCTTGGCAACTTTGTAAAATTGCATGAAGAGGATGTACAAAAAATCCTTCAGCTGGCCTGGTAATAAGCATGTTCGCGGTTGCTTACCGCCAGCAGTCCTTTTAAACATAAACTCTTAGCAGCTGCATACACTGAAAAGGGCTTAAAACAACGAAGGCGTTATAGCCGTTAATAATAGCACTGCATATATAAGCAAAACAGACGGTGATGGATTGCATTTTTGAAGTTCCGTGCTGAGTGTGATTAAACATGTCCGAATCGAATGAGGAGGCACAATGAAAACAGTACTTGGCACGCGGATGGCGGGGAATATCATACTTGCCATCAACACAGCTGCCCTCTTTATGCATATTTTAATCCTCTTAAACATTTTGCCGTATGATTTTGTTTGGGGAGGACGCTTAAAGAGCCAGGAAGATTTAATCATTTTTGAAGCTATATCGATCCTGGTACAAACGGTATTCATTTTGATCGTTGCTGTGAAATTAGGGTATTTTCTAAAAGGCAGATTCAAGAAAATTATAAATGTCGGTTTATGGACCATGTGTGGAATTATGGTGCTGAATTCAGCGGGCAATGCTGCTTCCAATTCTGATTTAGAAAAGCTGCTCATGACGCCGCTGACGGTCCTGCTTGCGTTGTTGGTATTCAGGCTGGCTATTGAAAAAGAAAGTGAAAAAACGAACGGATAAAAAAATCCACCAAGGCAGCTTATACCTTGGTGGATTTTTTCACTTTTTGGAATGCATGGGCTCCATATATGCAAGATTCACTCACCCTTAAAGGGTGAGCACCTATGGTGGTATGCAAAAATGAAGGGTAAAGGTTAACCGAGAATGTTATAGCCAGAGTCCACATAGACAATCTCGCCTGTAACGCCTCTTGAAAGGTGACTCAGCATCGCTAAAGTCATATCGCCTACTTCTTCTTGTGTGACGTTTCTTCTAAGCGGTGCCTTTTCTTCGATTTGATGAAGAATCTCGTTAAAAGATGGGATGCCTTTTGCCGCTAAAGTGCGAACAGCGCCAGCCGAAATAGCATTTACTCGAATATCACTTGCACCTAAATCTTCCGCTAAATATCTAACAGAAGCTTCAAGTGATGCTTTAGCGATACCCATTACATTGTAGCCTGGAACCACACGTTCAGCACCAAGGTAACTCATCGCGATAATAGAGCCGCCTTCTGTCATAAAAGGTTTTGCTGCTTTCGCTACTGCGATTAGGGAATAAGCGCTTGTATCCTGCGCGAACGCAAAGCCGTCGCGGGACGTGTCGATGAACGCGCCTTTAAGATCTTCTGCATGTGCAAAAGCGATGGAATGAACAACACCATGAATGATACCTGTTTTTTCTCCGATGCGGGAAAAAGCAGCTTGAATGCTTTCGTCACTGTTGATATCACATGGAACAATCAATTCCGCTTCGATGCTAGTAGCAGCTAAAGCCTTTTCTAGTTTCTGAAGTGAACGTTCTTTCCGGTATGTAAAAATAAGTTTTGCGCCTGCTCTGTGAAGGGATTTTGCTACTCCCCAAGCAATGCTACGCTCATTTGCTACGCCCATAATAACAATCGTTTTATCTTTTAATTTTAATAAATCGTCCATATTTGCCTCCTAAATGCAATCATAATCACTGTATTATATCATATTATCTCATATTATTACCTAGTGCCAAGAGAGGGTATTTTATATTTTAAAATCACTCTGGTTTTCAGTTAAACAGATGAATAAGGACCTTTAGAACTTTTCCATCGAATAATCAATTTTAAGAAGGCATGGCCATAAAGATATAACCTAGAGTTATACCCTTATATCCATTGGTCAATTTTTCTGATGGCTTAAAGCCGCTAAAATAACTACAAAGAATGTTCTTTCTGTAACTGCTGCCAGACTATATCAAAAACGTGTCGGCTATTTGCAAAAAGATATAGTTTTCTGATCAGCTCTTTGTTTTCTAATCGAATAAACTGCAGATTTTTGTAAGACAGATGTTCAATCATAAGCGCAGGAAGGTAGGTGATCCCATATCCTTTCATCACATAATCAATAATAGTGTGATAGGGCATACAAACAATTTTCACTGGGTCGATTTTCTTTTCTTTTATGAATGACTGAATATTACGATACAACTGGCTATCTTCTGGCGGCAAAACCTGAGGATAATTCAGGCAATCTTTTATATGTACAGCTCGTTTTTCGGTTAAAGGATGCCCTTTAGGCACTACAGCCTGAAATTCTTCCTCGTAAAGAAATTTTGAAAAAAGGCCTGGGTAGGAAGCGTATTCCTGCACAATAGCAGCATCGATTTTCCCTGATTCAAGCATGGGAAGAAATTCTCCGCATTCTTCCCGTGTGACCGTAAAATCTATTTTAATCTTCTGTTCTGCTTCTAACTCAGGAAGGTAATAGGTAGCCAGAAAAGGAGAGACGCCGAAGCGGATGTTTTTGATTACACTGTGTTCCTTCATTTTATTTTTCAGAGCAAGCAACAAGGGAGAAACATCCTCATACAGGTTCCTTCCTTTGTCTGTAAGCTTCATCCCTTGATGAGAGCGTTCAAACAGCTTATATCCAATTTCGTTCTCACATAACTTTATTTGTTTGCTTAAAGCAGGCTGCGTAACGTGAAGATGATGGGCTGCCTTGGTCAACGTGCCATATTCTGCCACAGCAACAAAGTATTCAATTGATTTAAGATTATTCAACTACATACACTTCCTTGAAATGGGGCTTTTATATATGGCTTATTATAGCTTATTACTCCTTTCTATCCTATTTGAAGTTATTGGGGTTACTTTTCTTAACCTCGCGGATGGATTCACTGTTTTTGTGCCAACGGTTTTGGCAATTTTATTTTATTGTTCATCTATTGCGATTTATATTTTCATCACGGCAAATCGCGAAGTAGGGATTGTGAATGCTGTTTTCGCAGGAACTGGAACAGCTTTAGTTACTCTTCTGGGAATTCTCTTGTTTCATGAGAGTATATCCGCGGTTAAGTTACTTGGCATTGGTTTAATTGTCGTAGGTGCCGTGGCTATCAATACGAAGCCTGGAACAAAATCATCACTGGAAGGGGAACGTTTATAATGGGGTATGTATTTTTAGGCCTAAGCATTTTATTGGGTGTTTCAGGCCAGTTATGTGTAAAGATGTCAAATGGCTTTAAAGTAATCAAGCCGACAATCGGTGCTTTTGGGCTGTTTATTACCTGCATTTATTTTGTGTCACTATCTACCCGATATTTAGAGGTAGGCGTTGTCTTTGCGGTTTGGGCTGGGCTGACGATTGTAAGTACCACATTACTTGGTATTTTCGTATTTGGAGAATCGCGGAGCAAAAGGAAGGTTTTTTCCATCTTATCAATCCTGGCTGGTGTTATTTTGCTGAAGCTGGTGTAAGATAGATATTGTGCGTACAGTCCAAGAGTTAAAAAGTAGACTCGTTTAAAGTGAACAGTGACAGGGTAATAAAGTTGTTAAAAAGGGTTTTGACGATTCGTTTAAGCCATTTAGGTTTTGCATTCACCGTAACGCAAAGAACACTAAATGTGTTAGTGAACACAGACATGGTAAGGAGATTAATATGTTTGCTGGTTTATATGATTTAATTTTTGCAGCAGGAATCACGATTTTAATTTCATGGAATCTTGTCCTATTTATGATTCAATTTTTTAAGGAATGTAACACAGGAGGGGCATTAGAAAGGATTAGCGCCTTTATTCTATTGCTATTTATGTACGCAAAACAGGGCGTACTGGCAGGTTTTGGCGTTGTAGCATTAGCTTTGAGCACAGCAGTCATCCAAGAAAATTCAATTGGCAGCTGGATCATTACCCTTGTTATCCTTGGATTCTCAGGGTTAATTTTATATCATTTCTATCCTCAATTTGTTGAACTTGATGAACCTAAGAAAAAGCGGAAGTAGATCTTACGGTTAGAAAGTGTTTTGTTTTAACCGACTTTATTGTGATACAGTGATGGAAAAGCCAGTTTTATAGGCTTTTCTTTTTTGTTTGGCTTTCTATCCCGATTTTTCTAAAATAAACAGGTAGTATATTAAAAGAAAGCTTAGAAGTTATTTTCCCTCGTTAAGTATGTAGCGCTGATATAAACGAGTATAACTATTACAAAAGAGAGGTGCAGAAATGAAGTTAGATGAGTTTACACTTGGACAGGTGTTCCAAACGAAATCATTCAAATTAACAAAAGAGGATATTATGAGGTTTGCAGGTGAATTTGATCCCCAATATATGCATGTGGACGAGGAAAAAGCAGATCAGGGAAGGTTTAATGGAATTATTGCTTCCGGTATACATACGCTGGCCATTTCATTTAAGCTTTGGGTTGAAGAAGGATTCTACGGTGAGGATGTTATTGCTGGAACACGGATGAATAACATTAAATTTGTAAAACCCGTTTATCCTGGAGATGAATTACATACCATTGTTGAAGTTATAGATAAGCAGGCAGCAAAAAAGGAAACGGGTATCCTTACCGTATTGTTATCTACCTATAACCATAAAGAAGAAAAAGTGTTCGAGGGTGACTTATCTGTCTTAATCAAGCGATAAAGGATTATGAAAAGTAAGTTGGATGATTCTATTTATGGATGACCATCTCAATTTATGGAATTTTGTAACTTTGTTTTTGGGTACATTCTTCAACTAAGGAGGGTGTTCAGTTCAACAAGGAACAGCTAAAGGACCTTACAAGGTCCTTTTTCTTTTGCTAAGCAATCAAGGTGATTATGTAACAGAGCCTGTTATTTACATACAAAAGGACATAAAGTGGAGGGGTGAAAAATGATAAAAGTGGATGGTTACATGGCTTGGAGTTTAAAATAACATTAGTGATAAAAAGGTTTTGATTGTTGCTTTTTTATGTAAATAATGAAAAAGGACATCAGGGAAGAAGGGAATGTATATGGACTGGAGACCGGACCGAACGGACAAAAAACCGATCTACAAGCAGATTGCAGATTACATAGAACAGGGAATTTCCGAAGGCACGTTTTCAGCTGACAGCCTGTTGCCCTCCGAGCGTACCTTGGCCAGTGAGCTGCAAGTGAATAGAAGTACCGTTGTGGCGGCTTATGAAGAATTACAGTCTTTGGGCGTGGTTGAACGAAAAAAGGGAAGCGGCACAAGAGTCAGTACAAACATCTGGGGGATCGCCCACAAGCGGGTCCCGAACTGGGGTCGCTATGTAGAGGACGGTTCTTTTTTACCGAATCTCCCTATGGTTCAGCGTATTCGCACAGAAACATACAAAAACGATTTGATTAATCTGGCCAGCGGTGAACTCACCGCGGCGCTATTTCCGAATACCGAATTTCAAGAGATTCTTTCCCGCCAGCTTTTTACTGGTTACCTTGGTTATGATCATCCGCAAGGAAACGAATCCTTAAGGGAAGCCATCTGTTCTCATGTTGAGGAATACAAAAGGATTAAGGCGGACCCAGCCTCTGTTTTGATTACTTCAGGTGCCCAGCAGGCTCTCCATTTGATTATCCAATGCCTGCTAAAGCCCGGAGATGCCGTGGCGATAGAAGATCCTTCTTATTGCTATTCTCTACCAATTTTTCAGTCTGCCGGCTTAAAGACGTTTCGTCTGCCTGTCGATGAACAAGGCATGAATCCTCAAGATTTAGTGGATGTTCATAAAAAGCATAAGATCCGGATGGTTTTCTTGAACCCAGACCACCAAAATCCGAGCGGGACAGTTCTGTCTCAGGCAAGACGACGGAAAGTGCTGGAGCTGTCAGCCGAATTTGGTATTCCGATTATTGAAGATGATCCGTACAGCTTAACGTCTTTTAGTGGAGAAGTACATCCGACACTGAAATCAATGGATGAGAACGGAAATGTGCTGTATGTAAGTTCATTATCCAAAATTGTCGCGTCAGGGCTGCGGATCGGCTGGGTGATTGGCCCAAGCACGGTTATTCAGCGGCTCGCTGATGCCAAACAGCAGGTTGATTTTGGCCACAGTATTTTTCCGCAATGGGTGGCGAAAGAATTTCTAGGGTCAGAGCAGTTTCACGATCATATTGCTATGCTGAGAGGGAAATTAGAAGCACAAAGAAATGAAATAACCTCAAGTCTAACAAATATTCTAGGAGACCAGGTTGAATTTTTCGTGCCGCAAGGCGGTATCCACCTATGGTGCAAACTAAAAGAAGAAGTTGATGAATATGGGCTGTTAAATGAGTCTATGAAAAGAGGCGTCGCTTTTGTGCCGGGCAGTATTATGGGTTCAAAAACAGGGTATGTCCGATTCACATTCGGGCGGGAAGAACCCGAAGCCATCCGGAAGGGAATTGGACGGTTTGCGGAAGCCTTAAAGGCAATTCAATCTCTGCCTTAAACATAAGCAAGTCCATTATTCCTTCAAATTGGATGGTCTAAAAAGAGATAAATTGGCTGGTTCTTTTTTCGAGAAATCTAGTATGATAGTAAACAGAGAATAAAAGACACCTTTATGTTTAAACTAAAAATGGAGATGATGAAGATGTCAACGACTGCTCTGCTTTTAACAGTGGTCTTCGGTCTGTTTAAAATATTAGTAACATGCCTTCCAACCGGCGCAGTAGAACGGCTTATCCGCAAGTATGAGATGCATGCCAAACTCAGTGAAGAAAACACGGCCATTACGTTTGATGGGACACGCTTAGAAGGCGAAGAAAAAGCACAGGTGATTCAACAATTTAATGAAGCGTCTGTTTTAAAAAAATATTATATTTTTCCGGGGAATGAATCTTTGTTTTTGCAACCGGAAAACGGCGGGATTCCGTTTGTAGTGGATACGAAAAGAGGACGCAAAGATGTCCGGTTATTTGTCTACCGCTATGAGGATCATGTTGATGTAGTGAAGCAATATAAAAATAAAGTAATTGCCTACAGTGTATTTTCCGATAGTCTTCAAAAGGGTTCCATGACTGCAGCTGGAGATCTTGTTTAAATATAATCTGCAGAACAAAGCACTTCTTTAATCAAGAAAATAAAACCTTTCAGTTGAAAACGGGTATCGTAGTATACCTAAAAAGCAGCTGAAAGGTGTTTTTATTTTTAAGAGACGCGTTTATTGGGGATAATGAACTTATGAGAACATAGACGAAGTGCAGACTTTTTTAAAACGCTGATTAAAGGAGGTAAAATGATGCCGAACATAACAGTAGTAGGAGAAGGTACATTTGAAGTGGA